>CAZQIV010000019.1:0-66578 GCA_964593705.1 uncultured Lentimicrobiaceae bacterium | reverse complement strand
CATAAGTTTTACATGATCACCTTGTTTGGTTTTGGCTTGTCCAAGTTAGGGATAAGAACACGGATCCGATAGTAGTCGGACAAGTTAACACTGATGTTGCGGATTAACACTGATCCGTGTAAATCAGTTTAATCCGTGCCTGCCCCGTTTTTTCGGGGTCATCCGTGTTCAAAAACAAGAAAAACAAATTTGGCATAAATAATAAGTAAGCAGTTGAACACCTCAATAAAATTATTTAGATAAATGCCCCCAGAGTATTTTTCTTTTAACAAACAAGGCAGAACCGTTTTGCCGATTCTGCCTTTGAAAACTAATATAAAACTTCACTGTGTTTTTACCTGGTTTACTTCACAATAAATTTCTTTGAACGCGTATTCCCATTATTTTGAATAATCACAAAGTATATCCCGGGGTTGAAGGTGCTGATGTCTATGTTCATGCTTCTGGTTATATCGTTACTTTCCACAAAAACCACTTCACCCAATAAATTCACAATTTGCAGGATGGAAGCTCCGGAGTTAAACGCCCCAACATCAACGGTGATAAAATCAGTTGCCGGGCTTGGATAAATCTCTATACTGTTTATGTCGTTCAGGTTCAATTCATTCATTCCTGTTGAAGTATCAGCATCCCTTACAAGCCTTACATAATTGTAATAACGTTCACCACCTTCGCCCAATGGGCCACCTTCATAATTTGTGTCGAACCTAACTGCTCCTGCTCCATGAAAATCAAGTCCTTCACCATTTACTGCTGTTACGAAAGCAACATACCAGGCGTAATAATAGGGTTCGCCTGTTGTAAAATGCGCGGAGGTGTTGGTCCAGTAATAGGCATAATCATCATTTCCTGACTCGTTAATAATTTGTGTACAATTGAACATGGGATTAATAGCCGGACCAATATCGTCCGGGTTGGTTGCAGTTGGTGAATAAGAATAATCCACAATACTCTGAAGTTCTTTGACATTAGGCAACCTCCAGTCATTATGGCCGGCAAATTCACTATTGTAGGCATAAGACAGAGCTGCTTCCCAGTCAATACCTTCGCCGTTGTCATCCTGTGTCCACATTAATTTGGTAGCATTATCTGATATTGTTCCATCACCATTGTCAACAAAATCATTTTCTCCATAAACATTTCCCCGAACTGCCCTTACATATTTTCCGCCAACCGGACCACCGGCATTGGCAGCGTAAGCTTTGATGTGTCCGGTAACATGGTTTACACCAAAAGCTGATTCTGAACCCCCTTCAACGGTTACGCCTACATAATAATTGCTGGTCCAGTATTGCTCATCTTTGGTAATCTGGCCGCTGGCAAGGTCAAAGTAATTAAGGTCAAGGTAAGGCCACCCTGAATTAAAATCGCTGATTGAGAATAATTCTTTTGCGCTTGGCATTCTCCAGTCATCATATCCGTTCAACACAAGATTATCACAGTAATCAACAGCTTCCTGCCATTTGAAATCATTTGAAGTAGGTACTTGCTGCCACATTAAACTGGTATTTAAATCGGTAACTGTTCCATCACCATTATCAGTATATGAAAAAATATTACTTATAAATTGTGCATCTTGTCCATAAAGTGCTTCGCCTTCAGAGGGACAGGCGATAACATTTCCGTCTCCATCATAACATTGTACCTGGCCGGTTTCTACCAATTTATAATCCTGTCCCATTACCGGGAGGTTGAAGACTGTTAAAGTTAAGAGTATTACCAGACTTGTGAGCTTAGTTAGTTTTTTCATCTGCTTAATCTTTTAAATAGGGTTATTTTTTTATGAATCTTTTTATTATGAATTGACCTTTGGATTCTGCTGACAGTAAATAGATTCCAGGTTTCAGGTCAGCAATAGCTATGGTAATATTACCAGTTGTTCCAAGGTTCTCTGAATAGACCACTTCTCCCAATAAGTTGATGATTTGGATAGTAGAGATATCTATATTGCTATCAGAAAAGTTTATTGTGATTTGTTCCGAACCCGGGTTTGGGGAAATGTTAAGGTCAAATTGATTTAACTCTAAATCGTTGTATCCGGTTGAAGAATCCGCATCTCTTACGAGTCTAACGAAATTATAAATTCTGATCACATCGCCCTGCGGGCCGTTGCCATAAGGCCAGTTGGCCGGATCGCCAACTTTGGGGTCACTTCTTTGCGAACCGGCACCGTGTACGTCCATTAAAGTATAGTTACCTGAACCCGGAGGGAAACTTTCCATCCATCCCAAAGCTTCTCCAAAGCAAACATAAGCCCCGGCTCCACCTTCATTTTCAGTCCAGTTGGCATGGGTAGTGCCGGTCCAGAAAAATGGATAATTAATATCCCCACCTTCATCTATAATTGTGTTGCAATTAAACATTGGATCAATGGCGGCTGAGTTTGTTACAGAAGGAGCACGCTCATAATCCAAAATACTTTGCAGCTCTTTTGCATTGGGAAGCCTCCAGTCATCGTAATTGGCAAAGCTAAAACCCTCAGCATAGTTCAGGGCATCTTCCCAAACCATTCCTTCGCCATCATCATCCTGCATCCATATCAGGCCGGTGGCATTGTCGGTAATGGTGCCATCGCCGTTATCCTCAAAATCGTTGATGCCATATTCAGTATTTCCGCGGACATAATACACATAAAATTGCTTATCCCCTGTTTGTCCGGGCATGGGGCCTGTTCCATATCCTTTGATTCGTCCATCGGCAAAATTTACCCCAAACATAGTTTCATCACCCATCATGGTTGTGCCCACGTAAATGTTTGTCGAAGCCATTTGGGCATCGATAATGCGTTCGCCGGCACTTTCGTCACCATAAGCAAAATCGAAATAGTCGGTGTTGATAAAAGGAATCAGGTCTTCGGTGGAGCCTTCATACCCACTGGGGTCGAGGCCGCTGAAAATGATGAGCGAGTACATTTCTTTGATAGAAGGTAAACGCCAATCAGAGTAGCCAGCCAAATCGAAAGAAGCGGCTCCGGCCAGGGCTTCTTCGTAGGACATTTTATCCTGGTAATCAATATCGCCATCGCCGTCCATGTCGGGGCTTTTCGACCACATCAATCCGGTAACCAGGTCGCTAACCGTTTCGTCACCATTGTCCTGGTAGCTGGGTTGATTGCTTGCATAGTTTGCATCCTGACCAAAAAAAGCATCTCCCTGAGCCGGCAAATCAATTTCAGTTAATGTGTCGTAGGCAATTTGTTGGTTGGTGTCAACAATGGGATAGTTTTGTGCCGTAGCATTGTTAAATTGCAATACCAACGCCATGATAACGATCACCGCCGAAATAAAGCTTTGTGTCTTTCTGGAAATCATAATTGTAAAGTTTTTCATGATAATAATTTTGTAAATAATTTTAGGATACAAACATAAGATGCGCTCTTAGCATATTATAATCAAATCAACAGAATGGGTTTCTTTCTAAACAAATGGGGTGGATTTCTCAATGGATTTGATCCGGGTTCAATTTCTTTTCAATACTTTTGGGGAGCGATTGATTAAAACCTTAACCGTTCGTCTTGATTTCATCCTACAGCTATCAAAACTGCTTGTGGGATAGAAAAAACACCAGGCCTGAAATTTTAAAACCGAGCAATGAGCTTACTAACTAATGAGAATTGGGCAAAACCTAACAAAATAGAATTGAAAACGGAGCGATTAATTCTTCGACCAGTGGGGCAAAATGATGCCATGTCTATATTTCGCTATCGCTCCGATGCTGAGACAAATAAATACCAGGGATGGATACCCAAAACAATTGATGACCTCAACTCCTTTCTAAAACGTATTTCACCCAAAATTAATATGGTTGACACTTGGTTTCAGTTTGTAATTATCCACGGGGATAGTTCTTATATCATTGGAGATTTAGGGATTCACTTTTTAGATGATGAGCAGGCTGAAATAGGATGCACTCTTGAAAAGTCACAACAGGGTAAGGGCTATGCGTCGGAATCAATAAAAGCTGTTATTAACTATTTGTTTGTCGAGTTAAATAAGCATAGAATCGTTGGCTCGATAGACCCACGCAACACAAAGTCGATAGCCATGCTTGAGCGCTTGGGGTTTAGGAGGGAAGCGCATTTTAAAGAGAGTTTGCTAATAAATGGAGCTTGGCAGGATGATGTGGTTTACGCTATGCTAAAAAAGGAATGGCTTTGATTTTTTTATCAGGAAGCACAAACGATAAACACCCCGATCCCTACTACAGAAACCGGGGTTAATCCTACACTTTTTAAACCTTAATTATCTCTTTCCACGCTGCGCCTGCTGTTTTTTTAAATACGCAACAAATTGCTTTTGTTGGTCTTTTGTGAGTTCAGCTTTCACTTCTTTTTCAAAATTACTTTCCAGCTTTTCCATTTCCTTGCGATCGGGTCTGTTGGAACTTTCCATTTTTCCTTTTACTTCTTCAAAATGCGCAAAGTATATTTCTGAAACTTTCTT
Organism: uncultured Lentimicrobiaceae bacterium; assembly: GCA_964593705.1. Classification (GTDB taxonomy): domain Bacteria; phylum Bacteroidota; class Bacteroidia; order Bacteroidales; family 4484-276; genus SABY01. The sequence continues at coordinate 62,136 of CAZQIV010000019.1, read as the reverse complement.
TTCCTGGGCATCCGATAAAGAAAGCTCTTTGGATACATCTGTTACCATTTTCTTAATTTGTTTCGTGTTGGGAATTGGAGGTGGGCCTTGCTGGCCGCGTTGTTGTCCGCCAGGTTGTGCTTGTGCCAGCGAAACACTAAAAATTATTGCAAAAAGTGCAATGATAAATCCTTTGTTTTTCTTGAATGTTTTGTTCATGATATTTAAATTTTAAGATGAATTATTATTTACGTCAACAAAGAAACTTTCATTTGTACCTAAACCCAAAAGGAATCAATGTTTAGGTATATTTTATCAACGAATGCAGGGTTTTTGCCCCGGGACTCAAAATAGCACGACTGAAAAAAGATAAATTAGCTTTGCGAATTTATTAGAAATTAAAAACAATTGAAAAGCATTTCGACATTCAGGTTCTTGATAAGTATAGAGAATTCGAAGATGGGGATTCATTATTGCTTATCGGAAGAAAAAAATTGGCCGTTTGATAATTGGGAATTGAAAAACATCCGGATTAGGGGGAAGTTGTTTTAGATTATAGATATGCATTGGCTGGATAACAGGTAGTAAATAGGTTGTTCCATATAGAATAGAGTTTTTAATAATTAATCAATTTGAGGTTTGACTACCTGTCCCTCTGGTTTTATTAAAATTTATCGATAAAAAAACTCCTGTTAATACATCATAACCGCGGCATGAGGTTGTCAATTTTAAAAAATTGAATGTATGTTCATTGAGTACTTTTTAGCACATTATGCTTACGTGCGTTAAATTTAACGCACGAAGGTAATGACGTACGTAAAAATGTATTATATTTGCAAAAATTTTAATTATGAAAGAAATTATTCCAATTACTCCCAGTACGGGTGGTGCGGTTGCACCAAAAGATATTGTTGGCCGCGATGAAGAAATTAATTTGTTTTGGAGCATCCTCGAAAAACAGGGAATTGCACTTTTTGCTGAAAGGCGCTTTGGTAAAAGTTCAATTTTAAGGAAGATGGAGGCTGAAAGCAAAAGTGGCTTCATAACAGTTTATAAACCAGTTGAAGGTATTTCTTCTCCAGAAAACTTAGCGGTAGGTTTGTTGGACAGAGTTAAAGAGTTAAACCTGATTGATGAAGGATTATTTAAAAACTTGGAAACTTTCTATAATAAAGCAACAGAAGTTGTTGAAGAAGTGCAAGGTGTGAAACTAAAAAAGCTGGAATACACATGGCAAAAACAATTGTATTACTTGTTTACGAAACTGACCGAAAAGCATAAGGACAAGAAAATTGTAATAATTTTAGATGAGTTCTCTATTTTTTTGGATGAGATAAGTAATAATGAGGCTTCTGTAGTAATTGGATTCTTAAGGAATCTAGCCTACGTAAAAGAGTATGGAAACATTAGGTTTGTTTATTGTGGTTCAATAGGAATTGATTTGGTGCTGGACAAAATTACTAAACAGGGGCATAACATGGGTGACCCATTAAACCACATGTATAAACACGAACTTCAGCCTTTCTCGAATGATAATTCATTATATTTTGGCAAATGCCTAACCCTTGGTTGCGAGTTGAATTTATCAGATGAATTAATTGAACAGATTTGCGTTAGGACAAACCATATTCCATATTTTGTTGATGTCGTTTTTGATAAACTTTCCAAGTCAAAGAATACTGACCAGCAAGGGGTAGATAATGCTTTCGGGGAAATATTAAATGATACAATGGGTAGGGAGAGTATAAGGCATTTCTATGACAGGATTAAAGATTTTTACCCAAACATAGAAATATCCCTTTATATTTTAAACTATATAAGCAAAAACACAAGTGCTGTAACTGAAACAGAAATTGCGAACAATTTATTATCGAATACAACCGAAACAAACCGACTCGAAATCAACGAAGAAATAGAACGGCTTAAAAATGACGGATACCTCTTACGTACTGTTGAACACGGTGAAAGAGCCTTTGATTTTAAATATTCCTTATTGAAATTGTGGTGGAGCAGAAATAAAGCATTTTAAATTAATTGACATGATAAACTCACTTTTAACTTTTGGGGCAAAAAGCGTTAAGCCTGAAATACTTGAAAAAACATTAACCGAAAGAACAAAGACGGTTGATGAAATTGAGAAAAATTGCATAAGCAAAACAGAAAATTTAACTACTTATCAATCACTTATAATTGCTCCAAGAGGTAGTGGTAAAACACATATTATTAAAGTTCTGTATCACCGCTTGAAAAAGAACAGAAATATATCTAATAAATTGGTGATTGCTTATATGTCTGAAGATGAAGTTGGGATCAACAATTTTACAGACTTGATGGTAAGCATAATAAGGTCCTTTGTAAGGTATAGCGAAATAGGCAGTGAGGCCCTAGAAGCTCAGATTATTGAAGCTTCTTTAATTAAAGACATTAACACAAGAGAGATTTTTGTTAAGAACATACTATTGAATTTTGCGAAAAAACGAATAACATTCCTTTTAATCGAAAACTTTGATAAAATCTTAGCTTCACTTGGGCTTAAAGGGCAAAGAAGCCTTCGTGATTTTATCCATCAATACAATAACCTGAGTATTATTGCTACCAGCCAAAACCTTATTGCAAACCTGCAAGATAGTAAAAGTCCATTTTATAACTTCTTCAATGTTTATCAACTTAAAAAATTAGATTTTGACGAAACGGTCAGTTTCTTAAAAGCAATAGCAATAACGGAGGGTAAAGTAGAATTAGTGAATGAAATAGGTAAACAAGAATATGAGGGTAAACTAAAAGCCATTTATGAACTTACAGAAGGTAATCATCGCTTACTTGTTGCTTTTTACTCTTTTCTAAAAGCTGATTTCAAATCTGAACTTTCGGGTATTTTTATAAAAGTAATGAACGATCTGAAACCGTATTATGAACAGTTTATAAACGTCCTGCCACCGCAACAACAAAAAATTGTAAAACACCTTAGCCTGAACCGCAGGGCTATAGGAGGGAAAGAAATTGCCATTGCATGTTTTATTGAACCCAATGTTATAAGTAAACAACTTTCTTTGCTTTTTGAAAAAGGAATGATAGATAAGAATAAGTCCGGCAAAGATGTTTTTTATGAGTTGAAAGAACCATTAATGCGTATTTGTTTTGAAATTAGTGATAATCCGGATGGCATATCTAAACTATTTGTTGACTTTTTAAGTGATTATTACGACAAGCAGGTTATAAAGGTGCAGTACTTAAAGTTTAGATATGGGGCTAAGTTTCAGGATGAAGAAGAAAAAAACAAATACGAAAATGAAGCCCGGATGTACCACCTTGCTTTAAGTGAGTCCGAACAGGAGAAAATTTCTTTTGCCCATCAGATTTTTGCTAAAATCGAAAATTATATTGAATTAGATAACATAATCCATACTCCCGATACGGGTACTCTTAAACAAATAGATTTATCCTATGAAGACTTTAAAAAGGGAAGTGCATTACTAGATAGTAGTAAATATGAAGAAGCAATTAAGAACTATCAAAAGGCAATCGATAATAACCCAAAGAATGATTGGTATTATAATAGTTTAGGATTGACCTTTTTGAAAGTTGCAGAAGTTGATAGTGCCTTTAATGCCTTTAATGCAGGGCTTAAACTAAATCCTGATAATATGCATACAAACTCTAGTTTGCTAGGTACCTACATCAGGGTTAATGATCCAAATAAAAGTAAAGAATTGATCACCGTTCTGATTAAAAAGGTTGATAATAATTTACTAACGATTTCTTTAACTGAATACGTCTTTTACAACCTTTTCAGGTTTGGCTCAGATGCTTTCATTAATTCATATTTTAATTTTCTATTTAAGTTGATCTTAAAAGAGAAAAAGGGAAAACTACTATGGAAATCATTGTCTTATTCCTTAATTAACATTCTGATAAACATTGAGGATTATGAAACAGAAAGATTGCGTAGTATTGAGAAAAATTCAACTGAAATACTCGCTGAATATGAGGAAAGTATAATTCCTCTAAAAATGTTCAAGATAGGCGTATCTTATTTAAAGAATAAAGAAAAAAATGATATTTTCAAATTCAGTAAAGAAGAGCGTAAATTATTTAAAGAAGCGGTTCTTGACAAAAGAGAATCAATAAGGGAAGGTAAATAAGCACTAGGTTTGTGGATTAATAGTTTTCCTGTGGAGAATATTTCTTCAGCTTCAGAAGTTGTGTATGTCCGTTAATCAAGACCGTATTTTAATGAGATTGTAACCTTCCTTAATAATAAGGCTACAAACCCATCCTTATGTGCTGTGGTTAATGGCCAGCGAATTTTAAAACTGCATATTATGAAAAAAGCCCTCATTCTATTCATCTGCATAATTGTTTCACTTCAAATTCTTGCCCAGCAAACGAAAAAGGAAAAACAAGTCGATCAATTCATCACTGACTGGCACGACGCCGCCACAATAATCTTGCTCTGCCAGCTGGCTATTGCCACAAAACTATAAAAGTTCAGATAGTTCGTGGGGTAAAACGATTTAGGGCGTCAATAAGTGAACAATCCAATTTGTTCAACGTTTTTTAACTACTAATAAAAAAAGATAGAAAATCATGAATCTAAGCGGAAATACAATCCTAATAACTGGCGGCTCAAGCGGTATTGGCTTTGAGATGGCTAAAGAATTTAGAAAGAAAAACAATAAAGTCATTATAACCGGACGCAATGAAAAAAGGCTTCAAAAAGCACAAGATACACTGAAAGGCGTATTTACCATTAAAAGCGATATTAGCAAACCGGATGATATTAAGAGGCTGTATCAGCAAGCTAAAAAAGAATTCCCCGATCTTAATATTTTGATTAACAATGCAGGCATCATGTCCACAATCAATTTGCAAGATCATAAATTGTCAGCAAGTGAATTAACAAAAGAAATTGACATCAATGTAAAAGGAACCATTTTGATGAATGATGCTTTTCTGCCAATGCTAAAAGGAAATAAAAATTCTGCTACCGTTACAGTTAGTTCCGGGCTGGCTTATGTTCCTTTGCCAATTTCACCGGTATATTGTGCAAGCAAAGCGGCGCTCCATTCATATACCTTATCGCTGAGAGAGCAATTAAGAAACACAAGTGTCAAAGTGTTTGAATTGGCTCCTCCGGCTACTGAAACGGAGTTGCTTGCCGATGCTAATGAAGAAGATATGAAAGGCATATCAACCATGAAAGTTCAGGCTATGGTAGCAGATTTTTTAAAGGGCTTTTCAAAAGATAAATATGAAATATGCCCGGGGCAGTCCAGTCAATTGAAGTTTATGAGTCGTTATTTTCCGGGTTTTATTTTAAAGCAAATGAGTAAGACTGTGGATAGAATGCATGCCTCAATGTAGGAAGTTAATCGCCCATTAAGACGGAATTGCATTTCTTTCTTCAATAGGGTTTGGTGACACTGCTTAAAATATTTTTCATAATGACTGCATCTAACAACAAATGAATACGTGTTATACATAAATATCTACGCAATGGATAAAAATTTGATCGCCTCAAAAAGTATCGTAATCAATGCAACAACTAAAAAAGTGTGGGAAGTTTTAACGAAGCCCGAAAAAATCAAGGTTTATTTGTTTGGCACCGAAACCATCACAGACTGGAAAGTTGGTAGCCCAATATTGTTTCAGGGTGAATACAATGGACAGCAATACAAAGACAAGGGCAATGTTTTAGAATGTCTTGAAAACGAAGTGTTGAAATACAACTATTGGAGTGGTTTTTCGGGGCTCGAAGACAAAGCCGAAAACTATTCCCTGGTAAAATATTCAATCGAAGAAATTAGCGTTGATAAGGTAAAATTTACCTGGACACAGCAAGGCTTTGCAAGTGATGGGGGAAAGTGCCACACAGAAAAAGGTTTGGGTGGAATGCTCGAACAAATAAAGAAACTGGCTGAAGAAGAATAAACTGATAAAACTGTTGATTTTACGAATTCAACACCACGGTTAAAAACAGTTTCTATGATTGTGGCCAGGTACCAAAGGCCTGCTTTTCAAACCGCATTTCGCCATCCTCTCCTTTGAATATGTTGATCCAGGCCTGCCAGTTTTCGTTATCCATTTCCGGATAATCCAGGCGGTAATGACTACACCGGCTTTCTGTGCGCATGATGGAAGCTTTGAGCTTCATCTCGGCACTGATAATCATATTGGCTGTTTCGTGTGCCAGCCTGAGTTCGTGCATATCAGCAGCCCTGAGCATGGGCATATTATGATCTCTTAATTCTTCAACATAAGCCAGGGCAGCGTTGAGCATGTTTTCTTTTTTGATGTAAAGAACAAAATTTGGAATTATAATCCCTTGAAGGGTTTGCGTTACCCAAGCCGGACTGTATCCCGCTTCTCGTTTTAACGGAGCCAGAATCTCTTCCTCAATATCGTTCAGTTTTGCTTTGCTTAGGATTGGCATTTCAATACTATTGCAATATTCTGCGGCAGCTTCTGCGGCAACAGCTCCTTGCACCGCCGAACCAGCCAACGAAGACCCAATTTGTGTATAGATAGCTCCACTCATGTATGAACCCAAGGCATCGCCGGCAGCGTATAAACCCGGGATATTCGATTCGCATTTTTCGTTGATGGGAACCAATCCTTCAGATTTATGTATGGCTAAACCGGCCGAAGATCCACCTACAGAAATTCCACCCATGCCGGGAGGACCTCCGTCTTTGGGGCCTTTTCTTTTGGGCGGTGGACCTCCATCCTCTGAGCCGTGTTCCCCTTGTGGAGGTTCGGAATGACTAAATTCTTCCGGCCGGTATGGCCCTCCACTTATAGCGGTGGCATTTTCCATGCCGGGGCCCCTCATTTGAACCGGATTCCCCGAAACATAAGCCATATAATTTAAATCCATACCCAAATCGTGATGTACTTCAACTTTTGTTGTGGATGGTTTTTGTGCAAATGTACCATGCCAGCCATCATAACAATCGGCGGCATTGGTGGCCTGACCAGGATGCCCATCGTTCCACTCTTTGCCCGTTACTTTGGCTCCAATATTATAGGCCATGATAGTTCCATCGTGAGTAAGATCGCAGATGGGAAATCCGTTGGGTTTAAAACCACCTGCACCGGTACAAAGAATCACACTTTTGGCTTTGAAAAAATAAACTTTCTCTTCGTCGAGGCTAAATCCGGCAGCACCGGCAATTTTACCATTTTCTTTGATGAGATGTGTAACATGCATACGTTCAATTACCGGAATATTTCTTTCGTTGATGGGTTTGATAAAGCTATTGTGGCAGAGTGTTAAATCAAAAAATCCCCAATCCCTGAGTTCGTTTACACGGGCTAAGGAATGCTCCGCCATTTGCCGGGTATAAACACGGTTGTTCGAATTCATTGCAGAACGTGAAACGGTGTCCACAAACTCATCAAGGCTCATGTCTTCCTCGTTTGCATCGTAGGCAAACATTCCTTTTGCAAAAGGTGTTTGGCCTGAAGATCCCAGTCGTCCTTTCGAAACCATCATTACACGAGCTCCGGCATCATGCGCTTTAACACTTGCAAACAATCCGGCCATTCCGCCACCGATAACCAACACATCCGTCTCGTTTTCCTGTTTTCCAATCATATCCATATTAACTTCCGATTTGTTGGCAGCCCAACCCAGAGGAATTCCCATGGCGGTAACAGAAGCCAGGCCTGCAGCTCCCCCGGCCATTTTCACAAATTTACGTCGCGACATATTTTTCATCTTTGATGACATCTTAATTAATCCTTTTCTTTTGGTTCTTGTTTTGTAATTATTTAGATGTTTTATCAGTCCCCAATAAAATGGCCGTAATCTAAGACCCCCTCTAACTCCCCCTGAAGGTGGAGGATGCCGTCGCACTGACCGCTGCAGTGGCTTGTGCGGCTGGTCTCCCTTCTCCTATAGGGGAAGGGCCGGGGATGGGGTCATGATGATTTGGTATTCAATTCCACCACCTAAATAATTACCTTGTTTTTAAAAAAATAGGTGATAAATAACAAAATGATTCCGCTTGTTGCCAGTATTAGCAAGAACACTGAAATTGGTAAAGTGGTGTGGCACCCAAGGTCGATGGCGTGCCAGGTTGCAGTACTTATAAAAATCATCGAGAGAATGCCATGAAACATCCTCCAGGTTTTGTATTTCATGGCTAGCTTATTTCTGAAAAATGAAGTAAGTCCTAAAATAAGCAGCAAAACCCAGGAGGTAATGCCCAATAAAACCCCTGTGCTATCGGTGGTGGTGAGCATAATTGTGAAGGCTTCTACCGGATTGATACCTCCCTCAAAATATCGTGGAAGAACAATTAAAATCGGGTGAACCAGGATTACCGACACAAAAATATATCCTATAATTTTATGGATTTTGATAACCCGGATCATTTTATTACTCTTCAACATTTTCTTGTTGCTGCGAGCCAAAAAAAACTGTGCTATCAAAAGGCTAAATGAAAGGATCGTTAGCAACGAAATGGATTCCTTGAGCAAGGATCGCCGGGGGAAATCTCCCAGAGCATAAATAAGAACCGGGATTCCAACAAAGACTAAAATGGCTGCAATGATATTGTACTTTCTGATTTGATTTTCCATGATTACCCCCACGATACAATTACAGGTATTGTCTTTTCGGGCGAAATAGTAATGGCATCTACCGGACAATACATACGGCACAAGTGACATATCTGACAATCGGCAGGGTATTTTATCACTGCCTTTCCTGAATTTGGATCAAGGCGTAAAACATCGGTGGGGCATGTTTTTACACATGTCCCACAACCGATGCAACCTTTTATATATTCTATAGCCATTTTGAATAATTATTAATAAAAAATTCAAAGGTTATTTCACCAATATCATCCGTTTTGTTTGCGAAAATGAATTACTCGATAACCTGTAATAATAAATCCCACTGGGTATATCTTTGGCATTCCATTGGAATTGATGATTGCCGGCTGATAATTGTCCATTAACAAGCGAAGCAACCTGGTATCCGCTAATATTGTAAATTGTTAGCGAAACCTTGCTAACGCCTGTCAATGTAAAACTAATCGTAGTTGATTGATTAAACGGATTGGGATAGTTTTGACCCAATTCAAATTCTTGCAGCAATGGGCTCTCATTATCGCCAATACCTGATGGTGCCTCCGCATCCCTCACCAGACGTACAAAGTTGTAAATACGCTCATCATCACCGGGAGATGGGCCGTTTTCAACTTTGGTATCAAAGCGTAATCCACCCGCACCGTGGATATCCTCACCGAGAGTTGACTGTTCCTGATGCTCCACTGCATAACCAAAAGCAACATAATCGGCAAAATACTTCACTGTTTCGTTACCGGCAGAGGTGCTGGACCAGAAATAAGGATAATCGGCATTAAGCGCTTCATTGATAATCCCGGTGATATGGAAGTAGTTAGTGTCGATGGCAGGAAATACACCTGAGTAATCAGCGAGCGAATGCAGTTCCTTGATATTCGGTAGGCGCCAGTCATCATATCCGGCATAGTTAGAGTTTTCGGCATAAGCCAGGGCAGCTTCCCAATTCATCCCCCCTTCGCTGTCGAACCGAGACCACATTAATCCTGTAGCTAAATCGCTTACAAGGCTATCGCTATTATTTACAAATGCATTGATACCATATACATCGCCACGTACAGGGCGTATATATCTCGCTCCATCAAGGGCCTTGATGTGTCCGGTCCAGTCATTTACTATCCAATTCACCCCTTCCTTAGCTTCCGGAGTATCGACCAGGTAGGCGTTACAAGACCATGAATGCTGCTGGCTTTGTTCTTCTCCATCAGGGCTAACGAGATGGAAATACGTGGTGTCAACATAAGGCCAACCTGTGGATTGGTCTCTGATCGACCACAGTTCCTTTAAAGTAGGTAATCGCCAATCATCATAACCAGCTAAAACAAGATTACTACAGTAATCATCTGCTTCATCAAATACCGTAGGCTCTTCTGATTGATCCTGTGCCCACATCAAACCTGTTACATTGTCGGTAACAGTGCCATCGCCATTGTCTGTATATGAAATGGGTCCACCCTTTTGGTAATGGCCATCCTGCCCATAAAAAGGATCTCCTGCTTCCAGTCCTGTTACAACTTCACCAAAGTCATCATAAGCCTTTACCTGACCCGTAGCAACAATTGGAAAAGTGCCTTCATAGTTTGTCGTATCAACAGTCAACTCAGCTTCATCAGAAGTAACTGTTCCCAAAGCATTGCTTAATACACATAAATAGCTCCCGGCATCACTTTCAGTAAATGAGCTGATGGAATAGCTTGAACTGGTGCCATCAGGAATATCCACACCATCTTTTCGCCATTGATAAGAAATAGGATTAGTACCATAAGCCTCCACATAAAGTGAAGCGAATTGTCCGATTATAAATGCGTCAGACATTGGTTGTGTGACTATAATGGGAACTGTTTCCTCCATTTCAGTTACGGTAAACCCATCAGCTAATAAAAATGTTACAGGCTCACCCTGGCCAGGTGGAGGTACAAAAGTCACTGCAACATCTTTTGACCCTGTTTCTTCATTGTACGAGATAGTAAATATCCCTGTTACTTCAGTATTATTATGAGTAAGCGATGTTCCTTGAATTTCTCCTATTGCTGCATTATCAACAGGAGCATCTGGTGGAGGCATCACTTCAGGGTCACCACTTATTATGAAAGTAACCAGAAGATCTGAGGTTCCCTGAGCAGCAGAATTTGGACTTACCGAAGTAACTACAGGTGGACTATACACTGTTAACTCTGCTATATCAGATGTAGCTGTACCCAAATCATTTGTTACTATACATCTGTAACTGCCCACATCATTTTGGGTAAAAGAGTCTATTGTATATGTATCTGTTGTAGCTCCTTCAATATCTACCCCATCTTTTTGCCACTGATAAAATAAAGGAGTCATACCATAAGCACCAATATATAGAGAGGCAGGATCTCCAATAATTATTGCACTGGATACCGGCTGTATTGCTATAACAGGAGCGATATCTTCCATCTCAGTTATTGTGAATCCATCCGTCAAAGAGAATATTAGTGGATCACCCATGGGTGGTATAAATTTTACTGCAACATCTTTTGAGCCAAGCTCTTCATCGGCAGGGATATTAAACATGGCAGTTACTACAGTTTCACTTACGTGAACAAGTGAAGTTCCTTGAATTATTCCTATTATTACTTCATCTACAGGCAGGTCTGCCGGTGGTAATTCTGACCCTGATATTGTGTACCAGAAGGCCTAACGTTCCCTGAGCGGCAGAATTTGGCGTTACTGACGTAATAGATTGCCCAAATAAAGTTGAGCTACTACTTACTATAAATACTAAGAAAATAAGAATTACTTGTTTCAGCAAATTTTGCTTAATAAATTTTTTCATTTTCATCTGAATAGTTTTGTTGTGTTTCATAATATAAGTTTTTTTATTATTAATTTTTATCTATAATATTTTCCAACATTGTTTAACCGGATTACATTGGCGGGACAAGTTTTAACATATATCCCGTATCCGTTGTAACCGTCTATGCTATTGATATCCATTTCATTTAATTATTAAAAGTACCCAGGTAAATTATCTTTTTTGCTGCTTTTTATCCTGTTTTTTCAAATAAGCTTTGTACTTGCTTTTTTGTTCCTTTTAATGGAATTGCATCCCTCCATCCACTATTAATGTCTGTCCGGTCATATAGTTGGAATCGGGACCTGCCAGGAAAGATACTCCTGCAGCTACATCATCAGGCTCTGATAAGCGACCCAGCGTAACGTTTTTGGCGAAGGTCTGCATGCCCCATTCATCCGATTTCCCAGCTTGTTGGCCTACTTCATGGGCTATGCCAAGCATCATAGGTGTTTTAACAATTCCAGGGGCATAGGCATTGGCAGTAATTCCTTCCTTCGCTAAATCCCGCGCAGCTACCTGGGTTATTCCCCTTATTGCGAATTTAGTTCCGCAGTACAAGGCTAAGCCTGGATTACCAACTACTCCTGCCTGGGAGGTGGCATTTATGATTTTCCCTCCATGCCCTAATTCCTTAAACTTCTTATGAGCAGCCTGAATTCCCCACAAAACGCCGGCTACATTGATCCGATAAACCTTATCGAATTGCTCGGGGGTGATGCTATCAATTGGTGTTGTGGGTCCAACCCCTGCATTGTTCACTATAACATCAAAACCACTTAATCTGGTTGATGTTTCCTCCACAGCAGCGAACACGCTTTCCCGGTCTGCCACATCTACCTGAATTGCAATCGCGTTCCCACCATCCTGGTTGATGGCTTTGGCCACCTTACCGGCATTTACCCCGTTCAAATCGGCAACTGATATTGAGAATCCATCTTTTGCCAATCTTTTGCAAATGGCTTCTCCGATTCCTTGTCCGCCTCCAGTAACCATGGCAACTTTACTTGATTTTATTGTTTTCATATCTATAAAATTTTAAAAATAATATGATTAAATAAATTAATGACTATTAATTAGCATCGCGTACCAAACGCACATAATTGTAAATACGCTCTTCATCATCAGGAGATGGCCCATCTTCAACCTTAGTATCAAAACGTACTGCACCTGCACCATGTAAATCATTCCCATCCCAGTCAACCGCATAACCAAAAGCAACATAATCGGCGAAATACATGCCACTAACTGCTTCGCTGCCTGCAGATGTACTTGTCCAGAAGTAAGGATAATCATCGTTGCCAGCTTCATTAACTATTCCGGAAATAATAAACATTGTTGTATCAAGTGCAGGAAACACACCCGAGTAATCAACGATAGATTGTAGTTCCTTAACATTAGGTAAGCGCCAATCAGAATAGCCTGCATAGGTAGCGTTTTCAGCATAAGCCAGTGCATGTTCCCAATCCATTCCTTCCTGGCTGTCGTCTTGCGACCACATCAATCCGGTTGCAACATCTGTTATGGTGCTGTCGCCATTATCCGCAAATTCGTTGATACCATAAGTCTCACCACGAACGGCACGTACATACCTCATACCCTCCAGTGCTTTAATATGGCCTGTCCAGTCATTTACAATAAACGAAACATTTGTAGCAGCTTCCGGGGTATTTACCAGGTATTTGTTGCTCGACCATGAATGTTGTTGGTTTGGTTCTGAGCCATCATCACTTACCAGGTTAAAATAATCGGTATCGAGATAAGGCCAACCTGTGGATTGGTTCCTGATTGACCACAGTTCTTTTATAGTTGGTAAACGCCAATCATCATATCCATTTAAAGTAAGGTTACTGCAGTATGTAGCAGCTTGTTCCCAGTCCATACCTGCACCTGATTGGTCTTGTGCCCACATTAAACCGGTTACATTGTCGGTAATGGTACCATCACCATTATCGGTAAAAGACATCGGCTTCCCTGATAAATAATTGGCATCCTGTCCGTAAAAGGCATCTCCGCTTTGTAATCCTGTTATAACATTACCCACGGCATCGTACGTTTTTACCTGGCCAGTGGCAGGCAATACATAATTTTTTACTTCAGGTGTTTCCGTAGTAGTTGTTGTGTCATCATCCTTATCACATGCTGTAAATCCAATTACAAATACAATTAATAGTGCAAGGATCGTTTTTGCGTTTAATAATTTTTTTCTTTTCATAATATCTTGTTTTAATATTTATGAAACAAAAGTATTGCCTGATTGATGTAAATAAAAAAGGGATCAACGGATTGGGGGATTTTATCTACGAATTGAATTCCTGCAATGAAAACATCGGTGGGGCATGTTTTAACGAATGTTCCACATCCGATGCATCCGTTTATACTTTTTACCGACATACTTATTATTTGATTGGTGGTTATTAAATTATTGTAAACCTATTAAATTTCTTTTTCAATGGATTCATAAAGATTCATTAAGGTATTTACGTTTCCTACTGAATCCAAACCCAAAGTTGAGATCGAGGGATAGTAGAAGTCAAACACCAGGCATTCTCCACGGTCATCATTTACATGCTCTGACGTTGAATCTGAAGAAATCATGGGACGATCTGTTTCAAAAATTCCGGTTTTGTTTCTTCCCACCAACAAATGCAACCTTGCTCTCAAAGCTTGTTTTATCAAAGATGGCTTGTATGTTTGCCTGGTTTTCAAAATGATTATTTTAAAATCAATATCCTGGAAAGAGCATCTTGTTCATTATAAGATTATCAGAAATTATTCATCCTCCATTGTTAATTATAAAAACAGTGGTTTTTGTTGCCCTGAACCATTAATTTAAGTAGTTACTTACTGCTGTTGCTCGCTCTGTAACATGCGAGTTAAGTTTGTTTACCGCTGATTGAAAATCTGAACTTGAATTTAAAAATGTGTATCCTGAAATTTCAGAGGTCGCATAAGGCTCAATCAATGTAGAATATGTGGAATATTGAGATTGAATAAAACTTACACTGAAAGTCCCATTAACAATTTCCTGTACATAGCTATCGTACTGTGCTTTATAAACAGCATCCTGATACAAGAACCCGATTAATGGCCACCGAGATGCATTTAAACCCGAAAAATTCAATGGTAGCGAACCTCCTTGTTTTCCATCTTGCAGTGCCTCATTATTATCCCAGGGAATCCAGGTTAGCTTATTAGTCTCCGGATCATTATACAAGAAATAATTATGAGTCATTCTCCCATAGGCATCCCAATTTTGGATGACTGTATTCGCTGCCAGATATTTTAAAAACACATCGGTATCAAAAACAGTCTCTAAATTTGTTCTCCAGCTTGCTGCATCTGTTGTTCTTGAGTCATCATGTAAAATCGATAATAAACTTTCAACATCTGAGAAATCAGCTTCTTCCTCATTGGTTTTCTTCACATATTCATCTTCGTCAAAAGTACCTTCTGCAAAACTCGCTGTATCACCATCTGGTTTGTATAAATTGCCATCGTTGTCTGAAAATTGTGTATCCAAAACGGTATCATCAACTTCTTCAACCAAAGTATATACTCCAAAATAAACTGGACCGTCTCCAAAATCCACATAAAGCGTGTAAAAAGCTGTATGTGATGCTACTAAGCCAGCATTTCTAAACACGTCGCCAGCTACTTTTTCCCGCATCATCGATTTGTCTTCATAATTATTTTTCAGGCTTAATTTCTTAAAACCATAAAATCGTTGATTGTCTATTTGCGGATAATCATCTTCAAACTCATCAAAGTCTAACTTGAAAGATAGTTTTAGAATTCCACTGCTCCAAGCGGAAGCCAAACTTGAATTGCCTTTAAACCGAAGGCCTACTCTGTACCATTCGATACCTTCGTAAAAGATTTCTGCGGGTACAAAAACAGGATCTTCATCATCATTAGAAAATGTACCATGTCCTCTTCCAAAAGTTCCGTAAAGATTGGTCATGTCGTCTAACATATTTTGCCAGCGAGCTGCTGTAATAACAATATCAAGCCTTTTTACAACATTGTCCTCAAATACTTCATCAAAATTTGGATCTGCATCTTTACTATGTGTTTCCGCTGTCCAATCTGTCGCTTCAAATTCTGTATCGTCAAATACCACAGTATTATCCGCTACAATATCATCTTCATCTTTATTGCAAGCAGAAAAACTTAATGCTAATATTATGAATAAGGAAATTAAACTTAATTCTGAAAACTTACTCGTTATTGACTTCATATCGTTTTTTTTTAAACACTATGCAATGACACAGTGATGAATATTTATCTGATGTAGTTATTGAAGAAGATAAGCGCCCGATGAACCTCCCGATAGTTACCAGTACAGGGCAACAACCATGATTAATCTAAATTTTATTATTGCTTAACAAACTTCCTCGAATAATTATTTCCTTCATTCTGAAGTGTGAGAAAATAAATTCCCAAGATGACCCCCTCTAACTCCCCCTCAAGGGGGAGGATGCCAGCACACAGGCCATAGAGTGGTTAGTGCGTGGGCAGCTCCCTTCCCCTCAAGGGGAAGGGTTGGGGATGGGGTTATTATTGCTTAACAAACTTCCTCGAATAATTATTTCCTTCATTCTGAAGTGTGAGAAAATACATCCCTGGCTTTAACTCGCTGATATTTATATTCGTGTTCTGCGATAATTCTTTGGAATTAGAATAAGCCCGCCCGCCCGTCAAATCAAAAATCTGTATTGTTGATATTCCTGAAAAAGGGAGGTTCTTCCATCCAGCCCAGGGCTTCGCCAAAACAAACATAAGCCCCAAAGCCACCTTCATTTTCAGTCCAATTGGCATGTGTTGTGCCAGTCCAGTAAAACGGATAATTAATTTCTCCACCTTCATCTATAACTGTGCTGCAATTAAACAGTGGGTCGATGGCAGCAGAGTTAGTAACAGATGGCGCACGCTCATAGTCCAGAATACTTTGTAATTCTTTGGCATTGGGCAAACGCCAATCATCATAATCAGCATACTCAAAAGCTTCGGCATAGCCCAGGGCATCTCCCCAAACCATTCCTTCGCCATCATCATCCTGCATCCACATCAGGCCGGTTGCATTGTCGGTGATGGTGCCATCGCCGTTGTCCTCGAAGTCGTTTATTCCGTAATCGCTATTTCCCCGCACGTACATCACGTAAAACTTCTTAGCTTCTTGTTGCCCCGGCAAAGGATCTTTGGGATAACCTTTAATGCGGCCATCGGCAAAGTTAACTCCAAACATTGTTTCATCGCCATTCATGGTGGTTCCAACATAAAGGTTGGATGAGGCCATTTGTGCATCGATAATACGCTCGCCGGCACTTTCATCGCCATAGGCAAAATCGAAATAATCGGTGTTGATAAAAGGAATCAAATCTTCGGTTGAGCCTTGATAGCCACTGGGGTCGATGCCACTGAAAATGATGAGTGAATACATTTCTTTGATGGAGGGTAAACGCCAATCCGTGTATCCCGCCAGATCAAAAGTAGCTGCTCCGGCCATGGCTTCATCGTAGGACATTTTATCCTGGTAATCAATGTCGCCATCGCCGTCCATATCCGGGCTTTGCTGCCACATCAATCCTGTTACCAAATCTGTAACTGTGCCATCGCCATTGTCCTGGTAGCTTGGTTGGTTCCCGGAGTAATTGGCATCCTGACCATAAAAAGCATCACCGGGGGCAGGTGCCGTTATTTCATTTAGTGTATCATAAAACAAATGCTGATCGGTATCAACAATTGGGAAGTTTTGCGATAAACCAAGGTTAATTTGTAAAACCAGCACCAGGCACAGAATTGCCACTGAAGTAAACCTTTGTTCTTTCCCAAAAAAAATAGTTGTCAAGTTTTTCATGATAATAATTTTGTAAATAATTTTAGGATACAAACATAAGATGCGATCTTAGCGTAATATAATCTAATCAATAGAAAGGTGTCTTTCCTCAATAGAATAGTTGAGTTGCTCTATAATCGGATATTAATAACATCAGGTAATATGGGTTGGCTTAATCGTAAAAGAGTTATTTGATTAAAACGTCAGCCCAAGCTCTAATCGCCCCCAACTGCTACCCTTTTACAAAAATCCGGCAAGTTATCTACCCACAAAACAAAACGAAATCCTATTTTACTGTTTACCATTGTTTATTATTGTTTAATGATAATAAAAGTTGTATTACACTGTTATCTATCTAATTATTTATATAAAATGAAATCATGGAAAAAAAATCAGGAATAATGTCGGTATTTGCTGTTTTTCAAAATCGTGAAGCATATTTTGAGCAGCTCAACAACAATGAAAATACTTTTCGCTCAACGCTTTATCAAACACTCATCATATTTGTCCTTGCCTTTTTTTATGGTGTGGTGATGGGGAGTTATAACAGCCCGATGCAAGCCCTTGTTACGGGGTTGAAGGTTCCAGCCCTGTTGCTGCTGGCGCTCTCTATCTGCTTCCCGGCCTTTTATGTTATCCAGTACATGCTGGGTTCGCGGCTGTCGCTGGGGCAAATGGTAAGCACCATCTTGTCGGGATTTGTGGTACTTACCACCATCATGGCCTCATTTGCGCCCATTGTTATTTTCTTTATGATCACCGGCAACAATTACGCTTTTCTTAAACTTTTGCATGTGGGCATTTTTGTTTTTTCGGGCATTTTCGGGATGTTTACCATTATTGAAGCCTTGAAGTTTTCGTGCGAAAAGAAAAGTGTTTATCCCAAAATAGGGATCAATATTTTTAAATTCTGGATATTTATTTTTGCTTTTGTTGGGATGCAATTGGCATGGAACCTCAGGCCTTTTGTTGGGGATAAAAACCTGCCCATGGAAATTTTCAGGGAAAAAGAGGGTAATTTTTATCTTGCCGTAATTCAGAGTATGGGCGATTTAATGGGCTGGCGCGATGGGGTAAAACCCGTAAAGAAGTTACAGATTGAAGAACCTGTTGGTGAAAATCCGGTAAGCGATACCATAACCTCAAAACCAAGAGCTGATGAGCCTGCCAGAGAATGAGATTATGAATATTGAGGAGGTGGCCGCGTATCTTCGGTTGAAGCCCCAAACCATTTACACATGGGCTCAGGAAAAGAAAATTCCTGCAGCAAAGCTGGGAAAGGAGTGGCGCTTTCGGCGGTCGGTAATCATCAAGTGGTTTAACCAGCACATCGATGAGAAGTTCAACGAGTTTCTGGAGGATTAGCTGCTGCGAAGCGGTGTTGCCGGTTTTGGTGTTGTAGTGTCCTACGAATCACTTCAAGTCTCGATGGAATAATTTTTGACAACGAAATGGCTATTTTTGACAAATAAGTTTGAACCAAAAGAAACTTACGGGGTGCAGCCCCGAATTGGTCAGCGATTTTTTACTGCTTGTTTGCAATAGCAATGTAGTTGTTTTAATAGTGGTATTCAGGCACTTTGTCAGTGTTTCTCTAAAATCAATTTTGGCGGAAGCACTAAATGATGTGGTTTATACCCCCGATAGCTATCGGGGCAATGATTACCTTTATCAAATGCCGAAAGCTATTGAGTTTTTTTCATTCATATAGCGCAACCACTACGTGGTAGTTTTTCTTTAGGGATATTGATTTACTACAATACCTAAACTCATACTGAGTTTTTAGCAACCCGGCACAGCCTGTCCCGCCCATGCGGGAGGTTGAGGTATAGTAGCTCATAAAATCACCATGATTCAAAAAAACCCGGTACAGCCTGCCCCGATTTTTCGGGAGGTTTCGCTATTTGAATTTCACTTCCGCCATATCTAATTTTCAAAACATTCATCTTTATGTGATGTTTAAATTTCTATTTACTAAATCAAAGAGGTTTAATAAAATCGCTGAATTGGTCGGGACAGGCGCAACGATATTATTCAAAGCACGGGGTTTTTTAAATGACAATTTTGCATTAAAGACAACATTTGTTTGTTATAAATGACAAATCGTTGTACTTTTGTGGAAGTGTCATTTATAAAACTTATTGGATGAAACCATTTATTGTACGAAAAACATACAAAAATCAAATTGAAAAATACATTGGCAAGGATCTTATCAAGGTATTTATTGGCCAAAGGAGGGTTGGGAAAAGTTATTTGCTTTATCAAACCATGGATAGCATAAAACGACTTCTTCCCGAGGTAAATATCATTTATCTTAACTTAGAATTAATAGAATATGAGTCGCTTACGGATTTTAAGCTCCTATATGAACATGTAAAGTCAAAGTCTGTTGATGATCGCTTAAATGTTTTGATGATTGATGAAATACAAGAAGTTTCTCAATTCGAAAAAGCCCTAAAAAGCCTGCTTGCCGAAGGTGGGTTTGATATTTATTGCACCGGAAGCAATGCACATCTTTTGTCGGGAGAACTGGCAACTTACCTTGGGGGAAGATATGTTGAAATACCTGTTTATGCTTTAAGCTACCCCGAGTTTTTATTGTTTCATAAATTAAACCATAATCAGGACAGCATTGATAAGTATTTAAAATTTGGGGGCTTACCTTACTTAATACATTTAAAACTGGATGATGATACTGTTTTTGATTATTTGAAGAATATAAATCAATCCATACTTTTTCGTGATGTTGTATCGCGCTTTCAGGTAAGGAATGTTGAGTTCCTTGTTCGATTGATACGATACCTTGCCGGAGAAATCGGAAATATAGTTTCGGCACGAAATATCGTTAAGTTTTTAAAATCTCAAAACATCAGGATTTCAATTAATGTGGTGCTCAATTATATAGATTATCTTACTACTGCCATGCTGATTGCAAAAGTAAGGAGGGCCGACATTCAAGGTAAAAAGGTATTTGAACTTGGCGAAAAATATTATTTCAATGATATTGGAATTAGAAATGCAGTTGTAGGGTTTTCCCCTTTTGATTTGGGACAAATATTGGAGAATGTCGTTTACCTGCATTTAAAGTTCCTGGGATATTCTGTTTTAATTGGGAAACAAAATGACAAAGAAGTGGATTTTATCGCGGAAAGAAATGGCGAGAAAATTTACATCCAGGTGGCCCTGCGCATTGTCGAAATGCAAACTATGGAAAGGGAATTTGGTAATTTAAAAGCCATTAAAGATAACTATCCAAAATATGTAATTACGCTGGACGAATATACTGGCGCGAGCCACGAAGGGATCGCTCATCTCCCGCTAAATAAGTTTCTTTATGAATTTGAATAATTACAAAGTATATCCCGGGGGGTACGATGGATTCACACTTTCGTGCTGTGCGTTTTATTTGTAAGTAATATCCCGACAAGGAGTGTAATCAGCGCCGAAAGAAACCCGGGAATAAATGAAGCTTTGGCTTCAAATTGTTCGGGAGCTGCAATTCCCCAAATAAAAAATGACAGGTTTACAACAAAACCTACGATGATGCTCCACAGTGCGGCAGTTCGGTAATTATGCACATCCTGTTTGATTAATGCAAGGAAAGTTACCGGCACAAAAATTACTATCGTGGCAAGTCCTACCACCATTAAATCAACAATTTTCGGGAAAGACAGCGCCATAAAAAGGGCGATGAAACCAAAAACGATAGTAGTAAACCTGACACTTTTTTGGGTTTTGTTTGAAGTGATGTCCGGCGTTTTCTGTTTCCATCCCACGAAGTCCTTTACAGCAGAAATGGAGATCAGGTTAAGAAAGCTGTCGCCCGAAGACATCAATGCAGAAAGCAAACCCACCACTGCAAAACCCAGGATAAACTGGTTGCTGTGACGCTCAAGGAAAATATAGGCCACATCACGCGGGGCAATCTCATCGGCAACAACCAGCCGGATGGCCATGCCCACGAGCGGGAACAAAATATAAAACGGCAACATCCCGAAGCCTGAAATAATGCTCACCCGTTTGGCGACTTTTGGACTTCTCGCTGCCAGAATTCGCTGCCAGATATCCATCCGAACCATCACCGAGGGCGCCAGAAATAGTGGAAGGCCCACCAAAAAGAGGATGCCATATTTTGTGCCGTTTAGCATTTCGCCAGGAAGTTCCGAAAGTTTTGTGAGGCCAAGTGTATCCGACCAAATTCCGGGGATAAAAATGGAAACAATCATCAGTAGGATCACAACAAATTGAATCATGTCGGTGATGATTACCCCCGACAATCCCGCCAGAGCGGTATAAAAAATTACAATGAGACACGAAATGATGGCTGCCGATTGAAACCCAATGTCAAAGGAAAACTTGAGCAACGAGGCCATCCCCACAAATTGAGCCGCCAGCAGAAAGAAAAAAATAAAAATATTAACGCCACTTACCACCGATGAAAACATGCGCGAGTAGCCGGGGTGTTTTTGGTCGGTATAACTTTTATTAAGAAAGCCGGGCAAGGAGTAGATTTTTCTTTTCACACCATCGGCATTGATTTTTCCTGCATAACGCGATAAAATGAAAAACCCGATCACATAGGCAACGCCAATCCCGACTGCAGCAAACCCCGACTCATAACCCATGGCCATCAAGCCAATGGAAGTACCACCTCCCACGAATGTGGCCAGCGTAGTAAACACCAAAGGTAGCGTTGGGGTATTCCGGTTGTTTACAAGGTAGGCCTCAAGGTCGGTGGTTTTTACATGGCGTAAGGTAAAAAATATAATTACCACAAGGTAGATTACTATCCAGAAAATCAGCCACTCCATAGTTTAGAATTTTTCCAAAAATAGTCATATTTACTTTTGTGAATTAATCAGGTTAAGAAAGTTTAAAAGCAATTGCCCTCACAGGCTTTTTTGTTAAAATTGCAAATGTTTGTTCAACAATAAAAATGTAGAGCAATACATTTATTGATGTAGAATAAACATTCGATCAATAATAGTGTTACTAAATAGAAACTTAAACATAAAATAAAATGATTTCAAAAAATTTAGAAAAAGCAATTAACGAACAAATAGAGCTTGAAGAGCAATCATCGCGGATTTACATGGCAATGGCATCATGGTGCGAGTTAAATGGATTTTCAGGTGCGGCAGAATTTCTTTATACCCACAGCGACGAAGAGCGTTCGCACATGCTAAAGTTTGTTCATTTTTTGAACGACCGTGGCGGACATGCACAACTTGCAGCTTTGGAACAGCCTTCATCCAAGTTCAATTCGTTAGAAGAGTTGTTTAATGATGTGCTGAACCACGAAAGGTACGTAAGCAAAAAAATTAATGAGTTGGTTGACATCTGTCTTACCGAAAAAGACCATACCACCAATAGCTTTTTGCAGTGGTTTGTAACAGAGCAAATAGAGGAGGAGAGTCTTGCTCAGGAAATTGTTGATAAAATCAAGCTTGTTGGTGATTCCAAAGGTGGAAACTTCCACCTCGATATGTTTCTTTCGGGCAAGGCTGCTGCTGAAGCAGCCGCTGGTGCATAACAAATTTTATAGTAAGCAAAGCATAAAAGACAAGGTTATATGGCCTTGTCTTTTTTGTTTTTGATTGTTTTTGGCAAGTTGAGACGCATGGCTCCCGTAGTGCCGGGACAGGCCGTGCGTCTTTACTTTCCGATTATTCCTTTTTTTGAAAATGGATGAGACAGGTTTTTAAAGATTTTTTCTATCTGCGAGTATCTGTCCAATCCGAGCCTGCCCCGTTTTTTCGGGGTCATCTGTGTTCTTTTCCATTTGATTATTTTTTTAATTTCAGATTGAAGATTAACGATTTTAGATTTAAGATGTGGTAAAAAATCTATAACCTCCAATCAATTATTCTACTCCATAAATATTTTCCTGCAATTTCAACCAAGCCATTTTCAGCAAAAATTTCCAGGGAGTTTGATGAAAGAAAAAAGGCGCGACTAAAAAGTCGCGCCCGTCCCCAAGCAGGAGGCAACCTTTTTGGGGGAGATCGCCACCTGATGTTTGTTATTCGATGATAAGTTTGCCCGAATATTGTGGCTTTGTATTGCTGAGTATTTTATAGAAATATATTCCGGAATTGAGTTTTTGACCTTGATTTCCGTGTGCATCCCAACCAAATTGTTTTAGGCCGGGAGATTGTACACCCAGTTTGTTAGAATATACCTGGTGGCCGTTCATGTTGTAAACTTCAAACCGGACAATGCCCTTAGATTGAAGCGTGTATGAAATGTTTGTGCTCTCCCTGAAAGGATTTGGGAAAACATTTACGAATCCATTAGTTGAGTTTTCAGGTTCAAATATCGCGGTTGTACTGTCGGGGTTAGAGTGGATGTATGATTGGGCTGATATTGAAAAATCGCCGGAAGATAAACTAACAGTAAGCGTATCAGTTTGGGAAAACGCACCTTCGGGGATAGTGTAATTTATCAAAATGCTATCTTTTTGAAAAGGTGTCAAAGTTTGAGTACTGCCCGATGTTTCGATAGCCCAGCCATTTATTGAAGAAATGCTGTAATCAAAAGCCCTGCTGCCTGTGCCCAAGTTTTTCAAATGCACATAAAATGCCCCGGAATGCCCTGCATCATCATATACATATTCGCTCGATATTGAAGCCTGAATAATGGTAGTATCTGCCGGATGAACATTAGCCGGAACATCGCAAATGTAATTCATGCCCTGTGCAGGCGGAATGATATTGTTGCAGTAAAAATGGATGCCATTGTAGTTTCCACAGCTCATAATGTACTGGCCAAGTCCTTCCGAGAGGTCGAGTACGCCATTTTCGGTAGCAAGAAATTCTATCCAAACATCCGCGTAAAGCGAGCCATATTCAGTAATATCCGAAAGTTTCATATAATCAAAAACGAAGCGCATGGTGTCGGCTTCGATTTTTACGGAGTCCCCTTCCATAAAAATTGAATCAGCATACATCGCAACCTCGTTAAAATAGGTTTCGAATCTATCTTTGTATCCGGAACTATAACCCGCTTTTATAATGCCTTTGTTATCAATGCGCTCACAGTTTAAAATTACTTTTCCGTTTTTGTCAGGGGTTTCGCCATTTCCAGAAACAATGTATTTACCTTTATTGTTAAAAAGTTTATCTGCAGTAATTTCAATACTTCCGCCATTCATACCTTCTGAATCTCCCGTTTTAATAATCCCGTCATTGGTAACAGTATTAGCTTCAATTTTCACACTCCCCACAGAGGTTGGGTCCTCTGCTGTAAAAATTGTACCATTGTTGTAGAGCGAGCCTGTAGTTATATTCAGACCATTATCTCCGGCAAGAATATCTCCGGTATTGTTGATGTTATTCCCAATCATTTGGCAGCCATCGATGTTTAGTTGACCTGAGTTATTAATTTGGTTAAATTGATGAATATTAAGGTCGCTATCTTGGGTTGACCCATCTATGTTGCCTTGATTGTTAAAAACACCACCTTCGCTGTTGTTAAAGATTGTTGCTTCACCATTAACGTTTATTTGATTGGTGTTGTGTAGTTTGTCAATTTCCATTCTCACGTTGTTCAGGGTTAATTCTCCAAAATTGTGTAATTCACTCAAGCCAGCACCAAAGAAAGTGGGCCCAATTACACATTCCGATGTTCCACTTGGAATTACAACAACATCATTATACCCTGGTTCTCCTGATGGATCCCAGTTGGCATCATTGTAATAATTGTTATCCCCTGCAGCACCTGTCCAGGTTTTGGTGTATTGCTGGGCTACTGATACTTGTAGCACTAATGTTAGAAAACTGATAAGTAAGATTAAATTTTTCATGTTGCCTCCTGTGTTTTTGTTTGTAAATTAATGAAACAAAGATATATCACCGGGATACCCTAATGCAAGTTTTTGCAGTGCGGTTTGATAAAACCGCACTGCAAAAATTAACTATAAAGTACATGCATTAAGACTGATACAACTATTATACATCAAAATGAGTAAAGGCATCAGAATGATGGATATCAAACTTCTTCATAGACCCAAACGATACTTTTATTAAGCCTGAATAATTCAATTTGTAAAGTCAGAATTCCAGACCCCATCGTAAATACATTGTCGTCAAATAAGAATTTCCTTCGTAGATACTACCAATAAATCTTCAACCTGAGTTTACTCAAATCCTGGGTTCAAGAAATAAGGTAATAAGGTTGGTGAACCTTAGGTGCATATCAAGGTTACTAAGGTTAATAAGCAGGAAATAAGGTTTTTATTTTTAAACAGCAATTTCTTAAAAATCTTACGACACGAAGTTAGACCGTACGACCGCAGGGCATCCGTATGGATGAATCTCTTTCCCCAACCTTAGTACAGAGACAATATGCCAATATTTCACAAACCTTATTGCCTTATTAGGCGACATCTTTTAATGCCTCTTCAAAAATATCAACATTAGAAGGTCTTAGCGTTTCGCTGGAAAACGGAAGGGGTAATGCCGGTTTCGCGCTTAAAAATCTCGTTAAAAACCGATTTCGAGCCAAAGCCCACCTCGGTAGCAATGGCCTCGATGGTGTGATTTTCGAACGAAGGGTTTACCAACAAGCGCCTTGCCTCGCTAATGCGGTAGCTATTGATGAAACTCCTGTAGTTGGTTTTGAAATGACTGTTGATGATTTGCGAAAGATAGCTGCGGTTGGTATTGAGTTTGGTGGCCAGATCGTCGATGGTGATTTTGGTTTTCGTGTAAATTTTATCTTGCTTCATCAATTCGAGGTTCTTCAGGGTAAGGCTACGGTTGACTTTTTTGGTTTTGATGTATTGAAAAATAATCAGCAATAAGATAATCAGCAACAGGGCCATACCTGCAACAAAAAAGTTAGCCTTCTGCTTATGCCTTGAAGGTTTCAGCAACATGCAGGCGGTTTTCTACATTCAGCAATTTGATTTCCTTTTGCTGTTCGCGAAAGTTAAATTTTGTTTCGAGCCGTGCAATTTTCGATTGTTGCTCTACAGAGTGTACGCTATCTTCAAGGTTTGAATGTTTTTTTTGGTAAACGAGGGTCTGCCTAAAATCACCTTTTTCCTCCAGATACACAGCCCACGATTTATACACACCTGATAACTTATCGATGGAGCCTAATTCGTCGGCCAACTTTTCAGCTTCTTCCAGGTTTGTTTTGGCTTTCGCGAACAAGCCCTTTTTTGCATATACTTCGCCCAGCACACTTAAATCAGGTATCAGGAAAGTTGCTTTATTGAGGTCGGTAAGCATGGGGATGGCTTTTTCGATGTAATACGCTGCACTATCGTATTGATTGAGGTAATGAAATGCCAGGCCGGTATTTCCATAAGCCAGGGCAACATCTTCATCCATTCCAAGATTTAACGCTTCGGGAATTACTTCATGGTACATCGAAATAGCCTTCTTGTATTGTTTCATGTCGGCATAAACAGTAGCAATATTGGTTTGAAACTGCAGTATCATGTAAGGATTACCTGTGTTTTTAGCCCCTTCAAGCCCGCGGTTAAAATACTCGAGACCCTTTTCAAAATTAAACATCTCGTTTTGTATATTGCCCATGTTTCCAAGTATGGGGCTGGCATCCTTGCCCCGTTCAATCATGTTGTCGTAGGAATTTTTGATAATATTCAAGGGCTTTGTCGTATTCGGCCACGGCCTGGTAGGCTATGCCGTAAGCATTATAAGCAGGGTCGAAAACTATTTTTTCATCGGTCTGGTTATAAAATTCCAATGCTTCATCCAGGTACTTAATGCATTTGGGATAGTTATCCTGTGTTATTTCATAATAGCCATAACCAATCAGGGTGCGGGCAATACCAGTTATGTATTTCTTTTCATTAGCAAGCTCAAAGGCAAGGTCGAGGGCAATTTTGGCTGAATCACTATCGATATTAAAATACACAAAGGCAAGGTCATTCCACACATGAACTATTTCTTTGTACCGGTCAGAATTTTCGATTTTTTTAAGCTTTTCGGCTGTTGGTGACTGGGAATATGGGGTATGCGAAATCGATATAAATATTACAATAACTGTGAGTAAAAGAAAGTTTTTCATCTGCCTATTGTTTTTGTTGCTCACAAAAATCGTTAAAATCAATCAGTTAAACAAATTTACCTTTAATGTTTTTGGAAAAGGTAATACCAGTAGAATGTGGAATTTATAAGCAATACCAAAAAAAAAGCTAGCCCAATTCAAAAGTGCTAATCCCAAAAATTTTATCTAACGGAAGTTTTGTTGGCATACCGTAATACATTCTTGCACATTCGAAAACATAGGATGCTTCATATTTTTTCACTAGGGCTTGGGCAGCTTTATTAATAACAGGGATATCAAGAAAAACGTCTTCGCCCGGGACAGCATTAAGACAAGCCTGGTAAAGCGCTTCTGCTACCAAAGCATCATCAGCAAAAAGTGGCCCGATTTTATATCCGCTTGTAGCTTTCCTCAAAACACAAAATCCTGCAATTTTATCATTCATAGTATATTTAAACGCCTTGCTTAACGGCATCTTAAGCCACGGCTTCATAAATTGCGGGCGAGGATAGCCGAAACATTGTTTGTCATATTCCAGAATAGATGAAATGTCCTGACCTTCAATGAATGAAATATTCAGATCAGGGTCAAATTTCTCGCCTTTCCTGGCAAAGCGCTCATCCCTGAAAGCAATTTTAAATCCTCCATTATTGTAAAAGGATTGCATTGCCACCACGCCATCCATACCGATGGGTACGCCGGGATTAAGTCTCGATAGGAGCAAATTCCTGCGCTCTGCCCATAATTTTCGGCCAATGCCTTGCGAGCGCAATCCAGGTTCCACAATAAAAAAACCCATGAAACCGAAATTTCCATTGTATGAAACCACCGATCCTCCTGCAATCAGTTTGTCGTTGTAGTAACATCCATAAAATCCATAGGGATCTGTTTCCCAAAAAACATCAGCATCATAAGGCCCCGGATTCCATCCTTCTGATTTCGCCCAGTCAACCAGGATATTCAAACCTTGTTTGTCGAGTTTTGTAAACTTTAGTTGATTTATATTTACCATTTCGTATATGTATTATTATCCTGCTCTAATCGAGAACAAATATAAATGTAAACACAAAATGATGCAGCGTGGTTTAAAGTGAGGTGAGAATCTTTACTTTATGATTTTTTTATGAACACGGATAACACGGATAACACGGATAACACGAATGAGACGGATCATACGGATTTTCACGGATAAGTAAAATCTGTGAGCATCCGTCTAATCCGTCCAATCCGTGTTCTTATTTTATGTGAATTGTCATCTTAAAAAGACCTTCCTACAAATGATTGCCTTTTCCGTTTGAATGGATATGAGGTAAATCCCGGCAGCTTGGTTTATCGAAAATTCTTGTTCTTCGCTACCACTTATTTTTATTCTTTCCAACACCTGTCCCGAAATATTTACCAGACTTATTGTTCCTTGTTCCTTGTCGGGATTATAGATTACAATTTTCCCTTCCAGGAAACTGAATGAAATTTTTGTTTCAGGTATGATTTCCCTAATGGCGGTAGCATCTTTAAAATGCAGATAAAACCTTCCTGTTCCGCTTTCGCTGATGGTGGCAAAATAGCTGTCCCAGCGCAGATTGGTAAAAGTGTTTTGCTGCCGGTCTTCGAGTACAATGTTGTAATTTTCCAGGAGTTCCTGGTAAATGGAAAATTCAAACACCCCTGTTTCGGCCACATCGATCCCCACGGGAATTACAAAGCTTTCGATATCATTATCAGGTAAAGCCTGGATGGCGAAATCTTTCCCGTTGTCGTCCACAAGTTTTGTGTATAAGGCAAGGTTTGGATTTCCTTTAAACTTGGCAGCATCGTAGGAAGGATCGAGGCCATCTGTCATTTCTGCATTAAAACATAAGGTCGTAGAATTGGAGTTTCCGTTGCCGGTGATGGTGAGTTCGACCGATGGGCATGCTTCTTTATTTTTGTAAGCTGCTGCCGTGTTGTGCGCCTGCATGTTGGTGTTGAAAAGCAAATTATCACTTGAAGCTACTTTCACCATAAAAGCCTGCCCGGGCGCAATAAAATCCTGATCGATGGTAGTAGGCTTCTCAACATTCCTTCGGTGATATTGTTGGTAGCACAAAATTGATATACTTCACCAAGCAGTCGCTGGCTTTCGGAATAATTTCCGGATCGGGATTTGGCCTTCGCCAGGTTGAATGTTGCCACGATTTCGCCAAAAGCATAATTACTTTGCCGCGAAATACGGATGGATTCATCGTAAAGGTAAAATGCTGAGTCATATTGATGGTGGTCGACCAGCACCGTTCCCAATATCGGCATAGTATGCGGCCATCTGGCTCTGATCATTTTGGAGTGTATTCTTTTTTAATGCCTCAATCGTATCTTTTTGCTCCAATGACAGCTGGCCTGCTTTTTGGCAACTGCCAAAACCGAAAAACCAAATCGCCATTCTCATTTCTTACAATTGATCCCCTATTCTTATTATCAACTGCCTGGGCACCTAATCTCCGGCATTCATAATATCCGTTTGTTTGCTGATGGATTCTTCGTGGATGGCCCTTAGGAGTTTGTCGATAAACCTGTGGCTCAAGTCGCGCTCTTCTCCTTTTTTGAGGTTACTCAAAATAATATCTTCCCACCTTTTGGGTTGGAGGATGGTCATGTTGTTTTCCTTTTTGAAACGGCCAATGGTTTTGGCTACTTCCATACGTTTTTGCATGATGTCGAGCATTTCATCATCCAGAAAGCTGATCTGGCTGCGCAATTCTTCCAGTGTTTCTCCGGGTGCTCCTTCGGGGGCAACCTGCCTGATGACAAGGTTATCAAGTAGTATTTTAAGGTCGGCGGGGGTAAGCTGTTGTTGTTTGTCGCTCCAGGCCTCTTCGGGCTTGCAGTGCGATTCTATCATCAGGCCATCGTAGTTCAAGTCCATGGACTTTTGTGAAATGCTTTGCAAAAGCTTACGGTTTCCGGCAATATGACTGGGGTCGCAGAGCAGGGGCAAATCAGGCATTCTTCGTTTAAGTTCGATGGGAACCTGCCACATGGGCGGGTTGCGATAGATGCTGTGTTCATAAGCTGAAAACCCGCGGTGGATAGCGCCAACCCTTACCGCGCCAACTTTCTGAAGCCGCTCTATGGCACCCGTCCAAAGTTCTGCATCAGGGTTTATGGGGTTTTTTACAAAAATGGGTATGTCCACACCACGCAGAGCTTCAGCAATTTCCTGCATTGCAAATGGGTTTGCCGAGGTGCGGGCACCAATCCACAAAATATCGATACCTGCTTTCAGGGCAGCCTCCACATGCCTAACATTGGCTACTTCTGTTGAAACCTTCATGCCTGTTTCGCTTTTAACGTGCTGCATCCAGCGTAAACCTTTAGATCCTACACCTTCGAAAGACCCCGGCCTTGTGCGGGGTTTCCATATTCCGGCACGAAAAATCGCAATACCCAAATCCTTAACATCATTGGCAGTTGTCATCATTTGTTGGGATGTTTCCGCGCTGCATGGCCCCGAGATAATCAATGGCCTCACACCGTTTCCCAAACCCCACTGTTCGAGTATTTTTATTGTCTTTATCATTATTTCAAGATTTTTTTAATGTTATTTGATTTTTTAATTAATTCGTCAATCTTCTCCCTGTTTCCATCCTTGATGGCATCTTTAAAGTTTTCCAACTTGTTGATGTAAATTTCTAACACTTCAACAACGTTTTCGGCATTTTGCTCAAATATTGGCGACCACATTTCTGCTGAACTTTTTGCAAGCCGCACGGTTGAATCAAAACCTCCACTGGCCAAATCGAAAATATGTTTCTGGGTTCGCTCCTGATCGAGCACAGTAAGTGCAAGGGCAAAGGAACTGATATGTGAGAGATGCGACACATAGGCTGCGTGACGGTCGTGGCTAATGGAATTCATGAATGTTACACGCATATTCAGCGCTTCATACATTCTGCGAATAGCCGCCAAAGCCCTGATATCGGATTCTTCGGCATCACAAAAGATTACTGCTTTTCCATCA
The DNA here is from genome assembly GCA_964593705.1 of uncultured Lentimicrobiaceae bacterium. Lineage (GTDB taxonomy): Bacteria > Bacteroidota > Bacteroidia > Bacteroidales > 4484-276 > SABY01. The sequence continues at coordinate 30,891 of CAZQIV010000019.1, read as the reverse complement.
AACAAACCCGACATTGCCGCCCAGGGTCCCGAAAACTCAGTTCCGGCCATGGGGTGCGCGGCCACATAATTTTTGCGTTTAGGGTGATATTTCACAAGCCGACAGATCATTTCTTTGGTCGAACACATATCGGTGACCATTTGGCTCTTCACCTGATCGAGAATTTTGGGAATCAGTTTCACGGCACCGTCCACCGGTACTGCCACCAGAACCAGGTCACTTTTATTGATGGCTTCTTCAAGGGAAGCAATTTCGTCAACAATACCAACATGCAAAGCTGTTTCAGCATGGAGCTTATTGTTATCCACACCTGTTATTTTACCTGCAAAGCCCCGTTTTTTCAGGTCGATGGCTGCCGAACCTCCCATTAATCCAAGTCCAATAATTGCGATGTTCATATTTTCTGTTTTGTATTAAAATCAATTACAATTTAGATAATTAATAAGTTTCTGTTCATAAAGTCAATATTTTTTTTGCCATTTTTATTGATTTAAATAACTACGATTATTGTAAACAGATTTCTCCCTTCGATACCAATGACAAGTTCTTTAAGAAAACAATCTTTATCATCGAATAGACCTCTCAGTCCCCGAATGGTCGGGGCAGGCTGCAAGCTCCATCGAGGTGACAAAACTCCCGGTATGGTGGTGGGAGGAGGGGAATCGGGCGCTTCGCGCCCGATTCCCCTCCTCCCAAATCAACCCGTGGACGGGGTCATTTCGATGCCGCACATGCGGCAAGAAATCTATTCCATAATGTCATCTCCTCATTATGCCCAAAAACTTTGGGTGAACTCTCAACTCCCCTGGATTAAAACTCCAGCCAGATCATTTCGAAGAAGCGAAGCAGCGTGTCCCGACCCTTCGGGAACTGAGAAATCTATTGACAAATTTTCATCACTGTTATTTATCACCAAACATCTTAAATCTTATATCTAAAATCCATAAGCTTAAATCTTATATTTTTTTAATTTTACTCTATTTACCGGAACTAATCATTTCCCAGCCTCCTTAGTACTTCCCGAAAAACCTCTTGCGTGCTGCAAAGCGATACCCTCACATACTTTTCTCCGTTCTTCCCAAAAATAGCCCCGGGTGTAATAAACACAGCCTTGCTGTTGAGATAGTGATCGGAAAAGGCATAAGAATCTTTAAATTCATCCGGTATTTTACCCCATACAAACATCCCCGATTGAGCCTTAACATATTTCACTTTCAGCCCATCAAAAATTTCCATCGCCATTAACTGGCGCACTGCATATTCATCATTGATGGCTCTGTACCAGTTGCGATCTTTGGCCAAAGCCTTTACTGCCGCCAATTGCATGGGTTTAAACATCCCCGAATCCATATTGCTTTTTATGGCAAGGATACATTTTAAATAATCGCCATTTCCGGCAACACATCCAATGCGCCACCCCGCCATATTGTGGGATTTGCTTAAAGAGTTAAGTTCGATGACTACTTCCTTTGCCCCTGGAATCGATAGAATGCTCATGGGTTCTTCATTTAAAATAAAGCTGTATGGATTGTCATTCACCACCAGAATTTTATATTTCCTTGCAAAACTGATAAGCTCTTCAAACATTGCTTTAGTAGCTTTTGTTCCGGTGGGCATGTGTGGATAGTTTAACCACAAAATTTTAACTTTCTCCGATGCCAGGGTTTCAAGTTCATCAAAATCCGGCAGCCAGTTGTTTTCTTCACGAAGGTTGTATTTTATTACCCCGGCACCAACAATATTGGCCACAGCATTGTAGGCAGGATAGCCCGGATCGGGAACCAGCACTTTATCGCCGGGATTTAGAAATGCCAGCGAAATATGCATGATCCCCTCTTTTGAGCCCATCAGGGGCAGGATTTCTGATTCGGGGTTTAGCCTTACACCAAAGTACTCCTCATACCATCCGGCGAAAGCCTGGCGGAGTTGTGGAATACCCGTGTAGCTTTGATAGCCGTGAGATTCGGCATTTTTGCTTTGCTTCATCAGTTCATCAATACCAGCATAAGGTGGCATCAAATCGGGGCTGCCAATGCCCAGGTTGATGATGTCCTCGCCTGTAGCCTTTCGCTTTGCAATTTCACGTAGCTTGGTGGCAAAATAGTATTCCTCGGTGGTGTTGAGCCTGTTGGCTTTTTCGATTATCATGAGGGTAGAGGTTATTGGGTTATTCGTTAATTGTTATTGGTTAATTGTTATTCGTTATTAGGTTAAAAAGTCATTGGCTTCGCGTCATTTATTGTTATTAATTTTCTTACTGTTTACTCCTTAATGAAGACTGCCAATCCCGAAAAATAGAAAATCTTCGATTTTCGTAATTTTTCGAGGATGCACGGGCGAAGCCCGGCACTGTGGACTGCCCACCCGCCTGCGGCGAGGCAAGCTGTGGACTGCCAACTCCTTTCTATAACTTATGAAGCCCTTCCATTGAGGAAGCTCCGAATTTGTATTCTCCGAGAATCTCAAAGTCAACCGTTAATGGTTCTATTGCCGACAGGCATTGCTTGTATCTTTCGTAATCGTCGAACATTACATCTACATAAAAATGATAGCTCCACAATTCTCCCATAATGGGCGAACTTTCGATTTTACTTAGATTGATTTCGTAAAATGCGATGATGCTCAAAACCTTCGACAGGCTTCCCGTTTGGTGTGGTAAGGCAAAACAGATGGAAGCTTTATTGAAGAAGTCGTGGTGCTTTATGCCGTTGTTTTGGTGCGACAGGATTAAAAAACGGGTATAATTTTCCTTATTGGTTTCGATACCGGCGGCAACATTTTCCAAACCATAAATTTCGGCGGCAAGCACACTGCCAATGGCTCCCCATCGTTCAATTTTATTATCGGCAATTTCTTTTGCACTCAGGGCTGTATCGATGGAATTGATGAGCCTAATGTGGGGATAAGCCTTAAAAAATTCCTTGCATTGCTCGATGGCCATAGGATGAGAATGTACTTCGTGAATATCGCTAATTGTTTGCCCGGGCAGCGCCAGCAGGTTTTGCCTTATCCGCAGGTACTCCTCTCCGATGATTTTTACCGGATTTTTACGGAGTAAGTTATAGTTGCGCAGAATACTTCCTACCAAAGAGTTTTCGATGGCAAGGCATCCATAGTTGGATTTGTGCAGTGCCAGGCTTTCGGTAAGGTCTTCAAAAGTATCGCAGGGCAACAGCTCCACATCCTCATGAAAATAATTGCGGGTGGCAATCTCATGAAACGACCCAATGGTTCCCTGTATGGCTATCTTCATATTTTTCGGCATAAAAAAAGCCTCGCAGTATGCGGGGCTTCCTTGTGTTAAACATTTTATTTTTTATGCAAACATATCAGTCCCCGCTATTTCCTGCTAAAGAAATAAAAGTAAAACCAATAATATGTTGCAGCAAATTTTATCATAATCGGTGGCAAATATAGTTTTTTTTGAAAACTACAAATTTTTTATTAGTCCTGCCAAAATACTTGTCAAACTTACTAGCATATTTTTATTTACCATATTTATTACTAAATAGTGCATGTCCATAAAGTCAACTATCTCGATCCGAGGCCAAAGAATCTCCCGCTGATTTCGCTGATAAGCGCAGAATAAATCTGCGCTTATCAGCGAAATCAGCGGGAGACATTACTAAAAAGACAGACTCTAATTAGTGTGCAACGTGATGGGTAAGGTTACAGGCATTTTTCACCGCTTCGGCCACCTTGCCGGTAATGGTCATGTCAAGCGATGAGAGGATAATTACTTCGCGTGTCGGGTTTGTAACATAATCGGCAATGGCATAGGCTGCAGCCAGTTTCATTTGTGGTGTTATTTGTTTTGCTCTATTTTCGAGTGTTCCTTTGAAAATTCCGGGAAAGGCAAGGATGTTATGTTCCTGGGGGTTTTCAATAACTATGCTTCCGGACTTAGCTACTACTACCTGCTGGCTAACCTCATTACTTTTGCACAGATGCATTTGATCAGGAAAACAATCGATGAGGACAAAATTATGAAGCAAATCCAGTGTGAAAGTTTATGAATTATTTTTCATTATTCATAGGATCCAACTTTCCACCAAACTGATACGATTCCTTAATATCCAAAAAATATTCTTCATTACCTCAATTTCCATAATTATTGAAATCATCAATCCAGAACACACCTCACCGAGAAGCCATAATTTTTTTCGCGCTGTGTACTGTAAACTTCCGAATCGTTTTTAAGGATGGTGCGGTCAAGCGCAAGGCTGCCGTTTACTTCGCTGGAAGACCAGAAAAAAGCGCCCTGCCCAACATTGCCAAAAGGGTAGGAGGTGAACAGGTTGCGTTGTCCGCCCCAAAGTACTTCAAATCCCGAACTGCCCCCTTCAATAAGATTTTCACCGGCATTGTTCACGCCGCCTGTTGCATTAATCAATGCATTCCAATCTGCATCAGAAGGGATGTGCCAGTTTTCGGGGCAAATACCGCGGGCTCCTTCACTTTGGCTGTATTGCATCATTTCATGCCATTGGTACAATGCACCGTAGGAGTTGTCGCACAAATAAGTGTTGTTCTGGTAACAATACTTTTCCACCACGCCATTGTCGCTTTGTTCTTCCAGGCCGTTAATCATCGTGCCGTGATTCAGGTTTTCTGCCATCCAGCATTTGCCACCTAATTCAACAGTGTTGTAGTAGGTTCCATCGCGGGCATCCAGCATTGGGTTTCCGCAATCAAAACTGGCTTGCCTCACTCCGTTTATCTCGAGCCAGCCATAGCCATCGAAATAATTTATTTTACGCGTGTCTGTATTAAATATTTGTATGCCGATATAGGGGTCTTCAAGGGCATCTCGTTGATCATCTGTCATCGTTACCAGTCGCGGCTTCGTTGGCGTGGAGGCTGTAGGGCACATTCAGCAGTTGCGTAGTGCCCATCGAACTGTAGTTACTTCCTCCATTAGGATCAACCTGTATTTCGATGAATTTCGCTCCCACACCCCAGTTTATTTCACTAAAGCTACCTATTGTAGCACTACCCTGCCCGATGGCTATTTGAATAAGTCCAAACTGGTTAGTTGTGGCATTTTGTGTCTCCTGGTATATAACAGCGCCGGATGCTGTTAAGTTGTGAATGTTTAATCTCAGGCCAATTTCGTGGTTTACCAGTAAAGCCCCACCATTATCACGGATTACAGATTGGTAGCTGATGGATTGTGGCCCCTGGGCAAAAGATGTGTGCAAAAAGAAGATGGAAAGGATACTTAGAAGAATGTAATTTTTCATAACGCATTTTTAAGCAAAGATATGAAATAGTTTTTAAAAATGTTTCACTGCTGTTCGACAAGAAAATAAAATAGACTCTTCCTCACTGCGATCGTTGGTGGGGTATTGGATAAGGGCAAAAAGGGGCTGTCTAAAAAAAGGTGAAATTATTTCTATTTACTTTAATTTGAAAGTCACGAGATATCGGTAAAAGTTTTTATTTAAGTATCTCCTACCACTACTGTCCACTTAAAACAAGTTGAGTGACAGTTGATTACAATTAAGTTCATTAACATCATTGTAATCTAATTTCGTAAGAAGCTCTTTTACAGAGTTTTTATCACAAAAGTTCTTCAAATAATACATTGCAGCAATAAATTTTGTGCTGAAACCAAGGGTAGATTCTACCATTCCTAAAAACATCCCACCTCAAAAGCTACCTTTTCCAAATGAAAACACATAGATGTTCCTGGGAGCGGGTTAAAATCCAATCCGCCAGCTGGCTGACAAGATTAATGCGGCTACGCCGAATAATCCGCCTATTTGTTGTGGTGTGTTGCTTTTAGAAACTATTTAAAAATATTTTCCCATTATCATCTTTGTCATTGAGTCTTAAGCAAATATCTTTATCTTCAATTAGATCAGGCATGTCTTTTGGTAAATCAGAATCAATTAAAGTAACAATGTATTGCAAATCATATTTTTCACAGAACTCTTTTACGATTTTGATATATCTAATTTTAATTCTATCATCCAACCCTTCCAATACTCCATCGTGGTATACAAATTTATAGAATGATTTATCTGAAAAATTAACTAGCAGTGATAAGTCAAATGCAACACAAAGCAATTTTTTATATGTTGTACCTTGTGATTCAGAAGTTTTTAATAAATCTGTTTTGTTTTGATAATCAGCGTTAAATTCAACATTTCCTTGATTGTTTAATTTCAATGAAATTAAAGCATTAGTATCTATTATTTCTTTTATAATTGAATTAAAAATTTTATTGATACTTGAATGCTTTCTTTCAGATAGTGACTCTTTTAACCTTGAAATATTATCTTTTATTAATTCTTGCTTTTCCTTAATGTCATCTTCTATAATTAAAGAACTATCAATTGCTTTAAGTTTATCTTTAATTCGTTCAATCCCAACTTCTAATCCAATTATTTTTCTTTGATATTTTTTAAACTTATAGTAACTATCTTTTTGAGTTAGTAATGACAATAAATCACCTTTTTGATATTCAATTTCTTTAATGTGTAAGTTTAAATCCGAATATTCAATTTTTAACTGATTGAGAGTTTCCAAAAGATATTTTTTACGCTCAATGGTTAATGATTTTTGGAAATTAATTAAATCATTATATTCTTTTTTTAATTGTTGAGGATAATACAAATTTACTTCTTCGAACAAACTATTAATTGCTTTATCATCAACATCATCATTTATATCAGATAATGATGATTCTATTTTGTTGATTTCATAAGAGATTCTATATCTATCAGTATTAAATGCTTGAAGTTTTGCGTCTATTTCTTCAACAAGTTCCTTGTTTGTTTGAATGTCTTCTTTGAAAAAATTGAATTTATCTATTTGATTTTTAATTTCAGAAAGTTCATTTTTTTTAATTTCCAAAAGTCCCTCTATCCTATCTTTTTCGGAGGTGTCTATTTGTGCTTCTAATCTTAAAGTTTGTATTTTTTTCTTTAAGTCATCTATTTCTCCCTCAACTTCAAATTTTTCTAAAATCAGTTTCCCATTAAATCCGAGTAAATCAAAAACAAAAGGTTTCCAATCTTTATGCTTTCCCTTAAATTTATTTAATTTAAAAACGTCTAAATAGTCTTGTTGACTTCTTAAAAAATAGGTTATTGATTTTCTATAATCCCAATTTGGTAAAACATTAAAGTCTAAGTATTCATTTAATCTTGTTTTTGCTTTTTTTAAGGTTAGTTCTTCGTCCCAATCAATATCGAATTTAAAATCATCTAGTTTTGAATCGTTTAGTTTAAAAGATATTTTAGTTGGAGTGTTTATGGAACGTTTTATTATCAAATATTTGCCCTTATTTAATTTTAGTTCCCCATAAAATTCTTGACCAATAAAAATATTATTCCCGAGTAATTTATCTGTGTTTTTGTCAAAACCTGATAAGAGTAAAAAATCAATAACTCTTATTAAAGAAGTTTTGCCTAAATTATGGGTATCGTCTTTTTTATCGCTTTCTATGAATGCAACAATTGCATTGAATTTGTCATTAAACTCAATGTTCTTAAAATTTTTATTAGAATAAATTTTACTAATTTTCATTCTTGTTGCTTAATAGTTTTACAGCATCAATATTTTTTAAATATTCAACCTTACCAATTGCAAATAAAAAAGTTAGAGCAAAATCAACATTGTTTTTTGCCTTAACTCCGATTTCGTGGACCAACATTTCTTTTAAATCGTCATATTTAATTATTGTTTCTTTTGTCAGAAACGATAATATCTTTCCAGAAATATATATGACAGAAAATTTAATGTTAGTATGTTTTGTTGGTGTTAGCATATATTATTCGTTAATCCCAATATCACAATTGTAATACATATAATGAAGAAAAAGGTGAACCAAACTACGATTGCTTTTTAATCCTGGGTTGTTTTCAATTATAAACTTGTATAAATAGTTAAATATAAAATCAAACTTATCGAATTCGTTTCTATGTATGATAATTTCTTCATTTATATCATCAATGGTGTTTTCATATTTGTTCAAATACTTTAAATTTATTGGGTCCATTAGAAAACCCCTAATTTGATCTAAATAAATAAGATTCTTTTTAATGGCATTGTCAAAATACCCTTTACTTAAATTATTTAATTCATTTTTCTTCTCAATATCTCTTTTTGGGATTTTTGGCAAATCCCCCTTTTTCTTATCTATTTTACTAAATGAATTATTTATTTATTTTAAGTCATTTTCATCAAAACTAAGAGGAAGTAGAAGTTTATTAAGATTTAAAGTTTTTGCAATAAATGGATACTGTTTTAGCCAAAGTTCAATTGTTTCTAATCCAATTAATCTATTCTCAATTTCAGTTTTTGCATCAAAAATATCTTCAATTTTTGCATCTTGAATTCCACTAAGTTTTCTATTTGTAAAAAGTAAATAATTATCTATTTCGTTATTGCCTTTTAGTTTGTTTATAAAGCACCACAACATTTCGATGTAATTATTCACTATATTTCTCTTTTAGGTAAAAAAACCCCAAGGCATAGAAAATCAGCAATAAAAACGTTTTTAAGTATTTGTAAGCGTTTACAAATAATTAAAATCGGATATTTTGCCTGACTAATGTTGTTGTTCATTCCTTGAGCGTGTTTATGATGTAAGGACAAAATTAAGAAATAATTCACACAAATGGGTGAGTACGATTATAATTTTTTTTGGTGTAAATTCTTACCAATATTAAAGTATGCATTTCATTGGGCAGAGATTAATCGCCGGCTGTTCTTCTCCGCTAGATCAATACGATGAATCTAACTCAGTTGTTGCGACAGTGTCGCAAGTATTTTGGCACAGTAGGCTAATCGTTGTTCTTCTTTAATTCGGTGTTAATGTAATTACCAATCGACCAATAAAGCGAGGTAGCTTCTCTATTGAGAAAAATTGCCACTTTCTTGCTTGCCTCAACAATTAACAGATCAATACCCTGAAATAGTCTGTTGCTCTCACGTGAAATAACAGGAGTGTCAATTGGCTGCGCCGACATTGGGCTTCGCTGTCATTTGCCCTACGGGCGACATTTATTGGGAAACTAAACTACCAATGACTATTAATGCCGACCATTGAGTTCCGAAAATCTGAAAATGGGTTTAAAATTCATATCTGTTTGTTTTTAAATCAAGAAAAATCTCCTGCCAATTTTAGGGGTATTTATAAAAAAAGAGGGAAACACCGTTCCCTCTTTTTGGATATCATCGTGATGTATAAAGTTTGCTTGTTTTAATAAATCCACTTCCGCATTTTAACATCGTTAATGTTTTTTTTAGTTTACCAGAACCTTCTTAACTATAACATTCTTGTTGGTCAATAGGTTCACAAAATACAAACCCTTGCTTAATCCGGAAACGTCTATTGCAGTGGATGCATTACTGTTAAAGCCAGATGAATAAACATTTTGACCCTGTGAGTTTAGGATATTAATCTGATTGATGTTTTTATCGCTGAAGTTTGAAATATTCAACATGCCGTGGGCCGGATTGGGATAAACGCTGATTGAACTTTCGTTAACCGCATCAATTCCAGTAGTTCCGGTTTTAAAATCGTTAATTTTTGAAGTACCATTAGGAACATAAGTGCCGTTGTTGAAATCGAAGTCATAAGTAGCTTCAATGCTTGTTGAGGTATTGTTGGAAAACCTATAAAGTTTTAAGGCTATGTTTTCATTCTCCAAAAAGCCATCAATTGCCCCGGTAGTATTATCATCGCCATAAACCACCAATGAAAGATTTTTAGAGGCATCAGTATATTCAGTCATCCCAACATTTAAACCATTGGCATTGAAAGCCCCAATTACATCTCCAGGTTGAAGATTTGCGAGTGCATTTTTATCGATGGAAATAATATGTACCTCTCCGGTTTTATTCACATCATCCCAAGGCGTATTATTCACAAACAAAGAAGCTTGCTGTTCTTCTACTGAATTTTTAGTGTTTTCCGGGAAAACAACTGTAGCTGCATTGTTTAAGTTTAACAGATAACCTTTTCCCGGCTCAAGAGAAGTAAGCGTATAGAGTCCTCCCTCAGGCCAAAATACATTTCCACTCTGCAAATCGAAAGCATAATTAAGTGCGTTACCCAATTCAAATAATACACTATTATCCACAGCGTTTTCGCTCAAGACGGGCAAAAAGTTTATACCTGCAAGCAAGTTTACCGAGTTACCGGATTTCAGTCCCTCGAAATTAATTACTGCATTATCATTCGATTTGATTTTATATCCGGTGTAAACATCCCAGTTGCCAAGGGTATTAATAGTTTGTGATGGCCAATAAATACCATTGTTTGCAAACATAAATGTAACCGCGCTACTATTTTCACCAAATACATTTTCGAGGGCAGGAGAATATGGCTGCACAAAGCTGGAAATAATTGTCCAACCGGGCTGGAGGCTAAGCTGCTGTTCATAAGTGGTTAAATCCATGGTTGCTTCTGTTGCAAAAACAGGAGGTAAGGGGTCTGCGTTGTCAAGAATAAAAGGCACGCCGTCTCCATCTGAATCGTTGCCTGTTTCACCGGTCATGTCAAATTCGGCAAGTTGCATTAGGTTGGCCACCATTTTAAAAAAGCGGGTATAAATTGCAGCGGCATCGCTGTGCCCGCCAACGAGAGAAGCTTCACGTAATCCTCCGGCAATTACGGCAAAGTTGAACGGTGTAAAAACAGCCTGATTATTATCCTGTTCTGTTTTAAAGGCCATTTGGCCGGCTACATAAAAGTTTTCAATCAGGAAAGCATAAGCTTCATCGGCAGCATTTAAATAGTCGGTGTTATTGGTAAGTGCATAAGCGGCGTATAATCCGCGTGCGGCAGCAGCTTGGGCTACGGCAGTTTTGGCTGAATTGTCTGCACTTACATTTAAGGTATATCCATTATAAAATCCTCCGTTGGGATCTTTTAAGGAATTAACAATAAACGAACTCTGCATATTCAGTGCATTCAAAGCCATTTGTTCGAGGGGCGTTCCTGAAAATTCTTCTTTCATCAAAGCAAGCACCATGGTAATATATCCGGCATTCAGCGTACTGATCTCGTTGCCGGGTTGGGGCATTCCGCCTTCAAGATCAGAAGTATTTACAAAAGTTCCGTTAAGCATGTCGTAGTGCATGGCCATCAGGTTCATAAAAATAACCTTGCTGGTTCCCATCATCAGGTCGAAAGGACCGGGCATTCCGGTTTGTACCATTGGTGCAGGGAAAGGATTGCCATCAAAAACTTCGTGAAAAGCAAGATGAGCCGCATCACTGTTGTTGTTTGGATCCATCATATTTTTATAACTCAAGGTTCCCCATAAATAGGATAGCTGGTCGAAAAGATCGCTGGAAGCATCTGTTACCTCTAAAGCAGAGGCCTCTGGTGGCAACATGGGTGCAACCGGACTTTCGGTTACCGCAATGCCGTGTGGGAAATATTTAATCCCTTCAGATGGATTATAAGTAGCAGGATTAACCATGCCGAGATCGGTGCCATCATAAGCCAATGAATTTATCAGAAATAGTGTTTTATTAATGGCTTCGGCAGTGAGCACCTGACCGATAAAACCATCGGTATTATCGCCACCATAATAAATATTATTGTCAGGGTCGAAATCCGGACTGTCAGGAAAGTCGGGTGAATTTGTACCATCGGGAACAACCTCATCCTCGTTTTCATCATGGAATGACCCCAGCATATCCTGGGCCCAAAGGTATTGTTTCATGAGTGTTTGACCCATGGCACCGGGGTTCAGGGTTTTATCCATTAAGCTTCTGTCCCAGCGTAAGGACGAAAAGTTCATTCTAAAATCCGGTTCAATAGCTTGTGGCAAATGCGGGTTTCCACTTTGAAATTCGGCAAATTGAGGCCAGGGGCTCATTGGTGCTATCCCGTTGGCAAGCATGGCGAAGTGCATGATGTTTTTCATCAACTCATCGTCTTCCTTAAATCCATTGGGGGTTCCACCGGTGTACATTCCATCAAAATCTTCGGATTCCATGGCAGCCATCTGCTTGATCATTGGCGCCCACATCATGTGCAGACCAATTCCTGAGCGGGAAATTACTGTTCCGAGTTGGTATCTTGAGTACTCATAATTTTCGATACCCAAAGTATATGAAATAGAATCGGGCTGGTTTTTAACCATCGGGTCGAGGTCGTCGAGGTTGTACCCGAGTGCCTCGGCAAAGGGTTCACCACTTTCGTTAATTTCGTTGGCGAGTAACATTTGGTCGCGGGTATTGAAATAGTTTGTTGAGGTAATTGTAAGCTGAGCCTGGGCTACAATGCTTGTTAGAAAAAAGCTGAGTAGAAATGTGAAAAATACTTTCATAATCTTAAGAGTTTATATTTATTAATTTATTTGAACTATATAAACAGTCGTGGAAGGGGGCGAATCCTGACAAAAGTTTTGAAAGTTTTTTTATTTGTTGTGTTTATTGGTTTGATTTTAAAGGAGTTGTTTGAAAATATTTCTTTTGATTCTTTTGGGAGAAGAGCAGGGTTTTATAACTTTTCTTCGCAAGGTGTTGCATATAAAACTTTTAATAATTATCCTTACCGTTCTGGAGTTAAACAGAAAAAAATCTAAGCTTTGGGGTGTGGATATGATGGGTGGAAATTTGTATTAAAAAGAACAATTGCAACCATCGAACACACAATTGTTGGCGTTGCCGATTTGAAAAGATAAAAAAACACAGAGCAACAATCAGAACTAAACGGACAAGGCGAAAGTAAACTGTAAAATGTTAAAGTGAGGCCATCCATAAAAGTGCCTCAGGCTAAACCATCCATTTAAAAAGAAAACTCCAGGGATTATTGGAGGGCTTCAGGCCATAAACAGCCCTGTTTATCGCCGGTAGTCTTTATTCGTCCATCAAAGTCTCTTCAATTTGCCTGGCTTGTTCCAAATCAAATACTCGATTGGCCTTGTAATGTTTTATGGATTCAGCTATTGCTTTTAAACCGGCTTCTTTTTCAATGCTGTTTTCAGAAGCTATTTTCCCAATCATATAATTGAGAAATAGCGCTTGATCCGGATGGTTTATTATTAATTGCTGAGCGTACTCAATCGCTCTTTTGGGTTCATCCATTTTTTTATACAGAAGCTCGATGGGTCTTCTGTAATAAAAGAAATTTTGGTTATGCTCATAATTGCCTTCTAAATTTATATTCCAATATTCCAATGCCTTTTCATAGCTCTTGGCATACTCATAAAATTGCGCATAGCTTGCATAAAAATGATCGCTTTTGCCCAAGTGTTCTATTTCAAAATCCTGTATTGCTCGAATGTCTTCGTCTGTTTCGGTTAACGATTGCATTAAGCTTAAATCATCTTGATTAACTTTGAATTCTACTCCATAAATTTCCTTAATCGTTTCTGCGTGATGATTAATAAAGTCGAGAGCATTAATGTTGTTTGCAGAAAGGGAATCAATGAGTTTATCATCCCAATCGTTATAATGTATGAAGTCAGAAAAAATAAATGAAATACCATTGTTTAATCCTTTCGCGGCAATGCCTATATGGTCAGCATTGTAAAGTATCTGACTGGCCTTAAGTTTGGGATTTTTGTTGATTTTAAAAAGACTGTCTAATTTCATTCCCGATTCCAGCCTTGGAGTCGCATCTCTGGTTCCGGAAGCCACAAAGTAGTAGATTTGATTTGTGAAAGAACGCCCACTACTATAGATTTAGGGATAACATCAAATTCTGATAATATTGTGGTTTCCGCCATCGTAGGCATAAATATCCAGTCGGCATCTAAAACATAAATCACAGGATATTTCTCATTCACATCATATCCTTCGGGTAAATAGATTTTTATTGCTCTATCATCCTGAAGGTTTGTTGAATAAAATGAGTCGTTGATGATAGCATACTTTAGTTCTTCAGGCTTTTTTATCTGCTGTGAAAACCCGTAAAAGCTAAAAATTAGAAATATGATTTGTAAGGTATATCTCATTTCTGTTGTAAGTTGAAGTTTCTACTAATCAATTGGTTTTTCTTGATATTTCACAAACCCAAAAACTTCGATCGTATTATCAATTATTCGAAAAACAATGGTATATCCTTTAAAAATCAAATCTCTGATTGAAGTGTCATCAAAATAAATAATATTCATGAAGTGATTCAAATAATTTGGTCTAATCTACTTTCTAATTCGCTTTGATTAATAAATTTCACCTTACCTGATTCAATTTCATCAAGCTCTGTTTGAAGGTAATTTTTGATCGAAATAAAATCTTGATCTTCATTTATAATTTCCACTTCTTCTGTATTAAATTTACTCAATAACTGAAGGAATTTATGGTAAACTTTGTTATTTATTTTCAGATGTATAGTATGCATAACAATCTATTTTTTACAAAAATACAAAAAAGGATTTTAAACAGATTAATGGATGATTATTAATTTCATGGAACCACAATGCATTTTAAATTTTGCTTGAGTACCTTTTCTCTAATATTCTGCCATTTTTTGGCAGAATATTAGAGAAAAGGTACTAGGCTAATCGCTGTTCTTCTTTTAATTCGGTGTTTATGAAATTGCCAATAGACCAACAAAGCAAGTTGCTTTCGCTATTCAGAAAAATCGCCATTTTATTGCTTGCCTCAGCAATCAAAAGGTCAATGCCCTGAAAAAGTCTGTTGCTCTCATGTGAAATATCAGGAGTGTCACTTTTTATCATTAGTCAAGTATTTTTTTTGGTTTCCAATACCGACTTTTCCAAAGCCAAAATTAAAAAAATATTCCAACAAATGTATGAACCGGATTTTGATTTTAGATAATGTACGTTATCCCGTTATCAGTAAAGAAAAACTTTCATGGCATCAGTTAATAAATATAACTCTATCACCGGCTTTTAAAGTACTTTTGTCAGTTGTTGTATTTGCAGCATCCGGTGTAAACTAACTGGGGGTGCAATAAATGAAAAACTTGACGTACTATTTTTATCTGGCAAAAAACTTATGCGATTCCCTATTCTTCTCTTGATTTTTTTCTTGGTGTTTTCGGTAAAAGGGCAAAACGGTGAGGGTAGTTTCCCTGCCTTAAAAACCGGTGATTCATTGTACTCCGGCCAATATTATGCTGAAGCGCTTGAATTTTATAAAGGGGAACTTGTGCGTAATCAATCACAAAATGACACCTTGCTACGGGCTGAAATTTATCGCCGGTTATCCCTATCCGCTGAAAAGCTTAATCTTTTTGCTGAAGCCATTGCTTATCATCTGGAAATGCGCAAACTCATGCCCTTGCAGCACCAAATTGAAAACCCTCAGTATCTCGATAAGGTAACACTACTATTGCCAAAGGCCACCGACAGCCTGGGTTTAACGCGCTTGTATTATCGATATGGATTGTTGCTTTCGCACGAAGATGATCCGGCAAGAGCCTTAAGCTACTATTTAATGTCGCTTAAACTGGCCAATGGCATTGGGAATTATGCCGCCATTTCGACCATTGCCAACGATGTGGCCGGCGAATACCATGATGGCGGTTTATTTGACGTGTCGATAGACATGTACAAACAATCGTTGCAAGCAGCAACCGCACTGAAAGACACCCACCGCATGTCGGCGGTTTACGTGAACATTGCCGGCTGTTTCATCGAAAAGGGTGATTTCAAATCAGGAATCCAAATGCATCTGGATGCTTTGAAACTCAAAGAATCCATCAGTGATAAATCAAACCTTAGCTATTACTACTTACAAACGGCTATTGTGTATTACAAGGCACGTAATTTTGAAAAATGGGAAGCATATATTGCAAAAGCAAACAAAATAAGAAACTGCGAAGTTTGCACCCCCCCACGTGAAAAGGCCATGCTTTACGTTGAGCTTGGAGGTGTTGCCGAATACAAAAACCAACATCAGCGAGCCATTCAATATTACGATACACTGCTGACACTGAGTACCGAAATCGGTTACCGGAACGGGCAAAAAGTTGCCCTCGACAATATGGCTTTAATCTATAAGGATATGGGCAACTACCAGAAAGCCCTTGACTTAACAACACAAGCGGAAACATTTTTAACCGATAATCCTTTCCAGCATATCAGCCACAACAATGCCAAAGCTGAACTGTTGCAGCAATTGGGGAAACAGCAAGAAGCACTGGCCTTGCTGAATCAAAACATCCAAAATCCGGCATTTCCAAATTATGCATCCGAAAAGCTAAGCACGCTCAGGTTATTGTATGAAATCAATATCCAATTGCTGAACTATAAGGAAGCTTTCCGCTGGAACGACTCGGCCCGAGCCCTGGAGAATTTGCTGCGCGATACAGATGTACGCAAAGAAATGGCCCGGCTTGAAACTAAATATCAGAACGAAAAAAAAGAGCAGCAAATTAATCTGCTTACCGCCGAAAATAAAATTACAAATCAACGCATCCGTTTGTCGTGGCTGTTTATTGGATTTCTCGTTCTATTGATAGCACTCGTGTTGGCCTTGCTTTTTTTTAGGCGTAAGCAAGCCGAATTTAAACAAAGCGAATTGCAGCAACAACTACTTCTTTCGCAAATGAATCCTCATTTTATTTTTAATGTGATGGGATCGATACAGGGCTATTTGTACAAGAATGAAGCGGTAAAAGCCGCTGATTATTTAAGCCGTTTTGCATCGTTAAGCAGATCGGTGCTGGAGTTTTCATCGCAGGAGTGCATCAGCCTGAGCGAGGAAATTGAGATGCTTCAAAATTACATCGAACTGGAAAGAGCCGGAAAGGAAAAACCCTTTGAGGCAACCCTCACCATCGACCCGGAAATGGAAACCGAGTTTATCGAAATCCCCCCCATGCTCCTGCAACCTTTTGTAGAAAACGCCATAAAACATGGGCTACGAGATTTAAAATATCCGGGCAAATTGAGTTTACAATTTGATGAAAAAGAAAATTACATCGAAGTGGAAATTTTAGACAACGGCAAAGGACTTTCCGAAAATGAAGATGGCCAGCACAAGAGCAAAGCACTTGAAATATTCAGGCAACGCAAAAAGGTGATCCAACGCAGGTGTAAAAAGGATCTTACGTTTGAATTTCAAAATTTGTACGACCACGACAAAACAAAACACGGGGTAAGGGTGTTCTTACAAATTCCAATTTTGAATAATGATTAAAGCAGCAATAATAGACGACAACCCCGGGATAAGGGCTACAAACAAACGATTACTCGCGGAGTATTTTATTAAAGTGGAATTAGTGGGCGAAGCCGACTCGGTTGAAAGTGGCTACGAGCTTATTCGGAAAACCCGTCCCCATTTGGTATTGCTGGACATAGAGCTTAACGGGGGTACTGGTTTTCAGTTGCTGCAACGGCTTAAACCCTACAGTTTTAAAGTTATCTTTATTACCGGCCACGATCAATATGCCCTGAAAGCCATAAAGTTTCATGCCATCGACTACATCCTGAAACCCGTGAATGCCACCGAATTTCAGACAGCCGTGCAAAGTACTTTAGATTTGATAAAAGCCAATTTCCCGACAAACGGACAAAACGACCACTTTCTCCAAAACATCAATCAAAATAATGGGCCTAACAAAATTATGTTGCGCACCTCCAGCGCCCTGTATTTGGTGAACGTTGCAGATATTCTTTTTTGTAAAAACGACAACAGCTACACCACCTTTTATCTTTCCACCGGCGAAAAAATTATGGTTTCGAAGGGCATCGTTTTTTACGATGAAATCCTTTCCGAATCAGGATTTTTCAGGCCGCATCAATCTTATCTTGTAAACCTCAACCACATTCGCAGGGTTGACAAAGCAGATGGTGGTTTTGTGATTCTCGATTCCGATGATGAAATTCCTGTTTCATCAAGAAGGAAAAAAGCATTGATGCAACTTCTCGACAATTTGTAGCACATTCAAGTTCCCTTCCGGCGGATTCAAGTTCAGTGCCCGAAAGTAGTTTACGCGCTCTACTTTCGCCGCATAGAATTTGAAAATGATGAATAAACGCATTACGATACACACCGAAAACAGCATCTACGTATTAGATCCCGATGATGTGTTGTATTGCCAATGCCACGATATTTCAACCACCATCCATTTGAAAAACAACGAAACCCTGGAGATTTCTAAGAAAATGGATGCTGTTGAAAAACTACTTGAAGGTAACGGATTTATCAGTCCACACCATGCTTTTCTGGTAAACAGAAATTATATTTTGCGTGTGGATATGACCGATGACTACACCCTGGTTTTAGCAAATCAGGTTAAAATTCCCATCGAAGGAAAGACCCAGGCCGAAATTCTTGAATTTATTAAGATAGATAATTAATACTCCTGATACCATTTTTCGGGCGGGTGTATATTTAGAAATGAATCAACATATCATTCACAAATAAATCAAATTTAAAATGATGAAAAATTTAAAAGTTTTAGTAATGCTTTTCTTAGCAGCAACTATGCTAAGTACCGCTTGTAAAAAAGACGACGATGACGATGACAATGGTCCATCAGGCTCATTTAAAGGTAGTGCAAGTTTAACCATCGACGGAACAACTTACAGCACTTTAAATAGTGATGTTGCTGAAATTGACGAAGGTGTAATTTTCTTATTGGAAGATGCTAATGGAGTTTCCTTTACAATATCCCTTGCCAACGTTCCTGCCGTTGGTGTAACGGCTATACTCGAATTAAATGGTGATGAAGATTTACCCATAATATTATGCGCCAATGGCCCCATACCCAATGTTATTGCATTGATTAGTGGAAGCGGAACGCTTAAGCGTACTTCGGATAAAAATTACGAGATTGATGCTGTTTTATATGGTGGCATGAACTTTACTGACGAGTACCCCATAGTTGGAACCGTTACAGTTGGTGTGATTGACACAAAATAATCTCCCCCACGGGATTTTCCCCATCCCCAATAGTGCAAGTATCAAATCTTGAAAAAAGGAGGATTACAGTTTAGTTTTTCAAGTACTCAAAAAAGGGTTATGGTAAGTTTGCCATTAACCCTTTTTTTATTCTACGGAAAAAGTGTTCTTTTACCAGACATAACAAAAAAGATGAAAAAATTTACAATCGTTTTATTGCTGATGGTATTTGCCGTAGCCGGGAGTACCCAAACAGTTGAAGGTAGTTGGTTGCTTACAAAAGCCGAAATTGAGGGTCAGGTACAGGAGCCCTGGCAAATTACTGAATTTAGGGAGGATGGGAAAATGGTGATTTTTGGAATGGAATTAGGCACATGGAAATACAATAAAAAAAAGCAAACCATCGATATGACTTCCGGGTTCGACAAGGATTTTGCCGGCGAAAACAAGGTGCTTACCCTTAACGAAAATGAAATGGTGCTGGATAAAGATGGTGCCAAACTTTTTTACAGCCGATACCTCCCTGAACAAACGGCCATGATGAACAAATTTTCTGATCTGGCCGGCACCTGGCAAATTCAGATTTCTAATGATGTATTGGGCACGCTTAAGTTTGAATTGCCAGATAGTTTTGTTTTTATAGAATCGCAGGAAGGAATGACTACGACAAATCGAGGTACCTGGATTTATAACCCGGCGGATGAAAGCTTGTTAATTATAGGCTTACGGAGCTTTATTACTGGCAAGAGTATTATCATTGAGCAATCGGAAGATGAATTGTTGCTGGAGAAAAATGGAGAGCCCATTCTTGCTACAAAAGCAAAGACAGAATCCAGCGATACCGGGCGCTTAGAATTCACGGAAGCAGATTTTTTTGATGAGAATGGTGATTATAAATATTATGAAGACGAAGAAAACCTGCCCTGGCTCAACCCTTATGAAATGATTATGGGCTTGCTGGATGTGCATCAACTTGTTTACAGCTATTCCACACTGATAGATGAAACAGACGCTTTTAAAAGCAAAATGCTTACTGCCGATGTTGTGGCTGTTGATGAAGAACAAACATTGAGCATCGATTTTATTTTTTATGGATACGACCGCTACAACCTGCCCGAGGATACCGAGCTGCCGCCAAACAATAATTATACAGAGCCATTGTTCCCGTTGAAGGATGTTTCGTTTAGGGTGGCAGGGCAGGAACAAATTACTACTCCCGCCGGAATCTTCGATTGCACGGTGGTGGAAGCTGCCGGCGATTTTGATGAAGTACTGAAACTTTGGATGATCGACAACAAACCGGGAATTTATGCTAAGATAATTGCAGACCAACCCGGCAGTTTTGGGCACTATCACGTTTATGAATTGCAGGAGATAAAGTAAATATCCAATGGTTTCCGGCAAAATATGATAGATTATTCTCCGCCGATTTGAGGATTAGAATGACCAGCGATTATGATGGGGGCGGCCATTTAATTTTGATCTTTTCGTGATTTAATGCGCCGCTAATTCCATTATTATTCAATCTTTTTACTTTGTGCTTCTTTGTGTCTTCTGTGTCTTAGTGGTAACATTATAAATTTCACCACTTAGACACTGAGGACACAAAGGTTCACTGAGATGCATTATTCACGACAATTGATTTACATAAAGCAAGGAGTTCTAAATATATTTTTTCTTCCATTAAAACAGGTATTCTTTATTTAGTTCTTGTTGTAAATTCAATGTCCCTTCCTTCTGCCCTCTCATTTCTAACCATTTGTTGCAAATCTTCAGGTATCGATGATAATGGAACAATAAACCCGTCAACCATCACCATATCGTTAAATGGATTGTTTTGGGTCGTATGTTGAGTAGAAAATTCCGGGCTAAAAATATCCATTTTAAACATGTCCTTTATTTGACTTGCTTTATTGGATACTGATGAGTTTTTTGTTCCAAAATATTCACTTATCTGCCCTGCCGACAGGTAAGGTTCAAATGAATTATCAAACAAAAAATTTATTGAACCTATCGCGTAAACCACTGCTGCTGCCCATATCTCAAGCTTGCCTCTCTGAAAAGGGACATCTCTTTTTCTCCCAAGTTTCTTGATAAGCTTTTCACACAATTGAAAATAATCATCATTAAGTTTTTCAGCGCAAAATGCGCCTGTCAATTCTAATAATTGCTTCTCTCTAATTTTAATTTCTTCTTTAGTCATAAGTCCTGTTTTCGATTGATGTTTTCTTTACTTCAACAATATTATCAAAAATTTTTGACAAGGCGATATGAAAATCTTTCATTTTTTGAGGTGTTCAGTTGCTTACTTATTTGTACCAAATTTTGAAAATTATTTTACATTGAATTAGCTACTAGATGATTAAATAAAGTATTTAGTTGAAACCTCAAACCATTTATAAATTTGTTGTATTGTTTATTGTGGAAGCATTAATTATTCCCACGAACAATAATACAAATATTATTTCCAGGGGCCTTCCTTTGTAACACTGAAAAAAGTTTTCCCGTCATATCGAAAGAGGCCGCCCCAACCACCAAGCCAAAAACGTCCTTCTCTATCTTTAAGGATGCTTAGTATTCCATTGGTGTTGAGTCCGTCATTTGTGTAGTAATTGGTAAATGATTTTCCATCATAGCGATACACGCCATAGTTTTCGGCAGCAAACCAGATGTTTCCGGTTTTGTCTTCAAAAAAACCACCCACTTCAATGCCATCAACAACACCGTCTTGGGTAAAGTTGGTAAAAGTCTCGCCATCGTATCGGCTCACCCCCCCAAACATTGTCCCTATCCAGATGTTCCCCTTTGAATCTTGCATAAGGCTGCCAATATTATTATCGGGCAAACCATCTTTCTTTGTAACGAGCGTAAACCCTGCCTTACCATCCGGCTGGGTTTTCCCATCCGGCCTGGGCGAAGCCGAAGGGTTGTATTTGCAAATGCCAAATCCATCGGTGCCAAACCAAAGCGTCCCGTTTTTGTCTTCCAGGATGCACGTAATCCGATTGTATGAATAAGTTGTTGTTGTATCCTTTACTTCTGCTTTTGGAATGGGAAAAGTGGTAAACTCTTTTCCATCGAATCGGCTTAGTCCTTCGTTGGTGCCGATCCAGAATATCCCATTGCTGTCGATGATCAAACTCCAAATTTCATTATTTAGCAGGCCGTCTTCCTCGGAGAAATTGGTAAATGTTTTTCCATCCAGCCTGAGCGAAGCCGAAGGGTCATATTTGGTAAGTCCTCCATAAGTACCAAACCAAATATTACCCCTTGCATCTTCCACAATTCCGGTTATCCTGCCACCGCCAAGTCCGTCTTTTTCATCGAAATACTCAAGTGTATCACCCTGGGCATTGTAGCGCATAAGCCCGTAAACATTTGTACCGAACCATAGGTTTCCGTTTTTATCCTGAAATATCCTGCGCACATGCTGACATAGCTGTCCCTCGATGTAGAAAAGAGGATCAACATAAGTTTGCCTGGTAGTTTGATTTCCTTTTACTGATGTGTAGTTACGATTTTTATTGGCACTGTCTTGTGGCGCATTTGTTTTGTTTTGCCAATTACAGGAGGTGATAAAAATAAATGCGAAGAAAAGGGGATAGATTCGGATGTAAGCGGATTTCTTATTCATGTTTTTAAATGGTTTATCAGTTTATTTTAAGTTGGTCAATTCATATTTTAACAATCAAGCTAAGTATGACACGAAACGGATTTGTATATGAAATGTAGCCGATTGTGTGGCGATTCGCTATCAGGTTACTTAAAAACCGAAGTGGTAAACAACCCTTGACATTATTGCTATCTCGTCTGATTTTCAAATACATTGTTGTACTATCGTTTTTTCACTCCGGTTTTTATTATATCTATGCAAATTTCTTTTGTAAATAATTCAGCTCCGTTTTTATTAAGATGTTGAGAATTATAAAAATACTGTTTTGACCGGAACAATTCATTTTCTGAATAATTTAAAAATGGAATTCGGTGTTTATTCGCTATTGATTCATACAATGAAATTATTTCATCTCTATTTTTAATATACCTGTGAGATTCATAGTAAGTTGGGGGGTAAATCAAAATAATATTTATATTATCTTTCAAACAAGACTCGATATAATTATTGAATAAAGAGACTAAAGAATTGTCGATCTCAATAAGCTGACCATCTGGATAAATTTCTTTAAAACGCTCAAATGAATTATCCCACTTTTTATCATACGAAATATAACCTTTATATTTATTGCTCTTGTCCGTAGGTAGTTTTACACCAAAATAATTTGAAACACCATTAATTATTTCTACTGTAAAACCAGAGTACCTAATAAATGGCAAATAGTAATCTGCAAAAGAAAATCCATTAAGTTTACTTGTAACTCGTTTTACCAAAGTATCATTTATATATGGAGCAAACCTTTTATATTCGTGCAGATTTTCATTTAACTCCAGCGTTTCACCGCCAACTACCTGTATTATATACTCTGGCTTAGAATTATAAATCCTGTAAAGTTGGTAAACTAAATTTTGAATTTCAAAGTTTGCCCCATTCATTCCAAAATTGTACGAATTAAAGTTGAGCATCGTGTCAATAATGTATGGCGATACTTGTACAAGTGCCTTTGAACTTCCATTAATAATTAAATTTGAATTTATTTCACCCTTATAAATCCTCGTTAAATTCTCAAAAACAAATGCATCACTATTTCTTAATCCTACAGTAACCATCTTATCTATAACCAGGAAAGTTGTATAGCCCAATAAACTAAAAATAAGTATATTTAAAATAAACTTTTTCATTTGTTTTAAAATTGAAAATAAATAAACCCTTGCTTTGAACCTTGGAAAACAAACAATAATATTAAGATTAACAAGTATGCAAACCACCTGATATATTTAGGGAAAATTGTAATATTTTCAAAGGCATATTTATGTGTTCTTCCAAACCATTCAATAATTATGAAAACAACTATTAATACCAACACCTTAATAAATTTTACGTCAGAAAGGAATTCGGATTTAAGTAGGAGGGATTTAGAAAAAATTTTAGCAATGTAATCGAATGCATCACCAACATTCTCAGCCCTAAAAAATATCCATGCAAATACTGTCAGGCTAAAAGTTAAAAGAATTAAGCCAAACTCTTTAAAAGATGGGAGAAGCTTCCCTTTTGCGAATATATCTAAATGGTTCCTGTTGTTTTTGGTAAGTAATAATGGTAAAAAATAAATTGCGTTTAAAACCCCCCAAATAATAAAAGTCCAATTTGCCCCATGCCAAAACCCACTAACAATGAAAATAATAAAAGTATTACGGACTTTCATCCAGGTGCCACCCCGACTTCCACCTAATGGAATATAAAGATAATCCCTAAACCATGTTGAAAGAGAAATGTGCCAACGTCGCCAAAACTCAGCAATATCGCGCGAAAAATAAGGGAAATTAAAATTTTGCTTTAAGTTAAAACCAAAAAGACGTGAAGTTCCAATGGCAATATCCGAATAGCCAGAGAAGTCTCCATATATTTGGAATGTAAATAACAGAGCGCCTAAAACCAATGTGCTGCCAGTATAGTCAGCCGAATTGTTAAAAATCAAATTGGCATATTCTGCACAGTTGTCGGCAATTACAATCTTTTTAAATAATCCCCATAAAATTTGTCGCATTCCATCAACTGCTTTGCTATAATCAAAATTTCGTTTCGTGTAGAATTGTGGAAGTAAATGAGTTGCTCTTTCAATTGGCCCTGCGACTAATTGAGGAAAAAAACTTACAAAAGCTGCAAATGCCATGAAATCTTTGGTTGGTTCCAGTTTTCGCTTATACACATCTATTGTGTAACTCAATGTTTGAAAGGTGTAGAAACTAATTCCAACGGGAAGAATTATGTTTAATGAATTTGCTTTAATTTCTGTTCCAAAGAAGGAAAAGGCAGAAATAAAATTATCAAGGAAAAAATTATAGTATTTGAAAAACCCAAGAAACCCAAGATTTACCAAAATACTTATCCAAAGTAAAATTTTTCTGTTAGTTTGATTTTCTTCTACCCTGAGTTTTCGACCAACCGAATAGTCAACAAGTGTACTGAATAATATTAAAGACAGAAACCGCCAGTCCCACCAGCCATAGAAAAAATAGCTTGCCGCGACTATTAAAAAATTTTGCAATTTCAAGTTTTTGCTTGTCACAAACCAATAAAGTATAAAAACTACCGGTAGAAAAATTGCAAAGTCAATTGAGTTAAAAAGCATAAATTCTATCTATTCTTTTTATGTTTATAAAAAGCACTGTCTTTTTCTTAGCACGACGTACAACGATTGTACAAACGTACCATTACCTTTTTTTTCTCCTTTATCAAAATCACACCCAAGCTTTTGAAATAATGGCAAGCATTTACAAATGCTTAAAAACGGGTAATTTACAATGCTTAATTTACTATTCATTCTCGGAGCATATTTTTATTTCCGGCTAAAGTAAAAATTATTAAATATCCAACACTTCTCTATTTGTTTTCCCGGGATATTTTAAGATGGCTGCCACCGGTTTCTATTTCCAAAATCAATTCCTTTTCCTTGAAGCCCAAAACCAAAAACCCCTTAACTTTGTTGTTTTGGTTCTACTACCATTTTTGGGGATGTAAATAATGGCTATCATTGTAAACAGATTTCTCAGCCGCAAATGCGGCATCGAAATGACAAGGCTTTGGCTTTACACGGGGTGGATGTAGGCGGGCGCGAAGCGCCCGCCTACATCCACCCCAACAAACCCACCAAAGCCTTGTCACCTCGAAGGATCCGCCAGCTGGCGGAGACTGAGAGGTCTGTCTAATAGTAAGGTTTTCTGTACTTTACACAAATACGTCATTGATAGGAGTGCAGTCCCGCACGTGCGGAATCCCGACCCTTCGGGGACTGAGAACTGCCTCGCCAACACCATTGCTTGCAATAACGGCAAGGCGGGAATCTATTGACTAATTTTTATCACCAACAACTATAAAATCATTAATATTTTACTTTCCACTAAATTCGCAGTAGTACCGTTTTTTAAATGATCTAAACAGGAAATTTCGATTACACAATTAACGATTAAACAATTAATCCGCCGGCGGGCGGACAAGCTCAATAACGAATACACTATTAACTAATAACGATTACACCATTAACTATTAACTCAAACACCATGAAAAACATAACTTTACTCTCCTTGCTCATCCTGTTCTGCCTAAGCGCAGCGCAGTCCCAAGTCTCCTTTGCCGACATGCAAAACATCTCCAGCGAGTACGGCCCGTCCGATGAACATGATATTGCAAACATTAGCGACAATTATTTCCTGGTGTGGAATCAGTGGGGTGATATCATGTTTCGGAAAAGCGAAAATGGAGACGAAAACTGGGGGCAAAAACTCACACTTTACACAGCCTTCGATTACGGCGCTAATTATCCTGTTATTGCTGCCACAGGCGAAAATGTGTATGTGGCTTATTATAGAAATACTACGGGCAACAGCGAAATATTCCTGGTAAAATCAGAAAATGGCGGGCAGTTGTTTGGCAACGAAATACAAATCACCAACTCCATCCATCTGGCACAGGTGCCGCAAATCGTGGCTTCGGGCGATACCATAGTGATTGCTTATGAAGATCGCGATGCGGACTGGGATTACCAGATTTATCTCACCACCTCCACCGATGCGGGGCAAACCTGGTCGGAACCTGCAAACTTATCTGCCACCACAGGCAATGCCCGCTGGTGTAATCTGGCCAGACAAGGCGACAAAATGGTGGTGGTGTGGAACGAACAAACCGGGGCGACCTACAACGAGCTGGATTTATTTTTTACAAAAACAAACGATTTTGGGCAAAGCTGGACTGCTCCCGTAAACATCACCAACGATGGGGCATACAATGCAAGGCTCAACACAAAGATTCTCGGGAACAGTGTTTACGTGATTGTTTCTGCAAAAGTGGATGGACTGCAAAGTGATATTATGTTTTACCGTTCGGATGATTTTGGGGAGAACTGGCAAACGCCTGTTAACCTATCCGATAACAGCAGCGCATCGTCCCGCCCCGATATTTGGCTTACGCCAAATTACCCGGGCAACCACCGCATTTATGCTGTTTGGAGCGACGAAACTTACACCGGCAACGAGCGGGCTTATCTCAAATATTCCATCGACAATGGCTCTATCTGGTCGGAGATGATGGAATTTAGCAATACCACCGAAGATGCTGCCTGGGTGCAAATTGTGGGCGAAGCCACCGGGCCGGTGGACGATTTGTACATGGCCTGGTATCGCCCGGATGACGGGACTTTCAACTACGAAATTTGGGGCCGTGCCGCTGAGAATCAGGTGGCTTCGGATGTGAACCTCAGTGGTATTATCAGCGACGAGGATGAAAACCCCATCGAAAATGCCACGGTTGCCCTGGGTACTTACCTGGTTTTTAGTCTACAGGACGGCTCCTATAGCATGGATGTTCCTGCCGGCACTTACGATTTTTCTGTGTCAGCGGTAGGATATCAAAACTACCAGCAGCAAGCTTTGGATCTGAATGAAAACACGGTTTTGGATGTAACGCTCACACCGCTGATTCCGGGTAATTATCCTCCACACAATTTAAAGGTGGAGCAGCAGGGCGTGAATGATATTTTCGTAACCTGGGAAGCCCCGATTGGTTTTGGCTCCATCGAACTGGCCTACGATGACGGGGAGGCCAACGGACTCTACTGGGTGGGAACAGCTACGGGTAACGAATTTATGGCCAATGCTTTTGAGTACAACGAATCGTGTTACCTCAGGCAGGTAAAATTATTTACCAGTCCCGGAGTTTCCGGCGAACAGATGAAGGTTTGGATTTTGGGTGATGATGGTGGATCACCTTCCCTGAATACTGTTTTTGGAGGCCCCTATCTCGTGGATATTGCTTCGCCCTGGACAATCGCCAACTTCGATATTCCCATTCCTGCCAATGTGCGTTTTTATGCTACCTGCCAGTGGGAAACCGGGAATTTATACAAAGTTGGGGGCGACCTCAACCAACCTGACGGATTTTCGTATTCCACCGCCGATGGCGGCGAAACCTGGTTCATAAATGATGAGATGGATTTTATGATCCGTGCAGGAATTGCTTTTGATGAAAAGGGAATTCCGCAAGCACTTGAACCAATTGGAAACCAAAAGACTTTGCTCGGATATAATCTTTACCTCGATGGAATCCTTTTGGCAGCGAACATTCAGGAAATGTACGTTTCCATGGATGTATTACCAGGGCTGGATTACACGGTTGGAGTAAGCGCAGTTTACGATGGTGGTGAATCACCGGCGGTTTTCAAAAGTATATTTATCCCCGAACCCTTGCTTTTTCCTCCGTTAAATCTGGAAGCTACCGAACAAACCGAGCCGGATCTTGCGATCAACCTCACTTGGGATGAGCCAGCTTCGGAAGGAGAATGGCTGTACTGGGATGATGGCCAGAACAGCGATGCCGTTGGTGGCGAAAACATAGAAATATTCGATGCGGCCATCCGCTTTACCACCGATGATCTTGCTGAATTTGACGGCCAGTACCTCACCAAAATATCAATTTTTATTGCCGATGCCAACGCGCAGTTTTTTATCCGCGTATGGCAAGGTGGCAATCAGAATTATGCCGGTGAGCTGATTCGGGAGCAGTTTATTGTTTATCCCATCCCCAACGAATGGAATACTTATGATTTGTGGACCCCGGTTTTGATTGATGCATCGCAGGAATTGTGGATGGGTTACCGCGTGATCAATACCGAAGGTGTTTATCCTGCCGGAACCGACGATGGCCCTGCTGTTCCATTCAAGGGTGATATGTTGCTTTATGGCTCCGATTGGGTGAGCATGTCCACCTATTTTGGTTGGGACATTAATTGGAACATCCAGGGTTTTGTGGTTGATGCAGGCGATGGAATTGCCCAATTTCAGGATCATGGAGATTTTAACAATCTGGATCCCGAAAATATTGGCCTTCCCCAAAAAATAACATCGTCAGAACCGTCAAGGTCTTTCCTTTGGGAATATTCACATTTTAATGTTTATAATCAGGATCAGATCATCGGAACGATTCCGGCCGGAACTTATGAGTTCCTGGATCAGGAAATCCAGATGTATAATGTTTATAAAGTTACCACTGCCTGGGATACTTTTGAATCGAATCCTTCAAACGAAGTGATTGTTAGTTATGTTGGAATGGATGAAAAAACCAAGCTTATGGATGAATTGAGGGTTTGGCCAAATCCCACCAGGGAATTTGTACATCTGCAATTTAATGCTGATGTTGCTGAACAAATAATAGTTTCGGTTTTTGATTTGGATGGCAATAAAGTTGGGACAATTCATGATTACATTCTGACAAAAGGCAGCAATGAACTGGAAATTGATTTTTCAGAAATGGGTTTAGTTCCGGGGGTTTATATTCTGAAAATTCAGCAGGGAGAAAAAGAAATGTTCACAAAAATTGTTTTTGCCCCCTAATCCCAATTTGCAATTTATAAAACATGACAGTGATTCTTCAATTTGAGATTTTATAAATAGATGCGTGAATTTCTAATTTTCGGTTTTATAATTCTTTTTGTTTTACAGAACACAAGCCATTTGTATGCTCAAACAGCTACCAGATGGCTTATTCCGGTATATGCGAATAATCGACAATCATTTGAAGAAATTAACCTGACAGCAATCGGGCAATTTGGAGAACCCAGAATAGCGAGGCCAAATATTCCTGCACATTTACATACCGGAATAGACATCGTTCGGCCGGGAGCTAACTATGACTACGAACCTGTTTATTCCGTTGGACAAGGAAGTGTTATCAGCATAAGAGATGATGGTCCGTTTGCACAAATAATCATCGAACATCTGTGTGATGACGGTAAATTAATCTGGACGGTGTATGAACATCTGGCCGGGATTCGTGTAAAATTGGGGCAATCTGTTGACCCTTTTTCACCGATTGCCAGGTTTATGAACCGGAAGGAGTTAGATGAATATGGATGGCAATTTGATCACTTACACTTTGAAATATTGAAGATCAAACCCCGACCCCTAATTCCTGACGAAAGAAAGCCTTTTTGTTATTTTGGAACTTATTGTCTGGAATGCTATAATGCCCGGGATTTGCAGGAAAAATATATTGACCCTTTGGCTTTTTTTAAATAGCAATTGATGATTTGAATATAGTAGGAATTAGGAAAATTGAGTTTAGTCTAAAAAACCCAATACTACTGATTTTTAGTCCTTTTTACCCCAATCCGTCAGATGACGGAAGAAGTACTAAATATCAGTAGTTTGGGAAAGTCCCCTTCAGGGGATTTAGGGGTTTTATAGCTTTTTAGACTGGTCTCAAATTTTTTTTCAAACAATTTGAGGATTAATATTATTTGTCAATTCATTAACGTTTGTGACGCCAATTTGATAAAGGTACTCAGGAGCGAAGTCGGCTCCATTTTCCCATTCAATGGTATTGAATTTTATGTAAAAATTTTTAAAGAATTCTCTTTTCTTTAGGGGTTCAAATACCTTTCCATTCAGTTCGTCTTTTAAATCAACGGCCTTTGAAATACCATCATTAAAATCCAACAATATTTTGTAATCGCCTAAATATTTTGCTTTAACTATTTCTAAAAACATAATCTGTTATTTTAATGGTTCAATTCTATTTAATGGTTCTCCGTTTTGAGCTAATTCCCAATCTTTCAACAACTCAGTTTGGCGAATTTCTAACCATTCAAAAATCATCTTAAGCGCTCTTTTCGGCATTTCTCCCTTAACTATCCCATCCTGAATTGTTACAATAGCTTTAAAATCGCCAAACCAAACATGAAAGTGCGGTGGGTCATGATCCTTAAAGTTCATGTATATAATCAGTCCATAAAATCTTGAAATCTCCGGCATACTTCTTTTTTGACAAAAATACAAAACTTTTCAAGTTGAAAGATCTATTCGTTTTAACCATTTGCAAATTCTTTTATTTCTTTAGCAGGAAATAGTGGGGACTATTATGTTTGCATAAAAACTAAAATTTATGGCTCTAATCTAAAATATGGTTGATAGTTCAAAAAATGTTATCTTTGGCTT
>CAZQIV010000018.1:0-66685 GCA_964593705.1 uncultured Lentimicrobiaceae bacterium | reverse complement strand
TAATCAAATTGAAGGCCGGCGATAGCTGTGGCAAACTGCCCGAACAAATACATAAAAATAAACGAAATGATAAAGTATGAGAGTGAGTTTGAAAAAATAATCAAGAAATTACGAACATTTCTTTTGTTCCTGTCGTTTGTCTGATCCATTTGTCCCCCTTAGTTTTTTGCAAAAATAAAAAACCCATACATTTAGCATGGGTTTTTATGATAAAAATTATGTTGCTTAAAATCACATTATTTTTTGAGCATCAATCATCTCACTGGGATATTCACCTGCATCAAGTTTCTTTTTAACGTCTGAGAATGCTTTGATTGTATAATCTACGTCTTCGAGGGAGTGGTTTGCCGTAGGGATTATCCGTAATAGGATTATACCTTTTGGAACCACAGGGTAGGTAACAATAGAGCAGAATATTTTATAATGCTCTCTTAGGTCATAGGTTATTTGAGTGGCTTCGGCAACCCCACCCTGAAGAATTACGGGAGTTACCGGTGATTCGGTTTTCCCGATGTTGAAACCATTTTTTCTTAAACCATCCTGCAATGCATTTACTATTTTCCAAAGGTTGTTTCTTAATTCTGGGTGAGTCTGAATCAATTCGAGTCTTTTCAATGAACCGATTACCATTGGCATGGGTAGTGACTTGGCATAGATTTGTGAACGAAGGTTATATCTTAAAAATTCGATGACCTCGGCCTTACTGGCTACAAAAGCACCAATACCCGCCATTGCTTTTGCGAATGTTCCAAAATATACATCCACTTCATCCATTACCCCAAGATGTTCACTGGTTCCTGCACCGCTTTTCCCCATGGTTCCAAATCCATGCGCATCATCAACCAAAAGACGGAAATCAAATTTTTGTTTCAATGCAGTAATTTCTTTTAATTTTCCAAGATCGCCCGACATGCCGTAAACACCCTCGGTGATCACCAATATTCCACCACCGTTTTGATTTGCAAGTTTGGTGGCTCTCTCAAGTTCCTTTTCGAGATTTTCCATATCGTTGTGCGGGTAAACAAAGCGTTTTCCAAAATGCAGTCTGCAACCATCAATGATACAAGCATGTGCCTCAGAGTCGTAAACAATTACATCACGACGACTAACAAGGCTTTCAATAATCGATACCATGCCCTGGTAACCATAGTTGAGCAGGAAGGCTGATTCTTTTTTCTCAAAGGCCGCAAGTTTTTGTTCCAATTCTTCGTGGTAACTGGTATGCCCCGACATCATCCTGGCACCCATCGGGTATGCAAGTCCCCATTCTTTAGCAGCATCAGCGTCAGCTTTCCTAACTTCTGGGTGGTTTCCTAAGCCCAAATAATTATTAAGCGACCATACCAGCATTTCCTTTCCCATAAATGTCATTCGCGGCCCAAGTTCACCCTCAAGTTTTGGAAATATAAAGTATCCAAAAGCTTCTTTATTGTATTTGCCCAAAGGCCCCAAATTCTTAAATTTTTCGAAAAGATCCATAATGTTTTTTATTAATGTTAAATGTCATTTAATATTTTTTGCAAAATTATAACAATTCCTTTGATAATCAACAATCACCCAATATTATTGACTGCATGTAAAACAAATCGTTAGAAATTGTGTAGTTGAAAATTTTTGAAAAATAATGACGTTATCTAATCCGTTAAATAATATTACTTTTGCGCCCATGTTTAGAAAACCCGCTATTATACTATTGATTTTCATAGCAATAGTTTTTTCGTCTTGCAGTAAACATCAAAAACTGCTTAAGAGTACTGACAATGATATGAAGTACGAAAAAGCCGTAGAATACTACGAAAAGGGAGACTATTACAGGGCGCTTCAGGTATTTGAACAATTAATTCCTGTTTATCGGGGTACCGACAAAGCCGAACAGCTTTATTATTACTATGCTTATGCATATTACTACGAACGTGAGTATGTTATGGCAAGCTACTATTTTAAGAGGTTTTCGGTAAATTTCCCCAGCAGTGAATTTGCCGAAGAAGCCAGCTTTATGATTGCCTACACGAAGTATTTGGACAGCCCCCGGTATTCTCTCGATCAAACAGTTACCAGGGAAGCTATTGATGAGTTTCAATTATTTATCAACAGGTTTCCTTATGGAGAAAAGGCCGTTGAAGCTACTGAATTAATTATTGAACTTAGGGACAAGCTCGAAAAGAAATCCTATAATATTGCAAATCTCTATTTTAAAATGGAAGATTACCGGGCAGCTATCATATCTTATGAAAACTTGTTGAAAGATTTCCCCGATACCGAGTTCAAGGAGGATGTGTTGTACAATATTATTACGGCATATTATAGTTATGCAATTAAGAGCATTGAAGACAAAAAGAAAGAAAGATTCGAAAATTCGGTGAAGGCCTATTTTGATTTTATCGCGCTTTACCCGGAGAGTGAATATGTAACAGATGTGGAAAGATTGCACGATAAAGTGGAAGAAAAATTACGCACATCAGGATTTGAAGAACTTTAAACAACTTATAGTATATGGATTACAAGAAAATTAAAACAGATACAACTGCTGTAACACGCAGAATGAACGATTTTAACAGGGGTACAGAAAATGTTTACGAAACAACAGCAATGTTGTCAAAAAGGGCAAATCAAATATCTCTTGAATTGAAAGAAGAGTTGAATAAAAAAGTATCAGAATTTGCAACATCAAGTGATAACCTTGAAGAAATTTTTGAAAATCGTGAGCAAATCGAAATCGCAAAATTTTATGAAAGGCTTCCAAAACCTACATTGATGGCTATCCAGGAGTTTTTGGATGATCAAATTTATTATAGGAATCCATCAAAAGAAGCCCAAAATAAAATCTCAAACGACATCATAGAATAAAGTGCTCGCCGGCAAAAAAATAATAATAGGAATTACAGGGAGCATTGCAGCTTTCAAAATTCCTTATCTTGTACGGCTTCTTATAAAAGAAGGCGCTGAGGTTCAGGTTATCCTTACCCCGAACGCAAGGGATTTTGTAACACCTTTAACCCTTTCAACCCTTTCAAAACTTCCCGCCCTTACCTTTCCTTTTGATCAAAAAGATGGTACATGGAACAGCCATGTTGACATGGGGCTATGGGCCGATTTGATGTTGATTGCACCTGCATCGGCGGCTACACTTAGTAAGATGGCCTCAGGAATGGCGGATAACCTTTTAGTTACAACTTATTTGTCGGCCAAATGCCCGGTGTTTGTTGCACCTGCAATGGATCTCGATATGTATAAGCATCCCACGACTTCCGAAAATATCGAAAAACTTGTGAATCGGGGCGATAAACTTATCGAACCACAAACAGGTGAACTGGCCAGTGGTTTAACTGGTGCCGGCAGAATGGAAGAGCCGGAAAATATTGTTGAAGTTTTGTTTGCTTATTTCAGGAAAAGTGAATCACTAAGTGGAAAACATTTTCTAATTTCAGCCGGCCCTACCCACGAAGCTATTGATCCCGTTAGATTTATCGGGAATTATTCTTCAGGGTTGATGGGTTATTCTTTGGCCGAAGAGGCTGCTAACAGGGGGGCAAAAGTAACACTTGTGTCCGGCCCGACAGATTTGAAGCTTTCTGTTTCAGGTATTGAAAAAATCGATGTCATTTCGGCCCGGGAAATGTACGAGGCTGTTTCGGCAAAGTTCATAAAAGCTGATGTAACCATTATGGCTGCTGCTGTTGCAGATTTCACTCCTGAAAATGTTGCACCTCAGAAAATTAAAAAATCCGCTGATAAAAAAGAAATTCATCTCAAACCAACCATAGATATCCTGGCTACACTCGGTAAACAAAAATCTAAAAATCAGGTTCTGGTTGGCTTTGCACTTGAAACCGAAAATGAGTTGCAGAATGCCGGCATAAAACTCGATAATAAAAATCTTGATCTAATCGTTTTAAACTCTCTTAAAGATAGTGGTGCCGGGTTTGGCGTTAGTACAAACAAAATCACGATAATTGATAAAAACCGTAAGGTTAGCAACTATCATTTAAAATCAAAAAAAGAAGTTGCCGGAGACATTCTTGATAAAATTTCCGAGCTGCTCTAAGCATTTTGAGTATTTGCAAATCAAATTAAACTTTGCAATAATGACTAAATATTATCTTTCTTTCTTTTTAATATTCATATTTTCCGGACTTGTTACAGCACAGGAATTTAATGCATCGGTGCAGGTATCAGCACCACAAGTTCAGCAGTCGAACCGTGAAAAGTTTAATGAACTCAGAAAGGGACTTTATGAATTTGTGAACGACAGACACTGGACACAATTTTCGTATAAAATTGATGAGCGTATCGAATGCACCATTGGCATAACCATCATGGAGGAATTGTCGTCGGATGAGTTTCGGGGCAGAATAAACCTGGTGTTGAAACGGCCTGTTTTTGGAACTTCCTACAATTCAACGGTATTTAATTATATCGATAACGACTTTCAGTTTCAGTGGCAGGAGGGGCAGCCCATCGATTACAGTGATAATTCTTTTTCTTCAAACCTTACCTCAACCATTGCATTTTACATTTATATGTTTTTAGGTTTGGATTATGATTCCTTTAAAAGTATGGGAGGTTCACCATATTTCGACAAGGCACAAAACGTTGTTAATACTGCTCAAAGCGCCCGTGAGTCGGGCTGGAAAGCTTTCGAGAGCATGAAAAACCGTTACTGGTTAGCCGAAAATTACAACAATTCATCCTATAGCAATATCCGTAAGGCAAATTATACCTTTCACCGTCTTGGTCTCGATTTGATGTACGACAATGTCGAAAATGGGAGGCAGGGTATTATGGATGCCCTGGAGCTTTTGCAGCGTGCGCATCGCGAAAAACCGCGTTTGTTTGCAATGCAGCTTTTTATGGAAGCCAAACGTGATGAGTTTATCAATATTTTTTCTGACGCTGCTCCCATGGATAAAACCAAAGCTGTGAATATTCTCAAGGAAATTGACCCCTCACATGCCAATGATTATCAAAAAATTATAGGTCAAAATTAACGATCCATTTTTTTTCTTTCCTTTTTCCTCTTTTAATTTCCATATTTTTGTCATTTAATGTAACACGCTACTGCATTGATAAAACATTTATTGATAAAGAATTTTGCACTCATCGATGATCTTGAAGTAGATTTTTTTGAGGGATTTTCGGTGATGACAGGCGAAACCGGAGCAGGAAAATCAATTGTAATTGGTGCAATTTCGTTAATTCTTGGTAAGAGAGCCGATTTGCAATCGCTCAAAAATAAATCGGAAAAATGTGTTGTTGAGGGATTATTTAGTGTGAATAAAAAAAAGTTCGAAAGTTTTTTTTCGCAAAACGATCTCGATTTTGATCCTGATAACACAATATTACGTCGTGAAATACTTCCATCCGGTAAATCAAGAGCTTTCATCAACGATTCACCGGTAAGCCTTGCCCAGCTTCGCGAATTGGCCGACCAGGTGCTTGATTTGCACTCACAAAACAGCACAACTTTATTACAAAGTTCATCCTTCCAACTTGCAGTAGTTGATCATTTCTGTAAAAATGGACAACTCCTGGAAAGTTATTCAAAAATATTTGCTCAATATCAACAGCTCACATCAAAACTGGAACTGCTCAGGCAAAGCGAAAAAATTTCAGAAACGGAACAGGATTTTTTCAAGTTTCAATATGAAGAGATCGAAAAGGCTGAATTGAAAACCGGTGAACAAGAGGAGATAGAAGAAGAATTGAAAGTGCTCAACAATGCCGGTGAAATAAAAACCAGGTTATCATCTGTGTCGAACCTGATTGAGGGTGAACACGGAATGACTTCCATATTCGATAATATCTTATCTGAAATTAAACCGGTAAAAAACATTTCACGTGAACTAACAGAAATGTATTCCAGGATTGAAAGCACTTATGTTGAATTTTCGGATGTAGCGAGGGAGCTCATGAAAATTGATGATAAAATTGAAGTAAATCCACAACGAACCGAAGAACTAAGCGAGCGCATCAATTTAATTTATCACCTGGAGCAAAAGCACCGGGTAAATGGAATTGATGAATTAATTAAAATCAAGGATAATTACCTCGAAAAAATTGAACAGCATCAATCTGTATCAAACGAAATTCAAGCAGTAGAACAACAACTTGCCAAAATTAAGAGTCAACTCACCAATATGGCTTCTGAGTTGAGCACGAAAAGGAAACATGCAATTCCGGATATTGAATCTCAGATTACCGCGAAAATTTTAGGACTTGGTATGCCTGATGCGAAAATTTTGTTAAAACTTCAAAAAACCGAAGGGCTTGCCCATAATGGTGCCGACAGGGTTAGTTTTATGTTTAATGCCAATAAAGGTGGCGAATTGCAGGAAATGGCAAAGGTTGCTTCAGGTGGAGAATTATCAAGGCTGATGCTTGCCATTAAATCGCAAATTGCAACAGGAAACCTTGTTTCATCAATTATTTTTGATGAAATCGATAGTGGAGTATCAGGGGAAATTGCAGGTAAAATGGCTGCAATAATGCAAACATTGGCCAAAGAAATACAGGTAATTTCGATTACACATTTACCACAAATTGCAGCGCGTGGCCAACATCATTACCTTGTAACTAAAGACTCTGACGAAAATTCGACCACCACCTATGTAAAACTTCTTTCAGAAAAAGACAGGGTTGTAGAAATTGCCAAGATGCTTTCCGATACAAAAATTAGCAGTTCGGCCTTACAAACAGCACAAGAGCTGTTAAAAAACTAATTTCTTCGGTTTTCATTTTGGATTGGAAAACCTACGTTATCTTGCAATTAATAGAATAATACTATTTTTGGCCGCTATTATTTAAATCAAAACTAAATAAGGTAACAATGACTTATAACTTATTAAAAGGGAAGAAGGGGATTATATTTGGTGCGCTAAACAACATGTCGATTGCATGGAAAGTAGCCGAAAAAGCCCACGCCGAAGGCGCCGAGTTTGTATTGACCAACACGCCCGTAGCCCTTCGTTTTGGCGAACTTGATGAGCTGGCAAAAAAAACCGGTTCACTTGTTATTCCTGCCGATGCCACGAGTGAAAAAGATTTGGAAGCGCTGATTAATAAAACCATGGAGCATTTTGGCGGGAAAGTTGACTTTATCCTGCATTCCATTGGCATGTCGATGAATGTGAGAAAGGGAAATACCTACGATAAACTGAATTATAATTACCTGATGAAAACCCTGGATATTTCGGCGGTTTCGTTTCATAAAGTTTTACAGGTAGCGTATAGGTTAGATGCTATCAACGAATGGGGTTCAGTGCTGGCCCTATCGTACGTGGCTGCCCAGCGTACGCTGTATGGTTACAATGATATGGCCGATGCTAAGGCATTGCTTGAATCGATAGCCCGAAGTTTTGGATATATTTATGGCCGGGAACGGAAAATCAGGGTGAACACAATTTCGCAGTCGCCAACCAAAACTACTGCCGGTAGTGGTGTAAAAGGTATTGATGGCTTGATGGATTTTACAGAAAGGATGTCGCCACTTGGAAATGCCACAGCCGATGAATGTGCTGATTATTGTGTTACCATTTTCTCGGATCTTACTAAAAAAGTAACTATGCAAAATCTTTTCCACGATGGTGGATTTTCAAGTATGGGTATGAGTTTGAGAGCCATGCAAATGTACAACCGCAGTCTGGATTGTAAAGATTGCCCTGATATAACAGAAGGGGATATAGGTACGATAGATTAGGATTTTTT
Source organism: uncultured Lentimicrobiaceae bacterium (assembly GCA_964593705.1). Lineage (GTDB taxonomy): Bacteria > Bacteroidota > Bacteroidia > Bacteroidales > 4484-276 > SABY01. The sequence continues at coordinate 58,981 of CAZQIV010000018.1, read as the reverse complement.
TGAAAATCTTTTAGTATAATATGAGCAGCCCATTGAGCTTGCTTTTTTCGTTTTGTGATAATTTAATCCCTTACAAAAAAAGTGTAAATAATAGGTAAAATGCCGGCGGTTGGAAGTATGAATATGGCAATAAACCAGCCTGGTTTTTGATTTTTCCCAGCTTTCCACAAGCCCATTGCTTTCCATGTCAATTCCCATAAAATTAAAAACATTATTATCCAGAGGTGGTTCAGGTCGCCGGCAGCAATAAGCGGAGGGTAGGGGATGAAGTAAATATCTGTTATTTCCTGTTTGTTGTTAAAAACCAATTTAATGGTGTAGTCCGATTTCTCGAATTGGCAGGTAAGGTAAACGATTTCATATTCTCGGAAATAGTCATATTTTGTACTTTTCAGGTTTTGATATGAGCCTAACCCATCAATCTGGTAATTCCACGAATTGGATAATGTTTCCGAAAATTCGTCGGTGGCATAAAGCCTGGCCATAAATTTTTTGTTGGCTTCAAAATCCTGTCTGGTAAGATTGTCAAGAAATTCGAGTGAAGTGTTCACGGCATTCCCGTTTTGTTGTGGAAATAGCCATAAAGGAAGCATAAGAATGAATAAAGTAGGAAGTGTGTATCTGATCATTTTTATTTGTCAATTTGTTCTATCAATTTTTGGATAGAACACCAAAGTCGCTCAGATGTTTTTTGCCAGCTAAACATTTTACGCCTTTCCCTTCCTTTTTCGATTAATGATTGCCTGAGCTTTTCATCGGTGGCCATGTTGCTTAGTGCATTTGCAATCGAGTCGATCGAAAATGGGTCAACAAGCAAAGATGCATCACCGGAAACCTCAGGCATTGAAGTAACGTTGGAAGTAATAACCGGTACATCGCAGAAATAGGATTCAATAATAGGAATTCCAAAGCCCTCAAAGTAGCTAACATAAGCGGTGGCCAATGCTGAAGCCAGAACAAGATGTAATTCAGAGACCTTGAGTCTTCCGGCAAAAACGACATCCTGTTTGTGCCCCATTTTTTCAAAAGTATCATTGATTTCAGGTGTCCACCACTTTTTCTCGCCAACTATCAAAAGCTTGATGTTTTGCTGATCAGTTTTTTTGAAAACATCAAAAGCAGTAAATAATCTTGCAAGATTCTTACGCGGGTGAAGGGAGCCAACGAAAATAAAATAGGGATATCCGGCAGTGTATTTATTTCTAATTTCAACTTTTATGGTTTCATCGATGGGTTTAAAGGCTTCGTTTGCACCATTATATACCACATCAATTTTCTTTTTATCCACACCATAAAGCTTTACGGTATCGTTTTTTGAATATTCCGATACTGTTGCAATACGGTTGGCTTTGTGGGCATAAGCCGGAAAATAATGCCTGTAAAACTTACGCTCGATCCAGGGTAAATCTTTTGGATAGTGCTCAAAATTCAGGTCGTGAAAAACATTCATCGAGGGCACATCAGTATTCAACGACAAATATCCATCGGGTGAAAAAAAGATATCCGCACCAATTTTCTTGAGTGTACGGGGGATGGCTTGCTCAAACCATAAATAATAAAGTATTGGATGTCGTGCCTGTGGATGAATTACTAATGGATGTACATTGGCGGCAAAAATAAATTCCTGGTCAAATTTCCTGTCGAACAAAAAATAAAAATCATGTTCAGGGTGCTGACGGGTAATTCGTTTCAGGTTCTCGTAGGTAAACCAGCCAATTCCCTCGAGTTTTCCTTTTAATAAAAGCCTGGTGTTAACAGCTATCTTCACGTGCTACAATTTTTGCAAAGTTAGCCCATTTTGCTCATACAGGTTGGAATTGATTGCAAATAGTTGTACTTTTAAGAACTCATTAAAAAAATATAAATGTTGATAAAAGTTGCAAATTTAACACTCAACCAGCATTGTCTTCCCTGCGATTAAGCGACACCGTTTTCTTTCAAAACGATCGGGAAATTTTGCATGTAAGGCAAAAAAAAAGAGCAACCATTTATGATTGCTCTTTTTTTATAAGTTGTTAATCTGAAAAATTCATGAATTTTTCATTCTGCAAGCTAAAAAGCCTGCAGAGCCGAATTTCCAAAGGAAATTCGAGGATTAACCCTCGAAAATATTTTAAATAAATATTTTCGGCCTTCGGTGATTAATTCACAAATTCAACGAATTTGTGAATTAATCAGGTTAAAAAGAATATTATTGAATTAGTTTAATTTCTACGCGTCTGTTCTCAGCTCTTCCTTCTGGTGAATCGTTAGGGGCAATGGGATTTTTATCGCCAAATCCACCTGATTCCAACCTAAGTGCATCGATACCTTTTTTCACAAAATATTTTTTAACAGAATTAGCCCTCTCTACTGACAGTTTTAAATTAAGGTTAGCCGACCCGGTATTATCAGTGTATCCATAAATTGTAAATTTTGCTTTTGGATAAGCCTTCATAATGTCTAATGCTTTATTTAGATTTTCATAAGATTGTGTCATTAGTTCAGCACTTGATGTTTTAAACTGTACATGGTCAGAGTGGAAATCCAATTGTTGGGTTATTTCTACAGGGACAACAACTGGAACAGGACATCCTTTGTTATTCTTTGGACCCACTTCATTAGGACAATCATCTAAATTGTCAGGAACTCCATCGCCGTCAGTGTCAGGGCATCCATTATACTCTGCCAGACCTGCAATTTCAGGGCAACGGTCGTTTTTATCCATCACACCATCACCATCGGTATCGGGGCAACCGTTAAACTCAGCTAAACCAGCCTCATTCGGACATTGATCATTTTTGTCGGCAACGCCATCGCCATCTGTATCAGGGCATCCGTTAAGCTCAGCCGGGCCTGCAGCTCTCGGGCATTCGTCATCTTTGTCGGCAATGCCATCACCATCGGTGTCGGGGCATCCCATAAATTCGGGCAAGCCTGCAACTTCAGGACAAAGATCATTCTTGTCGGAAACTCCATCTCCATCCATATCATGTTTTTTTCCAATGCGGGCAACCAATCCAATCGAATAATGCATGTAATCATTAAAATCGTAATTGTAGTCATAAGAACCCTGGAAATTTACTCCAAATTGCTTGATAACCCATATATTAAATCCAACACCCATTGAACTGGAGAGGTAGGTCAATTCATCAATGGCTGAGCCATTCATTCCTAAAAATAAATAGGGGTCAAACCAACTGGTTTGATTAATGATGTAGTCGTTTGCCAATTTGTATTCAAGCTGAACCCCAAACTTGTAAAATTTATCAGTTTCGATTACTCGGTCAAGTGGAATCAGATTCATTTTGTCAGAATCTGTCTGAACTGTGGCAAACAGTGCAGAAGCGTTGAAAGAAGGGTTGATGTTTCTTCCAATTCTTATCATCCCGGGCAAGGTTTTTTCCATCCAGTTTGCATCCGAAAACTGATCGCCCAAACTTTGTTCAATAGTATTAAAATCAATATAATTGGTGCTGACTCCAACTAACCATGGGTAATCTGTGCTTTGAGCTTTTGAAGTAAAAGCAAAAGCGGCGATAATTGCCAAAATAAATAAAGATTTTTTCATATTTTTAATTTGTTTAGTGAATGAAAATTATTTTTAACAATCAAATGTAATTTTTTTTCCCCAAGTAGAAAAAAAATTAAAGGCTAAACACATCATAATCCAGTATGTTCATTGAGAAAATCACAATTGTAATTTTTTTTACTTTTAAAAATATCGTTGCTTTTAGCACATATTTTTTTAAATACGATCAGATAAGATAAAAACAAGTTAGCTTTGTAACAAAAGTAAAATAATGAAGTTAAAAAAAGAACTCTGTCCTACAGGTTGGACTGATTTACAGGAAATTTTATTTTATGATTCTTATAACAATAAGATCGACAGAATCAGGTCACCCTATATTTACCGTGGTTTATCCAATTTCGATTATTCCATGAAAACATCGTTGATGAGGCTTGGCGGGAATTTTAAAACGCTTGAATTTCACCTGCTGCGAAACTTCAAAAAATATTCGCACCGCCCCGAGGTAATCAATAATACCGACTGGGACTGGCTTGCCCTGGCGCAACATCACGGGCTGCCAACACGCTTGTTAGACTGGACATATTCGCCTTACGTTGCTTTACATTTTGTAACCGCCGAATTGGATAAATTTGACCGGGATGGCATTATCTGGGCATTGAAATATGAGGCTCTCAATAATTATTTGCCTGATAAACTTAGCAAAGAGTTATGCAGGATTGGTTCAAATAGCTTTACAAGCTCCATGTTGAGTAAGGTATATGAAAATCTTGAAGAACTGTCGGAGGATAGTTCTGAATTTGCAGTAGCTTTTGAATCGCCATCGTTGGATAACCGTATTGTGAACCAGTTTGCTATTTTTACTTTTATGTCGCATGCCGAAAGTTTGCTGGATGATTGGCTGGAAGATAAACCGGATTTGTATTTCAGAATCAGGATACCTGCTGAAATAAAGTGGGAGATAAGAGATAAACTCGATCAGGTTAATATAAACGAACGTGTTTTATTTCCCGGATTTGATGGGCTTTCGAAATGGCTTAAAAGGCATTACTCACCAAAGCAATAAAATAAGAAAATCCCCTTCTCTATGTAAAGAAAGGGATTTTTTGATTTGATTAAAATCTCCAGAAATTAAATTTCTTCGGTTAATTCAATAAATCGTTTGTACTGAATAGCCAGTATGCTCTTGGCCTGAATGGCACCATTGGCCTGGCTTATCATCGAAACTTTGGCGGCGGTTTCAGGATCGGGTGCTTCATAAATATCAATAAAATCGTGCTCTCCTAAAATTGCATAGTGCGCAATAAATTTCACCTCCGGACATTTGCTTTTTACCTGTTCAAGCCAACTGCGTCCCTGGCGTTCACGGTTTTTCATTTCATACGAAAGATCAGTTGAAAGCTTTGTAAATAAAATGTAAGTTTGCATAGATACCTCCTTTTTTATGGTTGAGAATTAAAAATCGAAGATACAAAAAAAAATTAAATGGCCACTGATGCACGGATAGAAATTAAAAAACAAAGCCACCGATGCACGGTTAGAAATTAGGCCACTAATGTACGGATGATAATTAGGCCACGGATGCACGGATGATAATTAGGCCACGGATGCACGGATGAAAAAATATTTATGCATCCGTGCATCCGTGGCATATTATTTTTTAGTTTTGTATGTATGAAAGACTTACTCTATAAAGAAGACTCCTATCGGATAATTGGATTGTGTTATGAGGTTCATAACAACCTTGGCTCCGGCTTCCTTGAAATCGTTTATAAGGATGCCCTGGAATATGAGTTTAAAATGGCTGGTATTCCTTATCAACGTGAGCAGGAATTTGTGGTGAATTATAAGGGGATTATCCTGCCTCATAAATTTTATGCTGATTTTGTTGTGATGGATAAGATTATTCTTGAAGTTAAAGGGGTTAAGGCTATTACGAATGAATTTATTGCACAAACAATCAACTACCTGAAGGTTTCGGAGATGAGGCTTGGTTTGTTGGCTAATTTTGGGGAGCTAAGGTTCAAATATAAACGTCTTGTACTTTGAAGACCACCAATAAAAATGTGGCCACGGATGCACGGATGAATGGTTAGAGGAAAATGGCCACGGATGCACTGATGATAATTAGGCCACGGATGCATGGATGGAAATTAGGCCACGGATGCACGGATGGAAATTAGGCTATTGATGCACGGATAGAAATTAGGCCACGGATGCACTGATGATAATTAGGCCACGGATGCACGGATAAAAACCATCCGTGCATTAGTGGCTTCTTTTTTTGCATTCATTCGTGCATCCGTGGCTTTTCTTTTCCCATCTTATCCGTGCATCTCCCGAAAAATCGGGACAGGTTGTGGCTATCTTTCTGTTTATTTTGTTTCAACCCGAAGCATCCGGCCTTCTTTTGCTTCAAAAAGTTTTTCTATTTCTTTTTTGGAGTTTCCGTCAACAACAATTATCAGGTAGTCGCCCTTTTCGACAATGACCTCCTCACCCGGATTTTTAATCAAATTGTACCTGTCATTGCTTTTTTTAGATAAGCCCAACAAGACGACATTGTTTTCTTTTTTAAGCGAAATAAAAGCTTCAAGGCAGTTAATGCCTAAAAAAGGATTCTTATCGCCAACTTTAAACTCAACCATGTCGCATGATTCTTTATTGGTTGAAGTTGTAATGAGGTCTTCGGCAAATTTGGCCACATCGGGCTCAAACACAAAACTGGCAATAAGCTTTGAGCTTATATCTTTTTCAGGGATAACATAGGTTGCGCCGGCACTATAAAAAGTTTCTCTTAGCTCGGTGTTTGAAAGATAGGCCACAACATTAACATCCTTGAAATATTTGCGAAGATTGATGAGATACACCAGGGCTTTGGAATCATCTGAAAGATTAATAAACAGTGAAACTGATTTTCCGATATTTGTTTTTTCGAGTGACTCCATGCTATTGAGTTCCCCAAAATTGATAAAAACATTATCACCATATAAATCTTTGATGAGATCTACATCATTGCGTTCATCGGTAATGATGGCCATTTTTTGATTTGCACGGATAATTTCATCGGCAATCAATTTTCCAAAGTCATTCCAGCCTACCAGAATAACATGATTTTCGAAATCTGTTCCAAATAATCCGAGTTTTTTCTTTTCCATATATGCCTGAATTTTACTACTAATTTGTCCGATAACATAACTTAAAACACCCAAACTAAAGAGGATCAACACCAGGCTGAGGAGTTTTCCGGTTACAGTTATGGGGTAGGAGTCGCCATAACCTACCGTGGTAAGGGTAACAATTGAATACCAGAAAGCATCGAAGATAGTTTTTATGGAGCTCCCTTCCGCATCTTTTTCAACATACCTGATTATCAAAAGCAGGAGTACAAAAAACAATGAAGCACCAGCAATTCTGGTAGCAGTAATTATTGTTTTTTTATTCATAATTATCCGGCTTCTTTAATCACTAATTTATCCAATAACATGACGAATGTGTTATTCTTTTTTTGATTGCAGCTACTGATTTCGATGTAGGTTTTGCTTTCTTCGGGAAACGAATGTACGGCAAGATGGCTTTCTGCAAGAATCCAAACTGCTGTAAATCCGTCAGGTTTAAAGGCGTGTTCTACTTTATCAAGAACAGTAAAACCGGAGGAATTTAAGAGTTTTTCCATGAGTTCAGTAAGTTTTTCCTGTGCTGTTTCGATTATCCATCCCTGAAAATTAAATATTTCGGCTTTCATGTTTTATTTATTTCATTTTTTATTAGCAATTTATCATGATCAGGTAGCTGATTGATTAAGCCGATAATTTGATGGATGTCAATATTCAAATTAAGTGTCATGGTGTATTTATATTTTCACAAAGTTATCAAAAATTTCAATTCCTGAAAAGTTGGAATTTTACTCCTTATTCCCTAAACGCTCGAAAGTCCTTCGGACGTTTCGAGGTTTAGTTGCCCGGAGACAAGGCATGCCTTGTCTTTACTGAACTTTTACATGGTCGCATCCGAAACTTGTTTCTTCATAAGCATCCTTCGGATAATTTTTCTTTTCAGTTCCCGCAGGGGCGGGATTTCCCCGAAGGGTCGGGGCAGGCTACTACGCTTCCCGCAAAGGCGGGATTTCGCCTTGCTCAACATTCTTTTGTTTCATTCATTCATCTCTCCATCCTTTAAGGACTCTGAGGTCTCCAAAGATTCTAAGACCCCTCCATCAATCCTTGTTTCAGTCATTCAATCATTCAGTAGTTTCAGTTCCCGCAGGGGCGGGATTTCCCCGAAGGGTCGGGGCAGGCTACTACGCTTCCCGCAAAGGCGGGATTTCGCCTTGCTCAACATTCTTTTGTTTCATTCATTTAATCATTCAATCATTCAATCATTTTTCCATGTTTAATACAAATCCCACGAACCTTTTAAAAAATAGTGGTATAAAACCGGATCGTGGATTTTATTTATTTTGATCGAATCATTTTTATCAATAAAGAAATTTTTCCCAAAAGAAGTAATCAATCCTATGGCCTCTTTATTCAACCATTTGGTTTCGATTTTATTAAAATCAGCGTTTTCAAGCATATTAATAATTTCACTATCCGGTACATTGGCATTTACGCCAAGCACCCAGCCCCATTCGCCCATGGTAAGGATTTGATTGTGTAAGGGAATGGCTGAAAACCTTGCCGCTTCGATGGTTTTCAGGATACACTCAAAACTTTCAGCAGCATAATACGGGCTGCCGGCCTGTGTTATCAAAATACCGTTTGGACGAAGATGCCGCCTGCAAAGTGTGTAAAATTCTTGTGAATACAATCTTGATAACTCAACATTGCGAGGATCGGGTAGATCGATAATGATCAGATCGAAAAGCTTGTTGGTTTCTTCAATGAATTTGTAGCCATCTCGATTTATTATTTCCAGCTTCTGATTATAAAATGAGCTATCGTTGGCCTTGAGTAGCACAGGATGAGTTTTGGCCAGTCCTGTCATTGTAGGATCCAGATCCACCAATGTTATGTTTTTAACTTCTTGATATTTTAAAACTTCACGGGCAGCGCAGCCATCACCTCCACCAAGTATCAATACTTCATGGGGTGTTTTGCTTAATGACATTGCCGGATGAACAAGCACTTCGTGGTACAGCGCTTCATCGTAAGTTGAGAGTTGTAAATTGCTGTTCAGGTAGAGCCAGTAATCTCCCCGCCATTCGGTGATTACAATTTTTTGGTAGCGGCTTTGCTCCGAATAGATAATTTTGTCTTTGTATTTATTTTGCTCGCCAAAAAAGATAATATCTTTAGCATTATAAGCGCCTGAAAGAATAATAAAAAACACAAATGTTGCAATGAAATTTAGCCGGATTCTGTTTTTCCTTTTCAGAATAGTTGGAAAATAATTGAGCATGGCAATGGCAACCGCAAGATTTACAAGTCCAAGCAGAAAAGGTGTGTAAGTGAGGCCAAGAAAGGGGAGGCCAACAAAAGCGAAAAACAGTCCTCCCAGCAGGCTTCCGTAATAATCTTTTTCAAGAATACTTGAAATGTTTACCCGCAATTCTTCAAAATTTTCGTTGAGCCTCACAGCAAGCGGTAGCTCCATTCCAATAAGTAGCCCGGTAACCATCGACATAAAATAAATCATGGCTCCGGCATAAATACTGAAAGCTGCGGTTGAATAGGCAAGCAAGGCTGAAAATGCTACAAAAAGTGAAAGGGTAAATTCTGTAGCGATAAACAGGGTGAAAATATTTTTGTGGATGTATTTTGTGATGCGGCTACCCACACCCATAAAAAATAGCATCAACGAAATGATGAGTGCCCACTGAACAATGGAATCGCCAAGGAAATAACTGGCGAGGGTAGCTAAAATGTACTCTGCAACAATACCTGAAAGCCCTGTGGCAAACAGGGCTAATTTAAGTATGAAAGCTTTATTTTTCAAGAAATATTAAGATTGACTAAAGGCACCAGGTAATTAAAATTGCGCCTCCAATGTAGGCAAATGCTTCGATAATGGCCGCTCCAATATTTGGTGTTTCCTGATTGATGATTTCATCAGTAAGCCTTTCACCGGGCAGAAGAATTTTATCAGCAATGAATCTTACCACGGGAAGGAAAATAAATCCAATCACAACCTCAATACCAACATTGGTAAAGTTAGCCTGCCAGCTCACAAAGTCGCCGGTTGTTGCATTGTTGATTAAAATTGCCATCGCAATCAAGGCTCCTGCAAAACCAATTCCAACGGCAACATTGTCTTTTTCGATGTGTTCGTGTATATTGTATGGTGTTATCAGGTTGTAAACCCAGGCTGCCAAAACCATCACCAACTGCCCTGTAATCCAAAAAACCAAAGCACTAATAACTCCCGAAAAGATGTACCCTCCGGTCATTTCGGGGAAGAAGTTTTTACCTTCACCCATCATTGCGCCAGAAATAATTAAGCCTGATGCTATAAAGTTAGCAGCAACCACAATGCCGGTTCCGGGATTCTGATCATCAATAATTTCTTTTGTGGTACTGAAACTGGCCAGGATTAATTTATCCATAATAAATGCCGAAAACAAAAGCAGTATTATTGCTACAATTCCAAAGATGAAAATATCAATCAAATCAATCAAAATTCCATACGATGGCCCAATAATTACACTGCCAATGGCGAGAAGAAGCCCAATGTAAAAGCCAACATTTGCAAGTGCAAAGGCTAAGTTGTCTTTTTTTACCAGCTCACTTTTTACATCAATATTTTTGTAAGCAATATTATAAGCAACTTTTCCAACAAAGAAAAGTATGAAGGCAGAAGCAATGTAAATTATGGTGTCAATTGCCAAAGCCAGATTTGTATTTGTTATGTATTCTTCCATATCTGTATTTTATAATGTTACAACTTTAATGATTTTATTTCCCTGAGCCACCACCTCTTGATCGACTGCTGGTGCGGCTTGAAGTTCGGCTTGAAGTCCGGCTGATTTTCGACTTTGAGGCAGTAGAACTTCGTTGAACCCTGGAGCGTACATCGTTGCGAAAGGTGCTTGGTTTTTTGCTCCACGAAGAGTTTCTTCCGGTACTGCTTTTCATGTACGATTGTGAGCCATAGTAATTGTTGGGGCCTCGATAAGTTCTGCCCGATGGAGCATAATTTCTGTGGTAATCATTATAGTAGCCATATCGTGCAGGAGAAGAAACCATGTGGAACATGGAGTTCATAAAAGCGAATTTCCCGTAAAACTCCCAAAACGAGCCACCACTACGTTCTGTCCAACGGCCATATTTAGGATTGCCCACATATTGTGAATAACCTGCCGGAGCTACAGTTTTTGATATTACGCCATCCTTTTTATTGGCCAGCTCCATCCCGAGGTTATCGATGTTGGCATTAAAATATTTATCGGAAACCGGGTAAAATGGGGTTACTTTCGAATCCAAAGTTGAATCGGCCAGGGGTATTAAAACCTGGTATTGGTGCTGATACCGGCCACTTTCATAATTTTGGTCGTAAAGTATGATTGTTAAATCAGGGGTTTCGCGATATGATTTAATTACAGTATCGAGGCCTTCTTCGGTGTATCCTCCTCCACTGCTGCATGCCCCAAATAGCATCGCAATAAAAGAAAAAAGTACTGCGGTTTTGATTGAAAAATTATGTGTCAGTTTTTTCATTGCATTAGATTTTGATAATTTTATATAGTTGAAATTCATTGCTTGTCAATGACCAGGCTTGCGTATTGCGTTTGTGTGATTAAATGCGTTTTATGCTGATGGCGTTATGCCGCTAATCTCATACTCTTTAATTACTTTACCATAAGAGGCCTCAAATTCGCGGTCGTCCCACTGTTCGATAGTAAGCACACGGTCTTCTTCCTCGTTGTAGTACGACCAGTTAATAAATTCGATCCAGTCCTTGTCTGAGTTTTCTTCTTTGAAATATCCCGGCGATTCACTGTCGCGATAGTAATCAACGCCCTTGTAAATTACCTTTTTTGGTGGGATTTTTTTATTGATAATCTCCCCCTCTATATCACCATCGATGGATGATAGCTTGATTTTCTTCTGCAAAGTAAGTTCAAGGATGTCGTCTTCGTCAACGCTCAGAAAATAAATGTCGGCACCTGTCGAGATTTTATATTCCTTGCTAAAGTAATTGTCGCCCCAGTCGTAGGTGTATTCTTCTACCACTTCCCACGACTTTAGATCGTAATCAAATATGAAACCCAACTTGAGATCGGTAACTCTTATATTTAGCGGATCGTAGTCGGGTTCTTTTTTCTTTTTAAAGAAGTTAAACTTCATAATTTATCCTTTCAATTGAAGTCGTTCTTTGAGGGCAGCCAGTTCGCCACCTGCTGCTGTGGCAGGAGCATCCAGCAATGCTTTATCAATCTCATCATCAATGCTTGTATTTTCGCCTGCCATTTCGCCATAGGCTTCGGCCAGCGATTCTTGCTGGGCAACTTTATCCTTCATTTTTTCGAGCATCGAAATGGTCCCATTACTATCAACGTTAGCCAGCGATTTATTGAGCTTTTGAGTGGCATTGCTCACGCGATATCTTGCTTTAAGCATTTTCAGCTCATTTTCGTATTTGGCAATATTCGACTTGAGTTTGTCAACATTACCACCCAGTTGCCCAATTTGATTTTGAAGTTGCTGGTATTGAGTTTTGGCAGTATCGGCAGCATTTTGAGCTTCTTGTTTTCTTGAGAGAGCTTCAGAAGCAAGGCGGTCGGCTTCTGCAGGATTAATCCTTCCTGTTTCAGCACCTTTTAGTAATTGAATGGCTTTATTTTCATAAGATACAACCCTGTTTTCATGCTCTGAAAGTTCGCGCTTGGTTCTAATTGCAACAGCCTTTACTTCGGCAATGGCCACCATACTTTTTTCAAGGTCAGTTTTCAGGTCGCGAATTCCCTGTTCGGTTAGTTTTATCGGATTTTCAAGTTTATCAACAATTGCATGGGCTTCCGATTGCCCAACTTTAAATATTCTGTTAAATAGTCCCATGGTTATTGCATTTTTGATATTTCAATAATTCTGTTGCCATACTCGGCCAACAGCATTTCTAACGATTCCAGTGAGCCGTCTAACTCGTTCAGGTCGAGATTTTCGAGTTGGAGTGTGTCGCGGAAAATAAGGGTGTTGTCATCGGAAAGAGCAAAAGCCCCATGAATGATGTCCCTGTTTTTTCTGAGCAATTCGATGTAAAGCTCCTCATTACCTTTTTTAATTTTAAAGAGCGGGTATTCGATAATTAAAATTGGTTCTTCGCAATCGATGATCAGATTACTAATCCCGGAGTCTTCTTTTTCAACAACAAAAAGTTCTTCTTTGATATCCTCGGAGAGGATGTTGTATTCAAGCTCCAATAGATATTCTTTAACTTTGTTAAATGCACTCATAGTTAATATGTTTAAAATTTTGGGCTAATGTATAATTATTTTTATGATGATAAAGCTCAATTTGTGTTTTGATGTGAAAATTCACCAAAAAAGATAAGTTTTTAATTTAAGTAGAGTTCGTCAATAAACTCGCCATCCACTACACACCCCTCTAACTCTCCGCCAGTTGGCGGAAGAACCATCCAACGCACTGGTAGCGAGGGATTTCCCCTTTAGGCCAGCCTCGCCGGCTAGGCGGGGGATTAAGGGGTTGCGCTGGCAAAATCAAAAAATAGCCGACTTTATGGACACGCACTAAGTAGTGTCCGTTCATAAAGTCGTTATTTTTCAATAATCTAAAAAAAATCCTCCCGAAGACTTGCCTGCCGACCCGCTTCACCGGAGCTACAGCGAGGCGATCAAGGCTGGTTTCGCTGATTAGCGCAAATTTTATCTGCGCTAATCAGCGAAATCTGCGGGAAAAATTACTCAAAAGATGATCTCTATGTAGCATTATTACCAAAGGAAATTTCATCAGGAAGTTCATTGGTAATGGTCTTGTCAAAAGGAAATACACTGCGCAGGTATTCGCCGGTGCGGCCAATACCATGTATCAAGCCATTTGAAAACTCATTTTCCCGAAAGAAATCCAACATTTCCATTTTGAGGGTATCCCAAAACCGTTCAGTATCTTTTTCAAGAATTCCATAGTCGGGGATAGCAGCAAATTTACGATTCTTCAGGGCGAGGTAAAACAGTACAGCATTTCTCTTTACGGTTTTGTGCATGCCCAATTCGAGGAAAACATCCGAAGCACGATGCATTACATCCCCCGGGCAAGTTTCCTCAATGTGTACTCTGATTTCGACTGAGGTATCGAGTTCGGCATTAAGAATGGCTTGTTTAATATCACTAAGATCATGCTCTGATATGTATTCGGTGGTTATTTCCTGGGGTGGGTAAAACATTTATCGATAGCTTTTCGCAATAGTTTATATTTAAAAAATAAAGGCGTTGATTGTTATCAGAACAAACAACGCCTCGATTTCATTTTTATTTAATAGTGATCATTACAAAATGTCAATACTGCGTTTGATAAATGCAGTGAGGTCTTTTCCTTTGAGCAGGTTTTGCGAAAGAAGTGCCAAATCAGTCAATTGTTTAACAAGATTTTTATTTTCGTCAGTCTTTTCATCGTTTATTAAATTGTAAACGAGCGGATGGTTCGCGTTTACAACAAGATTATAACTGTCGGGGAAGTTACCCATGCCCATCATTCCACCGCCACCACCAACGGCCGACATATCTTTCATCCGGCGCATAAATTCGGGTTGAGTAATCAGGATTGGGAGATCGGTTTCGCTAAGATTGTCAAACATTATGGTGAACATTGATTTGTCAACTGCTTCTTCGAACAATGGTTTAATTTTTTCCTTTTGTTTATCATCGAGCTTCGAAGGTAGTTTATCATCGTTTTTCTTGATAAGGTTGTCGATGGTATCGGCATCAACACGGGCGAAGGATGTGTTTTCGAATTTCTGTTCCAGGGTATTTATAAAATGGTTGTCCAAAACCCCATCCATTAATAAAACATCGTAACCTTTCAGGGTGGCTGCCTCAATGTAGCTGTATTGTTCGTCTTTATCTGTCGAATAAAGATAAATTACTTTCTTGTCTTTATCTTCTTGATTTTGTTTTACCTTGTCGTTGTATTCATCCAAAGTAAAATATTTGCTTTCTGTATTTTTAAGGAGTGAGAATTTTTTGCCACGCTCATAGAATTTCTCTTCCGAAATCATTCCATATTCGATGAACACTTTAATATCGTCCCATTTTTTCTCGAACTGTTCACGGTCATTTTTAAATATATCTTCCAGCTTGTCGGCCACTTTTTTCATAATGTGGTTCGAAATCTGTTTAACACGCCTGTCGCTTTGAAGGTAACTCCTTGAAACGTTTAGTGGAATGTCAGGAGAATCGAGCACACCATGTAGCAGGGTTAGGAAATCGGGAACAATCCCTTCCACAGAATTTGTAACAAAAACCTGGTTGGAGTAAAGTTGAATTTTATCGCGTTGAACTTCCAGGTTTTTCTTCACCTTAGGGAAATACAAAATTCCTGTAAGGTTGAAAGGGTAATCAACATTTAGGTGGATGTGGAACAATGGTTCTTCGAAATTCATCGGATAGAGTTCGCGATAAAAAGCTTTGTAATCTTCATCCTTTAGGTCGGCAGGCTTGCTTTTCCATAAAGGACTGGTGTTGTTGATAATATTTGGCTTCTCGATGCTGGTATATTTATCATTGCCATCTTTATCTTTTTCACCTTCAACCTTTACGCTTTCTGATTTCATACCGAATTGAATCGGGACAGGCAGGAAGCGGCAATATTTGTTAAGCAATTCCTTAATTTTACCATCTTCAAGAAATTCTTCTTCTTCTTTTAAAATGTGCAGAATAATTTCTGTTCCCCGATCTGTTTTAACGGTTTCTTCTAAGGTGTAGTTAGGACTACCATCGCACGACCATTTTACAGGTTTTGTGGGGCCACCTTTTTTGTAGGTTTTAGTGATAACTTCAACCATATCAGAAACCATAAACGAAGAGTAAAAACCAAGGCCAAAGTGTCCAATAATGGCATTTTGCTCAGCTTCTGTTTTGGTTTTAAATTTTTTCACAAATTCTTCGGCACTCGAAAAAGCAATCTGGTTGATGTATTTATCTACTTCTTCGCTGGTCATCCCTATGCCGCGGTCTTTGATGGTTAGTGTTCCCTTTTTCTTATTTACTTCAACATGAATGGTAAGATCGCCCAGTTCATCCTTAAATATTCCGGTGCTGGCAAGGGTTTTGAGTTTTTGTGTAGCATCCACAGCGTTGGAGATCAGCTCACGAAGAAAAATTTCATGATCTGAATAGAGGAATTTTTTAATAATCGGAAAAATATTCTCCGTTTGTACGTTGATTTGTCCTTTTTGCATATCTGTCAAATTTTGATGGAGTTATAAATCAAGTTATAATTTTTACTTTGAGTTTCGCCCCAAATCAAAGGATATGCCATCGGGCTAATGCTGACAAATTGACTTTTGCAATGGCAGGCGTGCTGACATATTGGTTAGAATTTTGGGGTTGAGCCTGAAATTTATGAAATATTTTCGGTTAGCACGTCCCGACTTTTGCAGTCGGGAAGGTCGTCCCGCATCGAGCGGGACTACCCCGACTGAGTAGAAGGGAATTTTCTTAATCGAAAATTCCCTTTTATTTTATGATGTATAACTTGTTGAAATAGAATATTTTTTTTAATTTTTGGTTTCACAAAAAGTTGAAAATGAATATTATTCAAAAATGTTCATATTATAAGAGGTATCTAATTTACGTGGCTTTCAGGGTTTGCAAAAAATTGAAAGCTACAACTCTAAACGCCGAATCTCTTGGGAACATCGCTGCCAGCAAAGTTTCCTGTATTTCCTTACCAACAACTACCAACAGTTTTTCTATCCTTTTTTTAAATTATTTTTCCTTCAACATTTTTAACCTCCAATGTTTGGCTTTGCAAAAAGGCTCTGCAAGGAGCTTTTCCTTGTTCAAAATATAAGCCGCATTTTTTAAGCACTTTATGTGTTTAAATTTATTAGTGAAAGAACCAGTGAAATGATAAAAGTTGTATTTGCATTAGTCATGCAAATATGGATATTGAAAGTTCTGCACCCCCAGAAACTGATTTTTTTTAAACTTCCGTGATGCAATGGCAAGAGAACTCCTGGCTTTGGCCTTGTGGGACATGCTGTGTAATAAATGAAATTTTATAAAATATAGATCATCTCAACAAAAATGAAAGGAAAATGAACTATGAAAAAACTTTTACTCTCTATCTCCCTGCTGCTTTGCAGCATTATTGGATTTGCCGGATTTGCTGGCAATAACACTGATTTTAACAGCGAAACCAAACCGAACACGAACACCGTTTTTAAAACTGTTTCGCTTGCTGGCGCAGATGCGCATGTTTCCATTGATGAGGATGAAAGCCTAAAAGCATCCCATAAAGATTTGCTTAGTCCTGATTTGCCGATCCCTTTTCCAGGTATGATGCCTCTGATAGGAAGCTTCAGCGAGGCCGATTCTCTCACTGGCGTAAACGCATCAAGTGTAGCTTGGGGTGATTATGACAGCGATGGAGACCTGGATTTTCTTTTGACCGGAAATTCAGATGATGGTTTTATTTCAAAGATTTACCGTAATGATGGGGAATATGGTTTTATAGAAGATACCGTAACCTCTTTGCCTGGGGTATCATCTTCCAGTGTAGCATGGGGTGATTATGACAACGATGGGGATCTGGATTTTCTTTTGACAGGAGATTCAGATGATGGTCCTATTTCAAAAATATACCAAAACAATGCAGTAAATGGATTCGCTGATATTAATGCCGGATTGATTGGTGTAAAAAACTCCAGCGTAGCATGGGGCGATTATGACAATGATGGTGACCTGGATTTTCTCTTAACAGGAGAATCAGATCAGGGTTCTATTTCAAAAATATACCAAAATAATGCAGTAAATGGATTTATTGATATCCAAGCCGGATTGATTGGCGTAAAAAAATCCAGTGTAGCATGGGGTGATTATGATAATGATGGCGATTTGGATATCCTCTTGACAGGATATTCACCTGATGATGGACGTGTTTCAAAGATTTATTGCAATAATGGGGGAGGTAGTTTTACAGATATTGATGCCGGATTGCCTGGTTTAGATTATTCCAGTGTAGCATGGGGCGATTTCGATAATGATGAAGACCTGGATCTTATTTTGACAGGGAATTCAAATGGTGTTAGGATTTCAAGTATTTACCGCAATGATGGAGCAGGGGATTTTATCGCTACAGACGATGTGTTAGAGGGAGTGGATAATTCAGCTGTAGCCTGGGGTGATTACGATAGTGATGGTAACCTCGATTTGCTTTTGACTGGCAAATTAACCAATGGGAATAATGTTTCAATAATTTACCACAATAATGGAGATGATAGTTTTACACCTATTGATGACGTTTTACCAGACGTAGATGCATCAAGTGTAGCCTGGGGCGATTACGACAATGATGGTGATTTGGATATCCTCTTGACAGGATATTCACCTGATGGGCGTGTTTCAAAGGTTTATGGCAATAATGGGGGAGGTAGTTTTACAGCTATTGATGCCGGATTGCCCGGGGTTTGCTATTCCAGTGTCACCTGGGGCGATTACGACAAGGATGGTGACCTGGACATCCTGCTAACAGGAAATTCCGCTGATGGGTACATTTCAAAAATATACAAAAATGAGGAAACCAACAATAACACCATACCGAGTACACCAGCAAACCTTAGCATTAATGTATCCGGGATGGAGGTTTAAATAAGCTGGGACAAATCCACCGACACCGAAACGCCGCAGGACGGTTTGACCTATAATATTCGTATAGGGACTACACCAGGAGGTCAAGAAATTGTATCTGCAATGGCAAATATTGCAAGTGGCCATCGGAAAATTGCTGCCATGGGTAATTGCCAAAAT
The DNA here is from genome assembly GCA_964593705.1 of uncultured Lentimicrobiaceae bacterium. GTDB lineage: Bacteria > Bacteroidota > Bacteroidia > Bacteroidales > 4484-276 > SABY01. The sequence goes on along the minus strand of CAZQIV010000018.1, from coordinate 40,550 downwards.
ACTAGTGCATACTTAATAGTTCCAAATTCAGGAAGGTATTATTGTGCTGTGCAGGCCATCGACAACGGTTTTGCCGGTTCAGACTTTTCAAATGAAATTACATTTGTGATAGGAGAATTAACAGTCAGGACGGACTCTGTAAGCAATATTACTACAACAAGCGCAACTTGTGGTGGTGAAATTACTGATGATGGTGCGTACCCAATTTTGGAAAAGGGCTTAGTTTGGCATATTAAACCAAACCCTACCATTGAATTTATGACAGACAGCACAAATAATGGCGATGGTATGGACGAGTTTTCGGGAACATTAACTAACCTTACCGTAGGAAAAACTTACTATGTAAGGGCCTGGGCCATTAGCAGTCAGGATACTGCTTATGGTGAAGTAAGGGAATTTACTACCTCATTTATTGATACCCGTGATAATAAGGTGTATGGTATAGTGAAAATCGGCGAACAGCACTGGATGTCTGAAAACCTGAATGTAGGAACGAGAATCAATGGTTCTAACGACCAAACAAATACCGGCACTCTGGAAAAATACTGCTACGATGATGAAGATGATAACTGCGAAACTTATGGAGGTCTTTACCAGTGGGACAATATGATGCAATTCCAAGCCAAAGAAGGCCTGCAGGGCATTTGCCCCGTGGGATGGCGCCTGCCCACCGATGCCGATTGGTGCATCCTGGAACAGGAAGTTGACGACAACATAGAATGCAGAAGTACCGGTTGGCGGGGTGATGATGGCGGTGGAAAACTAAAAGAAACCGGAAACCTACACTGGAGTACTAATAACACCGGAGCTACAGATAGCATTGGTTTTGCAGCTTTAGGAAATGGAGAAAGACATTCCGATAATTTTGAATATCTGCTTGATTATGGTAGTTTTTGGTCATCAACTACATACAGCTCATCCCAAGCTTGGTGTCGGCACCTTGGCTATGGAAGAAGCAATATGGATCGTACCAGCCGTGCTATGACAGATGGATATGGCGTACGCTGCATTAGGGGAATTCTGCCAACCCTTACTACCCAGGCAGTAACCAACATTGGTAAAAACTCCGCCGCATGTGGTGGAGAAGTTACTAATAATGCCGGTAATGAAATTACAGCCCGTGGCTTGTGCTGGGGCACGCTACCATATCCTGCTATTGCCGATTACTCTACTGTTATTGGTGCCGGAAATGGAGCTTTTAGTGGCATCATAAGCGAGCTTAATTCGTCCGAAACTTATTATGTAAGAGCCTTTGCCACAAACCAGGCGGGTACAGCATATGGAGAACAAATGGAGTTTACTACAAAACTAGTTTGTGGAGACTCAATTACCGATACCCGTGATGGTAAAAAGTACGCTAGCAAACAAATTGGTGAGCAGTGCTGGATGGCCCAAAACCTAAATGTGGGGTCTAGGATTGATGGTTCAGAAAACCAGGACAATGAAGATGATATTGAAAAATATTGTTATGAAGATTTGGATGCAAATTGCGCTACCTACGGTGGCCTTTACCAGTGGGATAATATGATGCAATTCCAAGCCAAAGAAGGCCTGCAGGGCGTTTGTCCCGAGGGATGGCGTCTTCCCACAGATGCCGATTGGTGCATCTTGACATCATTCCTCGATGCCACAGTAGATTGCTCCTCTACCGGTTGGTCTGGGACTGATGCCGGTGAAAAACTTAAAGAAGCCGGAACAGCTCATTGGAACAGCCCCTATACCGGAGCTACAAATAGCAGTGGCTTTACAGCCTTAGGAAATGGATTGTACAGCCAAAACTACCAGTTTTCCTTCCTGAAAGTATTTGGCAGCTTTTGGTCCTCTACCTTGCACAGCCCTACCCAAGCTTGGTGTCGCTTCCTTAATAAAGAATCGAGTGGTGTATTCCGCGAAAAACTCTTTATGACAGATGGTTATGGAGTGCGCTGCATACATGGAGTTCTACCCTACGTAACCACCTCAGAAGTACTTAATATTAAAGAAACAAGCGTCGTATGTGGTGGAAATGTTAGCGGTGATGCCGGAAATGAAGTTACAGCCCACGGCTTGTGCTGGGGCACTGAGCCAAATCCTACCATTGCCGGAGATAATATTATTATTGGTGCCGGAACAGGAACATTCAGTCACACCATAAACGGGCTTAATTCGTCCGAAACCTATTATGTAAGGGCTTTTGCTACCAGTATGACAGGTACAGCCTATGGAGAACAAATGGAATTTACATGCAAACTTACTTGTGGCGACTCATTGACCGATACCCGCGATGGCAAAAAGTACGCTAGCATATTAATAGGTGAACAGTGCTGGATGGCTCAAAACCTGGATCATGGTGTAATGATTAATGGTTCAAATGCCCAAACTGATAACCAAACCAATGAAAAATATTGCTATGACAATGACCCTGCAAATTGCGATACTTACGGTGGCCTCTACCAATGGGACGAAATGATGCAATTCCAAGCCAAAGAAGGCCTGCAGGGCATTTGCCCCGAGGGCTGGCGCTTGCCCACTGATGCCGATTGGTGCATCTTGACAACATTCCTCGATCCTACAGTAGATTGCTCCTCTACCGGTTGGTCTGGGACTGATGCCGGTGGACAACTGAAAGAAACCGGAACTGCCCACTGGAATAGCCCTAACTATGGAGCTACCGACAGTAGCGGCTTTACAGCCTTGCCGAGTGGCCGACGCGATATAGATGGTTCGTTTGTGTATTTGAACTCCTATGGTGTCTTATGGACTTGTACAAATTATGATGCTGCTGGCGCATGGGGGCGTTCCCTTAATAATGGTTTTAAAACGATGGCGCGACCACTCCGAAATAAAAATGATGGACTTGCAGTACGCTGCCTCCGGGAAACTCCGCGAACTGTAACTACCAACAATGCTGTAAATATAACTACATCAAGCGCAGTATGCGGTGGTGCTGTATTGGAGGACAACGGATACCCAATTACCGAAAAGGGCATTGTTTTAAGCAAGACACCTAAGCCTACAAAAGGTGGCTCAAATACCATTGAAACAACTAATGGCAGTGGATTAGGTAGTTTTTCAAGCACAATAAGCGGCTTAGACGAGGGTCAGACTTATTATGTGAGGGCCTGGGCTACAAGTAGCCAGGGAACGACCTATGGTAACGAAGTGGAGTTTACTGCAGTCCTCGAGTCGTGCGAGGGTTTGTTTACCGATACCCGTGAGGGCGGCCAGGAATATTCGATGGTAAGGATTGGCAAGCAATGCTGGATGGCCGAAAACCTGAACTATGGGGTAAGGGTTTATTCTTCGGAAAACATGTCTGAAAATGATGTGATCGAAAAATACTGCTATGATAATGAGGAAGACAGTTGTGCTGTCTATGGTGGCCTATACCAGTGGGACGAAATGATGAAATATGAGGAGAACGAAGGTGGACAGGGAATTTGCCCACCGGGTTGGCACCTGCCATCGGATGTTGAATGGCTTACTTTACAGGAATCTGTAAAAAGTAATCCAAATTATTTGTGTAGTACTGATTCAAATGCTATTGCCAAAGCCCTGGCAGACACGCTTGCCTGGGAGGAGTCAACTGAATCATGTGCAGTTGGTAATGATTTAAGTCAGAACAACGCCACAGGTTTTGCGGCATTACCCGCCGGGAGTCGCCACAACAATGGCTCTTTCTTCGATGGCTTAACCCTTGGCAAGTGGTGGTCATCAACACAGACGGAATATACAAGGGCCCGGCGCCGATACCTTTTACATACTTCAGCATCTTTACTTTCCGATGTTTACCAAAAGTCTTATGGCCTGTCCGTGCGTTGTATTCGGGGGCATTTGCCCACCGTAACCACACGATCGGTAAGCGATGTCGATAAAAACTCCGCCACCTGCAATTGCAATGTAAGCGATGCTGGTGGAACTGATATTACAACACGAGGCGTCTGTTACAGCCTGGAGAAAAATCCTACAATCGACAGCCCGGGAAATATGAGCATTGCAGGAAATGAACTTGGCGACTATTCCATTTCCATAGATAATCTTAATCCGGGGATGCTCTATTATGTTAGAGCCTTCGCCACCAATAACGATGGTACAGCTTATGGGGAACAGCTTGAGTTTTTTACCACTTTTGATTGCAATGAAGTCTTAATTGATGCCCGAGGGGAGGAACCAATAGAATATGCCACTGTAAAAATAGGTGAACAATGTTGGATGGCTGAAAACCTGAATGTGGGAACAAAAATGGATAGTTGGAATGATCAAACTGACGATGATGCAATTGAAAAATATTGCTACAACAACGATGAAGACAACTGCGACACCTTTGGAGGCCTTTACCAATGGAACGAAGTGATGCAATACGAAACTTTTGAAGCAGCACAGGGTATATGCCCTCCGGGATGGCACCTGCCTACTGACGCAGAATGGTGTACATTGGAAAATGCAGTTGAACCTGAACCCAATAGTGTTTTATGCGATGCAACAGGTTGGAGAGGCGTAGTTGCCGGTGCAAAGCTAAAGCCAAGCGGAAATTCTGGTTTTGATGGTCTTATGGCGGGCAAACGCCAGGAATACATTACCTTCGAGGGACTTGGAGATAGCTGTTACTGGTGGTCATCTACCAGCTTTAATGAAACTACGCCATGGAGACGCCACATTGCCACAGCTAGAAACAAGGTGAACCGTTACACCGCCAGCAGGTGGAATGCATTCAGTGTGCGTTGCATAAGGGGAGCTCTCCCCAGTATTATCACCACATCTGTAAGCAATGTAACTGATTCCTCTGCTCTTACAGGCGGTATTGTAGGCAACAATGGTGGCCTGCAGGTTACTGCCCGTGGCGTATGTTGGAACAAAACCCAAAACCCCAATACAAGCGACATGAAAACCATTAACTCTGAAGGAATAGGTGCATTTACAAGCAATATTGAAGGGCTCACCCCAGGGGTAAAATATTATGTAAGAGCCTATGCCACCAATGAAATTGGCACCGTTTATGGCAGCCAGAAGGTGTTTGAAACAAACTCTTTTATTAACGGCTATCTTTTTGATTGTGGCACTGAATTTATGGACCCTCGAGATCATATTGTATACTCAACTGCAACATATGGCACACAATGCTGGATGACCGAAAATCTTTTGCATGGTGAATTTAGAGATCAGAGTTCTGATGAGGACCAAACAGATAATGATATTTTTGAAAAATATTGCTATAATGATAATGAAAATAATTGTATTTATTACGGAGGCCTTTACCAATGGGACGAAATGATGGAATATAACGAAACAGAAGGTGCGCAGGGCATTTGCCCCGTTGGTTGGCATATACCCTCTAATGAAGAGTGGACAACATTTACCGATTTTATTGGCAACAAGGAGGAATATCTGTGCGGCAATTATGGAATTGGTGGCATTGCCAGAGCCTTGGCAGCTAACGAACATTGGGAACCTTCTGAATATGATTCTTGTGTACCCGGCCATGATTTAACAAAAAACAATGCAACTGGATTTACGGCTTTACCGGCAGGTATGGGTATCCGAGCCTTTAATAATTACCCCGCTTCTTATGGTGAACTTTATAAGAATACCTGGTGGTGGACTTCAACAAAAAATGATGATGAGCTAGCCAGATACCGAGGCCTATCTTGCGATGGAATTAATGTTTTGGCTAATGAATTTGGTATTGGTCGGAGTGAAGGCTTGTCTGTGCGCTGTGTAAGAACAGCACTACCTATTGTAAAAACAAAGCAGGTATTTAATATTACACCCGACTCGGCCAAAGTTATGGGCGAAACCAATCCCAACATTGAAGTGGATATTACTATTACTGAACGTGGAGTATGCATAAGCTTAGCCCCAAATCCCACCATCACCAATCGCAAAATTATTGATGATGGAGAGGACAATGTATTTGTAGTTAATGTTGATGGGCTTAATCCCTTGGCCCGCTATTATGTAAGAACCTATGCCATCACCGAGGAAAAAGGTACAGCATACGGGGCTCAATGGGAAATAAAATACGCCTTCTGTGGCAACCGGATCGGTGATTATCGTTCCGATACACTTCAGATTTACAATACCATAGAAATTGGTGAGCAGTGCTGGATGGCCGATAATTTGAATGTGGGAGTAAAAATAAATGGAGCTCAAAATCAAACCAATAACGATACAATCCAAAAATACTGTTACGATAATGACGACGCCAAGTGCAAAGAATATGGAGGCCTCTACCAATGGTACGAAATGATGCAATACGACACCACATCAGGCAGGCAGGGTATTTGCCCCGATGGGTGGTTTCTCCCTGCCGATGCCGACTGGTGTGCGTTAGAACAGCATTATGATGAAGACATTGATTGTTTGTTCGTTGGCTTGCGTGGCACAGCCGGAGACTTTTTAAAAGAAAGTGGTGTCGCTCACTGGAACAATCCAAATGCTGGAAACGGCACAAACGGATTTGCTGCTTTGGGAAGCGGTTATCGCGATATCACTGGAGGAGCGCTATCGGGATTAAAAGCTGTGGCTCATTTCTGGTCATCTAACAGGAACAATTCCTCCACGGCCTGGCAGCGTGGCCTCAAGTCCGAGTCAGCTGAAGTAATTCGAAAAGTTGACAATGTTTTATATGGTTTCTCAGTGCGGTGCCTTAAAGTAAAGCTCCCAATCCTTAGCACCAAGGCTGTAAGCAAAATCTCCCATACCACAGCCATTTCGGGTGGCAATATAAGTAAGGACGGTGGAAGGCCGGTTACCGAACACGGCCTGTGCTGGAGCAATTCACCAAATCCCACCATCGAAAACGATACGGTCAGATCTGGCTCCGGGATAGGTGGATTTAATGACACCATTACCGGACTTAGCAAGAATACTACATACTATGTGAGGGCTTATGCCACAAATACCCATGGGACGGCCTATGGTGATGAGCGAAGCTTTTCTACATCCTTTGCCTGCGGCGATTCATTAACTGATAGCAGGGATGGCCGGGTTTACCCTACACTTCATCTGGGCAACAAATGCTTGATGGCTGCAAACCTTAATTACGGAGAACAAATAGACGGATCTCAAGACCAATTGGAAAATGGTATCATCGAAAAATACTGCTACGATGATGAAGAAGACAAGTGCGATGCGTATGGTGGCCTTTACCAATGGAACGAAATGATGCAATACACTGCACTTGAAGGTGAGCAGGGAATTTGCCCTGATGGATGGCATTTGCCCACCAAAGCCGAATGGACAGCATTAATAGATTCTGTAAAGATAAACCAGGATTATAAATGTAACAATACTCCAAACTTTATTGCCAAAGCCCTGGCAGATTCTACAAAATGGAGCCCAAGTGATATTACCTGTGCAATTGGCAACGATACATTGTTAAACAATACCACCGGCTTTACAGCATTACCCGGTGGACGCCGCCATACCAATGGAAATTTTTATGACTTGAAAACCTTTGGAATTTGGTGGTCATCGACACAGGATGGCGATCTTCTTGCATGGCGCCGTTTTATGAACTACAATGGCGAAAAGTTTTACCTTGGCCACCCCGAGAAGGATTATGGTTTCTCGGTACGCTGTGTAATGGGGGATTTGCCAACAGTTAGCATAACACCAGTTAGCAACTTTACGGATGTAAGTGCATCTTTGTCCGGAAAGGATAGCCTCAGTGGCGGAATGGAAGTTACTGCACGTGGTTTTTGTGTGGGTACAGAGCCCCTTCCTGGCATATCAAATACACATACTAACAATGGCTCAGGCACCGGAACTTTTGAAGCCAGCATTACAGGGCTTGCACCCGGTCAAACTTATTATATTAGGGCCTATGCCACCAGCAGCGTGGGAACTGCTTACAGTACGCAGCTTGAATTTACAACTTCAACCGTCGCTTTCGCCTGTAATAATTCCTTCGTTGATGTACGTGATAACCACATTTATACCACCAGACAAATTGGTGAGCAGTGCTGGATGGCTGAAAACCTGAATGTGGGAACAAAATTAATTGGTTCGGAAGAGCAGACTAACAACGGTACAATCGAAAAATATTGTTACGATAACGAGGAAGACAATTGCAATGTTTATGGTGGCCTGTATCAGTGGAACGAAATGATGCAATACGACACTACTTCAGGCAGGCAGGGTATTTGCCCAGCAGGATGGTTCCTTCCAACTGATGCTGAGTGGATCACACTTACAGATTATGTTAGCAACGTGCCTGACTATCGGTGCGATGAAAATTCAAGTTACATTGCAAAAGCCCTGGCAGCCCAAACACATTGGGATCCTTCTACTTTTATTTGTAGCATCGGGAATAATTTATCCGAAAATAATGCAACTGGTTTTTCGGGATTACCTGGAGGAGGATTCAGTGGCTTTTTCCAAAGCTTTTCTGGAAGTACTTTGTTTACCTATTGGTGGTCTTCGACAAGAATGATTAGTAGTTCCTATAGCCTTCTCCGGTCTTTGTCGCATAGTAACAAAAAGGTATTTACTAACGGTTTCAGTAAGATAGAAGGCTTATCTGTACGTTGCATCAAAGGTAAATTACCAACTATTAATACTGCAGATATAGACGACATTACTGACAATACAGCCAGCTCAGGTGGTAATGTAGGCAATGAAGGCAGTAGCCCGGTCACAGCTAGGGGTGTTTGCTGGAGCGTATCGCCAAATCCTACCATCTATAATAACTTAACTGATGATGGCGAAGGAAGCGGTGATTTTACAAGCAACATTACAGGCCTGTCTCCATTGAGCACCTATTATGTGAGGGTTTATGCTAACAACAGCATGGGAACAGCTTATGGTGAGCAAATGGAATTCACTACTTCCACTTTTGCATGTGATAATCCAATGACTGATTCACGCGATGGTAAGGAATATGCTGTTGTGAAAATAGGCGAGCAATGCCGGATGGCCGAAAATCTCAACTTTGGAGAACGAATAGATGGGTCAGAAGAACAAATGAACAATGATGTCATCGAAAAATATTGCTACAATAATATTGAAGATAGTTGTAATACTTATGGCGGATTGTACCAATGGAACGAAATGATGCAATACACCATAAACGAATCTGCAAATGGAATCTGCCCGGCAGGATGGCACTTGCCTACTGATACCGAGTGGAACATATTTTCAGATTTTATTATGGATCAATCAGCTTTTCTATGCAATGCCAATACAAGTAACATTGGAAAGGCCCTGGCAGCCCAAACAAATTGGAATACAGACGATACTGATACCTGTAATGTCGGATTTTCTTTAAATACTAATAATGCCACTGAATTTGCTGGATTACCTGGTGGCCGTCGTAGATATACAGGTTCATTTTTGGATGTAAAAGAGCATGGTATGTGGTGGTCTTCTACACAGGTTGATGCTGAAAATTCAAAGCGACGAGTATTGTCATATAACGATGCAAGGTTTTTACCACACCAACCTCTTAAATCACAGGGCTTCTCGGTACGTTGTCTGAAGGGAGCTTACCCAACAGTTAGCACCAGCTCAACAAGCAATGCCACACCGGGTTCGGTCATCACAGGTGGCCATATTAGCGATGGTGGCGGAATGGAAATTACAGCCCGGGGCGTTTGCTGGAGTACTACAGAACACCCTACACTTGCAGATTCTTTCACCACCGATGGTGCCGGAACCGGTATCTTTAGCAGCAGCATAACAGGACTTAACATTGGGCAAAGCTACTTTGTAAGGGCCTATGCCACCAACAGTCTCGGAACTGCTTATGGCGAGCAACAAACCATACTTACTGCCTCAGTGATGTCCCCTTCAGGAAATGCCTTGAATTTTGATGGAGTCAACGACTATGTTGTTATTCCCAACGAAAATCAATTCGATTTCACCGATTCCCTGACCGTGGAAGCCTGGATTAAAGTCACAGCTTTTAATCATCCTTATCAGGCAATTGTTACCAAAGGTGATAATTCTTGGCGAATTCATCGTCAGGGATCAACCAATCATATAGCTGTTGACATAAATGGACTTAATCCATACAAACTCGAAAGCAATACCGATGTGAGTGATGGTAAATGGCATCATGTAGCATTTGTCTTTGATGGGACCAATACCTATTTGTATATAGATGGTAAAGAGGATGACTCAAATCTCAATGTAGATGGCAGCATCAATTTAAATAATGAGCCAGTGCAAATTGCAGCAAATAGCGAGATGTCCGGGAGAAATTTCAACGGGATGATAGATGAAGTGCGGATATGGAATGATGCACGAACAGTGGATGAAATTCATGAGAACATGTTCCGGCCTTTAAGTGACACTGAGGACAACCTGGTATCATATTGGTCCATGGATCAAAGCTCCGGTAATATCCTCACCGACCATACTGGCAGAAATCACGGCATCCTGCAAAATATGAATGACGATGACTGGGTAAGTTCCGGTGCTTTTGCCGGGCCACGTAACGGTATTAAGCTGGATGGGGTTGACGACAGAATAACAATTGATCACAATTCGATACATCCGGAAGGTACGATAGAATTCTGGCTCTATCCTGAATCATTTTTCAATTTCAATACTATATTCGATAATGGTGGTGTCAATGAATGGAAAATGCTGATTTATGCCAATACAAACTTGTCATTCGCAATCGATGGAGAGTCAGTTGAATACAACCTAAATAATTTGCAGGGCGATAAAAACTGGTATCATGTTGCAGTATTATGGCAGCAGCATGATGGCAGCATGGTGGATTACTACTTGTATATTGATGGGGTTTTACGCGATACTCAAAAAGATCGAAACTGGCATGACCAATTAAGGTATTTTTACATTGGAGGAAATGGTGATGAAAATAAAGGAAAGTTTACCATGGACGAATTCCGCTATTGGAGTGATATGCGCACTGAACAGGAAATCCGTGAAAATATGTGCCGCACGCTCACAGGCAACGAAAACAACCTGTTGATCTATTATCGCTTCGATCAGACTGATGGTGACAATAAAGTTTACGATGCAACTTCTGGTAACAAGTATGATTATATGTTTTTTACGGACGCTAGCTGTTGGGTAAACTCTAATGCATTTAACACCTGGGTAGGTTGCACGGACAATAGTTGGGGGACAGCTTCCAATTGGAGTACGCAGCAAGTACCAAATGCCGACACAACAAATGTGGGTATTCCGTTTATCGCTGGTGGTAATAATCCATCAATAAACAGTAGTTATTCATGCAATAACCTGACTATCGAAACCGGTGCTACACTTTCTACTTCCACAGGCTTAGTACTTAGTACTTTCGGTAATCCGTATTGTTATGGTACCATTAGCGGAAATGCAAAAGTAAAAATGACTGGACCTAACCCCATGCATTATCCAAGTGGTAATTTTGTTAACCTTGTTTTGGATAACCCCATAGGAGCTTCTTTATCCGGTGATATGACCATCACAGGTACATTAGAGTTAACAGATGGAAACATGGATCAAGGCAGTTATAACATAAAACTTGGTGAAATGGGCTACCTTGCCGAGAGCGGAGAAAACAGCTTGAGCGGAACAACGGGTACTATTTCTACAACCCGCGCTTTACATGCCGGCGATTTAAGCGAAGGTAAAAACATAGCAGGACTGGGTGCTGAAATTACCATGGATGGAGCACTGGATATAACCACCATTACACGGGGATATTCACCACAGGGAACCGGGCAGAGTTCTATTTACAGGTATTATGATATTGCCCCTGCCAGCAACACCGGTCTGGATGCAAGCCTGAAGTTCCATTACAATGGCAACGAGTTGAACGAAAATGAACCAGGTGCCCTCAAACTATACTCATCATCTGATGATGGCGATACCTGGCAACCTCGTGGAGGTGAAGTTAATGAAGTTAATGAATCCATTTCCCTTGACAACTTATATACCTTCTCGCGCTGGACTGCCTCGGATGATACCTTAGGTAATACCTTAAATGCTGCATTTGAGGCCGATACAACTATTGGCTCCACTTCCTTTGATGTTCAGTTTACAGACCTGTCCTCATACGATAATGTAGATAGCGTGTCCTGGTCCTGGGATTTTGGCAATGGCAATACCTCGGTCAGCCGGATACCAGCGTCACAGACCTATTCACTTAATGGTGATGATTTGACAAACTATACTGTTAGCCTGACAATAACAGAAGCCGATAGCTCTAGTAAGCAGGTTAAGGAGGACTATATTACGGTTTGCCCTGATAATTATTGGGTAGGTGAAGTTGACACTACCTGGACTGCTGATGAAAGTCCCTATTATGTTGGGGGCGAAATTATTGTCCCACTTGGTGATACCCTTACCATTGAGCCGGGTGTTAGCGTTCTGTTCAGGCCAAACTCCATCGACTGGCAGGAAATGCCGGCACAACCTACACGCGAAAATATCGATTTTGGATTTATGACGGTATATGGTACACTTGACGTGCAGGGAGAAGAAAACGACTCCGTTGTATTTACAAGGATGGGAAATAAAGGATCGTGGGGACTGGTACATATAGTTGATACGGCAAATCCCGGGGGCGAACAAATCAGATACCTCAAAATGGAACACGCATCCTACATGTACGATGAAGGTAAGGAATTAGCAGGTCTGTGTTTGGATAATAATGACGTAACTGTTCGTAATAGCCGATTCAGCAACAACTACATTGGCATTAAATGTAATTCGTCCAATGCTCACATCGAGCATAATAGTCTATCCGAAAATCATATTGGAATAAGTCTTACCAGTTCTGCTGCCTACATTTCGGACAATGACATCATGTTAAATCAAACAAACGGCATCACCTGCCTGAATGACACAAGCTCCATAACAGGAAACCGGATTCGGTTTAATGTTAAAAATGGTTTGTATTGCGAGCAATCGGACACTGCGAAAATTATCGGTAATACCATTGAAGGGAACAAAAACGGTATCCATAGCATCAATAGTATCGGCATGATAATCTCTGCAGATACAATAAAGGCAAACTCAGAATATGGAATCATTTGTGAGAATGACAGTACTTTTATTTCAGCAAATGATATTTCAGATAACGGTATAAATGGGGTTGATTTCTATAAATCATTTTCAATGGTTTCAGGAAATAACATCCTGAACAATGCGCATTCAGGCATCCATTGTGACCTTTCAGATCCGAGTATTGAAGGGAATAACATTACCGGAAATATTAACGGAATATTATGTAAAAATGCATCGAAGCCGCATATTGACGGAAATGCAATATCTTACAACTGGGCCGGAATAGGTTGCTACGAGGGCTCAGTGCCCCAAATCTTACACAACATCATAGCATCCAACTCCAATACGGGTATCGATGTGGCTTCCGGAGCTAAAGCAACATTAGTGAGCAATACCATAACAGATAACAATGGCTATGGTGTATATTGTTACGATGATGCGAGTGTAATTATCGACAACAGCATTCTCTGGGGCAATGGTGCAAGCATTGTTGCACCAGGTTCCCAGGCAACAGTTACCTGGTCCTGCGTTCAAGGCGGGTATGAAGGAGAAGAAAACATCATTAAAGACCCAATGTTTATTCAAAAAGGCAATGAGAAATATCATTTAAAATGGTCTAGCTTTCCATTTAAGGATGGTGTAAACATATCTCCTTGTATCAATACCGGTAATCCTGACCTTAATGGAAATGATACACTTTGGATAGATGACCCGGAAGACCGCGACCCCGACATGTCATGTGCGGATATGGGTGCCCGCTATTATCATCAACTGCCACTTGTTACCATTATGTATGATAACGATAGCACCAAGAACAACTATAATTTCGAAGAACAGTTGTTTATACCGGATGTTAGTGAACCAAAGATGTTTCAGGTGAAAAATGATGCCGATCGTTTGAATGAGTGCAGGCTGTTTTTTACTGATCCTCCTGGATATGACAATCAGTTTCATGTGGATGGTCGTAAGCCCGACACAGATACTATCCTCATACTTTTACCCTATGCCCTGGATTCGGTGAATATTGTTTACGAGCCCACCCATGTTATAAACAATCTACAATCACATGTAATAGTTGGCGAACGGGAAACCTATGCCGACTCAATAACACTAAGCGGAATAAGTATTGGCTCTGGAACGGTACAAGGAACAATAACAACCCTTTTCAATTCTAATGTAAAGGATGTAACTGTTAGTGTAATACCTATACCTCCTAACGGTAAAGTATATTTTGACAGCACAGATGTTAATGGGTTTTATTCAGTGTCAAATGTGGGATATGGTGAATTTTATGTAAAGCCGGAGTATAACGAGAATGGCTTACAACACGAATTTAACCCGGAAGCTTCCACCGTCCAGCTCTATACCAATGTGCCCTCGATTAGGAATTTTAATGATGTATCTGTATTCCCGGTGAGTGGCCGTATTGTTTTTTATGGTGACAACAACAACTGTCCTTCTGAAAATATTTTGATGAAAATAGATGGTTCCCCGACAACAGCTACAGATGAGAATGGAGAGTTCACCTTTGGGGGAGTTTCGTTGGGATACCATACATTTGCCCCTGAGCTTACTGCACATACATTCTTCCCATCTGATTATACTATATATGTTGATGGGCCGAAAGGAGGTATAGACTTTATAGACGAATTTACCAATAATCTTAGTGGATATATAGCAGGAGCAGGAGGTGACTTCGACACAATACCCATTTCGTCCGATTCAATTCCGATTACTTTTCATTGCACGGCTAATTGTATGCCAGATGTAGAAATCAAAACAGATTTAAAAGGATTCTATTCTGTCGATCTCCCTCCTTTAGAGTACGAAGTTACACCTCAGGGCATTTTATATAATAACTATGGCTATCCGGGAGACCTCCCAAAGGACACCTTGATTAAATTTGATCCGGTAAATGTTGATTTGACCGTAGGAGATACCATCCAGGATTTCTTTTTTCACAGCGAGCCTGTTATCGAAATCATGGGATTCGACTCAGTTACAAACGGATACAACATGGTTGTTTTGGAGCAGTTTGAACAGTATTGGGTTGATATTAAGGTTTACGAGCCTTATCGTGGTGTTAATGATGAAGGGAGTGATACTCTTTATAAATGTATGCAGGACACCGGCATAATAGTCATTATGAATAATCTGAGCGATCTGCCCGGCGAAGAGATTCCCTACTCCGACACCCTGCCGCTTTATTCATTCTATGCAGGGCTACCAAATATTTCGGCGGGAGGTGTGCATCCCTATCAAAAAAGCTTAGATATTAGGTATTTAATCAATGATTTGCAAAGAACAGCTCATCAAGAATGGGTATATATAGTTGGGCAACGTCCCAGGGCAAGTGCCTTTGCAACTACTTCACCCGAGATACCTTTACTTATCCTGCGTGACCCACCCGGCGACCAGAGCTACAGCGAACTCTCTGAATCCACCGAAGTTTCAACATCTATAAGTATTTCGCACAAATTAGATGAAAGTATAGGACTATCTAGAACAGTTAATCTTGGTGCCACATTTGAAAGTTTATCAGGATTTGGTTTTCAAATTAATACAAAAGTAGAAGTAACCCTTGAAACAACTTCATCGCTAAATATAAATATGTCGCAGAATTGGGTAAAAGAGAACCAGTTGTCCTTTGAAACAAGTGAGATATTTACAACCTCTCAATCTGACTTTGATGTGGGACAAAAGGGTGATCTTTATGTGGGTGCCGCAATGAATTTAATATATGGCATCACTGATGTATTGACCATTGACGGTTCGGAAGTTAAGGTTGATCAGGAGCTTATTGTTGTTCCCGATGGATTTGAAACTACCTACATCTACACCGAAGGCCATCTCGAAAATGTAGTCATACCTACACTTTACTTAATTGGTGATGAGAAATCTGCACACAGATGGGAGGATTATATTGCACTGAATCAAAGCCTGAAAGACGAGGCAGAATTCATTGAGAACATATCGTTTAACGGTGGCCCTTCCTATTCATATACCGAAACAACAGTAAAAAGCAAGACAAACACCTTTGAATTTGATCTGAATATTGCCAGAGAAATTGCCTTAACGGCTGGCGTAGAGATAAACGATTTTGGCCTCAACGGAACAGTTTCGGCCAGCTTCGGATATACCTATGGGAACTCCGAGGTGAATACTGAGGTAAACACGAATACAGTGAGTTACACGCTCCAAGACGATGATCAGTACGACAATATGACTGTGGATATTATGCAGGATCCTGTGTACGGTACGCCGGTATTCGTAACATTAAGCGGTCAAACCATGTGTCCACATGAGGAGAATACGCAACCACGTCAGGGTTGTTCACTAGGTCAGCATGAGTTTAATATGTTTGGTGCCCCTCCCGACGAGGAAGTGGTATTTCAGGGCTTCCGTATGATAAATGAAGGCCAGAGCAACGAAGCCATGGATTATGAATTGCTGGTGCAAAATGCGAGCAACCCTTATGGTGCAATAATCAAGGCTGCAGGAACTGTTATTTCGGCATCAAATTCACTTATTTATAATATTCCGGCAAACGAGCTTATCGAAATTAACATTTCTGTAGCCCGGCCTCCTGGAGGTATCTATGATTTTGAGGGTCTGAAACTTGAACTACGTTCTACCTGCGAGTCTGGTCCGGGTTTCTCCGATATAGCAACTTTTAACGTACATTTTACGCCTCCCTGTTCGCCGGTTTCCCTGCAGGCTCCTCAGGATAATTGGCATGTTAACCAGAGCAATTTGGATACTCTTGCTGTAATTATTAATGGCTATGACTATACTAACCCTCAACTAAATAAAATTGGACTGGAGTATTCCAGTGTAAACGGCAACGACTGGTTCGAGATATTTTCATTTACCAGGCAGGAAATTCAAAATACAATAACACAAGAAGGTATCTGGGTTGTTGGCAATTTTTCTGGTTCTTATCGCCTTCGTGCTTTTACAGAGTGCAATAATGGAGATAGAAATTACTCTATGATAGCTGAAGGTGTTATTGACGATGTACCTCCACAGGTAATAATCAGACGGCCTACCGATAATATCCTGCATAGCGGGGATGAGATTTCCTTTACCTTCAATGAAAAACTCGATCCCTCTTCTGTAAACTTAAACAATATCCAAATTGTGCATCCGGATAGTGGGACAATAATTCCTTCCAGTATCCAATATGACCAGGATCTTAAGAAAGTCTTCCTGACGATTGATCCAGGTATAAGTTACTTTATTGAAGATGAAACATTGCAGGCAGAAGTTATTGGT
The DNA here is from genome assembly GCA_964593705.1 of uncultured Lentimicrobiaceae bacterium. GTDB lineage: Bacteria > Bacteroidota > Bacteroidia > Bacteroidales > 4484-276 > SABY01. The sequence continues at coordinate 23,330 of CAZQIV010000018.1, read as the reverse complement.
GTTAAGGATCTGAATGGAAATTTATTGAATGGTAAAGATAGTATAAACTTCTTGGTCAATCAAGGACCTTTGGGCTGGAATCCAAATTCTCATAATGCTAGCATCTTTGTTGATGAGTCCATTTGTTTTACTTCCACCTTACAGAACTCCTCAAGTAAAAATGTTCCATATTCGGTGCTGCTGCCAAATTGGCTTAGTGCCGATCAACCGCTAAGTGGCAATTTAAGTGGCGCTGGTGGATCTGTTGTTTATGAGTTCTCAAGTGATTCATTGACTGGCCAATTTTATTGGGACACAATCTCTGTTACTATGTTGGGTTATCCCAAGGAAACTCTACCTATCTCGGTTACTGTAACAGGAGGTGGCAGCCTTGAAGTAAGCCCTCTCACTGATTCGGTTCCATCTTCTATTCCTGAGGGAGCAGAATATGGGGAAGTCGTGTTTAACGTCCTTTCAAGTGTTGTGGCCTGGTCGGTTAGCGAAAATGAGGAATGGTTAAGCCTCGGTGTGCCAAATATGGGAGCATATAATGGTCCATTTACCATACGCTATGATGAAAATACTTCATACTATGAACGAACCGGTGAGATATACGTTTCGGCATGGGGTATGCCCGACTTTGTGGTTACTATAACCCAGGCCGGTGCTGAAGCTCCACTGGAAATAGATCCCTATATCCAGGAAGTTACAGCCACTGCCGGAATTACCTATTTTTATGTTACAACTAACTACAATTTTATAGACGATGAGCAATGGAAAGTTGATAGCATTGCTGACTGGCTCAGTGTGTCCCCATTAACTGACACTGCCAATTATCAACTTAGTGTAGCTTATTCTAAGGATACTATGGTTGGGGGAAGAATAGGAAGTTTTTCAGTATTAATTGATGGAGTTTATGAGGTAGTAGGCAAAGTACAACAAGCAGGAGCTGATACCATACTATCTGTGGAAGCGGACACACTTAATAATCTATCTTATGAGCAAGATACTGCTTACATTATAGTTGAAGCCAATTGCAGTTGGAAATTAAACGAAAGTTTGGACTGGCTGGGCATATATCCAAACAGCGGTGTAGGTGATACTACCTTAGCGGTGTATTATACTGAAAATACTATCGCTGGCCAAAGGAGCGGAGTTATTACTACATCAGTTGTTGGAATACCTAATGTACTCTGGCTTGATACTATTATGGTTACCCAAAACGGACCACCTGCAACTCTTGCAGTGGATACCACCGAGATGGATGTGCCAGCCACATCCGGCAGTATCTCTTTTGATGTAACATCCAATACTCAATGGACGGCTAGTACAGATGATGACTGGCTGAACCCCTTGCCGGAAATCGGAAACGGTAGTGGCACATTATCTGTACATTATTCTAAAAATCCTTTGGCAGCCCCAAGGAATGGAACGGTTACCTTATCAGCTGATAGTGTAGAAAGTATCGAAATCACAATTAACCAAGATGCGGCTGATACAGCATTGGTAGTGAGCCCGGCCAATCGAAATGTTAGTGCCAGTGACGGTGCCACAAGCTTTGAAATTTCATCCACCACCACATGGTCTGTAAGCGAAAGTGCGAACTGGCTGAGTGTCAATCAGGGAACCGGTATTGGAGACAGCACATTAATTGTAAATTATGAAGTAAATAACCTGATTAGCGGACGGATAGGCATGATCACCATTTTAGCAGACGGGGTACCCAATGTTATGGTGAGTATAAATCAGGCCGGAGGTACTCCGGTTCTGGAAGTAGGCCCACCTCACCGTGATGTCACAGGCTCATCAGGTTCTACCACTTTTAATGTTTCATCCAATATCAACTGGATGGTATGGAATGTCGAAGATTGGATATCCGTTAGTCCATTAATTGGAATGAACACTGATACCATTACCGTAAGTTATGAGGGAAATCCATCAACCAATCCACGAACTGCCAGTATTTTAATCTGGGGATCGGAGGTGCCCAGTGCTGTTGTTACAATTACTCAGGATGCTGGTAATTCTATACTAACAGTGAGTCCAATTGCTCGAAATGTAACATCAGTCCAGGATACAACAACATTTACTATCACTTCAAATACTGAATGGACAGTTTCTGTAGAAACGGGTGTGGACTGGTTTACAGTGCTTCCCTTTGAGGGTATTGAAAATGAAGTCCTTAAGCTTGTCTATAATGAAAACACTACTATCGATGAACGTCAGGGAAGTATTACAGTTGAGGTGGAAGGTGTGCTTTCGGAAGTTGTTACAATTTATCAAGCAGGTGGCGATACCACACTTTCTGTTAACCCGAGCAATCTGAATGTGCCAGCATTTGACAGTGTCACCATTTTCAATGTTATGTCCAACACTTTCTGGAATGCTGCAAGTAATGTGAATTGGTTGTCTGTTGTCCCGGAAAATGGGGCCGATAGCAGCGCAATAACTGTGGAGTATGCTAAAAACCTAACAATTTACCCACGAGTGGGAAGTGTCATGGTTTCATCTGTTGGAGTACCTGATGCAGTTGTTACAATTAATCAGGCAGGTGGCGACACAACACTTTCTGTTAACCCGAGCAATCTGAATGTGCCAGCATTTGACAGTGTCACCATTTTCAATGTTAACTCCAACACTTCCTGGAAGGCTTTAAGTAATGTGAATTGGTTGTTAGTTGACTCAACTATTTATAACGATAGCAGTGCATTAACTGTGAATTATGCTGAAAACTTAACAATCGTCCCAAGGGAAGGAAGAATCACGGTTTCAGCAGATGGAGTGCCTGATGCAGTGGTTACAATTAACCAGGCGCGCGGCGACACAACACTTTCTGTGAACCCGGAGTTTTTGAATGTGCCAGCAATTGACAGTGTCACCATTTTCAATGTTATGTCCAACACTTTCTGGAATGTAGCAAGTGATGTGGATTGGTTGTCTATTATCCAAACAAATGGGGCCGATAGCAGCGCAATAACTGTGGAGTATGCTAAAAACCTAACAATTGACCCACGAGTGGGAAGTGTCATGGTTTCATCTGTTGGAACACCTCCTGCAGTTGTTACAATAAATCAGGCAGGTGGCGACACAACACTTTCTGTTAATCCGGACAGTCTGTATTTAGCAGCATTTGAAGGCGACACCATTTTCAATGTTGCCTCCAACACTTCCTGGAAGGCTTTAAGTAATGTGAATTGGTTGTTAGTTGACTCAACTATTTATAACGATAGCAGTGCATTAACTGTGAATTATGCTGAAAACTTAACAATCGTCCCAAGGGAAGGAAGAATCACGGTTTCAGCAGATGGAGTGCCTGATGCAGTGGTTATAATTAACCAGGCGCGCGGCGACACAACACTTTCTGTGAACCCGAGCAATCTAAATGTGACAGCAATTGACAGTGTCGCTACTTTCAATGTGGCCTCCAATACTTCATGGAATGTAGCAAGTGATGTGGATTGGTTGTCTGTTGTCCAGGCAAATGGTAGCGATAGCAGCGCAATAACTGTGGAGTATGCTGAAAACCTAACAATTGACCCACGGATGGGGAGCATAACGGTTACAGCCGATGGCGCAGATCCTGCAACTATAACAATCAATCAGGCACACGGTGATACAACACTTTCTGTTAATCCAGAGTTTCTGAATGTGCCAGCATTTGACAGTGTCACCATTTTCAATGTTGCCTCCAATACGTCTTGGGATATTGTAAGTAATGTAGAATGGTTAACTGTTGATTCAACAAATGGCAGCGATAGCAGCGCAATAGTTGTACATTATTTTGAGAACCCAACAATCATCCCACGGGTGGGAAGTATCGTGGTTTCAGCAAATGGAGTACCCCCTGCGGTGGTTACAATCAATCAACCACGCGGCGACACAACTCTTTCTGTTATTCCGGACATTCTGAATGTGGCAGCAATTGAAGGTGACACCATTTTTAATGTTTCCTCTAACACTGCCTGGGATATTGTAAGTGATGTGGGTTGGTTGACTGTTGATACAGCAAATGGTAGCAATAGCAGCGAAATAATTGTGCATTATTATGAAAACCCAACAATCATCTCACGGGTGGGAAGCATAACGGTTTCAGCAGATGGAGTGCCAAATTCAGTTGTTACAATTTATCAATCCCGTGGAGCCCCGTCACTTTCTGTTAACCCGGATACTCTGAATGTGCAAGCAATTGCCGGGGACACCATTTTCAATATTGCCTCCAACACTTCCTGGAATATTGCTTGTAATGTGGATTGGTTGACTATTGTCCCAATAACTGGTAGCGGTAGCAATGCAATTGCTGTGCATTATAATGAGAACCCGATAATCGATTCACGGGAGGGAAGCATAACGATTTCAGCCGACAGGATACCAGATGTTGTTGTTCCCATAAGCCAGGCAGGCGTTGAAGCGATACTTTCTGTTAGTCCTGACATGCTGAATGTGTTAGCATTTGCTGGCAGCGAAACATTAGATGTGGTATCAAATTTATCCTGGTTAGTACGGGTAGAAGGAGAATGGTTAAGAACAAGCTCAGATACCGGTTTTGGTAATGATGTATTAATTCTTGAGTATGAAGAAAATTTATCACTTCTTGAGCGTTTTGGCAAGGTAATAATTTGTTCACCAGCAGGCCTTGATGCTATTGTAAAGGTTTTCCAGGCAGGTGCTAATCCGTATCTTAGTGTAAATCCAGCCAACCAAATGGTATCTCCAATTGAAGGCACTTTAAACTTTGATGTAATCTCCAATTGCTCATGGATAGCAAATGAAACTGAAGATTGGCTCAGTATTGACAGTCCTGACTCTACCGGGAACGGAACTATAACTGTTAGCTATATGGAGAACTCTTCAGCTTCGAGTAAGTTAGGAGAGGTAAATATCGAAACAGCAGATGGTGTCCTTGGAGCAATATTTACAATTACCCAGGACACATGGGCTATACATAATGTTAGCCTCCCCTTGGGTTGGTCAGGCTTATCCAGCTATGTAATGCCAAAGGATGCAGGAATTGAAAATATTTACGACAGCATTCTGGAAAGGCTGGTGGTTGCAATTACTGAGGAAGAAATCTACTACCCGGCATATAACATCAATACTATCGACACCTGGAAGCAACACTCAGCTTACAAAGTAAAAACCAATGCCGGAGCCAACCTCAATATACTTGGCTTATTAGAGGAAAACAAAACACTTCAGTTGGCTGAAGGTTGGAATCTCATTCCAGTAGTCTCTGCTTGTCCGGCAGATGTGGCATCATTGTTTGCAGGATTAGAATATGATCTTGTGATTGTTAAACAGCTTGCAGGATACAATGTTTATTGGCCGGCAATGGGTATAAATAGTCTTGGCAATGTTATGCCGGGCAAGGCATATTATGCCCTGGCAACAAATGCCTTTGAAATCACCTTTGAGGATTGTATGAAGGGGGCTATTGATTATCCTCCTAATTCAAATACACTTGGGGAATTCGCAGCCATTTCAGAGATTTCACCATGGGAGTTAACTATGCCTACCGCTTCAACCCACTCTTTTGCCATTTATCCGGATGCAGTAAAAGGGTTTGATCAAGGCTGTCTTATTGGGGTCTTTGATCCTAGCGGAAAATGCTTTGGACTCACACCAATCGGTTTTGGAGTAAATGGTCTTACTGTATTTGGTAATGAAATGTATTGTGCTCAAAAAGTAGGTTTTGATCAAGGCGAACTCATCCGGTTCAGGCTTTATAATCCTGATACATATTTAGAGTTTGAAATCTTCCCAATATTTGACACATCCTTACCAAATGCTGACGGTACATTTGTTGAAAACGGATTATCAGCCATTACTGAATTCAAATCTTCTGAAACAGGCATTACCAATAATTTTGGTGATGAAATAGGTATTTATCCAAACCCAACTACCGGAAGATTCAGGATAATGGGGATAGATGCCGATGCCATAATTGAAATATTCGATATAAATGGACAAGCAGTACAATATGAGATTAGTAATGCAACATCTCAATATGAATTAAGCCTCATGAATCAGCAATCAGGTATTTATATGGTACGAATATTTAGTCAGGGAAAATACCATTACAAAAAGCTTATTCTGGATACAGAATAGTTTTAGCAATAGATTAAAAATCCCCGAATGCACCATGTCATTCGGGGATTCTTGCTGAATTGATCTTTTTGATATCACTATCGAGGCCAGTCTAAAAAGCCACGATACCCTTTCCCGACCCTGATAGCCATCGGGGCTTTTCGGGATACCCTGAATGGGAGGATCAGCCAACGCACTGGCAGCGAGTGGGCTTCACTTTAGGCCAGCCTCGCCGGCTAGGCGGGGGGCTTAGGGGTTGCGCTGGCAAAATCAGAAATGAGCTGACTTTATGTACAGGGGCTATTTACTATGGAATAATAATTCCACGATTTTTCCTCAACATCATCTTCATAACGAATTAAAAAATATCCAAAATGTCATTTCTTTTGGCTGTTTTTTCTTATATTAGCCGCCACATTAATCAATCTCAATTAATTATGAAGAAAGCAAGTACTTTTGATAACTATTAGTTGTCATCAAAGATTACATAGTTATTAAATCAATTTTTTTTCTTATAAAAATAACATTTAAAAATATAAAGCTATGTTTAATTCCGTTGTTCTTGATGTCGTAATCGGGCTGGTATTTATTTACCTATTATACAGCCTTTTTGTAACCATTATCTCCGAATTAATTTCATCCTTGCTGAGCCTCAGGGCCCGAAACCTAAAAGAAGCTATTGACCGAATGCTGAATGATGAAGAGCCAGGAAATTGGTGGAAAAGGTTATGGGACACGCTGAAACTTACCAAAAGCCCGAATAATGAAGTGGTCAATGCCTTTTATAATAATCAGGAGATCAAGTATCTTGGTAGTTCAGGGGTGTTTAAACATCCCTCATCTTTTAAAGCAGGTAGTTTTGCGAAAACCATCATAAACCTTCTAGCCAATAAAGAACCTGTTACACCGGAGGCTATGAAGGCAAAGTTAGATGCGGGGGATATCACAATTACGGGAAAAAGTAAAGATGGAGCGGATGTAGTAACGAAATTAGATACCGAAACTGCCGAATTCATCCAGGGCTTATGGAAAGATTCCCAAGGTGATATGGAGAAGTTTAAATTGCTTTTGGAAGCTTGGTTCGACAGGACCATGGAGCATACCATCGAATGGTACAAGAGAAAAATTCGGCTCATTACTTTTGTTCTTGGTTTTTTACTGGCCTGGTTTTTCTATGCCGATACCTTTGTTATTGTAAAAACACTTTCAGTTGATAAAGATGCCAGGGACAAAATGGTAAGCATGGCCAATGCCTATGTTGAGAATAATAAAATTGCCGTTGATACATTAAAAATTACAAATGCTGCCGAACTAAATGAATTTACTCAAAAACTCGATTCATTGCTAATCATAAAAAAGCGATTGCAAGGTGATATTACAAGGGCCAATTCTATTCTCGGAATTGGCGGTTTCCCCCCGAATTTGGTCAAGGTTCGCACAGAAAAAACCTCAAATACTGAAAGGGTAAAAAAATACACCCCGCCGATTGATAGAAAGTCCTTGTCGTGCGTGGATAAGAAAATCTCAAATGGGACAATCGATTTTTCAATCTGGAAAAAGATTGCCTATTTTTTCAGGCTCTTTTACAATCACTTTTTCGGATTTCTCGTCACGGCCATAGCCATTTCCCTCGGTGCACCTTTCTGGTTCGATTTGCTAAACAAGATCATGAAATTGAAGACATCCCAAACAGAAGAAACCCCAAAAAAAAAAGAATTGACATCAAGTGATAGTGTATCACCGCTAAATCGTGTAGGATAATGAAAGTAATAGTTACGAAATACCTGAATGTTCGTGTGGGTAGCGCAAGTGTTAATGCACCATGCTACCAGTACCTTGCTCCGGGCAGTGAGCTGGAGGTAGATGAGGAACTATATCCGGGTGATGAATACCTTGGTAATAGTAACTGGCTCAAAGATGAAGCTGATAATTATTACTGGAGCGGGGGAGTTGAAAAGTTTTCAAAAAGTAGTGCCAAATTATCAAATTCATATCCAGGTTGGATGTTAAATTTAAACCTCCCGGAAATATGGGGAATTTCAACTGGTAAAGATGTAGGAGTAGCTGTAATAGACACAGGTATTGATATTTTGAATGATCAATTGCCTTATAACAAAAAGAGTTATTACGTTTTTGATAAGAATATCTCATTACAGGATACTAACGGTCATGGTACACATTGTGCAGGATTGATAGGAGCCAGAAACAAGCAAGGTAAATTAATTGGAGTAGCACCAGATTGTAATCTGTTTGTTTGTAAAATTTCCGAGAGAAATAGATTAAATACATCTGAATTGAACCGTTATGCTGAGGCCATAAATTGGTGTGCAGAACAAGAGCATATTCATGTAATTTCCATAAGTTATGGATCAATTATTAGAGATAAAAATATTATATCGCAATTGCAATTGGCTGTTAATTATGCTTTTAGTAGAGGCAAAGTACTTATTTGTTCAGTAGGTAATGCTTCTAAGTTTAATGATTCGAGTTCACTATATCCCGCTTCACTTAAAAACACAATTGGAATAGGGTCAATTCCGGTAGAAGATTTATTATACCCATATATGAATAAAAATCTAACGGCTATCATTGATGGAATTAATATGCCTTCCTATGATGTTAATGGTCAAGTAATCGAAAAGTCTGGAACAAGTCAATCGAATGCTATAGTTGCGGGAATTGTTGCACTGATAATTGAAAAGAAAAAATGGAAGTACGACCCTGATGAGATTAAGAAAATAATAATGGGAGTATCAAAATTTCGAAATTATATAGGGATTAATTTTCCCGAAATCAATAAAGATTTATTGCTCGATTACTTTAAACTTTAAAACGAATTATCATGAAAAGATCAGTATTAATATTATCATTTTTACTTGTAGTTGTTTCCATAATTTTTGGACAGCGGTCACAATATTATGACGCATTATTTCTTAAATCAATTATTGATGATCCTGGCTCTCAAGGTAAGTTTACTGTTCAAATACAGACCAGCAAAGTTTTGCAATATTATTTCCCGGGTTTAAACGATTACGATCTTGATTCTGCCTTAATGGCAAACCCATTTTTAAATCCATACTACATTACTAACGATGGGACTATGTCAGCATCTGTTTCAGGATCAAAGTCTCCTGAATTATTATCCTCCATCGCAAGCCTTGATGTAACTAACTTTGCAGATGGTCTGGCAAAATTTCTGGTTGAAAGAAGTAAAGAGGAACTGAATGTGGCTTTCTTCCGCAAATTCAAAGAACTATTCATTGATTATCCAGAACTGACTGTTATTTTCCCAACTACTACAAAGTTCTTAAATGAAATCAATTCATTTCAGTATGCTGCAATGCTTCCTGCATTAAAAGTTGCATTCCAAAAGGACTTAAATGCATTTAGCACTAATCTTCTTAACTTGCGTGAAACATCTAATTATGACGGTTATAACACAAATACGAATATCAAAAATAGGGCGGATTCAATCATCAAACTCTTAAACACACCGGAAGGAAGATCCGTTTTGGGTGCTATTATGGTGAGTGATGGCATTAATAAAGGCAATAATGCGGCAGAGATAATAAACAATCTTGTCAGCGATAAAATCTGCACTGATTATCCTGATGAAATTTTTACCAATCTAATCAAATTTGTTGATCTAATTTCACAATCATTAAGAAGTAATGAAGAAGGTAGGGTTTGGATTACAAAACAACAGGCTAACGATTTAATAAAAGATGATATAACGTTTAGAATTTATTTAGGATTGATTTATGCAAGTGATCAAAATGATAATTATAATATTAAATTTTCGCTGGTTGGATCCACATTGTTTTTAAAAGACTTTTTAATTGATCTGAACTCGAAATGGCAATCAGGTGAAGCCCAGGAATTTAAAAACAGCTTTTCCTCAATGGTTACTGCAATGAGTGTAATAGCAGACAATGCACAAAGTATAATTAACTCAAAACAACAAGGACAACAACCTTCAATTCTTGTTTATGCAGATTACGCATCATCTATTGCCAGGTTTCTTAAACTTTCCGTTAACTTTTTTCCGGTAAATAACAGTATAAACCCTTCGTTAAAAGGGATTTCAAATGAGTTACTAAAATTCACTAATGTTATTGATGATGCGACCAATGCTTGTTATGATCTGAAATCGCAGAACTATGGGGCGCTTGTATTACATACATCGATGATGCTTTCAGAAATATTAGGTGACAGCTATAATGATTCGTTTAAAAGAAATTTTATTAAATACGGAATCTTCATGGCTAATGTTGTGGAGGCAAACAATTCTGATGAAGTCAATGAAGCTATAGAAGCTGCCGTGCTGCCTGTTGGAAGTTCTTCAATTAAGAGAGAGACAGATTTCAATATTTCTTTAAACGCATTCATAGGTCCTTATGGAGGAATTGAGTATTTACCAAAGCTAAAAATTGATCCTTGGGCATTTACATTTGGATTGACAGCTCCCGTGGGTGTTGCTGTAAGTTGGGGGAATTTAGGAAAACACGAATCATGTGATGTTAAAAATAAAAAAGGTGGTAAAAGTATTACCCTATTTATGCCATTAATCGATGTCGGTTCAATGGCTAGTTTTCGAATGGGAAATGACAGTAGTGAAGTGGCATCGGAAGTCAAACTTTCAAATATCATTTCTCCGGGGCTCTATTTATATTATGGCTTTGGTAAATGTCCAATCTCTATAGGGCTGGGCGCTCAGTTGGGTCCTCAACTAAGAGGAGTTACTGCAAAAGATATTAATTTAGATAAGAATCTATATTTTAGGTTTGGATTTAATATTGTTGTGGATATTCCTTTTTTTAACCTTTATACCAGGAATTAAACAACGATCTAATTAGGGGCTGCTGAAAAAGGCCTAATCCATTGAATTATCATAAGTTAATCCATAATATTTGATTCCTTGTGCAAGGTTTAGGAGAATGTTTGTTTAAAAACCATGCATCAAATATTTCGGTGCGCTGCACCTTTCTCCCAATTACCGGATAAAATTCTACAAAGATTACCGGTGCTCTGCACCTGAAAGAAAAGCCCCGCCAGCTGGCGGGGCGATAATCCTCGCCTCGCGGCGAAGCGGGTTTGTAGATGCATCTATTAGATTTGATACGGGAGGTGCAGCGCACCGAAATATTAAAGTTAATGATATGGTTTTGAGTTTTTCAGCAAGCCCTAATTAGTCTTGAGAAATATACTGTTTTGCTTTCTTTTATTTCTGGATGTTTTTAAATGATTTAAAAATGACAGCACTTATCGGCCAAAGAATTTAGTGGATTATTTTAAACGACACCCTCTTTAACGAAGAGTTTTATGCGCTCTCATTTCTTGCCAAATCACCGTAAATTAATCCCATACTTGCTCTCCATGAATTTGAAATACCAATATAACTGATAGTTTACATCAATGCCGTAATCGATGTTTGGATTGTATTCTATCGTTTCTTCAAAAGGTGGGGTATGCATGGTTTCGAGTACGCGGTTGTTCCAGTCGATAACATAAAACTGATTTTTATTCCGGTAATAATCGTTGGTATGATACCACTTGGGTTTGGCATTGGTAACTATCCAGCTTTCATAGCCTGTTTCGATAATCAGTATTTCGTATTCGGTACTATCGCCTTTGGCTATATTTAAGGTATCTGGATTTGGGTGGCTGATGGGTGCCGGTGATTTCACAAGACTAAAACCTGTTATTGTGAAAAAGCTGAATAACAATATAAAAAGTACGCGCAACATTTCGACCTCCTGTTTTAAATGGATTATTAATATTGCAAATATAGTTCCGAAATTACCAAAAACCAATTCGTGTGGTTGTAAAGATTTTTTAACCTTACTAAAAGCTCCATTTTAAGCGGCCATAAATCAATTGTCCCATTTCGCCGTATTCTGTTTTTTCATCCCCAAAAAATAATTGTCCGATAAGCAATACTCCGATGTTGTCGGTAAGGGAAATATCAAGGGATGGACCTGCAAATGATGAACCATCATAAGGATTCATGATGCCGGCAATTGTTCCTCTCACCAAAGGCGAAATTTGATAGGCTATCTCTGCAAAGATTTCCGCTTTTGAAGGTGTGAGCGTTTTTACGGTGATATCCCGATCGATGATAATACTATTCCCAGGATAGGCATTGTCTGTAGTTCCGTTACTATTATATATTGCACTTGCGTGGATGTAAAGACTGTTTGAAAAGGTATAGTTAGCACCCGCTGAGGCGACAACCACACTGTTGTCATTTCCACCCTTTGGTGCTTCAGTTGGGATAAACCAAGTAGCTTCGCCATTGAAACCTGCCCCTTTAATCTGCCCTGACCATCCTGCACCCAAAACAATGTCGTTACTCATAACTCCGCCAAGGAACTGAAAATCGTAGTTCCATTTATTGAACCTGTACATTCCTGCAATGGTGTGATTATTATCCTTATCTATTTTCCATGCCAATTGTGCAGATGAAGCCATCCCTGTGTAATACTGAACTTTCAAAGCATCGCAACCCGGGCGTTCAACATAGTCGAAATCAAAATAATTAAAGGTGTTGAAAATATCGTTTGGATTCCACACCAGGTTAGTGCCCCAGTTGATGCGCTGGCGGCCTGCAATGACCTCAAGATTTTTGTGGGTAAAACTCAGGTTTGCCCTATCGATTGTTGAATTGAAATAATAGGATGAGTCGTTGACCCATTGTTTGCTTAGGTTTATAAATCCAAAGTCCTGTTTGGCCTGATCGGCGAGGTAGGGGTAATAGTCGTAAACCAATTGTCCGTAATTGATGATATTTCGCAAGCCAATATTTGCTTCAAACCCGCCCTTGTACCATTCAAAATCCAGGCGGTTGTTCAATGAGCCCATGGTTGCCCACTTTTCGGAATTGGGCTGAATCCAAACATTTTCGAGGTATTGCAGGTGGCCTTTCAATGAAAAGCTTCCAAAGTCGGGTTTTGCCTTTTCCTGTCCATAAATTAAATAGGGCAGGAGAATTGAAATAATAATGACAAAAAATAATTTTCTCATGTTGTAAAGGATATTTTAATAGTACCTACATTGGGGCGTTTAAATTATCCCTAAGTGTTTCTTAGTGCTCTCCATGTCTTAGTGGTTACCTTGAAGAAATAAAACCACTGAGGCACAAAGGCCACTGAGGGTCACTAAGGTGAAATCAAGATTCCGGAAGTTTAGCAAAATCATCGGTAACCAATGGAACTAAGTGTTTGGTGATATTCTCACAATTAAAATTAATCAACAATCCTTTTGGTTTTTCTGCAAGTTTTAAATAAGTGAGCAGTTGAGATTTGTACAGAGGAATCATTATTTCTACAGCTTTATTCTCTACAATAATTAAATCTTCAACCAACAAATCTAATTTGAGCTGTTGATTGATTTCCTTTCCTTTATAAAATAATGGCACGTACAATTGTGAGGCAACCTTTAAATTTTTATTATGAAGTTCCTCAATCATGCATTTTTCGTAGACAGATTCCAGTAAACCTGGACCCAGTTGCTTGTGAACTTCAATAGCACAGCCTACAATTTCATAGGCCAAATCATTGATGTATTTTTTTGTGATAACCATAATTTTAAAATAAAATTAGTTTGTTTGTTTATAAGAATATTCTTAATAAGTTATCCTTAGTGCATCTACGTGTTCTCCATGTCTGCGTGGTTACTTTGAAGAAATAAAACCACTGAGACACTGAGATCACTGAGTTTCACTAAGATTCATTTCTAAGTGTTTCTATGTGCCCTGAGTGTCTTAGTGGTTGTTTTTTGCACTGAGACACTGAGACTGAGTTTCACTAAGATTCAATTCTAAGTGTTTCTATGTGCCCTGAGTGCCTTAGTGGTTGTTTTTACACTGAGACACCGAGATCACTGAGTTTCACTAAGCTGGAATTATTCAGATTAAACCCTAACATCTTTCACTATTTTACCATCTTCGAGTGTGATCAGGCGGCGTGCCTTTCTCATTACACGTTCATCGTGGGTGGAAAAAATAAAAGTCATGTTTTCTTCACGATTAAGTGTTTCCATTAATTCAAGCAAGTCGGAAGTTGATTTGGAATCCAGGTTAGCTGTAGGCTCATCTGCAAGAATGAATTTTGGCTTTGAGGCCAATGCCCTTGCCACCGAAACACGTTGCTGCTGTCCGCCTGAAAGCTGATTGGGCCTTTGATTTTTCTTATCAGTAAGTCCTATGGCTTTAAGCATTTCATCCACACGGGTTTCACACTCTTTCCGGCTTTTCCCCTGCAACTGCATAATGAATTCAATATTTTCTTTAACAGTGAGTACCGGCAACAAGTTGTAGGCCTGGAACACAAATCCGATATTGTGCAACCTAAAATCGATGAGCTGAGTAGATTTAAGATTTTTAATTTGCTGGCCATCAATGGCAACACTGCCTTCTGTGGGTTGATCGAGGCCGCCAATCATATTCATTAACGTGGTTTTGCCGCAACCCGATGGGCCTACGATGGCTGTAAATTCACCGGCCTCTATTTGCAAATCGATGCCGTTGACGGCTTTTACCGGAACTTGTGTTTCGTTGTATGTTTTATGAAGATTTTTTATTTCGATTACATTCATTGGTGTGAAGAAATTAGATGTTGGATGTTAGATGATAGATGTTAGATGTTAGATGTTGGAAATTAGATGTTAGAGTTTGGATGTTAGAAATTAGAAGTTAGAATTTAGATGTTAGAAGTTAGATGTTAGAATTTAGAAGTTAGAAGTTAGAGTTTAGATGTTAGAATTTAGATGTTAGAAGTTAGATGTTAGAAGTTAGATGTTAGAATTTAGAAGTTAGAAGTTTGATGTTAGAAATTAAAAATGATTTTAGAACTCATAAACTTTATAACCCAATAACGATTAACTCAATAACATAATCTTCTACTCCGCCCTTACTGCTTCGGCAGGGTTGAGTTTTAAAGCTTTGCGTGTGGGCCAGATGGAAGCAATAATTGCAGTGAAAATCACCAGGATTGTTACAGTAATGTAAAAATCAGAACTTACATAAGGATAAACAAAGGAGCTGTAGCCCACAGCCTCAAGTCCTTCGGCCCAGGAGGCAAAATTGATGCCTGTACTGCCAAATAATTGCATTAATGAAATACTGATAATTAAACCGAAAATGGCTCCTACCAGCGAAAGCATCGTGGTTTCGAGCATGATCATCCAAAATACCCTCCGCTTATTCATCCCTACCGACATCAACATGCCGAGTTCTTTTTTCCGTTCCATAATAACCATGAGCATGGTATTGATAATGCCAAAAATGAGTGCGAACAAAATGATGATCATCAGCCAATAGCCAAACTGATCCATCATGGTCATCATTACAATCAGCGAAGGCTTGATTTCCCGCCAGGATTGTACACTCAGTTTTGGAAAAGTTGTATGTAGCGCTTTTGCAACTGAAGCAGCATCATTTTGGTTTGTGGTACGGATGGCTATTTCGTTGGCTTGGTCGTTCCCGATACCAAGTGCTTTGTCCAAATCTTTTTTCTGCACAAATACGTTTATTTCATCAAAGCGCGAATCGTTGGTTTTATAAATTCCCACCACTCGGAACAAGGACCAACTCATTTCGCCATTGAGTGCCTGTGCTGTGATGACTATTTTTTTACCTAAATCAGCATTGAGTTTATGTGAAAGTTTTTCGCCGATCACAATGGGCTGACTTTTGCTCTCTGTTTCAAAATAATCTCCTTGTACAATTTTTTCGTGTATCGAAGTTACTTTTTTCTCCATCGAAGGGATGATGCCATAAATGGTAGCCCCGGCTCCTTTGCTTGCTGTGCTTGCCATTGCCGTTGATTTACTACGGTAGCTTGCTTCAGTAACCAAAGCATTTGATTTTATGTTTATAATTTTTTGATCTGCATCATCAATTAAAAACTTTGGACTGTTATTTTCCAAAAACCCGGGATTGTGAATCTGGATGTCGGATATCTCACTATTGATAGCGTTGGTAGTTTGTTGAGCAACCATGCCGTTCATCATTCCGGTAATGAAAATTCCACCGGTAAGTCCCACAGCAATGGCAAAAATTACAACCAGGCTTCTCACCTTATTTCGCCAAATATTTCTCCATGAAAGTCTTGCTAACATTTTTATTGATTTTAAATGATTTCTTTAGGCTCTTAAACCACTTGTGAGCTTAAATTTGCTAATATTAATAAAAGGATAGAGCGCGATGATTACAGTTAGGATAAAAACTATAATGGCCTGCGACAAGAAAATGCTGCCGTCAAAAGCAAATGGTAATATGGGCTGCACGTTAAATTCTTCCATTGCCTTAGCCATTTCTCCCTCCAAAGGGATGGGGTTTGTGAAGAAGTAGTAAACGATCGGGGCTGCCGCCAAAGCGCCAAGCAATACGCCAATCAATCCCATGTAAATGGTCTCGAAAAAAACGATAAGCGAAAGCTTGTAGCGCTGCATACCAATAGCGATCATAACCGAAAATTCGCGGCGGCGCTCGTGGGTCATCATCAGGATGGTGCCAAATATGCCAAAAGCAACCACAACATAAAGTATGGCCAGCATAAACATGCCGCTGATATTATCGCTCTCGATTTGCTGTTTGAGTTCCACCATCATTTCATCCCAGGGCATTACTTCATAGTCTTTTCCATATTCACTATTTAGTTGTGCATAAGTTTTATCAAGCTCGTCCGGGTTATCGAGCATTATGGAGTAGGAGGTAACCCTATTGTTGGCAGCATAAAAATACTGTGCCGCATTGAGGGTCATGTAAATTAGTTGTTTGTTCATTTCAGGCGCCGGGAAATGAATAATGCCTCTCACCTGGTATTCGCCGGCTGCGGTAATTCCATGAAAACCCTGCGAAAGCAAAACAAGGGTATCATCCACTTTTACCTCAAGGTATTTTGCCAAATCATCGCCCAGCAAAATTCCATTATCATCAAAGGAATTAAAATATTTCCCCTTAACAACTCTCTTATTAAGTTTGGTAATACTGTTCTCAATTTCTGGTTTCGTGCCAATAATCCCAATCCCCTTGGTAATGTTTCCGGAAGAAGCCAGCGCGAAGGACTCAAGACGTGGAATAACCATGGTAATATTATGATTGGATTTTACCTCATCCATCAGTTTTTGGGAGCTGACAAAAGTGTTGTCGATGGTTTTATCTTCCCAGTATCCGGGTGCGTGTACCTGGATAAAACCTGTTGAGTTTCTGATGGCATCCCGTTCCATCAGGTCATACGAACCATGCTGCATCGATCGCATGAGCAGGGCGAGAAATATAGCAAAAAACACGGATGCTATGGTGATCATGGTCCTCCGCTTGTTGCGCCAAAGATTTCGCCAGGCTATTTTCAAATAATTTTTCATCTGTATAAAATTAGCCACTGATGCACGGATGATATAGAAAGATGTTTCTCCGTAGGAGTCCTTCGGACATTCATGCCCCCCGAATGATCGGGGCAAGCGTGGGTGTTATTAATTATCATGAATTTTTCATGTATGAATGTTGATTGTTATTGGGTTATTAAGTTAATAGTTATGGAGTTATTAAGTGAATTGTTATTGAGTTCCTGTCATTAAAGAATCCATTACACTCCCGATAACTATCGGGATAACTATTACACGATTAACTAATAACCATTAACTAATAACCATTAACTAATACACTAATAACCATTAACCATTACACTATTAACTCTTTCCTCTACTTCACCCGTTTCATATTTTGTTGCGAAAAAAAACTGTCAGGAATGTCCTTGTTAAAAATCATATTTTTCATGTCGAGGATAGTTTTATTCCCTTCTTTATCTGCAGGAATCATTTCCATGTGCGTGGGTATTTTCCGGTCGTTGAATTGGCTTATCTGGCTTGCGGTTTGGGTATTAACCAAGGCCATGTTCTCATCATAATATTCGGCTTTCATCTGGAAGTATTCATCTTTCGCAATCCACATAATAACTTTCCCCCAGACTACGGCTGCATTTTCATGTGGAATGAGTTCAATTTTGTAGCAGTCGAGTTCGCTGATATTTTCCTCACCTAAAACTTTGTGGGTGTAGTCATCAACAATGGAATTCATTTTTACAAGGTCATCATTGGTGAAGTCGGAGCCCATCCACGACTGGCTCATCATCGAAGGCGGCAGCTTTATCATGCGGCTGATGGCTGGCATCCAGTTCCACATATCGTTGCCACTTTTCAGGAATACCTGACCTTTATCACGAGCCGGGTCGGTAATCATAATCAAATAATATTCGGTGCCCTTCGACCACGATTTCATCGAAACAGTGCGCGTCCACGATGGGCGCTCGATAGTCATCGTCATTTCGCCCTGGCTTGTTGTTCCAAGCGCCAGGTCGTTTGCTTTTTGAACAATCTCTTTGGCATCCTGGGCAAAAATGCTCAATGTGCCAAAAATGATGAAGCATAAAAATGTTATCTTTCTCATAGATATTTTATTTGTTTTTTGATGATTGTTTAATTCTTTGTTTCGTTCAGATTATAAATCTCCAGAATCCTGTTAATAGATTCATGCAATGGAAAAGTTTCGGGATCAAATACATAATTTAATGTAACCCCATCTATCATTGCTGCAAAAAATCTTGCTTCCACTTCAGGGTTATTAATCCCTTTTGCTTCAAAATATTCAGTTAGGATTTTAAAGAAAGGCATCGCTATTTCCATAATTTCACCAAAAGCTACATTATTAACAATGGGTTGTGATATCACCGAAAAATACAACCTCCAAAAATGACATTTCCCGGCGGTATTGTTCATTACGTTAATAATGAAATATTTCAACTCTTTACTGCTAAGTACTTTATCATAATTTGGATCGAATGATGACATTAAATCCATAAAACCTGATTTCATCAATTCAATCACCAATTCTTCTTTGCTCGAAAAATAATTGTAGATCAAACCTTTTGAAATTCCGGCGGCTTCTGCAATCATACTTATTGAAGTTCCATGAAATCCTTTTGCTGCAAAGAGTTCCAGTGCAGTGTTTGTAATCAGAAGCTTCCTTTCTTCTCGTATTTCTTTAAATTGTTCAGGTGTTCGTGGCATAATATTTATGATTGAACGATTTATGATTGAACGGTCGGTCAAAGTAAAACTGTTTATTTTACATAGACAAATTATTCTTCATAAAATTCACCTTTCAACTTTTTACAATCCCTTGAATTGCATGATAACAATGGGGTAGGGGGTGATTGAGAAATTTATGGATCAACAAAAAAGCAGCACCATAAGATAGTGCTACTTGTTTTTTTCTTAATCAGGAAAGCGCTTTTTATTTAATGCTGATTTTTCTGGTTGTTTGGTTTATTTTATCTCCAATTCTTAAAAAGTAAATTCCTGTAGGAAGGTCTGAAACAGAAAAGCTAAACGAATTCTTCTGTGAAGACAGGTTCAGGCTTTTTACCTTTTCACCCATAGCATTGTACAATTCAATGGAAGTGTAATTTACACCATCAAAAATCACCGTAATATTATCAGTAGCCGGGTTTGGATAAACATGAATTTCTTCAGTTTCGGTTTTAATTTCATCCGTTGAAGTAGCGCCGCAGGAAATAATAAATTCGTCAAAACAATCAGTATCGGGCGGAGAGCATACATTGAAATGCAATTTTTTATCCGGGCAAACCACGCAATATGTAGGATAGCCAAAAAATTGCTGGCCATCAATTATTTTCGCGATAGCCTCGCCAGAACCACCTTCCTGGCCGGCACATGGGTTGGTAACCCCGAATTGTGCTTTGTATTCGTTAATTACTTGGTTATCATCGTAAGGTGTGAGGCTAATCATCTGTACATCGGCCTGACCTTCTCCCCAGTTGATATATACTTCTTCTAAAATTGGAGCATATACCTGGCAGCTACTTCACGTACTCTGGAACAGGTCGAGAATAACCGTTGTTCCCCCGTCGAGTAGTGTGTAAAGATTCCATTCAACACCGTCAGAATCAACAACGGTAAAGTCGCTGACTTCCATCGTGTTTTTATAATGAGTTGGTTCATTGTTCTCAGCCTGCCCCGAAAGTGTTTGTGCCGGAAGTAAAGTTACCGAAAATAGTAGCAACAAAATTGCCGTGAGTTTTTTCATAGTATGATAGTTTTATTAGTTTATTTGAAACTTAAAACCTTGAAAGCACAGAATTTGTTCAAATAAAAACGGCAGAATAGTAAGTTCTGCCGTTTATCTTAAAATTACATTAACCTAAATTTCTTCGCCGTCTTTGGCAAGTTTTTTATCGAGTTTTTTCAGGTAATAATTTACCAGCCAATATGAAAGCAGGATAACTCCCGGCCATGTTAGTAGATATAATATTTGTATTAAATACATAAGTTTAAATTTATAATGAATGATAAGAACTTTAATTATTAATAGGTATGAGATTCACTGTCCATCTCCTCGCTTGTAATTTTCTTGTTGTTTATGGCACGCCATGCATAAATAATGTACGCCAGCACAAAGGGTACCATGAGCGAAACATAACTCATTGCCGTCAGCGTAAATTTGCTTGACGAACTGTTCATAATGGTCAATGAATGGTTGATGTTAAAGGTTGACGGATAGTAGGCCGTGTTGTTGAATCCGGCAATTAACAAAACGGAGAAAACCGTTAACACTGTCCCCAAACCTGCCATCCATATTCCTTTGTGGCATTTCCCGATAAGGGTTCCTATAATTCCCCAAAGCACTGCAACTACACCGATAAGGAATAATATTAAAACCGTAGGCATAGCCAGGAAGTTGTGGAGGTATTTGAAGGGTTCCATTTCGACTTTCCAAAGTAGCGGGTCAACACCTGCCTGTGGTATTACTGCAAATCCATCCTGTGTAAGCAGTATTCCAACAAAGGTCAGGAAAAATACAAGGAAGGGAACGGTGTTGTAAAGCAGGTGTTTTTTGGCGCGGGCTACAATGTTTTCATCGTCAATGTCACTTTTCAGGTAAAGGATGCCGAGGATTCTTGCAAGGAAAAATATGGCCAATCCTAACGAAAGATTCTGAATATTTAATGCTGCTTCAAGGCCATGCGCCGACCCTTCCCAGGCAGAAATAGTTGTTGAACCGCTGCCAAAAATATTGGTAAGGTTAAGTTTATTTACCGAAAAAGCCGATCCGCTAAAAAATGTTCCAACGGCTGTCCCTACCAGGATGGTTCCAAGCGCTCCGTTTATAATCAGGAAAACTTCATAAGTTTTTGTTCCCAAAAAATTGTTGGGCTTGGTTCTGTATTCGTAAGCTACAGCCTGAATTATAAATGCAAATAAAATAAGCATCCAAACCCAATAGGCACCACCAAAGCTTGTGGAGTAAAAAAGTGGGAAGCTGGCAAAAAATGCGCCACCAAATGTTACAAGTGTCGTAAATGTAAATTCCCATTTTCGCCCCAGCGAATTAACAATCATTTTTTTCTCCATATCGGTTTTTCCGAGGCTGTAAATCATGGTTTGTCCGCCTTGCACAAAGAACAGGAAAACCAGCAGACTGGCGAGCAATGATACAATCATCCACCAGTATTGTTGTAATGCTAAAAGTGATAATGATTCAAACATATTAGTGTCCTCCTGATATTCCTTTTTTAATTTGTGTAAGCATAATCTTTATTTCAGCTATTAAAAGCGTGGTGAATGTGGCAGCAAATAACCAAAAGGTAATTTGTACACTGGTAGCATCAATTTTTGAAACTGCCGCAAGGGTCGGCATCAAATCCTGTATAACCCAAGGCTGACGGCCAAGTTCGGCCAAAACCCAACCCGATTGTTGTGCAATATATACCAATGGAATTGTCCATAGCCCAATGTAAAGAAGCCACCTCATTTTTTCAAGTTTGTTTTTCAACGAGAAAATGAGCATTAAAATAAACAATGCCAAAAAGTGTCCGCCAAGTACCACCATAAGGTGGAAGGAGTAAAATGATATAGGAACGCTGGGAATTAAACCTGAAAAGTTCTCATTGTTGTAGTAGCCAAAGCCAAAATACCTGAATGTGTTGGCCATCCATTCCTTATCCTCAAATTTTGTTTTGTAGATAGCGGCGGTGGTTTCATCACCTGCATTTACTGCTTCTTTGTAGTTTTTTAGTGTAGTAATCGCTTCGCGTCCCAATTTGATTTTATCAAAATATGATAGTGTAACCTTGCCTGTTTCCGGATCGGTGTATCCGTTAACTAAATCTTTTATCCCGGGTATAAATGCATTGGCATCGAGAAAGGCCATGTAAGAGAGCATATTTGGAATTTCGATTTTAAATGCAAATTCTTTTTCCTTGTAGCCTTCATTTTCATAAGGTGGTGCGGGTTGTTCCAGAAAACCTATGGCAACAAGCGGGGCATTTGTCTTTCCATCCCACATGGCTTCCATAGCGGCAAATTTCATGGGTTGAACCCTGGCAATCTGACGTGCTGATTCATCGCCGGTCCAAATGAGGAAAATTGAGCTAACAATACCGAAAACCGAAGCTAGCAATAAACTCTTCTTGGCAAAGAGCGCCTCACGATTTTTAAGAAGAAACCACGAAGAAATGCCTACCACAAAAATCGAGGCAAGTACATAACCCGAAAAAATTGTATGCAGGAACTTGTTAATTGCTGTAGGCGAAAACAAAATAGCCCAAAAATCCATCATCTCATTGCGGGCGGTATCAGGATTAAATTGCATCCCAACGGGATCCTGCATCCAGGCATTGGCAACCAGAATCCATAAAGCCGATAAATTGGCCCCGATGGCTACAAGCCAGGTTGATGTGAGGTGGGCTTTTTTACTCACCTTGTTCCAGCCAAAAAACATAATGGCAATAAAAGTTGACTCCAGAAAAAAGGCCATAATTCCTTCGATGGCAAGCGGGGCACCAAAAATATCGCCCACGAACCATGAATAATTTGACCAGTTGGTGCCAAACTCAAACTCGAGGATGATCCCCGTGGCTACCCCAATCGCGAAATTGATTCCGAAGAGCTTGCCCCAAAATTTGGTGATTTTTTTCCATTTTTCTTCACCTGTTTTTACGTAGATCGATTCCATGATGGCAACAATGAATGCAAGCCCCAGCGTTAGTGGGACAAAAATCCAATGGAACATGGCCGTTAGGGCGAATTGCCCGCGTGACCAATCGATCAGTGTCATGTCGAAATTTTCCATACTTTTTTGATTTAGTTTGTAGATGTTAGAATTTAGATGTTAGAAATTAGATGTTAGAATTTAGATGTTAGAAATTAGATGTTAGAAATTAGATGTTAGAAATTAGATGTTAGAA
>CAZQIV010000017.1:60475-68284 GCA_964593705.1 uncultured Lentimicrobiaceae bacterium | reverse complement strand
ATACTTTTGCAACCCCGAATAAAATTGACGGGATGTAGCGCAGCCCGGTAGCGTGCTTCGTTCGGGACGAAGAGGTCGCGAGTTCGAATCTCGCCATCCCGACTAAAACAAAGGCTATCCAAATAGGGTAGCCTTTTTTTCTATGGGTAAAACATTGTACATGCCTTCACCTGCCTTTCCCTGGCATAGGCATCTGATTTTGACAAAAAACATTCAGAGTAAACAACTTTCCAGTCAGCAGACTTTCCGGTAAAACCTTTGTGATTGGAATTGTGTTTTCGCAATCGTTCTTCCAACTGCGAAGTGTGGCCGATGTAGAATTTACCAGAAGCTTCGGAATGGAGTATGTAAAAGTGGTGTGGCATAAAATGAAAAAACCACCCTTTTGAGGTGGTTTTGGTGGGAGTTACTGGATTCGAACCAGTGACCCCCTGCTTGTAAGGCAGGTGCTCTGAACCAACTGAGCTAAACTCCCAATTTTGTTTAGATTTTTGAACCAGTGACCCCCCCGACCTGAAAGTCGGGATGCTCTGAATCCCGAAAAATAAAAAATCTTTGATTTTTGTAATTTTTCGTGGATGTTGCAAATCCGGGATTCTTTATTCCTGGGCACGCCCAAAGGGCGGCACCAACTGAGCTAAACTCCCATGCTTGTATGAACTGTTCCCAAAATCGGGTTGCAAAAATACTTTTAATAATTAAAATACAAAGAAAATCTCAAAAAAAATATCCTGATTTTTAAATCATTTCTGGATCAACGGTAAAACCTAAAACAAACAACGATTATTTCTTGCGGGTACAATGAACTAATAAATAATTTACTTCTTCTTCATAAGCACACCTGCTATAGCCCCGATTATTTTAAAGAGTATTTTCCTGGTAAAATTTCGGCTCAGAAACCCAACAATTCCAAGTCCTGAAATAACGATTAAGTTTTCAAACCAACCCGAAGGATTCAACACAAAGGTTATCGTTGTTATAAGAAAAGCAACAGCAAGGCCCAACTGCTTCGACAATTTATTGATCGATTTTAGGTCGCGGTCAATTTTATGGATATGACTTTGCAAAAGTTCGGGTGGAACTTCTAACTTTCCAGGATGTTCACCTTCCAAAAACCAACACAGCATGTCTCCATCAAGATAAAGCCGGGTAACAAATATTTCCTGCCCAACAATCTCTGGCGATGCCCACTGGAATTGACCCTTCGATAAAAGTTCCTTTAGAAATGGGAAATAATCAAAGCCCGGAAGTTTATCTTTTAATGCCACTCACCAAATCTTTAACAATGTTCACGAGGCTTTGCCAGTATTTTACCGAAAGGTCGGTATGTTTTTCATGCAGGTCGAGCACAACCTGCTTTGGCTTGTTAGCAAAATTTTCCTCAATGCGGGTAATCACATCCCCATCAATGCCAAAGCGGGTTTGCATAACAATTCTTTCGGTTCCCAAATCATACAGGCGCTTAATCATTACACGGTCGCGCGAATTCATTTCAAGCCTGAACTTTGCAAACTCACGCATTTTTACAGTATAAATATTCTCTTGCTCTGTAATCCCGTTTCTTTGTGAAAATTTTATGCCCTTTGCTCTTGATTCGAGGTATTTGCAAAACGATTTCATCCTTAAAATAATCATAAAATCACGATCATCCAGCCGTATTTTCTCTTTGTCCATGTATTCGCCAAGGTCATGCAAAATCTCATAAAGATCCTTATAAGATTTAATGTTTTCCACATCAATCTTTTTTTCGATACTGTTTCGATTATGGATAATCCCAAGCCTTTCCTGATAATCAGAAAGCAACACGCTGAGCACCCCTTCAATCTCTTCGGGCTGGGGTGTAGAAGTCATCCCTTTTTTGATGATGGTGTTGATTTCAAGATGTGTGAGGTCGTCTAAAAGCTTACTGACAACAAATTTGTTTTCGCTGGCCATGACTTAAAACATCTCTTTAAGCGTGGAAACAATAGTTCCCAAAGCCATAATGTTTCCTTCGATAATCTCATGCCCTTTAGCTTCGCGCGACTGATGAAACTGAACCAACTCCGGATATTTCTGGTAAAATTTTTCGGTGATTTGCGTGGTGATGTCTCCATCGATAAGATCAATTTTACTAATAATACCATCAATTTCCTGGTCTGTAACAAAATCGATTTCCTTATTGCTGTCGATTTCCAGTTTTCCCATTACCGTTTGAATTTTAAGTTGGGTTAAATCTGTTATTCCATTTTCGATTTTTTGCAGAATGTCGTCTATTTTGCTCATGATTTAAATTATTTTAGTTTATGATAAAATTACAATTAAAAGGTTAATTTTGAGATGCTCCAAGCTCCAGAAACGAAGCCGAAATATTTTTGTATATTTTGATAATGTTAATTACTAATAATGGCCAGGTAATGATATTTACCATGCCAACAATTAGTTTTAGGATGCCACCAACAATAGCCAGCGTAAATTTCATCGAATTAATATTGTACCCTATGGTTTCGAGATGACTTTGAAGTACATTGCTGATTTGGCCCGAAGTAATCGAAACCGAATCGCCATCAATACTAAATTTTGAAATGATCATTTCATTCCCATTACTACTTTCCAAAGGTTTATGGCCAAACAGGAAATTAATCCCGTCAACAAAGGCCCTGATCCCCATTTCCAGGTTTTCGAAAAAATTTCTAAATAAGGTTTTTAAAAATCCCCACACCTTTTCTACTTTATCTTTAATCCACGAAAATATTTTTCGGGCAAACCTGAAAGCTTTTTGAACCAACTTTTTCATTCCAAAATATATCCTGCGCAAAAACCCATTTTTTTCTCCGGGTCCATGTTCAGATTCTGAATATATGTCTGCTTTTAATTTATTGATGTTGGATGAAAAGTCTGCACGATCCTTTTCGTTAGATTGTTCAAGTTGTGAAGAAAGATTATTAAGAACATCAAATTCACCATTTTGATTTGCCGGATTTGGATCTTCAATCATATATTCCTGTAAAAAAAACAGGCTGTTAAAAACAAAATATCCCTGATGCAGGTATGTGATTACCCGATGTGTTTTAATATTCCGGTTTTCGGTGCTGTTGTAAAAATCAATGGCATCGAGCATGCTCTTAAGTGTAACTTCCCCAATGTCGCTGTCAAGTAAACCGCTGTAAAACCCATCTCTCCACTGGTAAACCTGGATAAGCCGAAGAATAAATTTCTTAAACGGGTTGCCGGCTTCCTTTTGAAGGAAATTCACATCCACATTTTTGGGATTGTTCACAAGTATGTTTTTGTTTAAATACTTGAAAAAGTTAGTTCTTTCGCCAAAATCATCAACAAGCTGCCTTTTGAATGGATGACGCCAATCTAATGTTTTCCTGGTTTTTTCCGAAACTTTAGGTGATTTAAATATGAGGATAAACTTTTCTTCGGGATGAATTTTAAGTAAATGTTCTGTAAACTGTTCCACATCAGCCAGGAAATTCACAGCCTCAAGGGTTTTGCATTTAGCGAATTCAGCAATTACATTTAAGTTGAAAATGCTCAACGATGAAAAAGGCATCGCAACATCCATGGGCCATAAACCGAAAATATCAAGTCGATAATGGATCAGGCGCGTTTTAAGGCTTACTTCACCTTTTTCAGGAAGCTCTCTAAATGTGATGCCTTCGTCAATATCTGTGATTTTGCGTAAAAGTGTGCTGAGGGCAAAATCCTTTCCAACCAGCATTAATTTCTCAGCATATTCTTCCGAAAATATTGATGATTGCAAAACTTCGTCAAAGAACTTTGTTTTGGCCTCCATAATATCGCCGGCACGCAAAGCATTGGCTTTTTGAAGAGAAATATACCCCAACTCGATCAGGTGTTGGGTGATTTCATTTCTTCGCCCCGGGAGGGTTTTTAGTTCCTCCTCCAGTTGAGAAATTATATATGCCGAAGCATTTGAGATCATTATATTTTTATAAGATCCTTCACCATGTTGATTACTGCCTGCCGCGATGTTTTGGATGATTCGATCATCTCCATGTGAAGTTTTAATAAATCATTGTCATCCTGCGAAAGGTCGCTTTTTACAAAAGTAGTAACATCAGAGTCGATTTTTATGTTGGTGTAAGCCACAAGCTTAAGGTCAACTTCTGATTCGAGGGTCATGAGTTTAAGGACGTTGTTTATCCTTACTTTGTTTACGTCATTGGTAATTACCTGCTTGGCTTTATAGTTGAAGTCTCCGGAAAAAGTAACCACTTCAAGGGAAGCCGCATCGGCGATTACTTCGCCAATATTTGACAGGAGCTTTTGAAACCCGTTTTTTAGATTCTTCTGTCCTACTTTATCGTTTTCATTTGCCATAATGTATGTTTTTTAGAAGTGTGGAATTTTAATTTTAAGATTTAACGTTGGAAGATATTCTCAATCATAGCCATAGTATCTTTTCCATAAATACCATCTGCTTTTTTTCCTTCGGCTTTTTGAAGCGCCATAAGTTGCGAGGCTGTTCGTGGGCCAAATACCCCATCGGCAGCGCCACAATTGTATCCAAGGTCGTTGAGGATTTGCTGTAATTTTTTTACCTCATCGCCCCGGCTACCAACTTTTAGTAATGAATTGCCTGATGGCAGTTCCATGTTTCCCTCTGATGAAAGTCTTCTAAACCCAAGCACTTTTGAAGCATCGTAACCCTGAATGGAAACACTGTTTTTTTGGTTTCCGCCAAGAGTAAATACAAGCTGGTGATCTTTTGAATATCCTACAAAAATTCCTACATGGCCTTGCCAGGACTTCGGATTATTGCGCCAATAAACCACGATATCCCCGGGAATTGGATTTTCGACAGGCAGGCCAACAGTGAGCCAGCTCCGGGCATTGGCCTTATGGGTGCGTTGCAAACCAGCTTTCATACAGCACCAATTTATAAATATGCTACACCAGGGTGTTTCGTCATCGGTAATACTGTTAAAGCCTGATTCCTGTGCATAATCCACAATGCGCAGTGTGTCTTTATCACCTTTTATTTCTTTAACTCCAATTTCGGCTGCTGCAATTTGAAACAAATCTTTCATAATAATTAGTGTTTTCTGAGTAATTCATTTTACCAAACTTAGTCGGCAAAATTTATAAATGCATATTTTGCAATTTAGAGCTTTATTATTCACCTACCTTTCATATTATCGACAATGCATTTTAAATTTTGCTTGAGTACCTTTTCTCTAATATTTATTCTGCCAAAAAATGGCAGAATATTAGAGAAAAGGTACTCATAGAAAAGTAAAATTACTTGAAACTGAATAAAGTAGCCTGATAAAAATTATAAAAGTTTGTTAATGTCCTGTTAAAATTTATATAATCCCGATTTTTTCGGCAATAACAATGGCTACAATAGTAATGGTTGAGGCTATAATGGGCGATATGATCCACATCAGGAAAAACTTGTTGACTTCAGTTTTCTTAAAAATATTCTTAAAACCAAGTTTTGATACACCAATTCCGAGAATAGCAGCTACGTTAAGTTGAACCAGCGAGGTGGGGATACCTTTGGAGATTGAGGCCATGAGCAAAAGGCTTGCCGAGACAAAGGCAATAATTACGGCTTCAACCCGGCCAAAAAGCAAAATTTCTTTGCCGGTTTTTTGTACAAGTTTATGGCCGAATAGCGAACTCCCAATACCAAAACATGGAGCAACAATCAAGGTAGCAATAATCATGATGAGTGTAAAATTTTCGTTAAGCCCAATGCCCAATTCATTGGCTGTCATCGAAGCAATAGGACCTGCGGCATTTGCCACGTTATTGGCACCAATCGAAAATGCCACATACATCGACATAACAACAATTGCAGTTTTGAGTATTGGGCTTTCGTTTACTTTGTGCGAAATAGTGTAGCCTCTCTTTCTTAATGGTTTGTAAATATACTTCCCGATTAAAAAACACAATGCGAAGGAAATTACCGGAAGAATAAACCAGGTGGGAACAATTTCCGTTAACAATTTTTGAGAATTGAGGGAATGATAATAAAATGCTGCAGCCGAAACAGCAAAGACTGTTGACTGACTTGTTGACTGAGGTATCCCGGCAAGATTGGCTATTAACAAGGATATGGCTATGGCGAAAAGTATGATCGAAACCAGTTCGAAAGTCATCATTTCGGGAGCAAGCAAGCCTTTTCCCATGGTAGTTGCCGTACCTTTTCCGGCCACAATAGCCCCGATAAAAACCATTATACCAAAAACTCCGGGTATGATACTCTTGCGAATAACGTTAGAACCGTAAGCTGCAGAGAATGCTGGAGCGGTTCCGCTTCCACCCATGTTGATGGCCAAAAACATGGCCATCAAAAATGGAATTAATAAATGGCTAAATAATGGAGATAGCATAATGTGAATAGTTTAAGTTTATCATTTTTTTAATTTTCAAAGCCGTCAAATTTACATCTATAACATATAATTGTATTAGATATTAGATTACAAAATCTATCATTAAAAAAATTGTTATGTTTGATGCGGCAAAATATTTTTTAAATGGTTTTTATCGACAGATGGGAAGAAATTTTTAGCACCATCAAAAAAAATAAGCTAAGGACTTTCCTCACAGGCTTCAGTGTAGCCTGGGGGATTTTTATGCTTATTATTTTGTTGGGATCGGGACACGGGCTAGAGAATGGTGTCCGTGATCAGTTTAAATCATCGGCAACAAACACGCTCTGGGTTTGGGGAGGAAGAACTACCATGGCCTACAAAGGTTTAAAACCGGGTCGTTTCATCGAATTTGATAACCGTGATTATAATCAACTGAAACAAAATGTGGATGGTGTCGATCTGATTTCGGGAAGGCTTAACCTGTGGGGCGATAATACCGTAAGCTATAAAAATAACTATGGCAACTTTGATATTCGCACGGTTCATCCCGATTATAAGATTATCGAAAAAATAAATATACTCGAAGGCAGGTTTGTAAATAACTTCGATGTGGAAAAGAGTCTGAAGGTGGCAAGCATTGGAATTAATGTTAAAGATGCTCTTTTTAAGGAAGAAGATCCCATGGGGAAATACATCAACATTAAAGGGATTCC
Organism: uncultured Lentimicrobiaceae bacterium; assembly: GCA_964593705.1. Classification (GTDB taxonomy): domain Bacteria; phylum Bacteroidota; class Bacteroidia; order Bacteroidales; family 4484-276; genus SABY01. Next base: position 61,236 of record CAZQIV010000017.1, on the reverse strand, counting down.
TTTTAAGGTGATTGGCGTTTTTGAAGATGATGATGGCCGGCAGGATAACCAGCGAACGGTTTACTTACCTGTTAGCACCGGGCAAAAAGTATTTGCCGGACGAGACAGGCTTCAAACACTCGCAGTTACCGTGGGTGCTGCAACAGTAGCTGAAAGCAAGGTGGTTGAAGAAGACATAAGATCGAAAATGTCGGTTCGGCATAACTTTGACTTGGAGGACGAAAGCGCCATGTTTATTTGGAATAGTGTGGAAGAATTCAAGAAATTCCTCGATTTATTTGCGGCCATCCGGATGTTTATTTGGATAATTGGCGTTGGAACAATTATAGCCGGTATTGTCGGGGTTAGCAATATTATGATGATTGCTGTGAAAGAACGCACCAAGGAAATAGGTATCCGTAAATCGATGGGAGCAACGCCATTTTCGATTATTATGCTAATTATGCAGGAAGCAGTTTTTATTACGGCACTTTCGGGATACATAGGACTGGTGTTGGGGGTGGGGCTTCTTGAATTGATTTCACCACACATACAAACAGAATTTTTCAGAAACCCCGAGGCTAACCTCAGCATTGCCATCGGCGCAACATTATTATTAATAATTGCCAGGATGCTTGCAGGTTATTTTCCGGCCAAACGAGCTGCTTCCATCAGGCCTGTTGATGCTTTGAGGGATGAGTGATGCGGAATGATTGAATGACTGAATGAATGATTGAATGTTGAGCGAAGCGAAATCCCGCCCTTGCGGGAACTGAATGACT
>CAZQIV010000017.1:7535-60375 GCA_964593705.1 uncultured Lentimicrobiaceae bacterium | reverse complement strand
GAACGAAGCGAAAGAGGCGAACGAAGCGAAAATGAGAATGATTGAATGTTGAGCGAAGCGAAATCCCGCCCTTGCGGGAACTGAATGACTGAAACAGGCGAAGGAAGAGACTTTAGAGAACGAAGAGACTTTAGCGACTTGAGAGAACGAAGCGAAAGAGGCGAACGAAGCGAAAATGAGAATGATTGAATGTTGAGCGTAGCAGCCTGCCCCGTTTTTTCGGGGAAATCCCGCCACTGCGGGAACTGAAACAATTGAATTATAGAATGACTATATGATTGATTGTACGAAGGACTTCTTTGGAGAAAATTTTCTTTTTTTCGGGATAGGTAGTCAACAGTCAAAAATGCCAATTAACAAATAACGATTATCCATTAACCCAACACACCGATGCGATTCTTCGATCCGGACTTATGGCAGGAAATTTTCCACACGCTTAAAAAGAATAAGCTGCGCACTTTCATGACAGCCTTCGGGGTGTTTTGGGGCATTTTTATGTTGATGATCATGCTGGGCTCGGGCAAGGGGCTCGAAAATGGAGTAAGTAGTGGGATGGGAGATTTTGCTACCAATAGCGTTTTTGTATGGGGGCAACGAACCACCATGCCTTACAAGGGCTTGCCCCGTGGCCGTAATGTAAACTTTAGGAATGATGATATTGAAGCCTTGCGACAAAACATTCCTGAAATCAAATATCTTGCACCAAAAATTCAGGGATGATCCTCGGGTGATGGCACCAACAATGTGGTGAGAGACAATAAGACCGGGGCTTTTTCGATACTTGGTGAATATCCCGACTGGAATCTTATTGATCCGATGGATATTTTCGAGGGAAGGTTTATTAATCAGAAAGACATTGGGGAACGGAGGAAAATAGCCGTGATTGGCACCCGGGTTCGTGAATTACTTTTCGAAAAAGAGGACAATCCCGTTGGACAATACATCCGGATTCAGGGAGTGTATTTTCAGGTGGTGGGAGTGTTTAAACCCTTGAATACAAACATAAATTTTGGGGGCGAAAAAGAACAAAGCATCTACATTCCCTTTACTACATTGCAGAAAACCTACAATTATGGTGATTTTGTGGGATGGTTTTCGATTACTTCCAATGATAATGTGCCGGCTTCAGTTATCGAAACAAAAGTAATAGACCTGCTATCTCGCCGTCATTCCATCCATCCTGACGATGATGAAGCCTTTGGCCATTTCAACCTTGAAGAAGAATTTAATCAGATGACAGGTTTGTTTGCAGGTATTTCGGGCTTAATATGGGTTGTGGGTATTGGCACTTTGCTTGCTGGCGTTATCGGGATAAGCAATATTATGCTTGTAATTGTAAAAGAACGTACGCGCGAAATTGGCATTCAGCGAGCCATCGGCGCTACTCCCGGCAATGTAATGACTCAAATCATAATCGAATCTATCTTTCTCACCTCACTTGCCGGATACCTCGGATTGGTTGCGGGAGTCGCCCTGGTTGAAGGTCTAAATTATGCACTTATCACCTTTGGTGTAGAAAATGAAATGTTTAAAAATCCGGAGATTGATTTTAGGATTGCCGTAACCTCGTTGATTATCTTAATTATTTCAGGAGCTTTTGCCGGCTTAATTCCTGCAAAGCGAGCTGTAAGCGTAAGGCCTATTGATGCATTGAGGGATGAATAATAATAGGTTTGTTGCCATTATTACAAGTAAGTTGAAAAAAAAGTCAATGATATTTGAAAATTAGCTACATAAAAAAACAAAATGAAAAGTCTCCCACATTCAGGCATATTTGTATGCCCCAATGCAATATCAAATGCATGGCATCCAAAAGAGCATTCTCCATTCCAACGCTCTTATTAACTGTTGAAAAATCAAACATTTTATATATTGAAAAATGAGATAATTAATCTATTTTAGCAATCTGATATTTTTGCGAAATGAATAGAATTAAAGAAATACTTGAAGAAAAAGGAATAAAACAAACCTGGCTTGCAGAAAAACTTGGCAAGAGTTATAATATGGTAAATGGTTATGCTCAAAACCGACAGCAACCGAGACTTGAAGTATTATATCAAATTGCAGGTATTCTTGATGTCGAAATTGACCAATTATTGACTAAAATTAAAAATAAAGATGAGAAATAGCGTAACGAAAAAAAGAAACTACAAAATAACTACAGTGGAACAAGCAAAGACGGTTTCACGCAATTTTTTAAAATCAATTGAGCTTGAAAAAGCTATAGAATTTGGATTACCTGAAGTTGATGATAGGTATCATATATGGAGAGTTCCGGTAAAATCAAAAAATAATGAAAGTATTGGTGAAATCGTAATTGATGCAATTTCGACATTAATTAATGAAAAGAAAACAACAAATAAAGAAGTACTCGAATCAAGATTACTTGGTAGAAAAAATGGAAAAGAAGTAAAGAAGAATGGAAATTCAATTCCGAAAATTTCAAATTTGAGGAACACAATTGGACTTGGTGATTCAGAGATTTTGCTGCAAGAAACACCAAGTGAATCGGTTGATTTAGTTTTCACATCACCACCATATTATAATGCAAGGCCTGAATATTCTGAATATTTAACTTATGAAGGATATCTTCTTAAAATCAGAAAAATAATTCACCAAGCACACAGAGTCCTGAACGAAGGCAGGTTTTTCGTTATGAATATTTCTCCTGTTTTAATTAGGCGTGCCAGCCGAAGTGAAGCATCAAGAAGAATTGCAGTTCCTTTTGACTTTCATAGACTTTTTATCGAAGAAGGTTTTGAATTTATAGATGATATTCATTGGGTCAAGCCAGAAGGAGCGGGTTGGGCAACAGGTCGTGGCAGAAGGTTTGCAGCAGATAGAAGCCCCTTACAGTACAAACCAGTTCCTGTTACTGAATATGTTTTGGTTTATCGAAAACAAACAGACAAATTAATTGACTGGCACATTCGAAAACACCCTGACCAAAAATTAGTTGAAGAATCTAAAATTGATGATGGTTACGAAACAACTAATTTATGGAAAATTCATCCTTCATATAATAAAAATCATCCAGCTGTATTTCCCTTAGAACTGGCTGAAAAAGTAATCAAATATTATTCGTTCAAAAATGATGTCATACTTGACCCTTTTGCAGGCACTGGAACCACTGGTAAAGCTGCTGTGAAAAATGGGAGAAGGTTTGTTTTATTTGAACAGGACGAAGAATATATGAGTCTTATTAAAGATGATGTTTTCAATTGGCTACATGAAGATGCCGAAAAAATAAATTGGATAAACACAGAAGTGCCAACAAATAAACAGCCGTTTCTAAATTTTTAACATGAGCAAGAAAAAATTACTTTCAAGTCAAATTCCAGAAATCGGCAGGCGACTAACAAAATTCACAGGGAAAGAACTTATTGACAGAGTGGGCAATGATGTAATAAATGAAGTAGTTACATCGATTTTATGTGGGGGTAATGTGAGGGCTTTGACCGAAGGATTAACACAGCGAAGAATTTTAATATGTAATGCGTCTTTATTTTTAACTTATCTGAAAGGTTCTAAATTGTTTACAAATTTTGAGACAAATTTGAACTCTATTGTTTTAAAAGAGCTTTTGGAAAATAGACTTAAAATAGAAGATAAAGTTTTTCTGCAATGGTTTATTGGTCTTACAGGAAAGAGTATTCAAAATGTGTTAAGGAGTAATCCTGACGTTGTTGAAAAGCATCTAAAAGAATTTGATGAGAGATTAAAAGCAGCTTCAATAGAATTAACAAAAGAATTTGGAGATATTTCAACAAATATTGTTGTTGACAAAACCAATTACCTTTTGAAATGGCCTTCTCTCCTTCAAATATTTTATGCAATTGGCACACAGACTTTGGCTTTAAGAGGAAGTGAAAAATCCATGTACGGAAAAATGTTTGAAAAACTAATCTTAGGTTCTGTTTTATCTATTCTTGGATTTAAGCAAATTAACCCCGTTAAAAGTAATAAGTCAAAGATGGTGTTTTGGCTTTCTCAAAGAGAAAATAAACGTGAAAGTGATGCGACAATATTAGTAAAACCAGGAATTGGTGCACGGTTTGATTTGGGGTTTATTGGACCTGGAAATAGCGAAATATCACTTGATAAAGTTTCAAGATTTGAACGAGAAATGAATCATGGCAGACAGTTGCATTATATGTCCACAATAATTTTAGTTGACAGGATTGGCGAAGGAAGCCGAATAGTAGAAATGGCTCAAGAAATTAATGGGACAATAATTCAAATGAGTATGACATATTGGGTAAAGGAAGTAGCTCAGGTTTTAAATGAAAAACTTGAATTTAAACATCCTATTTTAAAAATGTCACCAAATGAAAGTATTGATTACATCGTAAAGGTAATGGACAAAATTGATTTAAAAACATTTATGTTATAATTCACCACACATTGGGCAGTACATAGCCGGTAGTCCACAGTGTGCAGTAAGGTGTACACTGAAGGCTGTAAACTGAAGACTCAAAGAAAAATTGAGAGTTTGAACTAATTTTATTGCAGTACCCAAAACAAATTATTGTGAAGCCCATTTGTGGATTTGATACATTATTACATTTGCAAAAATTTAAACTATGAATGCTTTATTTGTGGAATAGCGAATCCATATTTTTTTACGATGTACCATACACACTCGAATTGCTTTTAGTTGAAGAGATGGATGATGGTATGCTTTTTTATAAATTCAATTATTTTGATGGAAAGAAAAAGTATTTTATCGAGGTGAAATTCGGCAATCGATACAACATAAGCGAGTTGGTGGACGTGGCGATTACAAAGGTGAAAGCTGCATATTAGCCATCTGAAAAAAAGCTCCGTAAAAATGAGTAAAACCATTTAAATGCAGCTTTTGCAAAGACTTGTAAAACAGCGCAAGGAATCGGCACAGATTTACAAGGAACAAAACCGTGAGGATTTGATGGAAGAAGAATTATTCCAGGCCGGTATTATCGAGGCTTATTTGCCACAACAGATAAGCGAAGATGAAATAACCGTGGTGGTGAAAGAAATAGTTGAACAAACCGGTGCTACGGAAATGAAGGACATGGGAAAGGTAATGGGGGCAGCTTCCAAAAGGCTGGCCGGAAAAGCCGACAATAAAACAATATCAAATATTGTAAAAAGTATCCTTCAATAGAATTTGGCTAATTAGTGTCCGTCTTTTTAGTAATTTTTCCCGCAGATTTCGCTGATTAGCGCAGATAAAATCTGCGCTAATCAGCGAAATCTGCGGGAAACTTTATAGCCTCTAATCGAAAAAGTCGACTCTATGGACAAGCACTAATTAGAGTTTGTAATTGTAAAGCCATGGGATTTTTGGTTCTATTCCTTCTGAGATTAGTTTTTCGGGCAGCTTTTGTCGGAATTGGTATGTAGCAGCCCGGGCAATCATTGCCAATGACATTTTACCATAGCGAATGTTCAGGTTAAAGGTTGAAGCCCTGTCAAAACCCATCGCCCCGTCAAAGTTAAAGAAATCTTCTATTGACCTTCGCTGTGGATATTTTTCACTTAGCATATCAACAGCTGATTGGTTAGATGTTGTTAAAAAAGACATGTAATTAAATGGTGTCCCCTCTTCACCTTCTCTTTGCACAAGTAACCTGTATTCTTGCCTGTTTCCTACAAATTGAAAGAAGGTTTCAGCAACTGCATATCCTGCCATAATGGTTGAAAAGCGAGTGATCTTTCTAACTATTGTATTCTCTGGGTAGATGGTGCCGGGATTAGAAAATCAAATTGTGTGTGCTGTTTTATGTAGTGGGCTAAATCTTTTGTAAAATGCTCTTTATCGGCGAGGATCAGGGTCTTTTGTTTTACCTTTTTCACCATGTCGAGTAAGTCTATGGTGGCTTTTGTGTATTAACACCAGAACTGCCGGCATCAGAATCTATGGGCTGGCCGGATTCAGCGGATGAATTTTTTTTGGAGCCCGTATTCCGTTATTGTTCTTTCCACACTGCGCTTACTTACTTTGTAGCCTATTTGATTCAGCTTTTGCGTCAGTACATCCGTAGTTGCAAGTGGGTCAAGAAAGCGCATTCTTATTATTTGTTTTTCAAGCTCATCTATTCTTACCGGCTTTTTGTTCGAGCCTCGCTTTTGGTCTATTAAGGCTCCCGCCCCTTCCTGCTTGTATTTTTTTAACAACTGGTAATAACTTTGCTCGGTGTAATCATATTTTTCAATTGCTTTGTAAACTCCAATTGTACACTGTCCTTCAAAAAGCATAGCAAATTTTCTTGCAAGTTTATCATTTAAGTTTATCGGAAATTTTTTCCCGTTTTCCCCTTCAATAAAAATGAATTCTTCCATAATGTTATTTTTTGCTAAGGTAATAATAATACCTGATATGCTACATTATAATATGGCGGTTTATTAACAGTCATAACCCGCTGCAAATTTTATAAGCCCAATTAAATAGATAGTATTAGCATATATTTAAAAATATAAGGATAAGTAATTCAACATCTTATGGAAACTATACCGCCTTATTTACAATTAGTTTAATTAAGCATAGAGTTGAAAAAAATAAGTATTATCCTGACTATTGGATGGAAGGAAATCAGGGAGTATTGTTAATAAAAATTGGATTAGCTCATATCGGGAAGAGGTTTACTTTTGTGAAAATATTTTAGGCTTACTAAAATTAAAGTCACCAATATAATCACTGAAACTTCGGGACTCCATCACTCCATTCCTCCAATACTCCATTCCAACAAACAGCCTTTTCATTTATTGGTTTTACCTTTGTACATTTTCGTAAAAACCGGATCGACGGGTTTCCAGAGTTCTATTTTATTATTTTCAGGATCGAGAATATGAACGAACTTTCCGTATTCAAAGGTTTTGATTTCATCCAATACGGGCACACCGTTTTTTTCTAACTCAGCTACGAGTTCCTCAATATTTTCCACACGATAGTTTATCATGAAATCTTTGTCGGAAGGCTCGAAGTAATCGGTATCTTCTTCAAAGGGACTCCAATTCAAGTAACCTTTTTCGGCGGGCTTGTCCGATTTGCGGAATTCGAAAAGTGCTCCATATTGATTGGTTATCAGTCCGAGATTTTTTCCGTACCAATCTCTCATTTTATCTGGTTCCTGGCACTTAAAGAAAATGCCGCCGATACCTGTTACTTTTTTTTTATGGGTTTTTTGCTTGCTCATTATCTTGTTCTTTAGAATTAATGAATATTCGATTAGTAAAAAAATACGTCATTGAATGTTTCTCTACAATTATAAAAACAATTTATTTTCGATGGCAAATTTTACCAGTCCGGCGGTATTTCTTGCACCTGTTTTTTCTAAAAGATTGCGGCGGTGTGCATCAACTGTTCGGACACTAATGAATAGTTTTTCGCCGATTTCGAAATTTGTAAATTCCTGAACAATCAGGTTAAGCACATCTTTTTCGCGGCGGGTGATTGGAATAGGTTCTCCTGAAATTTTTTCGTTTTTAAATTTCTTTTGTACCATGTTTTGCATGATGGCATCTTTTACTTCATCGCTAAAATAATTTCGCCCGGACAAAACAACATCAATAGCGGAAATAAGCTCTTCCTGGCCTGAATTTTTAAGAATATAGCCCCCGGCACCAACCTCAATCATACTCTTAATATGTTCTTGTTCACTTGTCATTGTAAGCACAAGCACTTTTGTGGTTGGAAATTTTTCGGTGATGATTTTTGTAGCGGCAATTCCATCCATTGCAGGCATGTTTACATCCATAATCACAAGGTCGGGGTGTAATTTTTCGGTAAACTCCAATGCTATCAGACCGTTTTCAGCTTCTCCCACAATTTCGAACCTTGTTATACTTTGCAACAGGGCGCGAATCCCATCTCTGATGATTTTATGGTCATCAACTAAAAGAATTTTTATTTTATGTGCTGCAAGATTCATTGTTCTATTGGAATTACAATTGTAATCGTTGTTCCTTCACCTTTTGAACTTTCAACATCACAGTCGCCTGACATTGCCTTGGCCCGGTTGTACATGCTTTTTATGCCTATGCCTTTCTTTCCGGTATTGGTTATTATTTTATCGAAACCGCTGCCGTTGTCCTCAAAGGTATAAATAATTTCGTTGGGGTGTACCATGAGTTGCACAAAAACTTCGCTGGCATTTGCATGCTTAATTACATTATTTATCGCTTCTTGTGTAATTCGGTATATGTTTAATTCGACCTGCATGTCGAGGCGAAGTTTTTCTCCGAAGTTTTCATAAAAGTTGATATTGAGTTCGGTGGCTTTTTCAATTTGATTAAATAATGACTTGAGGGAAAGTATGATGCCAAAGTCTTCGATAGCCTTGGGCATTAAATTATGGGCAATATTTCTACTTTCCTCAATGGCTGTTCTAAGAAATTTGATACCATTTTCAAGCTTTTCTTTATTTTTTTCACCCAGTTTACCTATATCCGGAATCAACGAATTGAGGTTTAGGCTCGCGGCTGTAAGGCTTTGCCCTAATCCGTCATGAAGTTCTTTGGCAACCCTCGATCTTTCATTATCAGTGCCCTGGATCAAGGATTGAATAACCATTTTTTCTGCATTTTTTACTTCGGTAATATCATTTATGGCGACAAGAATAGCCAATTCGCCATAGTAATCAATTTGATCGATCTTGACCTCGCAGGGTATAGATTTTCCCGATTTTGATTTAAGCACCATTTCAATATTTTGTGACAACTCCTTTATAATTAATTCCTGTAATTTTTCTCTTGTTAAATCGGCAACATCAGGCCTCAAATTCCACAGTGTAAGTAACGTTAAATCGGATTTATTGTATTCCAGCAAGCTTTTAAAGGCTTGGTTTATATCGCGCGAAACAAAATTCACAGCATTAAAAATGGCAAGCGGTACAGGATTAGTTTCAAAAAGCAACCTGTAACTAATTTCGGATTCTTCAATTTTTTGTTGTGCAAGTATTTGTGAAGTAATATTTCTTTGGCTGCCCCATGTTCTTAGGAAGTAACCGTTTTCAACAATCCCAACCACATTATTCGAGATATAGAGCGAATTCCCGTCTTTGTCTATTTCTTTGCTTACATCATTCATAATGCGATACCCTGATTTGATAAACCTGAGCAGGAGATCTATATTCTTTGGGTCATTATCGCTACCATGAAGGGTTTGCTGATCTATGCCCACCATTTCTTCTCCGTTTTGATACCCGTACATTTTTGCAAAAGCATCATTACAAGTGCGGATATACCCATCATGGTATAGCCGGTTAATTTGTTCTTTAACGGGTAAGGAAAGTGGCATGGGCTTATTCATTTCGAAAAGGTAAATGCCTTCGCTTGAGTATTTGATAAAGCTACTATAGAGGTCAACCAGGGTTTTGAGTTCAAGCTCAAGGTGTTTTTTTTCGGTAGTATCAACAATTGCACCCAACATACGCTTTGGTTTATCATCATCCCACTCAACAACCTTACCCTTACTTGTTATCCAGCGGTAAGTGCCATCGGTATGTTTCATCCGAAACTCTGATTTTATATACTTGTTGTTCCCTTTAACAGGATTCCTAAAAGCCTTTTCCAGGTGGGCTACATCATCGGGATGTACGAGGCCATTGATCATTTCAGCGCTATTTTCACCCGTAGTGATTTCAATACCAAGAATTTCTTTCCAGTTTTCATTCACAATTAATCTGTTGCCGCTATGCCAGTATTCCCACAAACCTATTTCCCCGGCATGCATGGCAAGTTCAAGACGTTGTTTATTTTCGATAAGCTGACGTTCACTTTTTAAAAGTTTGTTTTTAAGCTTTATAACCAGGGTCATTTGTTGTTTTACCATAAAAAAAATTAGCATGGTAGTAGTCAGTATAAAAAACCATCCTTTATACATTTGTAAATTCTGCTCCATTCTGTTCGATACGGAAACCTGATGTACCAATATATCTGAAAGCAGAATCCATAAAAATCCGAAAATGAAATAGTAGATTGCAATACGAAGCGCAGGTTTTGTATATGCCGAGATTTTCATTGTTATCAATTACTTTGTTTATTAAATTTAGCTAATAAACAAAAAATAAAGCAATTGGGAAAGATTATAGATTGGACTTGAACTAAAAAATTACCCTTTGTGAAGAAGGTTTTTGATTTTGTTGAGTTTCATTAAGGCTTCAACAGGGGTGAGGGTGTTAATATCGGTATTGAGAATATCTTCTTTGATCTCAAGCAGTAGGGGGTCGTCGAGTTGAATGAAACTTAATTGAAAGTCGTCTTTAACTCCAACACCCGACTTGAGGCTTTTATTTAATTCGTTGTGGCTGTGGGTTTTTTCCAGTGTCTTGAGCAATGATTTTGCATTCTCGATCACTTCACCCGGCATTCCCGCCATTTTTGCCACATGAATTCCAAAGCTGTGCTCGGTGCCCCCGGGCACAAGCTTTCGCAAAAAAATTACTTTGTTGCTGATTTCTTTCACTGATACGTGAAAATTTTTAATGCGCTTCATCGAGGAAGCCATTTCGTTGAGTTCGTGATAGTGGGTAGCAAACAGCACTTTTGGCCTGAACACGGGAGAATTGTGTAAATATTCGGCGATAGACCATGCAATGGAAATGCCATCGTAGGTTGAGGTGCCCCGGCCAATTTCATCAAGAATAATCAAACTGCGGTTTGAAATATTGTTAAGAATACTTGCCGTTTCATTCATCTCTACCATAAAGGTTGATTCGCCCGAGGAAATATTGTCGGAAGCACCAACACGGGTAAATATTTTATCGATCATACCGATTTTTGCCTCTTCGGCCGGAATATAACTTCCCATTTGTGCCATGAGCACGATCAGCGCTGTTTGTCGGAGCAGTGCAGACTTCCCCGACATATTTGGCCCGGTGATGATAATAATTTGCTGTTTCTTAGTATCAAGAAAAACATCGTTCGGGATGTATTTTTCACCGGGTGGCAATTGGCTTTCGATAACAGGATGTCTGCCCTTTTTAATATCCAGCTCGTAGGTATCGTTAATTTCAGGCCTCACATAATTATTCGCAGCTGCTATTTTGGCAAAAGATTGAAGGCAATCGATTTGTGCAATCAGGTTGGCATTGAGTTGGATAGGCTTCACGTATCCTGCCGTGGCCAAAACAAGATCGCTGTAAAGTTGGGTTTCTATTTTCAGAATCTTTTCTTCGGCGGTTAATATTTTTTCCTCGTATTCCTTGAGCTCTTCAGTAATGTATCGCTCTGAATTCACGAGCGTTTGCCTGCGTTCCCAGGTTTCGGGTACTTTATGTTTGTGTACATTGGTTACCTCGATATAATAACCAAAAACATTGTTAAACGATATCTTTAAGGATTGAATGCCGGTGGCTTCAATTTCCCGTTTTTTAATTTTTTCGAGATAATCTTTGCCTGAAAAAAGCATCTGCCGGAGTTCGTCCAATTCTTCCGAAACCTTGTCGCGGATAACATTCCCCTTGTTAATCATTGCCGGGGGTTCTTCGTTGATCTCATTTTCAATTTTATCCCTAATCAAGTGGCATGGATTAAGCTGGTCGGCAATGGTTTTAAGTGGCCCTGATTGTGAAATGGCGCAACTTTCCTTGATCTTTTCAACGGCGTACAATCCTTTCATCACCTGGTTCATTTCCCGCGGATTAACCCGTCCGACAGCAACTTTTGATATGAGCCTTTCCAGGTCGCCAATAGCTTTGATGTTTTGGGTTAAGATTTCGGTGATTTCGCTATTGGCAATCAAATATTCAACCACATTCAGTCGCTCTTCAACGCTTTTCCTGATTTTTAAAGGCAGCGAAATCCATTTTTTCATCATCCGCGAACCCATTGGTGAAATGGTGTGGTCGATTACATCGATAAGTGTGGCTGCATTTTCGTTGGCTGTAAAAAGCAATTCCAGGTTGCGAATAGTGAATTTGTCCAGCCAAACATATTTGTCCTCTTCAATTCTGGAAATCTTACAAATATGCCCCAACTGATGGTGATGGGTTTCGGCGAGGTAATGAAGCGCTGCGCCTGCCGCGATGGTTCCACTGGTAATGTCTTCAACACCAAACCCTTTTAATGAAGTTGTGTCAAATTGTTTTAAAAGTATTTCGTGGGAAAAATCATCTGTAAAAACCCAGTCATCAAATGTGTTGATGTAATATTTGTCGCTAAACTGTTCGGCAAAGAGTTTTCTTTTACTTTTCTGGATGATGACCTCGCTTGGCTTAAAACTTTGTAAAAGTTTGTCGATGTAATCGTTTGATCCTTCCGCAACATAAAACTCACCTGTAGAAATGTCGAGAAATGAAATACCGGATCCTTTGGGAAGTAAATGAATAGAAGCCAAAAAATTATTCTCCCTGTTTTCCAGCACTTTATCGTTGTACGAAACCCCCGGTGTTACCAATTCGGTTACGCCACGTTTAACAATTGTTTTGGTCATTTTAGGGTCTTCCAACTGATCGCAAATAGCCACCCTTTGCCCGGCCCTTACAAGTTTGGGCAAATAAGTATCGAGCGAATGATGGGGAAACCCGGCAAGCTCAACGTAGGATGCAGCACCATTTGCCCGCCTCGTGAGTACAATTCCCAGGATATTTGAAGTTTTGATGGCATCTGCTCCAAAAGTTTCATAAAAGTCACCAACCCTGAACAATAACAATGCATCAGGGTATTTGGTCTTGATGGTATTATATTGCTTCATCAGGGGGGTTTCTGCTGTCTTATTTTTTTTTGAACCTGCCAACTTTTACAAAATTTCCACAAAAATAAATTTTATATCCGGCTGGCCTTCACAATGTGGATAATTCACTGATAAGTGGGTCATCATTATTGCAATGTGCTTACTTTTGCAATATTTACAATTGTTAATTCACAAAAGATATTTTTATTATCACAATGTTAAATTCGAATATCTGTGGCAGAAATTAAAATGAGAAAACTGGGAAATGATGAGCTAAAACGGCTCAACACCGAAGAATTTAAAAAGGCTGATAAACTTCCGTGTGTAGTAGTGCTGGATAATATTAGAAGCCTCAACAATATTGGTTCTGTTTTTAGAACCTCCGATGCATTTAGGGTTGAAGCTGTTTACCTGTGTGGGATTACGGCAACCCCACCCCACCGTGAAATTCACAAAACAGCACTTGGGGCTACTGAATCAGTGGACTGGTTGTATTTTTCGGATACCAAGGATGCCATAAAAAAACTAACAACCGCAGGATATAAAGTTTATTCGGTTGAGCAGGCCGAAAAGAGCATTGGTCTTAAAAGTTTTCAAATCAATCCACAGGATAAAATTGCACTGGTGTTTGGGCATGAAGTGCATGGTGTAAGCCAGGAAATTGTAGATTTATCGATGGGCTGTATTGAAATACCGCAGTTTGGCACAAAGCATTCGCTTAATATTTCGGTGAGTGTGGGTATTGTTATTTGGGATGTTTTTAACAAATACTCATTTTTTAATTGATTCGCCAAGGATATAGCGGAATAGAGCAGTCTTTAAGGAGCAAAATTATTTTTACTAAATCAGCAATAAGATAAATTTTTAATGTGTTGTAATTCAGCTATATATTATCTTTTGTGAAGCCAACACCAATTAAAATAGTTTTTTTTTGAATCGAATGACAATAAAAACTTTATTAGATGTTAAATTTTTAATGGTATCAAACTGAAACTGTTTATATTTGCACGCTCAAAACATAGGTATTAACAATAAAATTAGTGTTATTATGACAAGGAAATCTATTTTTAAAATTGCGGGAATTTTGGTTTTAGCAATAGCTCTTGTAAGCTGTAACGGCCTCAAGAAAATGGCAAATAATTACAATTCCGTTTCATACGAAGTTACTCCTAAGGTACTGGAAACCAAAGGTGGAAAAGTTGATTTTACAGTTAAGGGAACTATTCCAGCAAAGTATTTCAACAAGAAAGCAGCAGTGCTAATTCAGCCTGTCCTGAAATGGGATGGTGGCGAACTTGAACTAACTCCGCTCATGCTTATTGGCGAAAGTGTTGAAGGTGAAGGAACGAGAGTTAATTTCACCAATGGAGGTACAATAACTTATTCGGAAACATTTGATTTTGTGCCTGAAATGACTGCCTCCGAATTGATGGTAAATGCCATCGCTTTTCAACCCAAAACAGCAGTTGCACAGGGAATGACAATGGCTGATGCCATGAAAATGCGCAAAGCGCTAAACCTTGGTGAAGTAAAAATTGCCGATGGCGTAATTTTCACTTCCGAAAGAATCAATGTTGCAAATGAGGTTACAGAAACTATGGAAGCAGGGCAAAAATTTGATTCAAAAAATGCTATAGATATGCTTCAACTGGCGTCTCATGGTTACGAAAAAATTACCATTATAAGCGAGCAGGCCGCTATTTATTATCCAAAAAATCTTTACAACTTCAGGAAAGATCTGAAAATGAATAAAGAAATGGATGTTGCGGGTCAACTTGAAAAGTTAAATGACTTTGTTCGCAGAGGCTGGGTAATTAAAGATATTCAAATGGACGGATGGGCTTCTCCCGAAGGAGAGGAAACTTTTAATGAGGGTCTATCGGAAAACAGAGCAAATAGAACAAACAAGGTAATTTATTCTAACTTTAAAAAACTTGTTAAGGAAAAAGGTTCGGTAGTGGCATTTGAAGATGCTGAAAAAGATATCAACCTGAAAAAAGTTGGACATGGCCCCGACTGGAATGGATTTTTGGCTGCTGTTGAAAAATCTAAAATTAAAGACAAGAGCCCAATTCTGAATGTTGTTAAATCTTCAGCTCCTTCAAAACGTGAAGAAGAAATCAGGAATATGATAAATATTTATCCTGAGCTCGAAGAATCAATTTTGCCATCACTTCGTAAGGCTAACATCGTGATTAATTGCTTTGAACCAAAGAAAACCGATGACGAAATTGCTCGTTTGGCTACTACCGACCCTGGAAAACTTGATGAAAAAGAACTGCTTTACGCTGCTACACTTACCGATAACTGGAACACAAAATACACCATTTACAAAACAGCAACCCAACAATTTCCTCAAAGTTGGAAAGGTTTTAATAATGCAGGAAATATTGCACTGAAATTGGGCAAAACCGATGAAGCCATCGAGTACCTTACCAAAGCCCAGTCGTTGAATAAAAATAATGGCGCTATTACCAACAACCTTGGTGTTGCTCATGCTATTCAAGGTGATTTTGGCCAGGCCGAAACAAACTTTGTAAGTGCAAACAAAATGGGCGTTGACAACAACTACAACCTCGGTATCATCGACCTTAAAAAAGGAAATTATAAAGCTGCGCTATCCAAGTTTTCAGGTGTTAAATGCAATTATAATGTAGCCCTTGCCGAAATTATGACCGGTAATAATACTGCAGCACAAGATCAATTGGAATGTGCCCGCAAGAATGCCGAAACCTATTACCTGATGGCTGTTGTTGCTGCAAGAGATACAAACGAAGCCGGGGTTATGGCTAACTTAAAGAAAGCAATTGCCGCTAACGCGAAATACAAAAAGTGTGCAGCCGTGGATAGAGAATTCCTTATCTATTTCGAGAATGCAGATTATCAGGCTATGATTAAATAATTATAGTCACAAAATATTTGGAAGCCGGTAATTAAATTAATTACCGGCTTTTTTTTGTTCTTTTTTTCGGGAAGCAATCAGGTTTGAAATGCAAAAGCTCTTATCAGGATTAACCAGGAAAATCTGTCCGAAACCTTTTTAACGATTCTGTGGGAAATGTTTTAATCAAACAACAGTTTCATTATGCTTTCCGGAGGGTTTCTTTTCACGGTCGGCAGCAAAGGGCAAACATGCCCTGATTTCCAAAGTATTCTAAATACAATTCTATTGCGAAATAAAAATATTCAATATCACTGGCCGTGAAAAGTGAGACTGGAAACCGAAATGGGATTTCGGTCGCATGACGCAGGATATGCTAAAGTGATTAAAGAAAAGCATGAGAAAGGGTTGATTTAAATCGGAATCGAAGATTCTGAAATCAAATCTGAAAAAAATAAAATACCAAATTCTATTCAATTGAATTAAACAGAAAGCCTGAGCCAGTTATTTGAGGATGGATCACAAGACAAGGATGAATAATTGGGTATCGTAATCACCTTTGGTAATAACTTTTGGTAATTATATAAACTAATCGTTTTTTTCCCCTCCCCCTGCCCTCCCAATTTTCGGGACAGGCTCTCTCCAAATGGAGAGGGGGGTCCTCTCGCATGGGATTTGAATCTGTAATCCTTAGCCGAATCGCTGTGCTTTTTCATTTCCTGCAAGCCCCATGGGTTCAGGCACCCTTCCCCAAATGGGGAAGGGACGGGGATGGGATCATGATGATTTGTTATCAATTCCATCACCTAAATAATTACAAAAAAAATTACCTTTGATTCAAATTTTTTAAACACTGCACATTATGAAAAAACTCTACTTATTATTATTAGCATTTTTGCCGGTATTTGCTCTTGCACAATCTCCCGGCGACAGGCGGTGGCGCAAGAGAGCGAAGGAGATAAATCACACTAAATATATCAAGTGCAATATAAATTTATAAAAATATAATTATGAACCTTAGCATTAAACCAAATTATCGAAAGTACAATGACGAAACGGACAAAGCATTTTTTGCCAGTTATTTAAACACGGCAAAGCAAAATGTATTTATCACTTTCAGGGATATTTCAGAAAGGCTGGGCCTGGGATTCGACCTGAATGATGATGACAACATGATGAATGCAGGGCTATGGAAAAAATTAAGGGATAATGCCGAACCTGATGTATCATGGAAAATTATTCAAAAAATCGAGGAAAAGTTTCCTTATGCAAATTATCTGGCAAAGAATTATGCTTACTTTAAAAGAAAAGAAAGACAAGCAAAGCCAGAAGACTATTCAAAGGTATTTGCAATCTTTATACAACAACTTTACGATTTTCGAAATTCCTACACCCATGCAGTACATGATCCTGTTGAAACACCAAAGGAAATTATTGCTGGCATGCAGCTACTTTTTGATGCGGGCAGGCGAGGCATAAAAAAAAGATTTAAATTGGGGGCGAAAGATATGATGCACCTTGTTAGATTGGAACGGACTGGAAAAGGTAAAGATGCCAAAACTATTGAAAGGAGTGATTTTCATTATTCATTTGTTGATGACAAGGATAAGCTTTCCGAAAAGGGATTGGCTTATTTTATATGCTTATGGCTGCAACGGAAAGATGCCCAAACCTTTCTTAAAAAACTCGAAGGATTTAAGAGAAGCGAAAAACCCGGCGAAAAAGCAACCCTCGAAACATATACTTTTTATTCACTCAGGCTACCACAACCCAAATTAAAAAGCGACAATAATTCCGCCGGGCTACTTTTAGATATGGTAAACGAATTAAGGCGATGCCCTAAACATTTATATCCTTTATTGAGCGAAGATGACAAGGAGAGGTTTTTGAAGAAAGCAGAAGAAATAGAAACCGAAGATGAATACGAAGCTTTGCCCATCCTGAAAAGAAGCAGCAATAGGTTTTACTATTTCGCACTCAAATATTTCGACACTGTATTTAAGGATGCTAAATTTCATGTGGACCTGGGGAATTACTGTTTTCATGTTTATAACAAAGATGTTGATGGACAGAACAGAATCAGAAGATGGATTAAAAAAATGACCGCTTTTGGCAACCTGGATGATTTTTCGGATGAAAAAAGGCCACAGCAATGGATTGACAAAATCCAAAGAATTGAAGACAGGGATTTTGAAAAGGAAGATATTTACCTAACCCAAACCACCCCGCATTATCACATCAACGGAAAAAACATCGGCCTCAAATTTAGGCACAGTTATTCCGAATTGGTTAAGGATAATAAAATCTGGCCTGAACTGCCTGATTTTGATAAAGAGCATGCAAAAACTACACTGCCGCGTACAAAAGCACCCGATTGCTGGTTAAGTTTGTATGAATTGCCGGCAATGGTTTTTTACCACTTGCTGCTTCAGGACAATACGGCAAGTACATCGGTGGAAGAAATAATCCGCTTGCATGTTAAATCTATGGATCTTTTTTTCATGGATATTGAAAATGGAGTATTAAACCCGGGAATGAATAATTCTGGATTCGCAGAAGAAATTTCAAAACGAGGACTCGAAAAATATTTCATTCCAAAACCACTTATTGAATATTTAACTTCTGCAACGACGAAGACATTTGAAGATAGAGCCGACAAAATGTTGGAAGCCCTGATTGCCGAAACAAAACAAATGCTTAAAAAAATTAATAATCAAAAAGACAATTTCGCTCAAAAACCAGGATCGAAAGATTATGTGGAAATGAAAAGTGGGAACATGGCCGACTTCCTGGCACGGGATATCATCAGGCTACAAAAACCGCTTGCTGGAATGAAGGGCAAACCCAACAGTACCGAATTTCAGGTACTGCAAGCAAAACTGGCTTTTTTCGGTGCTAACAAAGACAGCCTCGATGCTACTTTTAATAACCTGCAACTTACCAACAGCGAAAATCCACATCCTTTCTTACATCAAATCCGGGTGGATACTTGCAAAGGCATCCTTGATTTTTATGTGAAATACCTCAAAAAAAGGGAGTGGTATTTAGGGTATTGCAAAAGCAAAGAGCAGTACCACGATTATCATTTCTTAAAAATGGGCAGGCGCAGAAAGGAGCATAGCGAAACATATTATAAAAACCTTGCCAATGAATTACGCACGCAAAATGTACAAAATTTACCACGGGGTTTATTTCTGAAACCAATCTTAAATATCCTTTCTTCCACCGAAAAAACTAAAGTGCTCGCCGGGGAATTAAAACAATTAAGCCGGGTAAATACGGCCTATATTATAGAAAAGTATTTTACACAGATTTTGGATGACAGCCCACAGGAATTTTATACCTATAATAGATCATACGAATTCCTGAACAAAATTTATGATGATCGTAAGAAAAACGGCATGCCTTTAAAACAAAAATTCCTGACAATAGATGAATTGAAAGATAAAGCTCAACGAATTAATGAGGACACATATGATAATGAAATACTCAGGGCTATGGACGATAAGATTGAAGTTGAAGCAAAGAAGACGAAACGAAATGGAAAAAGGCTCTCGAAAGATGAAATTAATGAACTGAAAGAAAAATACTGGACGAGGTATAAGGCTTTTGGAGAAAACGAAAAACAGATACGCCTGGCAAAAACCTGCGATATGGTTTTGTTTATGCTCGTTGACCATACCCTGCGCAGGAGCTTTGTTATTAACGAAGGGTTTGTAAAAAAGAAAAAGGAAACAAATGATATTAAACCTGTTGAATTTGGCAATGAATATAAATTATCGCAAATAAAAGCCGAGTCGGACAAAGGGATACTCGAATTGCAAACTGAAGCAAAAATTGAAATGCCTTATAGCTACGAGACCAATATGGATAGCTTGTTAAAAATAGCCGGGGCAAAATCAAAGCTTTCAGACCTACAATCAAAAACCATTTTGCGCGAACAGATCAAGATTAAAAACTATGGCGATTTCAGGGCCCTGATGAAAGACCGCAGGATAAGTAGTTTATTGCCCTACCTTGCCAAAGACCCAATTTATTTTGAAGCCCTGCAAAAAGAACTAGAACTTTACCAGGAGGTTAGGGTCGAAGTTATGGATACAATTCATAATTTTGAACGAAAAGCAATAGCATTAAAAGGAATTATTAAAGGAAGTGATAAAGCCTTTATTTCGCACGAACAAATCCTGGATGGATTTCCGGGATACGACCCTGCAAAACGAATGAAAATCGAAAAACTGCGCAATGCTTTTTGCCACAGCCAATACCCCGCGTACCTGCTCTACAAAGATGAAATAAACGGTGATGGCATCAACAAGCTTAAAGATTATACGGCTGATGAACCCATAGTTTTGCACAACTCGCCCGCCCTTCAGTTTAAAAAAATAATACAAAAATATTATGACGACATTATTCAATTTGATATTACTGGTTAATCAACATGATATTTTGCCAGAAAGTTTTTGCAATAAACTCCTGTTAAATTCTGTTTCGGGGATAATCGCCTTAATTGGAATTGCCATAGCGGCAATACTTGCCTATAAATTTGCCCTCAGGCAAAAAAAACAGGAAATATTTATTGGGCTCGAAAGGATTAAATACGAACGCAAACTGTCGGCCATCGAAGCTTGTTGGAAGTTGTTGGCCTTTACCACCGATACCGAAAACAACAATAGTGTATTAATATGGAAACAGGATAAGGGTAGCAAAGCCAAAGTCTTTTATATGAATGTGGAAAATGCCCGACGGTTTATAAAACAACTCGCTGCTTGCTTTTATGGTACCGGGCTGGGTATTTACCTTTCGCAGGATATTAAAAAACTGCTGTTTGAATACCGCGGAATTCTTTATGGATTTTTACTTGCAACAAGCAATAGCGAAGATAAATTGATACAAATAAGGAAAGAACAGATGCACCGGCGTATGGCAGCTATCCATGTGGAGATGGTAGAGCAACTAAAAAAAGAAACCGAAGTAATTAATAAACAAGATTAAAAAAAGCAGTCATTTATTTGCAATTGAATCAACTTATGTTGGTTTTATTTCAGCAAAAAAAACACCAGCACAAACAAACACAACAAATTAGGGATCCTGTGCTGTCGAAGCCCACATTTTGAAGGGTAATCACAGCAGATATTTAGTTGGAAAAGAATATGATAACGCTGTCGAAGCCGGCATTTTGAAAGGTAGTCACAGCATACTTTTTTTAGTAACATACCAGTTGATCGCTGTCGAAGCCCGCACTTTGAAGGGTAGTCACAGCGGAAATGTTTCATAATGAAATGTTATTTGAGCTGTTGAAGCCCGCACTTTGAAGGGTAGTCGCAGCAGCAAAAACTTTAGGATAATTTCTCCTTAGGCTGTCGAAGCCCGCATTTTGAAGGGTAGTAACAGCAAGCTTTTGAAAAATAGGTACTACTACGAATTTAGTGGAAAGTAAAATATTAATCATGAGTAGTAAAATAGATTTCTTGCCGCACGTGCGGCAAGAAATCTATTGGTATCCAGACGCTTGCAAAAACATGTCATTGGTATGCCGCACATGCGGCAAGAAATCTCTTGATAACCTGACGCTTGCAAAAATATGTCATTGGTAACCGCCAACTGGCGGTGAGACCCGCTTCGCAGCGAGGCGAGCCTGCCTCGCCGGCAAGGCTGGCAAGGCGGAAATTTGTTTACGGTGATAGCAATTATTCACATCCACGAAAATGGTTGTAGAACCGAAAAAGAAAAAACCGGGGAAATAAAAACCCCGGTTTTTACATTAATCAAGCACACACAAATCTTCTGTTTATTTTAATTAAAATTGATCCACAATTTCAATTGAATTAAACAGAAAGCCTGAGCCAGTTATTTGAGGATGGATCACAAGACAAGGATGAATAATTGGGTATCGTAATCACCTTTGGTAATAACTTTTGGTAATTATATAAACTAATCGTTTTTTTCCCCTCCCCCTGCCCTCCCAATTTTCGGGACAGGCTCTCTCCAAATGGAGAGGGGGGTCCTCTCGCATGGGATTTGAATCTGTAATCCTTAGCCGAATCGCTGTGCTTTTTCATTTCCTGCAAGCCCCATGGGTTCAGGCACCCTTCCCCAAATGGGGAAGGGACGGGGATGGGATCATGATGATTTGTTATCAATTCCATCACCTAAATAATTATAAAAAAAATTACCTTTGGTTCAAATTTTAAAACACATCACATTATGAAAAAACTTTACTTTTTATTGTTTGCATTTTTACCGGTATTTGCTCTTGCACAATCTCCCGGCGACACAATTGTAATCCCAAGCATCAACTATTCCCAAACTTATAGCCCGCAAGGCAGGGATACCATGATTCAGTTTCCCGACAACCCCGGGCAGACTTACGAAAAAATAATCATGGCCTACAACATGCGCTGTAAGGGTGGCCTGGTGTCGGTTCCCGGAAACACCAACCTCGGCTGCGGGGAGTGGGATTATAAATGTAACACCTACATCACCGATTCGTCACGTGTGGACTCCATTTTGAGTTATCAGGCATCCCACACCATCTCCCATTTTTCGGGCGATACATTTTACTATGTCGAAACCCCGATGCACGATTATTATGAATACCTCCAACAAACGGTTATCCTCAACAATATCATTTCCGAAAACCAGGCAACAGTTGGATCAGGTTCGTTGCAGCTCGATCATGTGATACAGCCTGATCACCTCTCCGGAAAATCTCAGTTTTTGGTAACAAAGGACGAACTGAGCCAGGCAGGGGTAGTCCCGGGAAATCTTGATGGAATTATTTTAAATGCCTTTGGAAACAGCGTTGCCCCATTTTTAAGGGTTAAAATAAAACATACCAACGAAAGTTTTCTGGATAAGATTTCTCCCGAACTCGAAGGTTTTACCGAGGTTTATTTTTCGGGATTAAACTTTACCGCCGGTGAAAACAGAATCCAGTTTTACGAGCCTTTCGACTGGGATGGGACTTCCAATATCATCGTTGAATTTTCATTTACAGGAGTGGATGTTGCCAATCAACTTTTGATAGAGGGTGAAGATACCGGCGAAAATTATGGTTTATTCACCACCAACGGAACCCATATTGTAAATGATATGGGATACACACAAATTCCGGCAGAACCGCTTTCTACCATTTCCGAAGAAATAACCGTGTCGTTATGGTGCTATGGAAATCCTGATTTTCTTCCTGCCAACACAAGCATTATCCATGGTTTGGATGCCGGAAACAACAGAAGCCTGAATGTTCATTTACCCTGGAGTAATTCGGGAATTTATTTTGATTGCGGATACGAGGGCAGCTATGACCGTATAGACAAAACAGCAACTCTTGCAGAAATAGAGGGGCAATGGAATCATTGGGCTTTTACAAAAAATGCTGTTTCGGGCGACATGAAAATTTATCTTAATGGTGAACTATGGCATTCGGGAACCGGCAAAACCAGGCTCATCGATATCCAGGGTCTTGTTTTGGGTGGGGCGCAAAACAGCTCAAATTACTATTTTGGTAAAATTGATGAGCTAAGTATCTGGAATGCTGAACTCGACCTGGAAACCATCCACAACTGGATGAATACTGCCATTGACGCATCACATCCAAACTATTCAAACCTTGTGGCATATTATAAGTTTGATGAAGGTAGCGGAACCACACCCGCCGATGCTTCTCCTTTTGGTGAAACCGCGCAAATGAACGGTTATGTTGTGTGGGAGAATGAACGTGGAAACTTGCTTTCCCGGGGATTTGAATCCACCACCCTCAGGCCAAATATCACATTTTTACAAGGTGAGTATGATATGATTGTTTCTGGTGAAATTTTAACGGTTTGGGAAGAAAGGACAGCAAATGTGGTCACCGAATACGAAATTATCCCGAGGTATGGAACGATGCTCCACGATAGTATTAACCCTTTGTCAACACAATATTTGTGGCAGGCAGGGTATGAATATACCTATAATCCCGAAGGCCAGATTGTTGATTCCAACCTAAGAATACCTACAGACTTTGCGGCCATCAGCGAATTAAATTATTACAGACGCTACCCGGCGAAGTATGAAATTATGTCGTTTGTTACACCTTACGGGATATATCTCGACCTGGGCCTTGAAGGAAAAACCTGGCTTTTTGATGTTACTGATTATGCCCCCATTCTGAAAGGCAACAAACGGCTTTCGATAGAACTGGGTGGCCAGCGGCAGGAAGATATGGATATCAAATTCTGGTACATCCTCGGAACACCTCCACACGATGTGATCGACATCAATCAGCTCTGGCGGGCATCGAGCAACAATTACACAAACCTGATGAACAACCGGGCTTTTGAGCCACGCCAGTTTTATTTTAATCCGGCAGGCGAAGCTTTTAAAGTGCGTTCGGTAATTACCGGCCACGGACAGCAAGGCGAATTCAGCCAGCGCTGGCACAGCCTCAACATAAATGGTGACATCCCTGAGTTTGAATGGAAGGTGTGGACTGAATGTGCCGATGTAGCTATTTATCCCCAGGGCGGCACCTGGATTTTCGACCGGGCAGGATGGTGTCCCGGCGACCCCAGCACGCTTTTCGAATATGATATCACCGAATTTGTTACCCCCGGACAAACACACAGCATCGACTATAATTTAACCTTTGCTTCAGGTACTTCCAATTACCAGGTAAACAATCAGCTTGTTACTTATGGCGCTCCCAATTTCAATCTCGATGCAGCAGTTATAAATATTACAAAACCCAATGCCGAAAATGCGGCCTTCACACGTTTCAACCCGGCGTGCAGCTACCCGGTGGCGGTGATCCAAAACACCGGCGCTACAACACTCACTTCCCTGGATTTGGAATATTCTGTTGAGGGTGGAGAAATGTTGACCTACACCTGGAGTGGCTCTCTCGGATTTCTGGAAACCACAGAAGTGGAGCTTGAAATTCCTAACTATACTTTTTGGTCGGGCAGCGACAATAAATTCACTGTAAATATCAGCAGTCCAAATGGTGAAGCCGATGAGTATGATTACAACAATAGTTACACCATTCAATTTACCGAGGTAGATTTATACGATATAAGCGAGACACTCACCATCGAATGTCTTACCAATAATCAAGGCTATCAAACCTCCTATTCGCTTATCGACATGGCCGGCAACATAATTTTTGAAATGGACGATCTTGCAAATGCCACGGTTTATACCAACGAGGTAAACCTTGAATTGGGATGCTACATTTTGCGCATAGACGACACAGGAGATAACGGACTCGATTTTTGGTATTACCCCAATTATGGTACAGGTTACCTTAGAATTAAGGACGGCGATGGAAATATCATGGTTGACATTGAACCCGACTTTGGGAAATATGCCGTGTACGAGTTTGGCGTTGTTGATTTTACAGGCACCGAAGAAATTCCGGAGAAATCGAATATTGTAAGTGTTTATCCCAACCCAACGTCCGACCTCGTTTACATCAACCTGAAAGGTTTGGAAAACAACCTGGTTGATGCAAGGATTTTTGATGCTGCAATAGTTCAGGTTCACGAAGGCCAGTTTTGTGTTGAAGACGATGATTTTACCGAAAGCATCTCGCTGGAAAAACTGCCCGCGGGAGTTTATTTTCTTCAATTGGAATATGACGGCAGGAAGGTGCTGAGGAAAATAGTGAAAAAATAGCATGTTGTTTTACTTAAATATATCATCTCAAACCATAAAATAAATTATGGCAGAATTTTTAATCTTCGTGCCCTTGTGTCTCCGTGGTAGAAATTTAAAAACCACGGAGGCACAGAGGCACAAAGGTTCACAAAAAAACATCATCAACATTATTCTCTGCCATTTATAATATTAGTATATCGCGGGGATTGCACCACTTTTCAGTTCTAAAAAAATGTCCTTTAGGTTTTCTTTAAGTTCATCGAGTGTTTGCCCCTGGGTCATGTAATCGGGGTATTCTTCAAGATATCCTAACCAATCTTCGCCATCATTCCAGTAAACATATTTGAGTTTCATAAAATATTAAGATTTACACAAAGGTACATTTTTTGAAAAATGCTGGTAGAATTGAATCCCATAAAAAAATAGTGTGCGGTCATCCCCCACAGTTATTTATTCATCCAAGGTACCCGGAAGAGTTTTCCTTTTTCAATACTGTTTTGAATATAAGTCACCGAAGATTCACTTTTCTTAGGAAAGAGGCTCAGTTTGTCTTTTTTCTTGATTTCGGCTTCAATGTAAAAAGTACTCGCTTGATCAAGCAAAAAGGTTTCACAATATTCTGAACCCATTGATTTAAGACAGATTTCAATTTCTTTTCCCGGGGTGAGCCGGTTTATAAAAGCATACGATTCGGATACCAAAGTACATTGGTAATTTCCATCAATATATACTTCAATCTTTTGATCTTCGGCTTTAAATTTACCGGTATAAAAAACAATTTCACTACCTACAGACTTATAATCAGGCACTTCCTCAGGCACTGCCATACCAGTTACCGGATCAATTAAAAAACCCTGATTATCCATACTTACACCACCATCAAGTGGAATAAAAACTGCGACAGCAACCATAGCCCCCAAAAGGCCAAAATACATACCACTTAAACCAATCATTCCGGCTTGTGATACATCCATTGCTAAGGGCATTACCGGAATGACCAATGAGCCATCAACGTATTCTGTTGGAACAAAATACCCGGAAACATTTACATACACTTTCCCATTTTCATAAATCCCCCAAATGTTTTCGACATCCCTATTATTTAGGCCCTTCAGTTTTATAAAGCGATCTTCGAGATCATCGGGGCCTTTTTCTTTTGTTGAGAATGTTGTTTTGGTATCGGTTATATTATCCCTGAAATCATTAAACGAATGGTAAATTCCGCGTGTGCGGTTAGCGTTGATAATACTCTCTCCAAAAAACTCTTCAGGTGAACCAATATACATTTCATTTTCATCAATAAATTGATGGTATCCTAGGCCACTATTCAATCTGCTAATAAAATCATCCATACAACCTTCGATGGCCTGCCGTAATAATTTTTCGTATTTGTTTGAAGAATTCATACCACGACTCATTTTATACGTGCCTGCCTGAAATTCGTGATACCATTTGTTCTGATCACGCAAATAGAAATCCATATTTACCTCGGCAATGTTGATATAACCATTTTCATCCGGCAAATTGTAAATAAAAAAATGATTCACCTTAATCGTTAATGCTGATGAATTAGAAACTGGTTGAACACTGGTTTTGAACAAATGAAACAGATCGTTTGATAAACCATCCTGCAAGTCAACCAGGTGTTTGGCATTCAGGTTTCCTTCGACTATAAAACCAATGTTGGTGGTATCTTTGCGGGCATCAATCACACGGTCAAGCATAAAATCAAAACCCTGTATTTCGATGGGTTCCCCTGACAGAGAAATAAAATGCTTTTGTGCGCTGGCAGTAAACAAGAAACTAAAAAAAACAATGATAAAAATTGGAAGAAATGAAACTTTCATTTTACTATTGGGATTTGGTGATAAATCATAGAACCTTAAATTTAGGTGAATGCAAAAATAGCAATTATAGCTTCATATTCACAAACGATGGAAAGTTACACCCTATGAATTACCGGACTTTCTATCGTCTGTCAGGACATCGTCAAGCAAAGGGCACATAAAATTTTAAAGTTATATTTTCCGCTTTCAGCGGGATAAATCCTCTCCCGATAGCTCCTGATGGCTATCGGGACGGGATCGGACGGTAGAAAGTTAAACACCGACATTCCATCATCCGAAGGTCATGGAAACGTCAAAACGAAACACGCTCATTTTTTAACGTTTCCATATCTTCGTTGCCCTCCTAAAACTCTATCCCTTTACGGGCCGGGATGCCCTTGTTGAAATAGTGCTTTACCTCGTTCATTTCAGTTACTAAATCTGCAATTTCATAGAGTGCTTTGGGGGCATAGCGCCCGGTTAGTATTATTTCCATCGCAGCGGGTTTGGCTTTAAGCAGCCTGATAATCTCATCCTCTTCAAAAAGGTGATAATACAAGGCTATGCAAATTTCATCGAGGATAAGCACATCAACGCTGTTTTCAGAAACTATTCCGGAAACTTCGGTAAGTCCTACGCGGGCAGCATCGATATCTTTTCGCGCTGGCTTGTTTTTTATAAAACAATCCAGGCCGTATTGCCGGAGTTCAATTTCAGGAATTCGTTTTAAGGTATCCAATTCGGAGTAGTGCATCCCTTTTACAAATTGAGCGATAAAAACCCTTTTGCCCGCGCCAACAGCCCTAATGGCCAAACCTATGGCTGCCGTTGTTTTGCCCTTTCCGTTGCCTGTATATAAGTGAATATATCCTTTCATTTTCTAATATATTTTGTAAATATCTGGTCGGTTTAGTTTTACCAATCGAGCAATCGCCGTTCGCCCTCCATGGCTTTAATGGCGGTAATTTCCTGCGAAACTTCGATTACTCCTTTATAATTTCCCCGCCCATCCCTTAGGGCAAAATACTGAATCAGAATAAACTCACCCTTCACCTGTATCCAAAACTCCGCTTTATTCTTTTCGCCAATTTTAAACGAACGCACAATCTGCTCCACCACATGCACACTCTCAGGCGGGTGGCAATTTTTAACTTCCCGCCCAATGATGGCAGCAGTGCGTGGGAAGATTCGTTTTTTTGGCGTTGAGAAATATTGCACCCGGTCATTTTCATCTACGTAAGTAATATCCACGGGCAAATGATTAAAAATGAGCATGATTTGCTCAACACTCAATATGCCGGTTCCCAGGTTAGCTACACCATTTTCCATAATTATATTGTCTTCTTTTAAAACTTGATAATGTGGTTTTATGTAAGGATAACCAATATCGAAGCCCTCGCGATTCATCGTGGTCAACTCATCCCCGCTAAGGGTAAAAAGTATGTGGGGAAACAGGATGTGTTCTTCGCGAAACTTGATGGCCAGCATATTAAAAAACACATCACCCACTGTTCGGTTGAAGGATTTTAAATCAATATTTCCATTGGATAAGCGCTCGATAATAGTTTTAATATTTCGTCTTATGTCATCGTGGAACGACCACATAATTTGCAGGCAGCGGTAATCGGGCCAGGATTTTTCGAGTACCGGGAACAGCACATTTTCCTTGATGGTGTAGTGCTTTGCGAATATTTCCAGTTTCGTAAAAAGCGCTTTGAGCCGGGCAATGAGCGCGGTATTATTTGCATCTTTCACAAAGACCTTAAAAACGGGGCGAATTTCATTTAAAACCCGCTCCATTTCCTGATTGTTTTGCACCAGCACACCGAGGAATGAATCAGGCTTTGGTTCATTACCCCGGAAGTCCCGGATGGGGGCATGAAATATATTCAGCACTTTGTTGGTGAGCGCTTTCATATCTTTCATCGAATGCCCTTCGCTGACAAGTTCATCGAACAGCGTAATAAAATCCCTTGGAATTACCGTATCGATGAAGGCTTTGTTTTGGATGATAAAACTGTGTGCATTACCTGTTTTTAACAAAAGATGCGACACCTCCCTGAGTTTAACCAGCCTGTTTTGTTTGGTCTTGCTAAATTCCGACATTGTCTTTATTGTTTTATGTTAATGTGTTAAAAATCCCCGGTCAGCTTGTTGAATCGGCTACCCCGTTTTTTATGGAATCCTTTCGGGGCTAAAATAATAAAATCGGATATGTGAGGCGTATCCGAATTTTAAAATTAGTCAAAATGCTAAAAAATGTAAAGCTGCCTAAGCCCACATTTATTCGCGCTTAGCAAAGTAATATTTTACGCCAATTTGAAATAAGATGGCGTTCACCATATTTCGGGTAGCATACACGGTTTCGGTTTCGGAATAATGGGTAATCGTTTCATTATAGGAAGGATTGAAGCCAGCCATATAGCTGCACTTGAGGCGAGGGTTTTTTTCTGCCTTTATGGTTAGTTGTCAGGGTTTGACTTTTAGTCAAGCCATGACTTTTTGATGAATTTGTAGTTGTGGTTTCCCCTTGACCTTTCCTTTGTTGGCTTCGGATTTTCAGAGTAGTTTCTTAGACCGCAAAGCACGCTGAGGGCGCAAAGAATTTTTCTAAAGAAAAATTGTGATTCGTCCATTAACATAATCGAGCCATAAGTTGCTCAAAGTTAATTGCAAGGACAAAGTATTTGCAGCCAAATTTCCCGTCACAAAATACTCCCCAAACTTCGATTGTGCCGGTTTTGCTTTTAGAAGAAAATCGTTAGATTGTAGGTGGTTATGTACAAATCGTAATCCACCGGATCTCGCCAGTCGGCACCGATGTAAACCGGGGTTTTTACAAATTCGAGCTGCGGATAGAGTTGAAACCTGAGGGATTTTATTGTGAAGAACACCCCCAGTTGTGCTGTGTACGAATACACGAAGTGACTAAAATCGTGCGATTGTGCGGGGTCGTTTAACAGCAGCCGGAACTTGATGCCGGGACCCAGGAAAACGCCGGCTTTGTTTCCAATATGGATATTCAGCCCCAAAGGCAAAGTGCCATAGCTCAGGTCGTAGTATTCGTAGTTGAAGCGGCTAAACGACAAACCGGTGTAGAAATGGAAGTGTGACGGTGTGGGATTGTAAAAAATCAGGCCACCAATTTCGTAACCATTGTAATAATCTTTGGGAAACAGCTTGGCTCCGGGGGAAACATCATCGATATCAAACTTAACGAAATCGGCTTGCAGCGCGTAGTCAAAATTTTGCGCACTTGCACTCGATGCAGATAAAATGAACAGTACTATTAATCCGCTGAACTTTGTTTTGGATGATTTCGCCAAGTGTTTCATCTTATCTTGAATAATTTATCACCAACCTATATTTGATGGTGGATTGAATTAAGACAAAAATAGCGAAAATTGATCAACATCATCAAATCAAACGGCTACAAGCTTAAGGATGTCGAGATTGTGGCCAGGTAAAATACTTTTTATTAAAGCTCTTGTCTTCATACTATTTCGAGTTCGCCTGTTTTTCTAATGGCGGGGATTGCACCACTTTTCAGTTCTAAAAAAACATCCTTCAGGTTTTCTTTAAGTTCATCAAGTGTTTGCCCCTGGGTCATGTAATCGGGGTATTCTTCAAGATATCCTAACTTGGACAAGCCAAAACCAAACAAGGTGATCATGCAAAACTTATGGTGTATTCCTGTTTTGGTTTGTCCAAGTTAGTTGGCAAAATTTATAAATGCATATTTTGCAATTAAGAGCTTTATTATTCATCTTCCTTTCATATTAACGACAATGCATTTTAAATTTTGCTTGAGCATAAATATCGTTAACATGTTAGCATTAGTGGTTTTTTAAGAGCCTAACCAATCTTTGCCATCGTTCCAGTAAACGTATTTGAGTTTCATAATTTATTAAGATTTACACAAAGGTACATTTTTTGGAAAATTAAGGTGGAATTGACTCTTCAAAAAAAAGGGGAGATGTTCCTTTAACGTTTCTATGTCCGCTTCCAGCGAGATAAATCCTCGTTCCCCGGACGATAGAAAGTTTGACGCCGATTTTCAATCGTCCGAAGGACATGAAAACGTCAAAAAAAACATGCTGAGTTTTAACGTTTTTAAATCTCACTAACGTTGAACACAGGAAAGTTTCATTGTAGCAGAATTAAAGGTGTTACTGACTTTCCAATCCCGAAGTTTCGGGATGGAAACATCAAAACGAAGAGTACAAGAATTTTTAAGGGAAAAGAAAAAAAACTACATTTGAACCAATTATTGGTTATTGAAAATTAACTCAAAACAAATATCACCATGAAATTTACAAATTTTTCCAAATTATTCAGCCTTACTCTTATCATTGCCGGATTAACTATTAGCAGCAATGTTTATTCACAAACGGTAGTTCAGTGGTACACCTCCATGGGCGATTTCAGGGCACAGTTGCGCGAAGATTTGGTGCCAATGACGGCGCAAAACTTTATCGACCTCACCAATGCCAATTTTTATGACGATCTGATTTTTCACCGTGTGATTAGCGGTTTTATGAATCAGGACGGCTGTCCAAACGGCAATGGCAGTGGCGGCCCGGGCTACACTTTCGATGATGAATTTCATCCCGACCTTCGCCACGATGAACCGGGGATATTGTCCATGGCCAATTCGGGTCCTAACACCAATGGCTCACAATACTTCATCACGGTTGCGCCCACCGAGTGGCTGGATGATGTCCATTCGATCTTTGGAAAAATAATTGACGGCATGGAGGTGGTGTATGCCATTAGTGAAGTAGAAACCGATGGTAACGACAAACCCCTGATTGATGTGGTGATCGATAGCATAAGAGTGGTTACCGGAACAGCGCAATTAGCACTAACATCGCCAACAGGCAATACAAAATGGAATGCTTTTGTTGAAAACAATATTACCTGGGAAAGTGAATTTGTTGCCGATGTTAACATCGAATTTTCTTCAGATAATGGACAAAGCTGGGCGGAAGTTATGGAATCGACATCGGCCAATACCCGTTCTTATGGCTGGACACCGCCTAACATTACATCTACCGAATGCCTGGTAAAAATTAGCGATGTGGCAAACCCGGATGTATTTGATATTTGCGACACACCTTTTACCCTCTGTCAACTGGAATTGACAAGCCCTTCCGGCTTTGGCTATGCACGCGTAGGAACGCCTTATGAAATTACCTGGACAAGCGAATTGGTTGATGAAATTACACTGGCTTATAAAACTTCATTTAATGGCGACTGGGTAACGATTGATGAGGGTATTCCGGCAAACAATGGTGCATATAGCTGGATTCCGGAAGTAGCAGCCTCATGGTGCAAGATTAAAATTTCAGAAACCGGCTACCCTGAGGTATATGACGAAACCAATAATTTCTTCATTGTTTTCCGCCTCGACCTAACTTCGCCCACAGGTGGAGAAAACCTTACCGGGAATAGCACCTTCGACATAACCTGGGAAAGCGAAATTATTAGTTCGGTGAGGATTGAATTTTCGCCGGACAACGGACAAACATGGAGTACTGTTGTAAACAGTACTCCTGCCGGGAACTCACCCTACGCCTGGACGGTACCCAACATCGATGCGGAAGAGTGTTTTCTGAAAATGACAATTCCCAATCTGCCCGATTTATTTGCGATAAATGAAATGCCATTTTCTATTACTGAAGTTGTTGGGATTCCAGATCGGCAATATAAAGAAGATGGTGGTTTTGTTCTTTCACCAAACCCTGTTTTATCTGAAACCATGCTTAGGTTTTTAAATCCTAAAGCATGGCAGGGTGACGTAAATGCAGAGGTGCGAAATATAAACGGCCAGTTAGTATTAAAACAATCATTGGGCACAATCAGTAATAAAAACAACACCAAAAGCATTCAGCTCAAAGTATTACCACAAGGGTTGTATTTGATTAAAATAAGTGCTGCAAACAGAAGTTCAACCTTGAAATTTTTAAAGTTGTAAGAAAGGAATTATCCAGGGAAACCGGTTTGTTTTAAGAATTAGCATTATACACATAATCGTTTTAGTTTTATCCTATTTTTACAAGCTCATTTATAATTTATGCTTAAGCTTTCTAAATACAAACTTTTAATCTTACTGGTGCTTTGCCTGCCTCTGTTTGTTCTTGCCCAGGAAGAAACAGCCGAGGATAAGCTTGAGGAATTCCTGATTCAATTTCATTCTGCTAAAAGTAACAGCCAGAAAATTGCCCTGTTTCACTCTTCTATAGAATCCATCCGAAAGTTGGAAAATGCAGATACAGTTTCATCATTATTGAAGGGAATTTATTTGGATGCAAGCCAGTCGAACGACCCCGAACTTCATTCAGCCTCTATTGAAGCCCTATTTAAATGGTTAGGCAGGATCTTGCAATATGAATTAATTATAAATTTATCCGACAGCATTTTACTAAATGACAGGAAAATTACTGTCATTGATAGTATTTTTATTTACGATGTCCTGGCTGGAGTTTATTGCGAGAGTGAATTGTATGATGTTGGTTTCGATTATATTTTATTACGTAATGATCTGATAAATAACTTGGATAGCAATGAAATTAAAAAGACAAGCAGTTTCCGGTACAAAGACATTAACACCTTGTATTATGTCTCAGGATTGTATCATGAATATATTGCATGGAACAATAATTATATCAAAGAAATAGCTGGAACAGTCAACGAAAAATGGATACCAAATTATTATAATAATAATGGCTTTGCCTGTTTAAAACTATTTGAACCCGACAGTGCCCTATATTATTTCAATATTGCGAAACAAATGCTCTCTATTAATCTACCGGGTAACGATTCTTTGTTTCTTGTTATGGTTATTGGAAATATTGGTTCAGCACTTATCATGAAAGGTGAATACGAAAGAGCTGTCCCCCTGCTATTAAACGAGATAAATCACCTAAAGCGAAGGAAAGATCCGTTAACTTACAGAAATATGGTGTCGGGTCAACTCTCTCTTGCCGAATGTTACCGGCTCATGGGTAAGCCCATTCGGGCAAACAACATGCTCGACAGTGCCTGGCATTATATACAATTAATGAAGTACAATCAGCCAATAGCCAAATACATTCTTACAAAGAGTAAAGTTTTGAATGACCTCGGACAATATGATTTGGCTTATTCCTTTTCAGATAGATACATTAATTACAACGACTCGGTAGAAAAGGCAAAAGAATATGCCAATAGCATGAGTATGCGGGTGGCATTTGATACAAAACAAAAGGAACACCTTATTTCGCAGCAAAAGAAACAACTGGTAAATGAAAAAGCCAAAGCTGAACAAAATCGGGAAAGGGCTCAAAAGCAGAAGTATTATTTTTACTTTTTATTGATTGGCCTGGGTAGTATTTTAATCATTCTCATTGTAATTTTCAGGAGTAGGCAGAAACAAAAAAGGATAAATATGTTGCTGGAACAACAAAATGAAAAAATATCTACACAGGCCGCTAAGCTTAAAACCACCAATAGTAAGCTTGAAGAACTTGATAAGTTTAAAGAAACCATGACCAGCCTGATTGCCCACGACTTGAAAAATCCTCTTAGTACAATAATTGGCCTCAGCGACAAAGCTGCCAATATTGAGCAAAGGCAAATTAAGCAGGCTGGCACTAATATGCTAAACCTGGTGACGAACCTGTTGGATGTAAATAAATATGAGAACACCAACATGCCCCTGAAAGTTAGAAGCTGTCAGGTAAGGGAGCTTGCAAACAGTGCTATAAACCGGGTTAGCTTAATTGCCGAAAACAAATTTATTGAAATAATAAACCAGGTTCCTGAAGATATTTTTGTGGGTGCCGATGTGGAAACACTCGAACGGGTCTTCGAAAATCTACTTAGCAACGCGATTAAATACAGCCCGTTAAATGGTAAGATTTTGATTTTGGCAACAAGCGACGAACAGGATTGGGTTAAGTTTAAAGTACTTGACGAGGGAGAGGGAATCGATGATAAAAACATCGATAAACTTTTTGATAAATATTATCAGGCCGATGCGAAAAATTCAGGAGAGGCCAGATCCTTCGGACTTGGTTTGGCGTTTTGCAAGATGGCCATTGAAGCCCACGGAGGTTCAATTGGTGCTGAACCAAACCGGGGCAAAGGTGCTGAGTTTTGGTTCACACTGAATAGAATCAAAAGCGAAGATTTTATATCGACTAAGTTGCAACAGGTCGATGAAGGTCAAACACCAATTATTTTTAGCGAAAGTGAGCGCGGACAATTGGAAACAATTATTCAGCAACTCAAGGATATTGATTATTATGAAGTTTCTCTCATTCTAAAAATCCTCAATCAGGTTGACAAGTTTGAATCGGAAAATATTTTAAGCTGGAGAAAGCGCTTGATGCGTGCTATTGATGCAGCAAATAAAGAAAAGTATATAGAATTGCTTAATATTTAATTCTGAAATTAGATGAAAAATTATACGATTTTAATAGTTGATGATGAGGCAGCTTTTCTTAAAAGGATAGTGAATATTGTTGATAAGTCAGGAAAGCCTTACAATATTCTACGGACAATATATCCTGCCGAAGCCTTGGAAATTGCATCCACCAGATTACCCGACCTGATTATCACCGATTGGGAAATGCCATATATGTCGGGTCTGGAGTTAATTGAAAAACTAAAGATGAAAACCCTCACCCGTCAAATTCCGGTAATTATGTGTACCGGCATGATGACATCGTCCAAAAACCTGATGGCAGCCCTTGAAGTCGGTGCCGTGGATTTTGTGCGCAAACCCGTCGACGAGGTGGAATTGCTGGCACGGATACGCTCGATGTTGGAATTAATGGAATCGCACAAAATTATTCAGAATCAAAAAGAAGAATTACACAGCAAAGAAAATGAACTGTTGATAAGCAACCTTGCCATTAAGGACAAAGAGTTAACGGTAAATACCCTGAACAATATCCGCAACCAGGAGTTGTTGAAATCCATTGGCGAAGACTTACAAAAAATCCTCGAAATAAGCGATAACGAAACCATAGAGGAACATATCCAAAGTGTTATAAAAAAATTGAACATCAGTAGTAAGCAATCTGTTTGGGAGGAATTCAGGAAGTATTTTGAGAATGTCCACAGTAGTTTTTTCAAAAATCTGCAAGCCCATTGCCCTTTACTCTCACAGAATGAACTCAAATTGTGCGCGTTTATCAAACTCAACTTTTCCTCAAAAGATATTTCGGCCATCACAGGGCAGATACCCCACAGTATTGATGTTGCCCGTTACCGTATCCGAAAAAAATTAAAGCTTCAACATAAAGAAACTCTCTTTATTTTCTTGTCCGAGCTTTAACCTCAAAACATAGTTATCAAAAAACCACAATAGCCTATTTTATAGATTTCGTGGGCTTCGTTTTGGGTTAAAGTCCATGCCCGGCGCATGCTTGCTCCCTGCATCAAAAATGCTGCACAAGCTCAAACCAACAACGCGGTTAAAACCAGAGTGTATGGATACTTGTCTCGTCATTTTCTCTTTACCTCCCACCCCTAATTTGAGTCTGTCCATAAAGTCGGTACTTTTCAATAGCCCCTGTACAGGGGAATTATGAAATCACCATACCCTCCTCCGTTTTTTCAGCCATTCAATTTAGTAAATAAATTGTACCAGACTAAAAACCTATACATTAATAGCTCAATTTACTAATATTCTTTTTGGCGGACACTTAAATTTGGATGACCTTTTGTATCTTTCTGATATTCTTATTTTTTACTCTTTGTTTTCTTTAATTAAATACTTTATTGCGCAACTCCTACGGAGTTGTAAAACCCTTCTGGTCTTATATTTAACTACAATACCACAACCCGTACCGGGTTGAAAAAACTCCGTAGGAGTTTAGGTATTGTAGCTCATAAGAATTTCCGTGATTCGAAAAACCCGGTACAGCCTGTCCCGCCCCATGCGGGAGGTTTCGCTATTTGAATACCACAGCCGCCATAATTGAGTTTTGTAAATTTATCTTGATAAATTGTTTGTCAATCTATTAACAATCGAAAACCACTAATTATTACCCCTAATAAAATGGCTGCATTGGGCGGGATAAGGATTTGGATTTTGAGCAACAACGCATAAGTTGGACTTTATAGACGAATACTAATTATGGACTTCCACCACCCTTGTATAGAACATGTATAGTTTTATGTATTGAACATGTATAGTACGAAAAAGCTGAAAACTGCTTGCCTCCCTGTACTTTTGCAGCAGACCAAATTCATCATTTTTCTGATAATGAAAAAGCAAAAGAAAATATCAACCACGGAACTGGTAAAGAACTTTATCGAGCAACGTATGCAAAGTAAAAAGGCCCTCCAAAAAATTATTGGAGAGGAGGCGCTGAAAAAGGCAGCAGGTGAAAAACGGACCGACTGAGAGATTAAAAAATAGCATCTAAACATTTAATAATAAGTTCTAATTAAATTTTATTTTACATGAAACAAATTAACAATTTGACAAAAAAAGCACTGGTGGTAATGCTACTGTTGGTATTACCAGGCTATTTAATGGCAACCACTTACTATGTTGACATAGACAAAGCCGACGATACCGGCGACGGCCTTAGCTGGGCCACAGCCAAGAAGTATCTTCAATCAGCGTATGCCATGGCCTCCTCGGGCGATGAAATTTGGGTGGCCGATGGCGTTTACTACCCCGACGAAGGAACAGGTGTGACCAACAACGACCAGGCTGCTAAATTCGACCTTAAAGATGGAGTTAAACTTTACGGTGGTTTTGTAGGCACCGAATCCCGGCCCATGCAAAGGGATTGGGCCACTAATCTTACTATCCTTTCCGGCGATATAGAGCAAGACGATACCAATACCGATGGAAACTTCATTGCGGAAACGTACACTGACATACAGGGCGGCAATAGTAATCGTATATTAAATGTAGATGCTTCGGCTACAAGTATTACTTCCTCCTGCGAAGTAAACGGCTTTTATATTACAGCCGGGTACGTCTGGCGGAGGCGGATGTGGGATATATTACTATTCCGCATCAGTATTTGAAGCCAGTGCGAAAATCACCAATTGTTGGTTCTCCGGGCATAAGGCTACAGGTAATGGAGCAGCAATCAATAGTTACGGAGCAGGCTCA
Organism: uncultured Lentimicrobiaceae bacterium; assembly: GCA_964593705.1. Taxonomy (GTDB): domain Bacteria; phylum Bacteroidota; class Bacteroidia; order Bacteroidales; family 4484-276; genus SABY01. Next base: position 22,252 of record CAZQIV010000017.1, on the reverse strand, counting down.
GGAACTAGCAGCCCAAGCATTACAAATTGCAGTTTTTCGGGGAACAACGCAAATAATGGAGGAGCAATTAACATAAATACATGGTTCGGAGTCTTTAACGCAACGATTACAAATTGCAGTTTTTCCGAAAATAGCGCTACTACAAGTGGAGGGGCAATCGGTATTTCTAATACTTTTGGAACAAGCACTAACATTATGAAAAACTGTGTCGTATGGGGAAATACGGCAGGAACATCAGGAAACGAAATTTTTAATAATGCTGCAACTTGTAACATATCAAATTGCGATATAGCCGGATCGGGTGGAAGTACAAGTTGGGATACGAATTTGGGCACCGATGGCGGAAACAACATCGACTCCGACCCAACTTTTGTCGATGCTTCCACCGGCAACCTTCGCGTGTATGCAGGTTCGCCTGCTATTGATGCGGGAGATAATACAGCAAATTCAGAATCGTATGACCTCGCGGGAAACGCGAGGATACAGAATACAACCATCGATATGGGGCCTTACGAAGGGGGTACGCCTTTGCCCATTGTTTATGTGGACGCAAGCAAAGCTGATGATAGCGGCGATGGCTCCTCCTGGGCCACCGCAAAAAAGTATCTTCAATCGGGGCTGGCCCTTACCACTTCGGGCGATCAAGTTTGGGTAGCCGATGGCGTTTATTACCCCGATGAAGGGGATGGAGTTACCAACAACGACCTGGCTGCTACCTACAACCTGATTGGAGGCGTAAAAATTTATGGTGGCTTTGCAGGTACCGAAACCCTGCTCACAGAAAGGGATTGGGCTACCAACCTTACCATCCTTTCCGGCGATATCGATGGAAACGACACCAACACCAGTGGTATTGTTGAATCATACACCGACATTGCGGGCAGCAACAGCTACAATGTGTTAAAAGCCGATGGTTCTACCACAAGTATTACCGGGGCTTGCGAAATAAATGGCTTTTATGTTACTGCTGGTTCTTCTTCTGCAACTGGAGGAGGGCTTTATTGTTATGTAAGCGGATCGGGCAAAACAGCCAGCCCTGCAATAGCAAATTGTAGTTTTATGGGCAACAAGGCAACAGGTTTTGGAGGTGCGATGTACAATTATAGTGTTTCCCTCGGAACATGTAATCCTTCAATAAGCAACTGTAGTTTCTCGGGTAACAGTGGAGGCAATAGTGGCGCGGTTTTTAATCATGGTTCTGGTGGCACTTGCAGCCCATCGTTCATAAACTGTAATTTTACGGGTAACACTACATCGGTTTGGGGCGGTGCCATGACCAACAGGGGAGACCTAAGTGCCAGTGGGATTTGCAACCCTTCACTTACAAATTGTAGCATGTCGGGCAACCAGGGGCAATCGGGTGGCGCGATTTTTAATTATGCCCGCGATAACGGGACTTGTAGCCCTTCCTTTACAAATGTAAGTATGTCCGCCAACCATTCGATTGCTTATGGTGGTGGTATGTACACTTTAATTACCTGGCCCGGAACATCGGTTCCCGTTGTTACAAATACTATAATATGGGGCAATACTGCAGCAAGTGGCTACCCCAATATATTAAATTCGGTTGGCACACCAACCTTTTCTTATTGCGATATTGAAGGCAGCGGTGGCAGTGGCAGTTGGGTAGTAGCTTTTGGTACCGATGGTGGCAACAACATCGACTTGGACCCAACCTTCGTGGATGCTGCGAACGACGACCTTCGTTTGTACACTGGTTCGCCGGCCATTGATGTTGGGAACAATTCTGCCAATTCTGAAACACAAGATCTTGCAGGCAATGCCAGGATACAAAATACAACCATCGACATGGGTGCTTATGAAGGAGGGGTAGTAGTTCCTCCAAAAACAGTTTATGTTGATGCAAGTAAGACAGACGACACTGGCGATGGCCTTTCCTGGGCGACTGCCAAAAAGTACCTCCAATCAGGATATGCCCTGGCCGTTTCGGGCGATGCCGTTTGGGTGGCCAATGGTGTTTACTACCCCGACCAAGGGGATGGAGTTACCCTAAACGACCAAGATGCTAAATTCTACCTCAAAGATGGAGTAAAACTTTACGGTGGTTTTGAAGGCACCGAAACCCTGCTCACACAAAGGGATTGGGCCATTAATCTTACTATCCTTTCGGGTGATATTGATGGGAACGACACCAACACAGGTGGCATTGTTGAATCATACTCCGACATTGCAGGTAACAATAGCTACTATGTAATGAAAGCCGATGGTCCCGCAGCAAGTATTACCTCATCATGCGAAGTAAATGGTTTTTATGTTACTGCCGCCTCTACTCCCGGAAATGGTGGGGGGCTTTATTGCTATGCGAGCGGATTTGGCAATGAAGTCAGCCCGACCATAACTAATTGTAGTTTTGTAGGTAACAAGGCAACCGGTTATGGAGGAGCCTTGTACAATTTTAGTAATTCACTTGCAACATGTAACCCCGCAATAAGCTCTTGTAGTTTTTCGGGTAATTACGGAGGTAATAGTGGTGCCGTTTTTAATCTTGGTGGTACAGGAACATGTAGCCCGTCTTTTCTAAACTGTATTTTTACAGATAACACTACACCTGTGTGGGGCGGAGCAATAACCAACAGGGCAGATGGAAATGCCAATGGTATTTGTAACCCTTCCTATACAAATTGTAGCATGTCGGGCAACCAAGGGCAATCGGGTGGCGCAATATTCAATTATGCACGCGATAACGGCACTTGTAGCCCTTCCTATATAAATTGTAGCATGTCTGCCAATTATTCGATTGCTTATGGTGGAGGTATGTACACTTTAGTTACGGCCCCCGGAACATCTAACCCTGTTGTTACAAATACTATAATTTGGGGCAATACAGCAGCAAGTGGTAACCCCAATATAATTAGTTCGATTGGCTCACCAACCTTTTCCTATTGCGATATAGAAGGTAGTGGTGGCAGTGGTAGTTGGGTAGCAGCATTTGGTGCCGATGGCGGAAATAACATCGATGTTGACCCCACCTTTTTAGATGCCGCGAACGATGATCTTCGTTTGTACACTGGTTCGCCGGCCATTGATGCCGGGAACAACGCGGCCAATAACGAAACCTTGGATCTTGCAGGTAATGCCAGGATACAAAATGGAACCATCGACATGGGAGCTTATGAAGGTGGGGCCTCAATACCCTCAATAACAGTTTATGTGGATGCAAATAAAACCGATGATACAGGTGATGGTCTTTCATGGGCCACAGCCAAAAAATATCTACAATCTGGTTTAGCCCTTGCCTCTTCGGGCGATGTAATATGGGTGGCTGATGGTGTTTACTATCCCGACGAGGGAGGTAGTGTTACCAACAACGATCGGTCCGCCTCCTTCGTCCTGATTGAGGGCGTAAAGATTTACGGAGGTTTTGCCGGCATCGAAACCCTGCTCACACAAAGAGATTGGCCCACTAATCTTACTATCCTTTCCGGCGATATAGAGCAAGACGATACCAACACCGATGGGAACTACATTGCTGAAACTGGTAGCGACATACAAGGAAGCAACACTTATAATTTACTAAAAGCCGATGCATCGGGTGGGAATATTACAAGTGCCTGCGAATTAAATGGCTTTTATATTACTGGTGGCTCCGGCGACGAAGGTGCAGGGCTATATTGTTATGCAACCTCATCTGGTCAAGTAGCCTCACCATCCATTTTAAATTGTGCTTTTTCGGGTAATAAGAACGGAGGAAGTGGAGGTGCTGTATATAATTATGGTGGTTCTGCTGGAACATCCAGTCCTTCATTTTCCGATTGTAGTTTTACTGGTAACGAATCGGGAAAAGGGGCTGCTATTTATAATATGGGATTTAATTTAGGGATATGTAACCCTTCGTTTCTCAATTGTAGTTTTACCGAAAACACTGCTGTGTACTATGGAGGTGCTATGTATAGTGAGGCAGTTCTTTATTATGGTAGGTGCAACCCGTCTTTAATAAACTGTAGTATTTCGGGCAATGTAGCAGGATCCGGTGGTGGATTTTATAATCATGCGTATGACGATGGAATCTGTTCATCATCTTTTGTAAATTGCAGTTTTTCCGCCAATACCGCAACAAGCTATGGAGGTGCAATGTATAATTATTTTGCCTCCGCATCAAGTAACACTGCCCTTACTAATTGTATTTTCTGGGGAAATACGGCTACCACAGATGGGAATGAAATATACAATAATACGGCCACAGCAAGCATTTCCTATTGCGATATTCAAGGAAGCAACGGTAGTGGTGGTAGCTGGCTTGCAACTTTGGGCAACGATGGTGGCAACAACATCGACTCCGATCCAACCTTTTACGATGCAGCCAATAACGACCTACATTTGATTATTGGATCACCCGCTATTGATGTAGGCGACAACGCAGCAAATTCAGAACCCTACGACCTGGGCGGAAATGCAAGGATTCAAAATACCACCATCGACATGGGTGCTTATGAGGGCGGAGTACCTCCTCCACCCAAAACAGTTTATGTGGATGCAAGTAAGACCGACGATTCGGGCGACGGTCTTTCATGGGTCACTGCTAAAAAATATCTACAATCAGGATTGGCATTGGCCTCTTCGGGCGATGTAATATGGGTGGCCGGTGGAGTTTATTATCCCGATGAAGGCACCGGAGTGACCAATGATGTCCTGGATGAGACCTTCAACCTGATGGAAGGCGTGAAAATCTTTGGTGGCTTTGCGGGCAACGAAACCTTGCTAACAGAAAGGGATTGGGTCACCAATCTTACCATTATCTCAGGCGATATCCAGCAAGACGATACCAACACCGATGGGAACTACATTGCTGAAACTGGTAGCGACATACAAGGAAACAACACTTATTATTTACTAAAAGCCAATGCCTTGGGGGGGAATATTTCAAGTACCTGCGAAATAAATGGCTTCTATATTACTGGTGGTTCAGACGGCTCCGGTGCAGGGCTATATTGTTCAGCAATCTCATTTGGTCAGGAAATCACACCATCAATTACAAATTGTACTTTTTCGGGTAATAAGAACGGAGGAGTTGGAGGTGCTGTTTATAATTATGCTGGTTCAACCGGAATATGTAGCCCGGCATTTACCGCTTGTAGTTTTACCGGTAACGAATCGGGAAGTGGTGCTGCTGTTAATAATTTAGGATATAACGCTGGAACATGTAACCCTTCGTTTCTCAATTGTAGTTTTACCGAAAACACGGCTGTGTCCAATGGAGGTGCTATGTATAATAAGGCACAATATTCAGGTACTTGCAGCCCTTCCTTAACAAACTGTAGTATTTCGGGTAATGAAGCGGAAGCCGGCGGTGGATTTTATAATTATGCGACTAATGATGGAACATGTAACCCAACTTTTACAAATTGCAGTATGTCCGCTAACAACTCAACAAATTCTGGCGGTGCAATGTATAATTTCCTTATTGTCGGAACTTGCCACCCTGTCCTTACTAATTCTATCTTATGGGGAAATACGGCTACCACAGATGGGAATGAAATATACAATAATACGGCCACAGCAACCATTTCTTATAGCGATATTCAAGGAAGCAACGGTAGTGGTGCTAGCTGGCTTGTAGCTTTGGGCAACGATGGCGGAAACAATATCGACTCCGACCCTACTTTTGTTGATGCGGCAAACAACGACCTTCGTCTGTATGTAGGTTCACCTGCCATTGATGTAGGGAACAATGCAGCCAATACAGAAACCTACGACCTCGCGGGTAACGCCAGGATACAAAACACCACCATCGACCTGGGAGCTTACGAGGGCGGTGTGCCCCTACCTTCCAAAACAGTTTTTGTAGATGTAAGTAAAACCGATGATTCGGGCGATGGCCTTTCATGGGCTACTGCCAAAAAGTATCTCCAATCTGCTTTGGCACTGGCCGTTTCGACCGATGCTGTTTGGGTGGCCGGTGGAGTTTACTACCCCGACGAGGGTGCAGGTGTTACCAACAACGACCAGTCCGCCACCTTCAACCTAATTGATGGCGTAAAGATTTACGGAGGTTTTGCCGGTACCGAAACCCTGCTTACAGAAAGGGATTGGGCAACGAATGAAACTATCCTTTCCGGTGATATTGATGGGAATGACACAAATACTGATGGCAACAACATTGCCGAAGCATATACTTATATAGTTGGAAGTAATAGTACCAATGTATTATATGTGAATGGTACAGTTACAAGTGTTACCTCCTCGTGCGAAGTAAACGGTTTTTATATTACAGCCGGGTCGGCAGTAAATGGTGGAGGAATATATTACTATTCTCTTGGTGCAGGTTTAGAAGCCAGTGCAAAAGTCACAAATTGTAGCTTTTCCGGGAATATGGCTATAAGTAGTGGTGGAGCAATCGGATGTTACCCTCAAAGTTCAGGAACCGTGAGTCCAATAATAACAAATTGCAGTTTTTCGGGAAATAATGCCGAAAATGGAGGGGCAATTGCCCTAACATCATTTTTTGACGGCAACCTTAACGCTACCATAACAAATTGTAGTTTTTCGGGAAACAGTGCGGTTGAAAAAGGAGGGGCAGTCTATACCTACAATTTTGGAACGAGTAATCATTTCATGAAAAACTGCGTCCTATGGGGTAATACAGCAACTGCAGGATTCGAAATCTTTAATTTTACCATAAACATAGATTTAAAAATCTCCTATTGCGATATAGCTGGTTGTGGCGGTAGCGGTGGAGCTTGGGACGATACTTTTGGTTTCGATCAAGGTGGCAACATCGCCTCCGATCCGTCATTTGTGGATGCAGCCAATGGTGACTTACGTTTGTATGTGGGTTCCCCGGCCATTGATGTAGGGAACAATACAGCAAATTCCGAAACATTGGATCTTGCAGGTAATGCCAGGATACAAAACACCACCATCGACATGGGAGCTTATGAAGGTGGGGTGGCATATCCAAAAACTATTTTTGTTGATGCAAACACAGCCAACAACGGCGATGGCCTTTCATGGGCCAAGCCAAGCAGTATCTCCAAGACGGGCTGGCACTGGCTGTATCGACGGATGAAATTTGGGTGGCAGATGGTGTTTATTATCCTGACGAAGGTGATGGTGTTACTGATGATGACCAGGCTGCCTCCTTCAACCTGATTGAAGGTGTGAAAATTTATGGTGGCTTTGCGGGTAACGAAACCGTGCTTACCCAAAGGGATTGGACTACCAATCTGACTATCTTCTCCGGCGATATCCAGCAAGACGACCTCAATACCGATGGCAACAACATTGCTGAAACATACAACGACAAAGTTGGTACCAACAGTAGCATTATAGTAAAAGCTGAAGTTACCAGCGGAACAAGTATTAGCGGATTGTGCGAATTAAATGGCTTTTATGTGACTGCCGGGCATGGTGACGGTGCAGGTCTTAACTGCCACACAAGCGTAGCCGGTAAGGAATCCAGTCCTTCAATATTTAATTGCAGATTTTTGGGTAATTTTGCTATTAATGGAGGCGCAGTTAAAATCCTTGCAAATCAAGGTGGTGGTACTTGCAACCCTGAATTTGTTAGTTGCAATTTTTCGGGTAATAAAGCAACCTATGGAGGAGCGATTCACAACACAACAAATGTACCTAATGGCATTTGCAACCCTACCTTGATTAATTGCAGCTTTTCAAACAATGATGGAGTTACGTCTGGCGTAATTAATAATAGTGCGACTTCTGGTACAGTAGATGCTACACTGATTAATTGTAGTTTCGCTGCCAACATATCATTAATAGGACCAGCAATTAATAATTCTGCTGGTAATCTTATTATCACGAATTGTATCTTCTGGGACGCGGCAACAATTGCAGGAGATGAAATTTCTCATTCTAATGGAGGTACCGCTGCAATTTCTTATTGCGACATTCAAGGAAGTAACGGTAGCGGTGGTAGCTGGTTAGCTGCTTTGGGCACCGATGGTGGCAGCAACATCGACGTTGACCCCATGTTTGTGTGTACGGGCGATCCAGCTTGCTTAATTACAGGTATATCACCATGTGCTGATGCAGGTAATAATTCAGCAATCTCCGAAAGCTATGATATCCGGGGCCCAAATTATGGTCGAAAATTAAGCAAAACAGATGGTTCGGCTGGAGACATTGACATGGGTGCTTATGAATATCAATACGACATCGATCCTGTGGCATCCATATCCTGGACTGCCGGGGCAAGTACAAGTGCATGGGAAACTACAACAAACTGGCAAGGGGATATAGTTCCATTAGGTACCTACGATGTGTGCATTCCTGTTACTGCTACTGATCCTTTGCTTGCATCGGGTATAGCAGCCGATTGTAATGATATGAATGTTAATGATGGGGCCAGCCTTACCGTTGAATCCGGTGGCTCGCTTATCACCAATGGCACGATTACCAACAATGGAACTATCAACATGAATCTGTCGGTTGATGATGGAGAATGGCATCTGATATCCATACCCACAACAGGCATTACGGCGAACATCTTCCTGCTGGATTACCTGCAAAACTGGGACGAAACCGTTCCGGGTTGGGACGACATTATAGAACCTGCTACACCACTCAACACAAACTTTGGATATGCGTTGTGGACTACTGGAAGTAAATCGGATTATACTTATACCGGAACGCCGCTCACAGGCTTGCAATCAGCAGCCATAACCCTGAGTAGTAATTTCCCAAATCCTGCCGAAGGCAACGATGGAGCCAACCTGCTTGGAAATCCTTATCCTTCTTCCATCGATTGGAGCGGACTGGACGATACCTGGGGTGCCGTTTATTATTGGGATCCCGCAGCCAATGCAGGTGCTGGCGACTATGTCGAATGGAATAGCGGTGCAGGTTCAGGATCTCAGTACATTCCGCCAATGCAGGGCTTCTTTATCGTAGCAGACGAAAGCAACACCACCGCCGGTACAGGAACTTTTGAACTCACAAATAACGACAGAACACATTCGGGGGCAACAAGTTTTTACAAATCCAAAATTCAAAACGGCATTGTGCTCTTAGCCCGCAGTGGCGAAAGTACCGATGAACTGTTTATCCGATTTGATGCAGAGACCTCTCCAGGTTTCGACCTGCGCAACGATGCGCTGAAATTTGTTTCGGGAGCGGATGGAGTTTCGCAGTTGTATGCTTATGGCCAAGATTATAAATTAGCTATCGATACAAGGCCCGAAACTGAAACCATTCAGCTGGGCTTTGAAAATGAGACCGGCGGGATTTACTCGATTTCAGCAAAAGAGATGGACGGCATTACAAAAGCATTGTTAGAAGACACTAAAACCGGAAGCTTCCACGAGCTCAGTCCCGATAGCTATCGGGATGATTACGAATTTGTATGGGAGGTTACCGATGATGAAAAACGTTTTAAGCTTCATTTAAATGCTGTTGGAATTGAAGAAAATCAAATCAGCGAAAGCAACATTTTGATTTATGCTGCTGATCAGCAGATTTTCATCAAAGGAGCGGAAAACGGAAATGTTATGATTTCGGATGTGATGGGAAGAATTGTATTAGAGCAGAACATCAGCGGAAGCGACATGACGACTATACCTGTGAATTTGGAAGCAGGAGTTTATGTGGTGATGGTAAGCAGTGGAGCATGCTCCACAATAGTGCCACAGCTCAAAACGGAAAAAGTATTTATAAAATATATCATCCAACTCTGACAGTCCCGCACGTGCGGGACTGTCAGAGTTTTAACAAATAAAAATAATAGTATTATAACAGGAATGTAAAGACGGACAGCCTGTCCCGACCCATCGGGAGCCCCCGAAAAAACGGGGCAGGCTGTCCGTCTCAACGTTCCCAAAAACAATAATATCATGAAAAGAATATTCAAACTTAGCGCAGCACTGATAACCATTACACTATTAACCATTAACTTGTCTTTCGCCCAAACACCACCTCCTCCCAATGGCGATGGCGGAGCTCCTTCCGGCGATAATACTCCCGTTGGAGGTGGCGCACCCATTGGTGGCGGACTACTTATTTTGGTGGCACTGGGCGCAGGCTATGGCGCGAAGAAGGTGTATGACTATAAGAAAAGGACTCTGGCGGAATAGGTTAAGTTTGCTTAATCTGAAACAACGAACCGACTTTCCTCATGATGATAACTTTCGCCTTTTGTGAAAGAATACATTCTTATGGGAGTATGTACGGGAAAAATATCGGGTGAAAAATGCCCGATATTTTTTCTTTTACAGGCAAGCAAAGTAAGAGATAATAAGCAAAGCCGTATCACTTAATACCTAAAAAATTAGATGCACAAATCTGAAGGGGGATTTTCATCTTTCACACAAAAAAATATTCCTAATCAAAGCCACATTTCTATTATACTATTAACCCCCTGATTTTTATTGCATTTTTACCAATAATCCTTAACATCTGTTTCAGAATGTTATATCTTTACAAACCTCATCAAACAAATAGATCATGAAAAACATTTTACTTGTGTACCTATTCTTTATTATTGGTTTCTCAACACTAATTGCACAACCATGCCTACCCGAAGGCATCACATTCACAAGCCAGGCACAAATCGACAATTTCCAAACCAATTTCCCAAACTGCACCGAAATTCAAGGGGATGTAATTATTAGTGGAGACAACATTACCAATCTCGATGGATTAAGCGTTTTGACTGCCGTGGGTGGGTTTTTATGACTTTGCAACAATGCAATCCTGACAAACGCAGCAGGTTTGCAAACGATTACATCCATCGGAGGAGACCTCTGGATTTACGACAATAATGCGCTTGAAAATATTGAAGGTCTTGAAAATATTGCCCCGGCATCAATCATCGATTTGAACATCTATAACAACCCCCTGCTATCTCATTGCGAAATTGCAAACATTTGCGAATATCTGTTAAACCCGGCCGGTGCAGTTAATATATTCAACAATGCCCCCGGCTGCAACAACCAGGAGCAAGTTGATGAGGCTTGCTTGTATATTTCCATTCCGGAAAATGATGCTGAAACTGAATTCACCATTTCACCCAATCCAATCGGTAAGCAAGCAAAAATTGAATACACGCTAAAGAAGCCTTCAAATGTTGTGTTGCAAATTCTTGATTTTAGTGGTCGTGTGATGACAACACTAATTGATAAATTTCAAACCGAAGGTGAGCAAATAGTGGTGGTAAATGAAAGCGAAATAAAACCCGGTGTTTATTTTTGTGTTTTACTAACCGAGGAAGGAATACAAACGATGAAAATGATAAAACTTTGATAGTATTGAGGCAATGCTCCAACGCATAGATAAGGGGTAAAAAAAAAGGTTCTACTACCATTTTTATGGATGTAAATAATGGCTAATCACTGTAAACAGATTTCTCCTTTCAAAACTTCCCCGAAGGGTCGGGGGGGGCTGCTTCGCTGCGTTTTTTAGTCGGGGACTGAGACCCGCTTCGTAGCGAGGCGGGAATCTATTGACAAATTTTTTTCACCGACAACTATGAAATCATTCATATTTTACTTTCCACTAAATTCGCAGTAGTACCCAAAAAAAGAACCTTTTCACCAAACTCCCTTAAAACAAGTAACACGAATAACTCAGGGTTAATTTAAAAGAAATTCAAATTAACCTACTCAAATGCTTTATTTCATTACGCCTCAAAGAATAGCATTACTTTTATCCCTGAAAAATAAATCTGTAATTGCTATTGACAGCTTTAGAAGACCATAAAGAAGATAGGAAAAAAAGGGTGAGTAATCTACTTCTATCCATTCATCCGCAACGAATTCCAAGCGCCAATCTTAGTTTTACGCACACCTTTGGTTTGGGTGGTATGGCGCTAACTATTCTTTTGCTGCAGGTTTTCACGGGCATACTTTTACGTTTTCATTATAATGCCACTCCGGCAGGGGCTTATCAATCCATCCTGTTTATCGAAAACAATATTGTGTTTGGCCGGCTTTTCCGCAATATCCACCACTGGTCGGGAATGTTTTTGATTGTCATCTCCTTCCTGCATTTATTGCGGGTTTTCTTAACGGGCGCATTCCTGCCGCCCCGCCACTGGAACTGGGTAATAGGGATGTGCCTGTTTTTGCTGGTGGTTTTCATCAACTTTACCGGATACCTTTTACCCTGGGATCAGCTTTCGTTCTGGGCTGTAACCGTTAGCACCAGCATGTTCGATTATGTACCCCTTGTTGGTGAAGGAATCAAAGCTTTGATTCGGGGAGGCACTGAGGTTGGCGCAGAAACCCTGACCAATTTTTACACATTTCATACTGCGGTTTTGCCCGGATTGATTACACTTTTTCTGGTATGGCATATTTGGAAAGTTCGAAAAAACGGAGGTGTAATCCTTCCACGAAAAACAAATGATACCGACCTGAAATTAACGGATAGCTACCCGCATCTTGTAAATCGTGAGCTTGTTACAGCTTTGGTCTTGCTGGCTTTCGTTTTGGTTTTCAGCCTGCTTTTTGATGCCCCTTTACAGCAAAAAGCCAATCCGGCATTTAGCCCCAACCCGGCCAAATCGCCCTGGTATTTCCAGGGCATCCAGGAATTGCTGCTGCATTTCCATCCTGTTTTTGCTGTTTTAATTATCCCCTTGCTTCTGCTGGCAGGTTTTATTCTGTTTCCATTTATTAATTACAAAAGCGAAACCGGGAGGATTGATTTTTCCAGTAATACTTTTAAGCACATTATTTTGTGGTCGGCCTTAGCGGGATTAATTATTACACCCATACTCGTTTTGTTTGATGAATACGTTTTTCATTTTCAGCAGCACACAACATTTTTACCTTCATGGATCAGCGAAGGGTTTTTCCCCTTACTTTTTTTGGGAGCATTAACCTGGGGATTTATTCTGCTGATAAAAAGAAAATTGAGCGATAAGTTAATTGATGTCGTCCTTTCACTTTTTATTTTGTTTTCTTCGGCCTATATTGTTTTGATGCTGATCGGAACATTTTTGAGAGGTGAGGGGATGCATTTGGTTTGGTAAAAAAAACTGCAAATATTAGCTGTATAAAAAAAGAATTATGACACTAGAAAAGCTTTGTTGTTTATTGGATGAACTGGTAGCATTGCCTTCAGAGACAAATTGGGTTGAATTCAAATCCGGTAAAGGCAGCATAACCAATGAGCAAATTGGAGAATACATCTCATCACTTAGTAATGGTGCAGCTATTGCCAATAAAACTTTTGGATATTTAGTTTGGGGAATTGATGATTCATCCCATGAGATTATAGGAACTAATTTTTATTTCAGCAAGGCAAAACAAGGAAATCAAGATTTGGAGTTATGGGTTCGCAATTTATTAATTCCTAAAATCAATTTCGGGATTTTTGAATTTATACACCATAATAAAGATTTGGTTTTGTTACGAATCCCATCAGCAAAAGGCGAACCAACCTGTTTTAAAAAGAAACCCTACATTCGAATAGGTAGCAATAAAACAAATTTGCAAAACTTCCCTGATTATTTGCGCATGATCTATAATTCCTTGGAAGATTGGAGTGCAAAAATAATTAGCGATGCAAGCATAAACGATTTAGATGATGAAGCCTTAAAAATTGCCAGACAAAAATTTAAAGAAAAAAGCATCACCCCAAAACATCTTGAAGAAATTGATAAATGGGATGATAAGACTTTTTTAGATAAAGCCAAAGTAACTATTAATGGCCAAATTACAAATACCGCTATTCTGCTCTTAGGACGATCAGAATCATCACATTATTTACTCCCGGCAATTGCAGAAATTACGTGGAAACTTGAAACACAGGAAAAAGCTTATGAGCATTTTAATTGCCCGTATCTTTTAGCCACATCGAGGATTTTACAAAACATTAGAAACGTAAAATATAAATTTTTTCCTGACAATGAATTACTGGCTACAACCGTCTCCAAATATGAAACCCGCTCTATTCTGGAAGCATTACACAATTGCATTGTGCATCAGGATTACTCCCTAAACAGTAGAATTATTGTAACAGAAAAACTCGACAAACTAATATTTGTAAATGCTGGCAGTTTCTTCGAGGGAAAACCTGAAGAATACTCAAGCGGGAAAAAGACACCGGAAAAATATAGAAACCCATGGCTTGCACAAGCCATGGTTAATTTAGGAATGATCGACACCCTGGGCTATGGAATTCACAATATGTATTTAGCACAACGTAATAGATTTTTCCCTCTTCCTGAATACTTGATATCTGAAAAATTAAAGGTTGAACTTCAAATTTATGGTCATTCAATTGATGAAAATTATTCGAAATTATTAATTGAAAGAAAAGACCTCCCCCTTGACCATGTTGTACTTTTAGACAGAGTACAAAAAAGGCACTCCATTTCTGATCAAGCTGTTAAAACACTAAGAAAAGATAAATTGATCGAAGGTAGAAAACCAAACTATTTTGTAGCATCTTCTGTGGCGGCAGCTACTGATGACAAAGCAAAATATATTAAAAACCGTGCTTTTGATAAAGCCTACTACAAAGATTTAATTCTTAAATTTATCAAAGAATACAAAAAAGCTAGCAGAGACGACATTGATAAGCTAATTCTCGATAAGCTATCAAACGCATTGAATGAAGAACAAAAACGGACTAAAATTAAAAACTTATTGTACGAAATGTCAAAGAAAGATTTTATGATTTTTAATAACAGCAAATCAACAATAAAACCAGAGTGGCGCTTGATTGAAAATAAGATAAATTAAGATAGAATTTAAGATAGAATTTAAGATAGAATTTAAGATAGAATTTAAGAT
>CAZQIV010000017.1:0-7435 GCA_964593705.1 uncultured Lentimicrobiaceae bacterium | reverse complement strand
AGAATTTAAGATAGAATTTAAGATAGAATTTAAGATAGAATTTAAGATAGAATTTAAGATAGAATTTTGAAATAGAACATGCTCAAAAACAAAAAACACACTAAGATACCAAATTTAAAAAAGGAAACCAAAACGAAGGCAACTAACCGCCGTAGCTTTTTAAAGAAGGCCTGGTGGGGCTTGGGTGCGCTGGCAGGTTTGGAAGTAATCTGGGCATTCACCTCATTTTTATCACCCAAACATAAAACTGAAGCCAGGAAGATCAGCAGCATGAAAAATGTGGGGAATCTGGACAACATTGCTAAAGGATCGGTAACTCCTTTTCGCAGCGGGCAATTTTACCTGGTGAGGCTTGATGATGGTGGCTTGTTGGCACTGTCGTTAAAATGCACACACCTGGCCTGCTCGGTGTCGTGGGATGCTGATAAAAAAGAATTCATCTGCCCCTGCCACGCTTCCCAGTTTGACATGACTGGAAACGTAATCAACCCGCCGGCGCCCCGTGCATTAGATTATTACCCGGTAATTGTGGAACAGGGGATGGTGAAGGTGGATACGAGCAAACCAATCAAGCGGAAGGAATTTGAAAAAGGACAGGCGGTTTATGTGTAGGGGAATTGGGTTAATCGTTAATGGTTATTGGGTTAATCGTTAATTGTGGAAAAGGTCAAGAACAATAATTTCGTTTTAAAATGGGATTGGTTGTAGAGCCACCTAAATTCAGAACGCCTATCTTGGTTTAATTGTTATGTCGCATCAGATACACTAAGAAAAAATGATTAATTATTTACAAGATCGTCAAGGCCAAGCTTTTCCCAAGTCCTTTTTCAGTAACTTTGTCCAGAATTAATTTAACAGCATAACGATGAAAAATCTTCCAATTGGACATCAGGAGTTTTCAAAACTAATCGAAAATAAATGTATTTACATTGATAAAACAGAACAAATTTTCAAACTGTTTCGTCAACAGTATTATTTTCTTTCCCGGCCACGACGATTTGGAAAATCCTTGCTACTCAACACTATTAAAGAAATTTTTTTAGGAAATAAAGAATTGTTTAAAGGTTTATGGATTTATGATAAAATAGATTGGGAGACTCATCCGGTTATCAAAATTTCTTTCTCAAATATTGAGTACAAAACCATTGGCCTGGCAGCAGCGATAAGTAACGAACTCGATAGAATAGCACTAAGCTACAATTTGAAATTTACAACGATTGGGGCGCAATCCAAATTCAGGTCGCTCATTGAAATGCTCAGTGTCAAAAATCGCGTGGTAGTGCTCATCGATGAATATGATAAGCCTATTATCGATTACCTTACCCAACTTGATAAAGCGGAGGAAAATCGTGAAATCCTTAAAAATTTCTATTCTGTAATTAAAGATGCAGATCAATACATCCGGTTTTTCTTTATTACGGGCGTTTCCAAATTCAGCAAGGTTTCCATTTTCTCCGATTTGAACAACCTCGAAGACATTACCCTAGATAAACGTTTTACTACCCTTCTCGGTTGGACCCAGGAAGAAGTCGAACAATATTTCCCTGACTATATTCAAAAAGTTCAGGATGTTTATGCAGGTTATTACCCTGACATTAAGCCGGTAATTAAAGAGTGGTACAACGGCTATTCGTGGGATGGCCAAAATTTTGTTTACAATCCGGTTTCCTTACTTAATCTTTTTGCCAAAGAAACCTTTAACAATTACTGGTTTACCACAGGAACTCCCACATTTCTAACCAAAAAAATCAGGCATGAGCATTACACAGCCTTTGATATCGAAAAAAGAACCATCAATGTAAGTTTGCTCGACAAATACGATTTACAAAATATGTCGCTGATACCCCTGCTTTTCCAAACCGGATACCTCACGATTAAAAGCTTTGATATTTTCAGGAATACTTTCGTACTTGATTATCCCAACAAGGAAGTGGCCGATTCTTTTACCACACACATTCTTGCCGAATTAACGCTTGGCAAGCTTGATAAAACCGATATGTTGCTGGTGGACATTGTGAAAAGTTTTGACGATCAGGATATGAATAAGTTTATCGGTCATATCAACACGCTCTTTAAAAATATCCCTTACACCATTCTTGACGAAAAAGAAAAATACTTCCATTCACTATTTTACATGGTGATGAAACTAACAGGATATAAAATTGAAGCAGAGATACTAACCATAGACGGTCGCATTGATGCAGTTGTTAAAACCACCGAAACAATTTATATCATTGAATTTAAAATAAATCAGAGTGCCGAAAAGGCCATCCAACAAATCAGGGATAAAAAATATGCCGACAAATACCAGGCTGATCCGCGGCAAAAATTGTTGCTTGGTATTAATTTCAATACAGAAACCAAAACCGTGGATGATTTTAAATTGATGGAATGGAAATAAAACATGATACACATCAAAATAACAATAACAAATACCCAAACAACAATTAATGCCGGGCAAAGCCCGGGCATGCTCGAAGCTACACTTCGGCACGATTAACCAATAACAATGTTACCAATAAAATTACCCGATGAGATTAAAATTTAAATAGCTGTATCGATGATTACAAAATTAATTGTCAAAAACTTTAAACGATTCCCACATGCAGAAATTGAGCTTACTCCACCGGTGGTTTTTATCGGCCCGAACAACTCTGGCAAAACTACCGCCTTACAAGCCCTTTCGTTATGGGAAACAGGTTATCGAAAATGGGTAGAGAAACGCGGATTTGATAAAGAAAAACAGCCTAAGGATCGAGCTGGAATTACCATAAACCGAAAAGATTTATCTGCAATACCTGTTTCTACCATTAAAAACATTTGGAAAGATTTACATACGCATCAGTTTAACAAAGAATTAAGAAACAATGAAAATGTGTACATCGATATTCTGGTGAAAGGGTTTAGTGATCAAAAAAACTGGGAGTGTGGCTTTGAGTTTTATTATGCAAACGAAGAATCGTTTTATTGCCGCCCCTTGCGTTTAACGGAAGATAAAAAACCTTTGAGGATGCCTGTCCCCAAACTTTCAAATCTCAACATCGCATTCCTTCCCCCTATGTCGGGCCTGATCGAACAGGAATTTCATAAACAACCCGGAGAAATCGAGTTTTTAATCGGTCAGGGACAAACAGCCCAGGTATTGCGTAACCTGTGTTTTACTGTTTTTAATGACAATCCTCTTTATTGGGAAAATGTAGTTCAGTACATGAAACAAATTTTCGGCATCAATCTCTTGGCTCCCGATTACACCGATCGTAACGAAATTCTGATTTCATATACCGAACCATCTGGCTTAAAACTTAACCTTTCTTCATCAGGTCGTGGCGTGCAACAAGTGTTGCTTCTTTTGGTTTACCTTTATGCAAACCCCAATAGCATTTTGCTGTTAGACGAACCAGATGCCCACCTTGAAATCTTAAGGCAAAGGTTAATTTTTAACCTGATTCAGGAAATAGCCGAAATTAACAACTCCCAAATTGTTGCTGCAAGCCATTCAGAAGTTGTACTCAACGAAGCTGCCAACAAAGGTACTGTTGTAGCTTTTACCGGATCGCCGCACGTGATGAATAAAAAAACACAGTTGATAAAATCATTAACCACCATTGGATTTGAACATTATTACCAGGCAGAACAAAAAGGTTGGGTGCTTTATCTGGAAGATGCTACTGATTTATCGATTTTGAAAGAATTCGCCAAAAAACTCAATCATCCGATTTTACCACACCTGGCTGATCCGTTTGTTTATTATGTATCAACCAATTTACCACAAAAAGCAAGAGATCATTTTTTTGGTATCCTTGAAGCAAAAACAGACCTCGTTGGAATTGCAATTTTCGATCGCCTGGACAAAGAACTGGATACGGGAAGCAAACTTTTGGAAACACAATGGAATAAACGTGAAATAGAAAATTACTTGTGCAATCGTGAAACTTTCATGAATTACATTTTGGATGAAGTACCAGAGCAAACTTTATTTACACAGGCTGAAAATGAAAAGCGCATGAGGTTGATAATAGAAGCTGAAAATGATTTGTTAAAAGCCCTTGACACACTTGGAAAAGGAAATCCCTATTCAGATGATTTTAAAGCTTCGGATGAATTTATGGAACCCCTTTTCAGGGAATATTCCAAAAAAATGGAAATTCCTTTAATCCTCCGAAAAAACGAGTTCTATAAACTAGTTAATTATATTCCGGATGATTTGATTGATTCGGAAATTGCTGAAAAGCTCGATTTGATTTTGGCAGTTTCACGCAAAGCAAAACCCGAAAATTAAAACTACAGTTTCACATCAATAATTTATTCTTTAATCCCCTGTGACAAACATCTGGAAAATCATCGGCTTCATTTCAAAACTGAAATGAATAAACAAAAAGGCTCGTATTAGCTAAAAAGAAAATATTTATTAGCAGTGTTCAATCAGAGTTTTCCGGGGAAAGAAAAGCCCTGTCAGACTATTTACAATCTGACCCACTGTTGGGAAGGTTCTTTGAGCCATTTCTTTTAGAGCCATTATTTACAGACCATTTGCAACAGCCGAAAAATATAGTGGGGAAGTTAGTGGGGAAGTTAAAAGGTTGATTTTAGCAATGCACACAGAAATGAAGAGAGTTGAAATACAAGAAAGATTAGCCTTGAAACATGATGATTATTTTAGAGTTCATTATATCATTCCTGCGATTGAAGAAGGTTTTATTCAAATGAAATATCCTAACAGCCCGAATCATCCAAAACAAAAATACAGACTAACTCAAAAAGGAATTACATTACGAAATATCATTATAAAATAAAACATGACACACATCAACACATTAATTTGTACAGACACCCGCCCCCTGATGGGCATCTCTACCCAATAAACTATTAACTTAATAACGATTAACTAATTAACCAATAACCCGCCTTGCCGCCTGAAATGGCCTGTGCTTAGGCGAGGCAGGCTATTAACCCACTTTGACAAACACCTGGAAAATCACCGGCTTCATCTCGCTACTAATCATCGTTCTGGCATTCCCGGCACAATGGATTATGTTCCATTATTATGCGGATGCGGGAGCCATTCTTTCAGATAAGCCATTTTTTGTTGGTGGTGAAACCTGTATTGAATGTCATAAAATAGAGTTCGACCTTTGGGAAAAATCTGACCACGACCGTGCTATGTCTATCGCAACCGAGAAAACTGTGCTGGGTGATTTTGATGATGCCTTTTTCGTCTCTAAAGCTGGTGATACAAGTCGGTTTTACAAAAGAGATGGGAAGTTTTTTGTTTTCACCAATGGTCCGGGAGGTGTATTTCAGGAACTTGAAATCACCCATACTTTTGGCTGGTGGCCCTTGCAGCAATATTTAATTCCCTTCGAAAACGGTAAAATGCAAACCCTGCATCTAACCTGGGATTCGCGGGATAATAAATGGTACGACATGTCGGCGGCCGTTTATGCTGACGAAGATGTTGATCCGGGCAACTGGCTTTACTGGACAAACCAGGCCCAAAATTGGAATGGCATGTGTGCCGATTGTCATTCTACACATTTGCAAAAAAACTACGATCATAAAACCGGTGTTTATCAAACTACCTGGTCGGATATCAACGTAAATTGCGAAGCCTGCCATGGCCCGGGCTCTGCCCATCTCGATTGGGCCAAGCTTCCCGAAATGGCCCGTCCAACAGATAACAACACGGCATTACTTGTAAATACCCGCGACCAGGATACGCGGCAATACGTGGATTTATGCGCCCGCTGTCATGTTCGCCGATCGGCACTCAGCGATTTTGACCATTTTGGAGGCGCCCTGCTCGACCATTACATCCCGCAACTTACCGGCCACCCCTATTATTATTCCGATGGGCAAATCCTTGAAGAAGATTATGTTTACGGCTCTTTCCTTCAAAGTAAAATGTACATGAACGATGTGAAGTGCAACGACTGCCACGATGCACACAGCCTTAAACTCATAAAAACCGGAAACGATCTTTGCCTCCAATGCCACCGCCCTGAAATTTACGATACCTACAATCATCATTTTCACAAGAAAAAAAACAACCCGGAATTGCAGGAAGGCAATCACCGGCAGATGTACAACCTGGAAGGCGAAGGAGCTTTGTGTATCAACTGCCATACAGATGGCGGATTTTATATGGGTGTGGACTACCGCCGCGATCACAGCTTCAGGATTCCCCGTCCCGACCTGACTTTAAGTTTAGGAGTACCCAACGCATGCAACAGTTGTCACACCGACAAAACTGCCCAATGGTCAGAAAAATATATCACCGAGTGGTATGGTAAAAGCAGGGCTGCACATTATGGTACCATTATCGCTGGTGGCGAAGATGGCGATCCTGCGGCACTTGGTGGTTTAATCGCCATTGCCAATGCTTCCGAAAATCTGTATCCGGTTATGGTGCGGGCAACAGCCCTTTCACTATTGGCAAATTATCAGGATGAAATAGCTTTAAATGCACTTAAACTACACCTCACGGATGAAGACCCGATAATGCGGCATTATGCGGTGAGGAACTTAAACCCGGCCACCATCGAAGAATTCAAAGCTTCGTATGTTCCCATGCTCCATGATCCTGTAAAAGCTGTGCGGGCCGAGGCCGCGCTCAAACTTTCACAATTGCCTGCGCGGGCAGTGGATTCATCCTGGATAAAATCCTATCGTGAATCTCTATCAGAATACGAAAAGGCTATGGAATACACTGCTGATTTTGCTGCCGGGAGTTTCAACCTTGCCAATCTATATTCAAGGCAGGGAAAAACTACCGAGGCTGAACAAAACTACCAAAAAGCCATCGCGATCGATGATGAGTTTTTCCCGGCAAAAATCAACCTGGCCATGCTCTACAACGTGCAGCAGCAAAACGAAAAAGCTGAACAGCTTTTCAAAGAGGTCATCCAAAACCATCCCGGGCAACAGGAGGTTTATTATTCTCTCGGCTTATTGCAGGCCGAGATGAATAAACTTCCTGCATCGACAGAAACCCTTGAGAAAGCAGCTTTGTTAATGCCGGAAAGATCACGGATTTTCTACAACCTTGGTTTGATTTATCAATACCTCAACAAACCTGCCCGGGCGGAAGAATCTCTTCTGAAGGCGATAAACCTGGAGCCGGAAAACAAAGACTATATCTATGCCCTCGTTGATTTTTATACCAAAACCAGGCAGGAAACAAAAGCCGGTGAGTGGATGAAAAAAATGCAATAATAGGGTTGGGATTAATATTTCCCATCCTACTACCCTTTTTGTGGATGTAAATAATGGCGATAACTTTAAGCGGATTTCTTAGCCTATGCCAGCCGGCTTATTTATACTAATGACAACTCTTTGTAAGGTGTTAAAAACCAGACCTCTCAGTCCCCGAATGGTCGGGGCAGGCTGCAAGCTCCTTCGAGGTGACACCGTTAGAGTTGTGGTTGTTGGGTGGAAG
>CAZQIV010000016.1:0-76883 GCA_964593705.1 uncultured Lentimicrobiaceae bacterium | reverse complement strand
GTAATTTGCTTAAACATTATTCATCGGATGACTTTTTCAGATTACCAGTTTTGAGTCACACCGTGAATAAGCCCAGGCAGTTGTGCTCTATTTTGAAAAACCTGCCCTACTCCTGGAAATAATTCACGGTGTGACTTATGGAATATAGTCATCCGATGAATTACTCTTGGAATCAGTACTTTTTCCATGGGCAATATGTAATTTGCTTAAACATTATTCATCGGATGACTTTTTCAGATTACCAGTTTTGAGTCACACCGTGAAAAAGCCCGGGCAGTTGTGCTATATTTTTAAAAAACCCGCTCTGCTCTTAAATAGAATTCACGGTGTGACTTTAGCTCCGGTATAGTCATCCGATGAATTACTCCCGGAAGTGGCATTGTTCCCAATAGCTTAGAGTCAGTTGCTTAAGCATTATTCATCGGATGACTTCAATTCATCCGATGACTTCAAGTCATCGGATGAATGACTACCACAGGTTTACATTCCATCATGCGCCGTGCGGCGGATAATTTCATTTTGCAAGTCTTCGCCCAAATCGTTAAAATAGTCGCTGTAGCCGGCCACGCGCACAATCAGGTCGCGGTATTTTTCGGGATGCTTTTGGGCATCTTTTAGGGTATCAGCCGAAACCACATTAAACTGGATGTGGTGTCCATCGAGCCTGAAATAGCTGCGCACCAACTGCGAAACTTTGATGATGCTGTCTTCATCCTCAAAAAAGTCGGGCGAGAATTTTTGGTTTAACAAAGTTCCTCCTGTTCGTATGTGGTCAATTTTTGAAGCAGATTTCAACACGCCGGTTGGTCCGTTTTTATCCGCACCCTGAACAGGTGAAATGCCTTCAGAAAGTGGTTCGCTTGCTTTGCGGCCATCGGGCAGCGCCTTAATAACGCTACCAAAATACACATGACAGGTGGTGGGCAAAAGGTTTATCCTAAAAGTGCCGCCTCTTGCGCTTGGCCGTCCGTTTACCGAATCATAAAAAATTTCAAAAATCTGCTTTGCCTGCTCATCAGCATAATCGTCATCATTGCCATATTTGGGGGTTTCATAAATCAGCTTGAAACGCAAATCTTCATAGCCTTCAAAATTCTTTTCCAGCGCCACAAGGAAGTCTTTCATCGAAATGGTTTGCTGCTCAAATACGTGATATTTCAGCGCTGTGAGGCTGTCGGTGAGGCTGCCCAGCCCAACGCCCTGGATGTAGCTGCTGTTGTAGCGGGCACCACCGGCGTTGTAATCCTTGCCATTGGCCAAACAATCGTCGATGATAAGCGACAGGAAGGGTGCGGGCAGGTTTTGAGCAAAAAGTTTCTCGATGATGTTGTTGCCCTTAATTTTGATGTCGGCAAAATAGTTTTCCTGTTTTTTGTAGGCTTCCATCAACTCATCGAACGATTTAAAATCAAGGGGATCGCCGGTTTTCAGTCCGATATGTTTCCCGGTTTTATGGTCAAATCCATTGTTGAGGGTGATCTCCAGAATTTTCGCCAGATTAAAATATCCGGTCAGGATGTAAGCCTCGGTTCCAAAAGCACCTGATTCAACACAACCGCTGGCACCACCATTTCGCGCATCTTCCACGGTTTTACCCTGGCGCACCAGTTCCTGAACTATGGCATCAGTATTAAAAATTGAGGGTTGTCCAAATCCCGTTTTAGTGATTTTTACAGCCCTTTGAATAAAGCTATCAGGATTCTTTTTGCTGAGTTGCACCATGCTACCGGGCTGCAAAATCCTCATTTCTTCTATCACATCCAAAATAATATAGCTCAACTCGTTTACAGCATCCGAGCCATCGGCTTTTACTCCGCCAAGGTTTATCAGGGCAAAATCAGTGTAGGTGTTACTTTCCTGTGCAGTAACCCCAACTTTCGGTGGGGCAGGGTGGTTGTTGAATTTTACCCAGAACGACTGTAATAATTCTACGGCTGATTCTTTTGTTAATGTTCCCTCTGAAACTTCTTTTTGGTAAAATGGCAAGAGGTGTTGATCCAGTCTGCCGGGATTAAAGCTGTCCCAGGGATTGAGTTCGGTAATTACACCAACATGCACAAACCAGTAATACTGCAAAGCTTCATGAAAAGTTTCTGGCTTTTGGGTCGGCACTTTCCGACAAATCTCAGCCATTTTAATCAGTTCCGCTTTCCTGTTTTCATCCAACTCTAATGCGGCAAGTTCGTTAAGTTTCTCTGCATGGCGCTTGGCATACATGATGATGGATTCGGCAACAATGTGCATGGCTTTTAGTTCTTCGCGTTTATCAAGGGCATCCGGATCATTGTAAAAATCAAGTTTTTCCATGGCCACTTTGATATCCCCTTGAATATCGCTCATTCCTTTTTTGTAGATTTTATTCCCTGCCACTGTATGTCCGGGAGCACGTTGTTCCTGAAATTCGGTGAACATGCCGGCACTGTATGCATCCAGCCAGGCCTCATCCATGTTGGCCATGATCTTTTCACGGTTGCTTTTTCCGGTCCAAAATGGAATTATCACATCGCGGTAAGCTTCTATTGTTTCTTCATCGGATTTGAATGAAACTTTTGGCCGTGAGCTAAGAATTTCCAAATCCTGCAACGAATGCAGACTAATCTCCGGATAAGTCGGAGTGGCCTTTGGAGCAGGGCCTCGTTCACCTACAATCAATTCGCCCTCGTTGATGCAGATGTGTTTATTTTTTAGTATGTATTCAAAGGCCAGCGCTCGCTTTACTGGAATCGAAACACTTCGCGCGATGTCGCTTTTATAAAATTCTGTTACTAAAAGTGCCCTCTCGGCAGAAATTCTGTTTACTGCATTCAGGCTATTATTTCTGAGGTTTTTAATTCTTTCGTTCATGTGTGTGTTGGTTATTGGGAAAATCGTGAATTGTTAATTGTTAATTGTTAATCGTTATTTGTTAATTGCCTGCCTCGCCTTTGCGCAAGCCAACGCTGGCGGCCTGCTTCGCAGCGAGGCGAGCAAGGCGGGTTATTGGTTAATTGTTATTGAGTTATCAGATAATGTCATTAATTGTCATCCCGAAAATTAGAAAATTTTCAATTTTCGTAAATTTTCGAGGATGCTCGAAAAACTATGAAATCGTAGATTTCGGGTTTTTCGGCATTTTGCTTCGCGTCATTTAAAGTCATTTGGCTTTGCCGTAATTGATGGTCATTAATTGTCATTTGTTGTATTTAAATGAATTCTGAGACTGTTGACTGAGGACTGAGGACTGAATACTGCTTACTGTTGACTGCCACCTGTGGACTGTGGACTGCACACTGCCAATGCCGACCTTCGGTCGTGCATCCTCGAAAAACTATGAAATCAGAGATTTCTGGTTTTTCGGGACTGCCCACTTTCCTCACCCTCCAATCTTAACTTTAAAACCATTGTTTTCAAATAGTTGTTTTGCAGGTAGTAATTCCTCTTTACTCATATTCTTTAGGCCACTCAGTTTGTTTTCTATATTTAGCCTCGTGTATTTATTGCTTGCCATGGCGTGATATGGCAGTAGGTGAACTTCTGTAATCCCCCCGATTGATTTAATTATTTCGATAAACTTTTGAAGATTCTTCGCCTGATTGTTAACTCCGGGAATTACCGGAATCCTAATGATAACCTGCTTTTTTAAATTAACTAAAAGTTTAAGGTTTTTCAAAATAGGCTCAAGACTCGCATTGGTGAATTTTACGTGTTGATCGTTTTCAGGATGCTTTAAATCGTAAAGAAAAAGATCTACGAACTCAGCAGCTTTTTCCAAAATGATTTTATTTGCAAATCCACAGGTATCAAGGGCTGTGTGGAATCCCTTTGCTTTGCAGGCCCGGAGAATTCCGGTAGCAAAATCACTCTGCATCAAAGGTTCTCCGCCGCTAAGTGTTACGCCTCCTCCTGATTCATCATAAAAAACTGCATCTTTTTCAACGATTTCCATCACATCATCCACAGTCATAAGCTTGCCAATTTCTTCTTGCTTTTCATGAGGAATTCCATCAAGCATAACTTGCTTAATATCTGCTTCAGACTTGATATCCTGACTTTCAGGATTGTGACACCACCAGCATTTAAGCGGGCAGCCCTTAAAAAATATGGTTGTCCTTATGCCCGGACCATCATGTACCGCAAAACGTTTTATGTCGAAAACATTTCCTTTCATTTGAATAAAATTTGCCACTGCCTGTCCGTCCCTTGGCGTGAATGCACGGATGATAATAGTATGGTGTTTCTCCATACGAGTCCTTCGGACATTCATGGCCCCCGATGTGTCGGGGCAGGCGTGGGTGTTAATTATGAATATTTCCTCTGTTACAATAAAATTAAATCTGGAAAATTAAACACTGATAATTGTGCTTTAAAACTTTTGAAAAGAAGTGGAAAAATAGGAGGGGGAGAAGAAATTAAAATATCCAGCACTCGTAGAGGCCTTTGCCAAAATCGTGGTAAAGTGAAAGATGAAAATTTGGATATTCCATTTTTGAAATTTTTAACCTGCCAAAATTAATACGGATTTTCAGATTTCAAAATTAATTCTTTCAATTTGATGTGATTTCTAATAAAATTAACTTTAGGGTGGAGGGTTGTGGAGCACAACGCGATCCATAACCCTCCACCAGATGTAAAACAAGAGCATTGTCATTTTGAAAGTTCACCCAAAATTTTTGGGCATAATGAGGAAATGTTGAGTGAAGCGAAATCCCGCCTCCCACCACCATACCGGGAGTTTTGTCACCTGGAAGGAGTGAAGTCCCGCACGTGCGGGATCCCGACCATTCGGGGATTGAGACCTGCCTCGCCTGCACGATTACCTACACCAGCGGCAAGGCGGGGGTCTGTCTAATAGTACAGATTTCAGTACTTTACACAAACAAGTTATTGGTAGTTCCAAGCCTCCGGAGGCCCCAAAGTAAAATGACAATGTATATAAAACATCAAAATAAAATTATCTGACAAAAAAAATGATCGCTCTGATATTGTAAAAATAGCTTCTATAATATTCAAAGAATCAGTGTTTTAATCTCCATTTTCCGATAATTTATCTTCATTTTAAGTGATTATGATTCGTGTAAACAATCATTATTGGATAGTTACAGGACATAAGACAAGTATTTTCACTTAAGCTTAAAAATATTTCAGAGTTATCCATTTATTAAAAAATGCAAGGTCTGGATAATTTGTTGAAAGTATCTCCACCATTGCAATACAGATAGGGTAGGAGATATAGGAAAATGGAATTCAAAAAATATCAAGGGTAAAATAGAAGGATAACATGTTGGTAAAAATAATCCAACAATTTAAGTTACAAATGTAACTTTATGGAAATGTAGGTATAATTGTAAAGACAATACAATTGTACATAATAATTTTATCGAATAGATTTGTAAAATAGTGTGTAAATTGTGGAGACATGCCTCAAATACTTTATTATAGATTAAATACCAGTATTTTGCATAGATAATTTGAATTTGGACTGGAAGATATTTCTAAAATGATGAACTTTATTAAAAAATTAAATGAAATTTGATAAGTATTTATTAAATAATAGATTATGAAGATTACATTAAGTATTAATTAGAGTATTTACAAAAATAGTTGTGGTGTATAAATGTAAATCTACTTATCTTTGTTACTTCTTAAATGTAAAATACACATTTGTAAATATGAATACACAATTGTAAACAATATGGAATAGATATGGAAAACTTAAAAGATAGGATACAATTGTTAATTTCCACAAAAGGAATGACAAATGCAACCTTTGCTGAAAAAATAGGTGTGCAACCATCAAATATTTCACATGTGCTTTCGGGAAGGAATAAACCCAGTCTTGACCTTGTTCACAAAGTCCTGAATAGTTTCAAGGAAATTAGAACTGAGTGGTTGGTACATGGATCAGGATCGATGACTAAGGATTACAATCTTTTTGAAATGGAAGATGATAATTTTGCGGATGAGAAAACATCTGAAGTGGAAAATAGCCGGCCTGTAGCTGAAACAAAGGTAGCACCTCAGAAAATATCTCCTTCATTTGAAGCTAAAACAAAGGAAAAAGATAGTAAAAAGCCTGAAATAAAAGCTATTAAAGAAGATGATAAAGTAATCGGGGAAATAAGCAGAAAATTTGAAAAAGAAAATCCTCATAAAAAACTTCACAAACCCATCGAACGGATTGTTGTTTTTTATGAGGATAGAACATTTAAAGAATATTATCCTGAAGCTTAACCTGATTAATTCATAATTTCATGAATTTTTCAGCTTAAAATCTTTCAAGTTTTGAAAAGAAAAAGCTACCTTCAATTTCAGCATTTTCATCGCTGTCAGAGCCGTGAACAGCATTTTTCTGTACATCAGTTCCAAATAAGTTTCTTACTGTTCCCATTTCGGCTTGATTAGGATTGGTAGCTCCAATCAGCTTACGGTAGTCTTCTACGGCATTTTCTTTTTCGAGGAAGGCAGCTATTATTGACCCTGAAGTCATAAATTCAACCAAGTCTTTAAAGAAGGGCTTGTCCTTATGGATTTCATAAAATGCTTCTGCCTGGTCTTTCGACAATCTCATCTTTTTCATTGCTATAATTCTGAAACCGCCCTCATTAATTTTTGCCAGAATTGCTCCTGTGAATCCTTTTTCAACCGCATTAGGCTTAATCATTGTAAGTGTCTTGTTTCCTGTCATAATATTAGGTTTTGATGATTTTTACAAAATTAGCAATAACCCTATTTTCAGTATGCATTTAACGTTTTTTATTATAGTTTTGCAGCCCTTTTTCAGGGAAATAAATCTTTATCAATCAACATTTAAATTTTGACAAAATCAGATTATAGCACAATTAAAAGCCTTCTAAATGGCTCCGGAAACATTATAATTACTTCTCACTATAACCCGGACGGTGATGCTGTAGGTTCTGCAATGGCCATGTATCATACATTAAAATGTATTAATCCAAACGTTGTGGTTGTTTTGCCAAACAGGTTTCCTGATTTTTTACGATGGCTGCCGGGAGCTGACGATGTTGTTATTTTTGATCAAAACACCAGGCAATTTATGTCAGGCATTTTTAATAAGGCCAGCCTTATTTTTTGCCTTGATTATAATACACCATCAAGGGTAGAAAATATGGAGGAAACACTGAGGAATGCCTCAGCCACAAAGATTTTGATTGATCATCACCCACACCCTGACACTGAAGCCTTTCAGTTTTTGCTATCCAAAACATCTGCATCATCCACGGCTGAACTGGTATTTGAGTTTTTGGAGGAAACCGAACTGACCCATTGTATTACTAAATCTGCCGCTGAGAGCTTATACACCGGTATAATTACAGATACAGGCTCTTTTAGTTTTGCCTGCAACAATGCCAAAACCTATCGTATTACCGCTGATTTGGTTGATAAAGGAGTGAAACCGGATAGGTTACACCGACTTATTTATGATAATTTTTCGGAAAGCCGCCTCAGGTTACTTGGTCATGCTTTTGCCGAGAAACTACTTATTTTTCATAAATACCGAACAGCCATCATATCTTTAACTAAAGATGATTTGACCAGGTTTAATTATAAAGCCGGCGATACCGAGGGTATTGTAAATTATCCTTTATCTATAAAAGAAATCAATGTTTCGATATTGATGACCGAACGTGAAGGCTTGATACGATTATCATTCAGATCTAAAGGCCAATTTGCAGTCAATCAAATTGCACAGCAATATTTTGAAGGTGGCGGGCACAGAAATGCTGCTGGTGGAAATTCCTACCTTTCGATAGAAGCTTCCATAGAAAAGATTAAGGAAATATTACCGTTGTATGAGGATGAACTCAATTATGAAATTGAATAATTTCTTTTTAAGATTTAATCTTGCATTTTTCCTGATATCACTTGGGCTTGGACTTATCATTTTTTCATCTTGTTCAAATAAAGAGCCTGATAAAAAGAAAGCTTTCACAGAAAATGAACTTAAAGAACCATTGCTGAAAGCTAATAAAAAAGCAATACTAACCGAAGATCAACAAATAAAGGATTTTATATCCCGAAACAGATGGAATGTAAAGGAAACAGGAACCGGATTGAGATACAGAATCTATGAATCGGGTTGGGGCGAAAAAGCTAAGATTGGAAAAATAGCTACAATTGCTTACGAAGTCAGTTTGCTCAATGGTGAATCGATTTATTCATCGGATGAATCCGGAAATAAAGAGTTTATGATTGGCCGTGGCGGTGTTGAATCGGGTATTGAAGAAGGCATATTATTGATGAAGGTGGGCGACCGTGCCAAATTTATTATACCTTCGCACCTTGCTTTTGGGTTGCTTGGCGATCAAAAAAAAATATCGACCAAAACAACCCTTGTATATGATGTTAAATTGCTCGAATTAAAATAATTAGTTAGTCTGAATGCATTCGATTTTTAAATTTTTCCTACCTTTTTTTGCAATAGCTGCAATTCTTTTTCTTTCAGGTTGTAAACAACAGGATGACTATAAAGTCACCGAAAACGGTCTTAAATACAAGATTCATGTTTTAAACAAATTCAACAAAAGAGTTCAGTTGTATGATGTTGTTGAAGTTAATATGAATTACCGATCTAAAGACAGTGTGCTTTATTCGGGTGGAAATGAAAAAATCCCCTTTCAAATCGCTCCCGTGTATGATGGCGATTTAATGGAAGGTATTAGATTAATGCACCTTAACGACAGTGCTACTTTTGTACTCAAAACCAGTGACTTCTTTTTAAAAGTGATGTATTTTGATGAAATCCCTGAGTATGCCCTAAACTATGATGAGTTGTTTTTTGATATCAAGGTTGTCTCGATAACTCCCGAAACTCCCGAAGTAAATGCAAGGCGCCTGGAGATTAATGAACGCAAAAAATCAGAACCAGAAAAAATTTCTGATTATCTAAAGCAAAACAATATTGATGTAAATCCTACGCAAAACGGTTTGTACATTGTTCCTTTACAAAAAGGATCGGGGCAACAAGCTGTTAGCGGGGCAAAGGTGAAAGTTCATTTTGCAAGTTTTTTTCTTGATGGAACTCCCTACCTTTCTTCTTATGAAAAAGAGCGTCCTGTTTTTTTTACTGTTGGCGAAAGCAAGGTAATAGCTGCCATGGAAGAGGCGATACTTACAATGAAAGTTGGGGATAAGGTGAAATTAATTATACCCTCATCGCTTGCTTATGGAGGGGTTCAGCGTGATGAGGTTAAACCTTATACTCCATTAATATTTGAGATGGAATTGCTTGAAACTAAATAATTGAGAATTTTTAAACTAAATATTTGTATAATTATGAAATTGAAATTGAGTCTTTTAATGGCACTGCTAAGTGTATTTTTTATGATGTCGTGCGACATGCTTTCCGGTGACGAATCTAAATTTAAAACTACCGAAAGTGGATTGCAATACAAGTTGGTGGTAAACAATGAAGATGAACGTGTGCCCCAAAGCGGCGAAATAATTTCGCTTATAATGACCTACGGTATTGATGATTCGGTGATGTTCAACACAAATCAGATACCTGATAAAGTGATGCTTTTGCCAATGCAGGAGTCGGTGTATCCAGGTGATTTTTACGAAATGATGAGTATGATGCATTTGGGAGATAGCGCTGTATTTTTTCTTGATGCCGAACAGTTCATCACCAAAACAGCAGGTGGCCGTGCAGTTCCGCCCGAATTGAAAGACCAGCAGTTTACTTTTAATGTAAAACTGGACAAAATACAGACCGAGCAGGAAATGGATGATGAAAGAACTGCAAAAATGGAGAAGTTACAAAACGAAGAAGCTGATATCCTGAAAAAATATCTTGAAGATAATAATATTAAGGCCGAACCCACCGAAAGTGGCCTTTACGTAATTGTTACTGAACAAGGAAACGGCCCCAAACCAAAGCAAGGTGATAAAATTAAGGCACACTATACCGGAACATTATTAGACGGAACTAAATTCGATTCATCAGTTGACAAAGGTACACCCTTTGAGTTCCCGTTGGGTCAGGGCAGAGTTATCAGAGGCTGGGACGAAGGTTTTGCCTTGATGAATGTTGGCAGTAAAGCGACTTTAATTATTCCTTCACATCTTGGGTATGGCGAAAGAGGATCCGGCCCCAAAATCCCTCCCTATTCACCTCTGTTATTTGATGTTGAATTAATTGACATCGTGAAATAATGAAATTGCACTTTTTCAGGATTTTCCTTTTTATTTCAGTTGTATTCTTTGGCTTTTCCTGCTCCATACTAAAACCGGGATCAAAGTTTAAAACCACCGATAGTGGACTGAAATATAAATTCATTGAGAAGTACAATGGAAGAATAGCCCCGGATATTGGTAAACTTATGTCGTTGCGCATGAATTATGGAACCGAGGATACATTGTTTTTTAATAGCAACGAAACACCCGCCAAAGTTATGGTTCTGCCCATGAAGGCATCTGCATTTCCCGGAGATTTTTATGAAATGATGGAAATAATGCATTTGGGCGACAGCGTTGCTTTTTACGTGGATGCTGCCTCTTTTTTTACTAAAACAGCAGAGTACCCCCATGTTCCTGATTTCGCTACCGAAGTTGATAAGTTGTTATTTCATGTTAAAATCATGAAAATTCAAACCGAGGAAGAAATTGAGCTGGAGAAAGAAGCTAAAATTTTGGAATTGAAAGAAGGCGAAGCTGCGATAATTGCAAATTATCTTTCAGAAAACAATATTTCCACACAAGCTACCGAATCAGGTTTGTATATAATTATTGAGGAGGAAGGTAAGGGTCCAAAACCCCAAAAAGGGGATAAGGTAAAGGTGCATTACTCGGGTTTTCTATTCGATGGAACCAAATTCGATTCTTCTGTTGATCGTGGACAACCCTTTGAATTTCCGATAGGCCAGGGTCGCGTAATAAAAGGCTGGGACGAAGGAATTGCAATGTTGAATGTTGGTACAAAAGCAAAACTGATCATACCCTCCAATCTGGCTTACGGCGAACGTGGTGCAGGTAATCAGATTGAAGCCTATACTCCACTTATTTTTGATGTAGAATTATTGGATATCATAAAGTAATTTTCTAATAATAATCCATAAAATCCTGCTTACTCACGCTTTTCAGGAATTTGGAATTTTATAGTTGAACTTGCTCAAAATAACAGGCAGGCATACAACCAATTTTATTTGGTGACATGCCTGCCTTTTTTTATTAAACCAAGCAATGTTTACAATGCCCGAGTACCGTTACGCGGAGAAAAACATCGTTATTCTCCTTAAATCTGCGGAGTTTATTCAGTATATTTGCCGCATAAAATACTTTTAAATGGCAAAATACATTTATCAATATGACCAATGGCCGGAGTTCACTTTTGATAACCCAAAAACAAATGTGATATTAGGAAAAGTCAGGCATTTACAAGGAAAGATATTTGGACAGATGGAGGCTCTGGGATTTAAAATAAAGGAAGACGCAATGCTTTCTGCCTTAACCCTTGATGTTTTAAAATCATCTGAGATCGAGGGGGAAATATTGAACTATGAACAAGTTCGTTCTTCAATTGCAAGGAGATTAGGTTTGGATTTTGCCGGCCTGGTTCACGCTGATAGAAATGTTGAAGGTGTAGTAGAGATGATGTTAGATGCAACGCAAAAGTATGATGAACCTCTTGACAAAGAGCGATTATTCGGTTGGCATGCTGCATTATTCCCCACAGGTTGGAGTGGAATGCACAGAATTGATACCGGTTGCTATCGTAACGGTGAAATGCAAGTGGGTTCTGGGCCAATGGGGAAAGAGAAAATACATTTTCAAGCTCCTTCACCTATGATTGTTAACCACGAAATGAATACATTTTTGGAGTGGCTCAACGGAGAAACGAAGATTTATGGAGTATTGAAAGCTGCCATTGCACATTTTTGGTTCATAATAATCCATCCCTTTGATGATGGCAACGGTCGTATAGCAAGAGCAATATCAGATATGTTACTGGCACGCTCAGAAGAAAGCTCACAAAGATTTTATAGTTTGTCGAACCAGGTATTAATAGAAAAAAAGGTTTATTATAATATCTTGCAAAAAGTTCAGCACAGTAGCGGAGATATTACCGAGTGGATTGATTGGTTTTTAAATTGTTTATATCGTACAATGCAATCAACCCGGGAAACCCTAAAAAGAGTGCTTCAGAAAGCAGATTTTTGGGATAAACACAAAGAAACGAATTTGAATAGCAGGCAACGATTGATGTTAAATAAACAGTTGGATGGATTTGAAGGGAAATTGAAATCCTCAAAATGGGCTAAAATAACAAAATGCTCACCCGATACTGCTCTAAGGGATATAAAAGATTTAATTGAAAAAGATATACTTAAACAAGAAGAATCTGGTGGTAGAAGTACAAATTATGAGTTGATTATAGAATAGATGAATGTACCTGGCAACAGCAAATAGCCAGGTTTACCCACAAAAGCCGTATCAATCCTCTCCCGCAAAAATGCGAGGATTGCATATCCCGCAAAATTGCGAGGATTTCATGCCCCGTTTTTTTGCATTGCTTAAATAGTGTTCGTCTTTTCAGTAATGTTTCCCGCAGATAACGCTGATTTTCGCAGAAAAAAATCAGCGCAAATCAGCGAAATCTGCGGGAGATTCTTTGGCCTCGGATAGGAAAGGTTGACTTTATGGACAGGCACTAAATAGCCCGCTTAGCCCTTTCCCATTTTACTGATTGCTTGCCTTTGAGGTACCTGAAAAATCCCAGGTAAACGGCGTAATTCATGATAAAGAAATAGTAGGGGATAAATAAAATTTTGACTTTAATCTCCCTGTTTTCCAAATACCAGCCCAACATAGCCGCAACATAAAATGCTATTTGCCCCCAGAATGTCCAGGTGTAAACACTCGAGAATTCAAAAAAACCAATGTTTGCCGAGAGGATAGCATTGAAGATTAAAATGAGAAGTAAGCCTATTGGGGCAAGTGTCCAGCGAAGTACCCGGTGCGAAATGTATTGGAATGATAGTGTTCCGTATTTAAAAAAGTTGAGTAATTCTTTAAGTCGTACAATAGATTGAATACCACCGGCGGCTATTCTGATTTTTCGTTTAAGTTCTTCTTTTACACTGGCCGATGAAGTTTCGATTGCGTAAGCCTCCGGATCGTATTGAATAGTGTAACCTTTTTTGGCAACCCGCAGCGAAACAATGAAATCATCGAGCAGGGTATCGCCTTCAACATGCTGATATAGCTCTGTACGGATAGCAAACAACTCACCTGCTGCACCCACAACTGAATAAAGCTCAGCATCCCATTTTTTGAGTGTTGATTCATATTTCCAGTAAATACCTTCGGTGCCGGCGGCGCTATCGCTATCTTTTTGATAAATGCGTTTTTCGCCTGAAACACATCCAACTTTGGGGTTGCTGAACATATTCACAATTCTGCGAATGGATTCTTTGCCCAGCATGGTGTTGCCATCCGAAAAAATAACAATAGGTGTTTTTACGAAATCTAATCCACGGTTCATGGCGGCAATTTTTCCGGCACGTTCATCCTTATGAAAAACTTTCACACCTTCATATTTTCTAAGCAGGTCAGGAGTCCCGTCATCCGAACCATCGGTAACCCAAACATGCTTTACTTTTTCCTGGGGATATTCCAGCGAAAATGAATTTTTTATTTTAGCATCCACATAATCCTTTTCGTTGTATGCAGCGCAAAATAGCGTTACCTCGGGTTCGTAGTCGTGATCGATTTCCGTTTTAGGTTTGCCAAATAATCTTTTCATTTTTACAAGAAAGAATAGCAAAATACCATAGCCGAGGTAGGCATAGAAAATGATGAAAAGAAAAATCCAAAAGAGAATAGCAATTGTTGTCATAGGTGGAAAAATTTGGTTAAAACATTTATTTCACTGGTTAATATTTTCTTTGTTTAGGCTTACTTTTTAGCAGATACCTTTTCCCATACACCGGTTTCGTGGTTGTATTGTTTCAGCAATCTGGCGGGATTTCCAGCCACCACACTATATGGTGGTACATCCTTGGTTACAACGCTTCCTGCACCCACCTGCGAACGTTTACCAATTCTAATCCCGGCCACAACCACCGAGTTAGCGCCAATGTGAGCTTCTTCTTCAATAATGACGGGTCGGATTGTTAAGGGCTGCACGCTTGAGTTTTTACTTGCGTCCTCATAGCCATGATTAAAGCCTGCCACAAAGACGTGTTGTCCTAAACCGGAGCCACTTCCCATGGTAACCGGCCCAATAATCACCGAGCCAATCCCAACCCTTACGCGGTCGCCAAGAATCACATCGCCCGAACCGTTATTGATGGTGCAAAAGGATTCGATAGTGGTTAATTTGCCAATTTCAAAGCGTTTCCACGGGAAAACATCTACACGGGAATTTCTTCTAATGGTAGCGCCTTTTCCTTTTTTATGGATAAATGGGTTAACAAACCACTTGATGAACCATCTTGGACGAGGATTTCGTTTAGGTGTTATCAGCCACAAAATAAAGGCTTTGGTCTTGGGGTTTGATTTAATTTTGTTAATCATAGCTAATCATCTTTGAGAATAAACTTAGAGTTTTTCCAGTATTTCTTTGGATTTGAAATACCATAAGCCTTGCGAACACCACCATGACAATCTTGCAAAAATTCCAGTCCGGCTCCTGCATTTATTTCGATTACCGCCGGTCCTTGATCAGTAAAGGCAATATCCCATCCAATAAATCCTATGCTGTCAATTTTTTGTGATGCGCTAATTACAAACTTTTTTATATCATCCCAGTACGGAAACACGTACCCATCAAATACAAACCCTGTATCAGGGTGCTTGGCCAGTGTTTTTCCCAATCCTGTGTAGCCTATATTATCAAATTTTCCATTTTCAGGATTAATTTTACATACTAAGCCCATTAAACTTGCATTATCAAGCTGATTTCCTCCCTGACCCATCCTTAACATTGAAAACAAAATGGTTGCCTTTCCATCTTTTAGGCTGGTCATCACCCTGAAAGTATTTACGGATTTAGGATAAATATTATTTAATTCTTCATGTTGACTTAATCCTTCCTGAAGAATATAATCATCGGCTTTGCTTAAGGCATGAGAAATAAATTCAGATGACAATGAATTTCGCTCTTTATCAATAAAATCCTTCTCTTTATTAAATACCAGTATTCCCCTGCCACCCAATCCTTTTGTTGGTTTGAGAAAAAGTTTTTTTGCTGCGGATTGTTTTATTATAGCATCTGCATCCTCATTAGAAATTATATTTTTATCAACATCATAAAAAAGTTCATTCTTGTACTGTAACAGCATTACAGGTTGATTAATGTGGTACGAATCCAAAACCCTATATGTTAATTCTTTATCATCTGATACTATACCATATTCCTTGAAAGATTTTGGGAAGAACAAATAATAGGCGAAATAATTTGGGATAAAATCTTTCATTTCATCAATGCTCAGGGAGCATGTTTTTTTGTACATTCCATACCTGATATATTGAAAAGGATAACAGCCCCAATATTTCTGAAGGATTTTCCTTTCTCTTTTCATCACACTCTGCGCTTTCTTATCCGAATACTTGTTGTAGTATTCAATTTCAACTTTATAGTGTTCGGCATAATGTGCACGGAGATTTCTTTCTGAAAAGTATTTCCACAAAAAATAAAAATTTCCCTTGAAATTCATGGTTCAGTGTTTTAGCGAGTTTAATTTTTATCGATATAATCGTACATTAAATTTACACATGTTGTCCAACTGTGTAGGTGTCCAACCTCCATACGCTTCTTACGAAGTACATCAGAGTTTTCGTTTATTGCAGTATCAATTTTAGTAAGATACTCTGCTTTATCTTTGGCAAGGTAAACCGAGTCGGCAAAATACTTCATCGCCTGTGTTTTTGTGGCTAAGGTGGCTATACCCATGGCGAGGTATTCATCAATTTTTCGTGGATAATTTCCCCGGGTTGCTTTGGTAAGTTGTTGGGGGTTGATGGCAATATCAAATCCCTTTATATATGAAGGTAAGGATTCAGGTTCTTTTGAACCCAGGAACTTTACATTTTTCATTTTATGTAATCTCGAAGCTTTAAATTCATCATCTTCCGGCCCTACCAACACGATGGTTGTGTCCGGTCTGTTTTCAGCAATATGAACAATGACCTCAATGTCTAACCTTTTGGATGAAAGATAGCCAACATAACCTATCACCGGTTTTTTCATGTCTTTCATTTCATCTGCCAGTTCAGTGGTTTCGTCTGTATAAAGTTTTGTATCACAGCCCTGACCAACCATATAGCTTTTCGGATTATAATTTCTCGCGTACTCTTCGTACAGTAGCGAATTTGTAAAAACTAAATCAGCTTTCGCGATTAGCTTTGGTTCGATGGTTTTTCCATGTTTGTTCCAATATCTCACATTCATCAAATTATCCCGAATGTAATAAATGTAAGTACTTGGTTTTAGGTATTCTTTAAGGTAGAAACCTAAAAACATTTGCTGATCATTAAATAGTATAAAATCTTTAAAGCCGAGTTGTTTAATAGTATCATTAATTTTATTAGCAAATTTTTTGTTATTCATCTTGTTAAACCAAGAAAATATACCCGTGGAGGGTAAAAAGTTTATGGGATAGGTTTTAATAGGTGGAGTGTAAACCCACAAGTTCTCGTTAATTTTCTTAAGTGCTTCACTGGGGTCTTCAATCGCCTTTATTCTGTTTTTTATTCTATTTGTATTTCGTTGGGTTACAATGCTTATTTGATCTGCGGGGTTGTTAATATACAATACACGGTTGTTTCCCGAAAATTCTTTTGCAATATCTTTACAGTTACTGCCAATTTCAATATCCCATGGTTGAATTCCAACAACTACAATATCCCTGTTTTTGATTTTCATAATAATTAAGTGTTACTTATTTTTTTCATAAACTTCCTTGTACAATTCCAAAACATGCTCTGCCATCGATTTCCACGAAAATTTCGCAGCCTGCTCATATCCCTGCTCAACAATTTCACCGGCAAACTTTTCATCATCTAACAATTTAATGATGCCCCCGGTAATTTCGTCAGGTTTGAAAGGATCGATAATTACAGCTTTTCCTCCCGAAACCTCAGGCATCGACGAGGTATTTGATGTAATTACGGGCACCCCGCAACGCATGGCTTCAAGCATTGGAATTCCAAAGCTTTCGCGAAGTGATGGGTAAAGGAAAACTTTGCATAAGGTATAAATTGCAGGTAAGTCGGTGTTTACAACATAGCCCGTAAGGTGGATGTGATCTTCAAGTCCGGGATCGCCAATTTCGTTGAGTAGTTTTGTTAATTCATCACGGTCGTAATCGAGCATTACAAGCGTAAAATCTTTTCCGCTTTGCTTCAGGAAATCTGAAAATGCTTTCAGTACACCTTTGGTATTTTTCTTTGGGTCGGTATTGCCAAGAAAGAAAAAATAATTATCGGGCAGCTTGTATTGTGCCTTTACCCTTTTAAGGAAACCCTCATCAGTTATCTTTTCAAAATGGCGACTAACCCCATTGTAAACTGCAACCAATCTGTTATCATTTTCGGGAAGGCCAAAAAATTCGCCTATCCGGTTTCTTTCGAAATTAGATACGGTGATTATCTTATCAGCCATTTTCATAACTCTTGGCACGATGTACCTACGATAAACGTTTCCAAATTTTTGGTAGTTGGTTCCCTTATCGGCAAGTATTTTCAGGTAGGATTTCTCCATGTAAATAATATCGTGAAGGGTAACAATGAGCTGCATTTTAGGGTTGAGTGGAGCCGTGTTGCTGGTGCAGTGGAGCATATCGCAACCATCGTTTCGTGCAGCCTTGGGCAGCGCCGATTGTTCCCAAACAGGGTAGGATCCGCCCGAGAGTTCAACAATATGGAAATTTTTAGTCTCGCTCAAACAATCGCTGTCCACATCAGGTTTAATATAGATGTAGTATTCGTTTTCGGTATCGATGCCCTGAAGTTCTTTCACAAGCTCCAGTGCAACCATGTCCATTCCATGTTTTTTTTCACGAAACAGCCTTTGTCCTTCAATTCCTATTCTCATGTTTTCATCTTTTTAAATGATTATTCATTCAAGTTGTATTATTTCATTTTACCGGCAAAAATCCAGAAGGCAAATGAATCAAGAAATAAAGATCGGTATTTTTTTAGCACTTCTTAACATTTTAAGAAAATATTTTTTCCGGCACCTCCATAGTTCATTTAGCTTGCAATATTTTGTAGCATTGATTCTGTTCCATTTTTGGTTCTACTACCATTTTTGTCGATGTAAATAATGGCTATCAATGTAAATAGATTCCCGCCTTGCCAGCCTTGCCGGCCAGGCTCGCCTCGCTGCGAAGCGGGTCGTTAGTGCAAGCAATGGTGTTGGCGAGGCAGGTCTTGCCGCACATGCGGCATCGAAAAGATTTCTCCCTCCAAAACTTGCTACGCTACGTTTTTCCAGTCGAAATGACAAAGCCCCGGGCTGTGAATGGGGTGGGTGAAAGTGGGCGCTTCGCACCCACTTTCACCCACCACCAAATCCCCCAAATTTATGTCACCTCGAAGGAGTGCAGTCCCGCACGTGCGGGATCCCGACCAATCGGGGACTGAGACCCGCTTCGCAGCAAGGCGGGAATCTATTGACAAATTTTTATCACCAACAACTATGAGATCATTAATATTTTACTCTCCACTAAATTCGCAGTAGTACTTCATTTTTAAAATTTGAACCCTGACAGAAGTACCCCGAAAGCATTCGTGTTTTGACTATCGCAGTTAAGTTGAATAAGGCTATTTAGTGCTTGTTCATAAAGTCAACAATTTTTTAATTTGAAATTAATGATTAATGCCGAGCTCCGCTCGTGTATCCTCGAAAAGTTACGAAAATTAAAAATTTTCTACTTTTCGAGGCAATCGGAGATTTTTGATTTTGTTGAAAATCACCAACATCTTATATCTAAAATCGTTAATCTGAAATCGTACATTTTTCTAAATGTTACTTTACAGACCGACACTATTTAAACAAAATCTTTAAGTGTTATTCCCTTATGATTATTAAAATGGATGTCCCACCATATAGTTAAAGTTAACAGGTTGAAAAGTTTAAAAGCCATACTTTGCTGATGCCAAAACCAGACATCCTTATTTGTACATATACTTTCGTATTGATTAAAAAATGCCTCAAGCCGGTCGCTGTTATAAATTTCGCGACTCAATTTTGAATTCCTTATAATTTGGTAAATCAGTTTCCTTCGTTCACCATCATTAAAAAATTTTGGCAGGGGTGCAAAACCGCCTTGTTTTTTTCTTTCGGTTATTTCTCCGGGCAGCCTGGGTTTTAAATACTTTTTGTGCAAATACTTTGACGGGCTGTGGCCTTTTGCCATTTCTTTAACAGTGCCCGGGATCCGCATTTCGCGTGGCAGACTAAAAACAAAGTCGATACAATCTTTATCCATGTAGGGATAGCTTAACTTTTGATTGTAAAGTCTGGCCATATTCGAGGCTTTATAAATAATCAGATTGCAACCATCGTGTACAAAATCCTTATAATAAGTATGGGATTTAAATAAATCCTCAAAAGATTTTACCTTGAGATTATTTATTTTCAGGAAGTTTGTATTTAATTTTTCCCTTTTTTGTTTTAGTAATTTGCCCAACTCTTTTTCATTAAACCCAAATGATGACTGGCTGTCAACATTTAGGATTTTGGTGTTGTGGAAATCAATCTTCGAGAGCTTACTGTGATTGGTCCCCGACAACATCGATGATAGCAAGCGCTGAATGTGTTTAATACCATATTTTGTGGATAGGTAGTGCAAAGCCGCGTGGTGCATCCCTGTACCATATACCTGATCGTTGCCATCGCCACCAAGTATAAGTTCATTGTTGTCTTTGCTTACCATTTTCATCACAGTATAATTTACCATGAGGCCATTTTCCTGGAATGGGGTTCCCAGTTCTTTTAGAATTTGAGGTAGTTCATCAATTTCGCTACCATCAATTAAATAACTTTTAAACTTTACATCAAAAGTGTCGGCAAGCAACCTGGCAAGTGGCAATTCGGACCACTGGTCATCTTTAAAACCAATTGAATAGCCATTAGCGTTGCCATCGTAAATATCGCGCAGGGCAGCTATGTTTCCACCCGAATCGTAACCACCACTCAATAGCAAGGCAACATTCGATTTGTCTTTTATCCTTCGGCCAATAGCTGCTTTGTGCAACCTTTCTAATTCCCCGGTAGCTTCCTGCTCAGAAATTTTTAGAGAACCAAAATTTTTCGTGTATTTATCAAAGTTATAAATCAAATGTTTACTTAGCTTTTTATTGGCATACACGAGGTATTCTCCTGGTAATAATTGATTAACATCCTTGACCAGGGTTTTTGGAGGAAGTGGTGTACCGATATTTAAAAAGGTCTTTACTCCGCTGAAATCCAGGGAAAAATCGAAGTCTTTGATTTGTTTAAAACTATCAATATTATTAGAAAAATACTTTTCGGAATAATACACA
This sequence comes from uncultured Lentimicrobiaceae bacterium, assembly GCA_964593705.1. Lineage (GTDB taxonomy): Bacteria > Bacteroidota > Bacteroidia > Bacteroidales > 4484-276 > SABY01. Next base: position 56,393 of record CAZQIV010000016.1, on the reverse strand, counting down.
GGTAAGCCGGCACCAACAAGGTCGCGCCCAATAATTACTGACTTTTCATCAATAAACAAATAGGTAAATTCACCGTAAAACGATTCGGCTTTTTGAAAGTTATTATCTGTAAAGGCGTTAAATAAAGCCTCTGCCGGATTTTTGGTGATCTCAATTTTAAGATCATGACAAGTTTTATCAAGATCGTAAAACTGCCCCCAGGCAAAGCATGATGCCTTACCGGAATTGTACTCGTATTCCTGCGCTATTTGAAATAATTTCGGTTTATCAGTTTGAGAATTCCCTTTAATTAAGCCGGATTGATACTCCTTATCAAAAAAGCCAAAAAAATTTGTTTCCATAAGTTTTGCTTTCAAGTGATTTTCTAATGAGACTTATTTCTTTTGTTTATCTGCTCCGTGAGCAGTGTGAATAAAAGTTTTATTAGCTCCTTTAATTTTTAACAAAGTAAAAAACATAAGGAGAAACCCTCGCGGAATACCTGCAATAGCAAGCAACAATTTTCGATTCCAGAATTTTTTTGGTATTGATATTAAAATTCCAAAGTTTACCATGAAAAATATGGCTAACCAATAAGGTGTAAAATAATCGCGGAGGAGTAGCGCTGAGATGATAGCAAAAATCCACGATATCCCAATGAGCAATATTCGGGGAGGTTGTATTTGCTGGAATGATTTGAGAAAATAATCCATATTTCCCTTTAGGAATAAATCGCGAAGCGAGGGCAAAAATGATTGTGTAAAATACACCACCTGGGCCGAAAGCCACCTTCTTCTTTGATTGGAAAAGGTTTTGGTTTCGCTTACTTTTTCGTCATAAATCAAGGCTTTTTCGAGATATTCAATTTTTACTTTATCCCTGGTCAGCCTAAGTTCGATGTCTTTATCAAATCCCCCGATGGCTTTCACACCTTTCATGAGATTCTTAAAAAAATCGTATTTAAATGCCATGCCCGAGCCGATTAATGCTGATGAAAGTCCCAGCACCCTGTGTCCTTTTCGGAAAAGATGGTTATTGATTTCTTCGCTGATCGCATCAAGGATGGCCAGGGTGTTGTTTACATTTTTCGCAACCCTATGCCCCTGAATTACAACGAATCCACGCGAGAAGGAATCATTGAATTTATTAAGCAGGTCTGTTTCCATCAAATTATCTGCATCTAAAATGAGCGCAACATCATAATAATTTTCGGGAAGCTGGGCCATAGTTTTGTTCAGCGCTTTCGACTTGGTACTTTTATCAAAGGAAACTTCAATAACCTTAATTGGAAGCGATTTAAGCTTCGTGATGGTTTCGGGTTGAAATGAATCGGCAATGATTACCACATCATACATTTCCCTGGGGTAATTCTGATGGGTAGCATCTTTGGCCACGTCCACAATAACGGCATCTTCTTTATAACCGGGAATCAAAACTGCAAACCGGCGTTGCTTTTCCTCAACCTTTTTTCGATGATTAATTTTAAAATGGCCGGCAATAGCCAGTACGAAAATATAGAACGATGAAAGTCCTAAATAGACCAGCAGTAAAATCTGGATGATATTGGCAATGAGTAAAACTATTTCCATATTTTTAGTTTTAATAATTAAGATTATATGGATGGATTATGATAGATGTTTTTGTTAAAAACGTTTTTTATGTTCCAGAAAATAGCCCGGACATAAGCCTGAAATAGATCCATTTTACCTTTCAGCAAATAAACTATCAGGTTTTTGGGAACGGCGATAAAATTTTGATATGCAAAGGCAATTATTAGTGCAAACCCACCCACATTCCGCCGCATATAAATTATTCTTGCCCGGTTCATGTAATAGGTCTTTAACGGGCTTTCTTTTCCGGTGCTCACCGATTCCTTATGGAAAATTTTGGAATTGTGAACGTAAAATATTTTATAAGCTGCATTTCTAATTCGCTGCCCCCAGTCCATTTCTTCGTAATAAAGGAAATAAATTTCGGCCATCATTCCCACTTTCTTTATTACACTGCGAGGCACCATCATGGCAGCACCATGGGCAAAAAAGCTTTCTTTATCTTCATCAAACTGTCCTTCGTCCATTTTACCAAAACCCCATCCTGTACTTCTTGTGGTATATTTATTAATTTCAGAAATCCCGGTAAACTGGAGCATGTTTGGTGTGTGATGAAAATAAATTTTAGGAGATATAGCTCCGATATCCGGATTATTCATAAACTTATCAATTAGTGGCTCAAGAAATCCTGGATCAACCTCAGTATCGTTGTTGAGCAATAAGATGTACTCGCCTTTCGATTGTTTTATTCCCAAATTATTGCCACCGGCAAAGCCAAGATTTTCCGTGCTTTTGATAAGTATTATTTCCGGGTACTCCACTTTAAGTTTATCCACATCTCCTTTGGAGGATGCATTATCAACAATGATTACCTCAACATTGGGATAGCTTACTTTACGCAACGATTCAATCATTTCGGCAGTTACGCCGGGTTGATTAAAGTTGATTGAAATAATGGAAACCAGCGGATAGTCGTTTTGTGTTGTCATAGCGTTAATTGTTTAAAAGCATCATTATTTACGGCCAAAAACCAAGGGTTCAAAATATTTTCTTTGTTATAAACTACCGGAGTAAGAGAATCGGGAATTACCACTCTTCCATTGGCAAGCTCAAGCACTGCCTGGCCTGCGGCAGTATCCCATTCGCAGGTTGGGGCAAAACGTGGATAGATATCAGCTTTGCCTTCGGCTACCATGCAAAGTTTTATGGAACTTCCTTTCGACATGAATTCAACATTTGACTTCTGCGCCTTAATTTTTTCGATATATGTTTTGGTTTCATCCGTTAGATGGGAACGACTGGCAACCAGAACAAAAGTTTTCCTGTCAGTTTTAATTGGGAGTTTTTGTGCCGCTTCATGAATAATAGTAAAATCAGCGGGCTCTTGATTCCACCTGGCAGGCAAATGAGCCATAAAAGCGCCACCTAACAATTTGTCGGCATAATAAATTACGTTTAGGGTGGGGCAGAACACCACTCCGAGAACTGGTTTGTTTTTTTCGATCAAAGCAATGTTTACAGTAAACTCACCATTTTTTTTAATAAATTCTTTGGTTCCATCCAGGGGATCAACTATCCAGAGTTTTTCCCATTGTTTACGAATTTCAAACGGAATGCTTTTACCCTCTTCGCTCATGAGTGGAATACCAGTATTTGCAAGATGTTCAGCAATAATTTCGTGTGCATTTTTATCGGCAATGGTAAGTGGAGATTTGTCTTCTTTGTAGCTTACCTCATAATCATCGAGATACACTTCCATGATTGCTTTTCCGGCATCAATAGCTGCTACAATTGCAATATTTAATAATCCAGATCTATCCATAATATTTATTTAGATTATTGATTTGTAATATTTTCAGTTTCAAGACTTTTATCATATTTTTCACTTATTTCCCCACCCATGAATAATAAGGCCATTGATGAGTAAAGTACCAGGGATGTTGGTATTTGGCCTAGAACACCATTGCCATAAGCTGCCGCCATAATTCCCATCATTCCGGCGGCCATGCCAAAGAATTTCCCTTGCAATGCAGGATCACGCACCTTAAACATGGCGATATATGATCCTTTAATCAGGATAAAGAATAGGGTGAACAGATGCAGATAAAGACCGATGATTCCTTGTTCAGCCCAAATCATTACATACCAGCTATCGGTGGCTACATTTGCAAGATAAGAATTGGGAGTAAATTTTTTAGCTTTATCGCCCGCGTGGCCAATCCCACCTCCAAGCGGCCTTGTTGCCAAATAAACTTTAAGTCTTCTCTGATTTTCGAGACGCACCTGCAATGATGGATCATTGGGATCAAAAGCTGTTCGCATTCTGTTAATGGCATACACTCCGTTAGCAATTGTGGTGTATTTAAAGAAGATGAAAACAGATAAGCCCATAATAATGCCTAAGACTACAAGCTTTACATTGCGAATTAGAATGAGATACAAAAAAAAGCCGGCAGCGGGCACTGCTATTGCGCCCCTGGTTCCGGAGATTAACATGCCATAGAAGCCGGCAAGAGCTAAAATCCCAAAAAATATTTTTTCTTTTCTCTCTTTGGCATGAAGAAAAATAATTGATGCCACAACTCCAATATGGGCCTGTGCAGCGCCAAATTGCCCGGCATCGCTATAAAAACTAAATACCCTGAGTTTCCCAAAAAGAATATGTGTTATAGCGCCACCACCATCAAGCCAGGCTTTCTCCCAGGGATCAACCCCAAAATTTAATTGGATAAAGCCTTTGAGGGTAGCCAGCATTGACATAATTCCCCAAATATAAAGAAACACGTTAATATCCTTCACATCCTTAAAAGTCAAGAGGATAAGTGGGATGATTAAAGCCATATAAAGTGATATTCCACGCATGGAATAAAACCAGGCCTCCATACTTACTGCCTCCGGATTTCCTAGTTGTAGAATTGTAAAACCAAACCAAACAAGTGCAACATAGGTTACCCCTTTGGCTGCCAGGTTCCATTCTACACCTTTATAAAAGTCTCTGAAAATTACTGCTACTAAACCAAGAACAAGTATTCCGTCAACACTCAATCCAAATGGAGGTCCTTTAATGTATCTGCCTAAGCCAATAGCCACAAATCCAATAAAAACTGCAATAAAAACTGCAAGTTTGGGGTTTTTAAATATTTTGGTAACAAGGATTAATGCAAAAGGAATTATCATCAGCATTACTGCAATAACAAAACCTTTTTTCGCGATGACAACACCAAATACAACAGCAAGAAACAGCATAATTAATACTGTTAAAGGGGTGCCAAAACCGGCTGCACCTGTTCGCTTTTGTATTATGTTCATAATTCTTTATGTGATTACGATTTCTTTTTTAAATTTTGGGTGTACAAATCTTTATAAAAATTAAAACCGCACTTAAAAATATCAGGATAATTCACCGGAATTTCCTTATTTAAATATCGAAAGCCTACAATCTGTCCAGCTATTGTAAATAAAATTGTTACAAGGGCAACCATAACAATCGACTTAAAGACAAACAGTGCAACGAGGTCGCCAATAATATTTAGAACCACCATGAGTATAACTTTGTAAAAGTTTTTCTTTGGTTTATTAATGCTATCTAAAGCTACACCCGTAAAGCGATCGATGGGCAGGAACAGCCCATAAATGGCAAATATTTGGAACAGGATTATAGGTTCACTTGCTTCGTAGTACTGTGCGCCACCAAGAATCAGAATAAAGTATTTGGCGAAAATAATACAAACAATTGCTATTGGAATAAAAAGTAAAGTTAGCGCACCGGAATAGGTATAGAATACATTTTTTACAGTTTCCGGATCATTTTTAATACTAGCCTTCGACATTTTAGGAAATGCAGTAGCGAGAAAGCTCCGGAGCGGAATCTCCATAATTTCGGTTAGTTTGAGGGGGACGGAGTATAAAGCTACATAAGCAGGACCAAGTGGGCTAAATCCAATTAGCATTGTATCGGCACTTTTCAGTAAATTAGATCCAATCATGGTGCCTATGGTAAATTTACCAAAATGGAATAATTTTGAAATGTTTGCTTTGCTTGCTTTAAAAATATAACTCATCCCGTCCCATCCCTTGAATATTGATAGCAGAGAAGTAATTAAATTTACTGCAAGATGGGCATAAATTACCTCCTGAACACCCAGATTTAAGAAAAGAAAATTGACAAGGATAAAAAGAAAAAACAGCCCCTTTGATATAAATTTGATGATGAGCATTGATTTGAAATCCTGTTTTGCCTGTAACAATCCCAGGGCATTATTATATGGCAAATTTAAAATTGATAGAAGAGGATACCAGGTGAAAAAATAATTGTAATCTGAAGCTTGTACCCAGTCAGGAAATAAAAATTTGATCGCGTAAATAATTATAATCAGTATCACTGTAAGCAGTAATCCAAGAAACCAATTGGAACCAATTAATTGTTTTCGTTCTTCACCTTCTGATCCTGATAAAAATCTGATTATTGATACTTTTGTAATTGCAAACCTGAGCATTTCTATTAATCCTGCAGTTATCAAATACAAAAGCCACTCACCAAACACATCCTTTGTAAATGTTCTGGCAAGAAACATAAAACCTAAGAATCCGAAAGCCGCTACCATTAGATTGGATATCAGCGATAAGGATTCATTTGATCGGAGAAGCTTTTTAAATATTGGTATCATGTATAAATGTAAAGGTTATCGAATTGAAGATTTGGTGTAAAACTGAAACTTAAGGAGTTGCTTGACCATTTTTCTTAATTGGCTGCGTTTTTTGGGCAGAGTACCAAGCAATCCTTCGGTTTCTTCTATTTCTGTACCGTTAAGAAATACAAGTGGTTTATTCTTCAGGTATTGGCTAAACATTTCCACAGCATTGGTATCAGCTTTTTTCCACTCCCGGTTTGAGCGGGTAATAGCAATAGTAAGATCGCTTTGGGCTATGATTGAGGAGGGATAAAAGTTATTGATGATAGCTGGAAGTTCAATAAAAATGTAATTGTAATTGTCGAGCGAATTAATATCCTGATTTTTTAGCAGATCAAAAATATCATGTTTGTCGGAGAAAGAATCATCAATTTGGTAATTAATATTGTCCTTATTTTTATATGTTTCAAAGATTGCGTCATTCTTTTTATTGGCAAAAATCGATCTTAAAAGTGATAATGGATTGGAGATTTGGGATAAGAGTTTCTTTTCCTTTGTAATTTTTTTATGCTGAAAATCTTCTCTATGATCCTGTACAAATTCATAATTCATCGATAATACCCTGTCGCCGACCGCCCTGAGTTTATCAACAGCTTTTCCTAAAATAAAAGTTTTCCCTTCCTGTTCGGTATTACTAAAAACAACAATGATTTTGCTTTGCCTGCGGTAATTTCCATCACTTTCTTTACCGGTATAATATTTAATTTCCTGCAATAGAAGTTCGATGAGTCTATTGGTGATAAATGGCATATTATAGTTTTTATACTTGCCAATAATTTTTGGCATCAACCCGATGAATTTTAGGCCGGTAAGAGTTTCAACACGTTTTATGTTTTTGATGGTATTGTCGAAATATTCTGTTAGCAAAATACTAAATGCAACCAAAATTAGCCCAAACATCCCGGCAGCAACAATTATAACTCTTCTTTTTGAGGCGAGTGGCGATAAAGGATAGAAGGGAGGATCGAGTGGTTTTATATTTGTCGATAACGACTCGTTTTGTTGTTTCAGCTTAGCCTCATTCAAGCTATGCAACAGCGACAAATACTCTCGTTCAGCAACATCAATTTCTCTTTCAATTCGGCTAATGTTAGCGCCAAGCGGAGCAAACAAATCGTAATTCTCTGCAAATTTTACCTGTCGGTTGAGCAATATCTTTAAACCTGCTTTAGCTTCAGCATATTTAATTAGATTTTTCAACCATTCACTAAGCAGTTCATTTATTGGCAGGCCATCAATCGAATTACTAAATGAATACAATTGACTTAGGCTCTGATTAAGTTCATCTTCAACTTTTACTGATTCAATTCTTAACCTCGCCATTTCATTTTTTGAGGCTGTATCAGGCCCGGTCATAATTTCATTGATGGTTAATTTTTCGGTAATCTCGATTAGTCTGTTTCGATTTTTCACAATTTCATCAGATATTCCCTGAATTTGTCCTTGTATCTGGAGTTTGTTTTCGATATTGATTAGCGCTTGTTCAGCGCCGGCCATTTTCATACGTTCATCCTGTATTGAAACCTCAATTTCTTCCTTTTTAGCGGCAATAAATTTACTTTGCTCGTAATAGTTAATAATCTTATTCCCTTTATTAAAATTCAATAAGTTATCTTCGGCAATATTAAGTTTTCCCTGTGCTAGCTTTACCTGGCCTTCGAAATACTGAACTACTGCATCGGACTGGTTTTCTTTAAGCGACTTATAATTTTTAATAAATACCCTGGTTATGATATTGAGTGTTTGCACGGTAATTCCCGGATCAACCGATTTAAATTTTAACTCAATAAGATCACTACCTTGTACCCTTTTAACTTTTGTCCCTGATACTGCTTTGATGCTAAAAAATTTATGATTGTAGTTCAACAGGTTATAAAGGTAATTGGTATCAGAAGCATTTAGGTATTCGTTAAACTTTTCTACAGTTTGCTCATAGCCTGAATTTAGGGCTGATGAGTCTTCAGCGAAAATTGGCTTAACCACCATTTCTTTGATATATTCTGGAGTTTTTCTTCTAACTACTATGAAGGAAGATTTTGAAATAATGCCTTTATCGTAGGCATCTAATGATAAAACCCTGGCAAAAAGACGGATGGCTGTTTCGCTCATCGTTTCCCGCGATTTTATAACATTGATCAGGTTATCAAAGGCATTTCTTGAACCAAACAGGTCGAACTTATCATTTTGCTCAAGATTATATCCTGAGGCAATACCCGTGTAAATTATAGTTGATGATTCATATTCAAACGTTGGGTTTTGGGTTAAATAAATAACTATTGAAGCCAATAATACCGGGACAGAAATTAAGAGCAGAAAGTGTCTTTTAAAAATATTTATCAGTTGAATTAGATTCATGGTTTAATAAATTTCACTTAAAAGGTTAAACTTCATCCCGACAAGTTGCTCAAGAAGCAAATACTGCCTGTAAAAAAGCATCCTGTCTTGTTTATAACTATATAAGTTGGCCGAGTGTGTTTGGGTAACCCTGGCAAGTTCAGATATGCTCACTTTTCCGTTTAGAAATTCCTTTTCAGCCATTTTTACCTGCAAGGTAGAAGTTACCTGGGCTTCATTTTTAACTTTAAGTAAATCCTGGTGTAACAATAAATTTTGATAGGTAAAAATTACATTTTGTTTAGTTTGTTTAATCATTTGCTCCTTTCTTATCAAATGGGATTCAACTTCCCTTTTTCCCTGATTTACCGAATTTTTATGATTAACAATATCAAAAACCGGCAACTTTAAATAAACACCAACATCAAAAAATGTTTGGTTGCCGAATGATAAAAATTCAGATGGAATCCCCCCGGCAGTTTCGCTCCTGGAATAGGCATAATTATTTCCCCATTTAAAATTAGAAGTAAACCCAAGATTCCTTGTTAACCCTATTTTGTATTCCTTGAGCCTATACCTGGCCAGGCTAATTTCTGCTTCTTCCATTCTTATTAAAGGAGCATTTTCTATTGCCGAATCAATGAGAACTTCCAGTGGGGGGAGTTTATCCTGAATATTGTCAACCAGTGGGTTGAAAACTAATTTGACTTTTACGTGTTGTACAGAATCCTCCTGCAACTGCGAAAACACAAGTCCATGCTGAACAATAATGAACAACAGGACAAGGATGTGTTGTAATACAAATATGGAAATATTTAATTTGAAATTCTTATACATTCCCGGGTTGAATAAATATTTTTACTGTTCTAAAAATCAATTTTATATCACCCCAAAAGGAGTTATTGTTAGCATATTCAGCATCGAGTGCAAACCTTTCTTCTTCCGACATCTCCCCACCTTTTCCACGTAGCTCCACCTGCCACAATCCGGTTAACCCGGCAGCGGCAAGAAATCGCTTATTTCTCTTTTTGTCTATCGTGTCTTTCTTTTTTTTGTCAGTCATTAATTTTTCAGCTTCATATTCTGGCAAAGGACGGTTTCCAACAATCGACATATCACCTTTAATTATGTTGATTAATTGGGGTAACTCATCAATACTGGTGTTTCGGATAAATTTGCCCACCCTTGTTATTCTTGGATCGTTTTCAAGCTTTAAGTAGGTTGCCTTAAATTCCTCACGCATAAGATTTAGGTTTTTGCAAATAATTTCGTGATCACCCCAATTTAAATCATCCTGTTTACTGCAATATTGTCCTTTAGGTAGTTTTGCACATTTGGGACATTCTACAATGGTTTCTTTAGCATACTGATTGAGTTTTTCCATATCCTTCTTGCTAAGCAGTCTATCTGCATTCAAACGCATGGAACGAAACTTCAAAAAACCAAAAGTTTTGTAGTTTGCACCCACTCTTTTAGATACATAATAAAAAGGCCCCTTCGATTCTAACTTAATGGCAATAGCCACAATGAGCATTATAGGAGATAAGAACAGTAGAGCCAATCCTGCAAAAGTTACATCAAACAAGCGTTTAATGAAAGGTGTTTTATACAAACCTTCAGGAGCATCATCATGGAAGGATTGCTTTTTTACAATTGAAATTCCGAGTTCGTCAGTATGGTTTTGCAGATATGTTATTCGGTTATATATTCTTTGCGGGTCAATCGGGTTGCGAAAGTAGTCATCAATACCGGCATCGAATGATCGTTGAAACACTTCAGGCTCATCCTTAAATGATATTAGGATGTATGGCATATTCTTTAATAACTCTTTCTGATTTAAAATTTCCTTTATCTGAATCCCATCTTCAAAATAGTTGTGTGTTTGAGCAATTATGGCATCTACATTTTTTTCGATCTGCAAATAGTTAATTGCTTCAATTGCAGTGTCTATCCGAAATGCCTCAAACAATCCGGAAGACTTTAGATTTTCCCATGGCTCCGATTTATTGCCAATGTATAGTACTTTTAGTAGTTTATCAGCTTTATTTTCCATATCTAACATTGCTTGGAATTCTCTAAACTGGCTAATTTGTTTTTGATTTTTTCTTCTGCTTCTTTTACATCAAAGGGTTCGGGTAAAAACTGAAGCGCACCCAGCTTAAAATAGCGGTATTTATCATTTTCGCTGAGCTCGAAGTTTCTTAAACGAATGGTTGGCTCCAGGTTTTTTTCAATCAGAGCAATCAATTCATTAGGATTAAATGGCTTTTTTAAGAAATCCTGAGCTTTTAATTTATAGCATTTGATCCGCTCTTTGGTTTCTTCAACACCAGATAACATAATAACAGGAATATCTCCAAAAAAACCACTATTCCTGATAAGTTCAAGAAATTCGTAGCCGGTCATATTTGGCATTTCAATGTCGCAAATAATCAGGTCAGGCATATTTCTGCCTTTCGTCAACCAGTAGTAGGCCTCCTGCCCATCCACCTGGGTTGTCACATTATATTTATTTTTTTTAAGCACGGAACTAATTATTGTCCGCATACTCTTTTCGTCATCAATAGCTAAAATCTTTTTCATCGTGTAAAGTTTTATTAATAATCAACTTTGCTATAAACTATTCTTATTTATTATCGGAAGGTATAATTTGTAAACCTTGGTAAACTAATTCATGTTGTTGGTTAAAAGCATTATACTAATACTTACCATACATTATTGTAACTGTAAGTTTGAATTCTTTGTTCACAATTTGCCCCCAAATTTGTCAATAATTCAGTCCAAATGTATTAAAAATCCAATTAAATCTAAAAAAAACTTAAAAAAGTAATTCAGAATTTATCCTCAATTGTTAAAAACATTTTTTAATTGTAAGATATTCAGCCACGTAAGATTGAAAATGAAATTGAATTTATTTGTTAATAATCTTAAGTAGTGTTGGTCTTATTGGTAGGGTTTTTAAATTTCAATAGACTTTGACGAACACTAAGGGTCAGTTATTAAATAACTTGATGTTATAGAGGTTCCATTATATCTTTTCATCCATAAACATAGATTCCCCTCCGTCAGCCGATGGATACCAATGACAGCTTTAAGTAAGACGATTAAAACCTATCTATTAACAGACCTCTCAGTCGCAAGCTCCTTCGAGGTGACAATGCATCCATGAGGGTTTTGGAAGGAGAGGAATCGGGCGCGAAGCGCCCGATTCCTCTCCTTCCATATTAACGCGTGAACAAGGTCATGTCGAACGAAGAGAGACATCTATTGCAATGAGTCACCCTATTTCATAACAAACACTAAGTAGTGCGTGTCTATAAAGTCAGATCTTTTCCTGATTTTGCCCGCGCGACCCCTTAGTCCCCCGCCTGGCCGGCGAGGCTGGCCTAAAGGGGAAATCCCTCGCTGCCAAGGCGCTGGCTGGTTCTTCCGCCAACTGGCGGAGAGTTAGAGGGGTGTGTGGTGGATGGAGAGTTTATAGACCGACACTAAGTAGAGCCTGTCTTTTTAGTCTGGTTTCCCGCAGATAACGCAGATTCTCGCAGAAAAAAATCTGCGCTAATCAGCGAAATCTGCGGGAGAATTTTTTGAAGGAAAGCAAAGGACTTGCCTATTCCGTCTTTGATTTCAATAAATCCTCTAAACCAAAAAGTTCGTCACGCAACTGCGCGGCTATGATGAAATCGAGTTCCTTTACAGCTTCCTCCATTTTCTTTTTAGTTTTTTGAATGGCTTTGGCAATTTCATCTTTCTTCATGTATTGAACTACCGGATCGGCTGCAACATTTTGATGCGTATTTTCGATGTAAGCACCCGAACTGCCCGGCTTTTTACCGGCTACCGAAGTTTGCGACATTATCGAATCGGTTGATTTTATGAGCGGGGTAGGAGTGATGCCATGTTTTTCGTTGTACTTGAGTTGCTTTTCGCGACGGCGATCGGTTTCTTCCATGGTCCTTCGCATCGAATCGGTAATTTTATCGGCATACATTATTACCAGCGAATTTATATTCCGTGCAGCCCTTCCGGCGGTTTGGGTTAACGACCTTTCTGAACGCAAAAATCCTTCCTTATCGGCATCGAGGATTGCCACGAGTGAAACTTCGGGTAAGTCGAGACCTTCCCTAAGCAGGTTTACGCCAACCAACACATCGAAGTTTCCTAAGCGAAGATCGCGTAATATTTCAACCCTTTCCAGGGTGTCCACGTCCGAATGTATGTAGCGGCTTTTAATATTTAACTTCGTGAGATATTTGTACAATTCCTCAGCCATTCGCTTGGTAAGGGTGGTAACTAGAATTCGCTCATTATTTTTAATCACCCTGTCGATTTCTTCCAACAAATCATCAATCTGATTTTGGCTGGGGCGCACCTCAATAATTGGATCGAGTAACCCGGTGGGCCTGATAACTTGTTCAACCACAACACCCTCGCTTTTTTGCAATTCAAATTCGGCAGGCGTGGCACTTACATACAGCGACTGCCCGGTAATTGCCTCAAACTCATCAAACTTTAGCGGCCTGTTGTCCATGGCCGATGGCAGCCTGAAACCAAACTCTACCAAATTTTGCTTACGCGAGCGGTCTCCCCCATACATAGCCCTGATTTGCGAAATAGTAACATGGCTTTCATCCACAACCAAAATAAAATCTTCGGGAAAGTAATCGAGCAGGCAAAATGGGCGTGTTCCCGGTTTTCTGCCGTCAAAATAACGGGAATAGTTTTCGATACCCGAACAGTAGCCAAGTTCCCTCATCATTTCAATATCGTAATTAACCCTGTCTTCCAGTCTTTTGGCTTCTATATGTTTTCCAATTTCTTTGAAATATTCCACTTGCTTAAACATATCCTGCTGGATGTCGTTCAGTGAGGATTTCATTTTATCTTTCGAGGTAACAAAAATATTGGCAGGATAAATTGTGATATCATCGTAGCCCTCTTTTTCCCTTCCGCTTATCGGCTCAAAAGTCATTAATTCCTCAATTTCGTCACCCCAAAGTACAATGCGGTAGGCAAAATCAGCATAGGCCGGGAATACATCAATTACATCTCCTTTAATGCGGAAAGTCCCGTGTTTGAAATCTATTTCATTTCTTGAATAAAGGCTGCCGACCAGGTCAAATAAAAAATTGTTTCTCGAAAGCTGTTGACCTTTTGAGAGCTTAATCACATTGCTGGTAAAATCATCAGGATTTCCTATGCCGTAGATGCACGATACCGAAGAAACCACAATTACATCACGCCGACCCGAAAGCAATGATGAAGTGGTACTTAGCCTTAGTTTTTCAATTTCATCGTTAATAGATAAATCCTTTTCGATGTAGGTGTTTGTAACCGGGATGTATGCTTCGGGCTGGTAATAATCGTAATAGGAAACAAAATATTCGATGGCATTATTTGGATAAAACTGTTTAAATTCCCCGTAAAGCTGTGCGGCGAGGGTTTTGTTATGGCTTAAAATCAATGCAGGTCGTTGCACTTCGTTCAGCACATTGGCAATAGTAAATGTTTTCCCTGAACCTGTAACACCAAGCAATACCTGCGCCTGATCATTTCTTTTTAATCCTTCAACAAGCTGTTTAATTGCTTCAGGCTGATCTCCTGTGGGTTTATAATCCGATGTTAGTTCGAAATTCATTGTGGCGTTTCGGTTAATAAAAAATTACATCATAGATTTACAATCAAACTAATGTTTCATTTTAAAATAGCAGGTTATTGGATAATGATCAGAATAATTTACTTCATGTTTATTAAACCGATAAGGTTCAAATGCATCACTGTAAAGTATATAGTCGATTCTTAAAAAAGGAATGTCATCGGCATAGCTTGCGCCAAAACCACTCCCAATTTCCAGGAAAACATCATTAAGGTCTTTGGAAACAGTGCGATAAACATACGAAAGTGGAGTATCGTTAAAATCACCACAAACAATTACCGGGTATGGAGATTTTGCAATGTAAGCATTTACGATGTCCGCTTGCATTGCCCTTTTTATAGTTGCTTTGCTAAATTTATTAATAATAATGCTGAAATTGGATTTCCGGTTTACGGCGCCTGGATCAATTACATCCGAAACCAGTTGATGATCAGCTTTGGATAATTTTATCGATTCGAGATGAACATTAAAAACCCTGACTGTATCTTTTTTGAAAACAATATCGGTGTAGATTCCTGAATTGGCTGTGGAATTTTCAAACCTGATATTTCCTTTATTCACAATGGGATATTTTGTAAAAGTAGCAAGCCCGTAATGTCTATTTGTGCCTCGTGTCAAAACGTAATCAACATGATAATTTTTTGTTTCACTTTTTTCGAGAAATGGTTCAATGGTGGGAAAGGATTTTTCGTTACCATGAAAAAATTCCTGAAAACAAACTATATCAGCTTGTTCGCTGTGTACAAATTCAAAAACCGAATTCCTTGTAAAATAATTTTGATTGCCTGTCCATTTAAACTGGTCAAACAAGCGGACATTGTAAGAAAGAACTTTCATCGCCTGCTTGTAAGTCCCAACAGGTTTTTCGCTACTAAAAGCAAAAACTTTAAAAAACAGGCTGTAGCCTGCTATAATAGCAATGAATGAAAACAAGAAAAAGTATTTCAATCTAATTATCCAAAATACAACAAAAATGGAGTTACAAACCAATAGAATTGGATATATTATTGCCAGAAGGGCAGGGATGGTTGTGGTTTCAGGGTTTGTAAAAGGAGAGAGGTAAGATAAACCCAGGGAAAAAATAAAAATAAAATTAACGAATAGAATGAGTTTTGTCAGAAAGCCGGTTTTATATTTTTTTTTTGGTTTTGACATGGGGGTAAAAGTAATTTAATTTTGCTTTTTGCTCGACTGAAACAACATCTCTTTTTCTTCTTTTGTCAGGCTGCTGTAACCCGATCTCGATATTTTTTCAAGAATCCTATCTATTTTGTCCTGTTCGATATTTTTATTAAAGTTGTATTCATCATCGGTCATGGGGCGACCTTTATCATAAGATGAACGGTATTTTGGTTTCTCTTTTGGCTTCATAAAAAACTTAAACAATTTCCTAAAGTTCATAGATGCAGATTTTGATTTAACATTATGATTGGTAACTATCATTTTTACATAAATGTATCCCCAAAAGGCTCCTCCCAAATGGGCAATATGCCCGCCGGCATTATCTCCAACAATCGACAACAAGTCGTAAGCAACATAGAATATAGCGAGATGCCAGAGTTTTATGTTGATATTTGGGAGTCGCAAAATTGAGTAATTGGGAACGTAGGTAGTAACCGCGATTAAAATAGCCAAAACCGAAGCTGAGGAGCCAATGGCAACGGCATAGTTTACCGAGGTACTAAACCATGGGAAAATGTTGAAGGCTGCAACAAAAAACACTGCGCCTGCAAGCCCTCCCATAAGATAAACTGCGAGTAGTTTCTTTTCAGACAAGTATTCAACAAATATCCGTCCGCCAAAATAGAGAACGATCATGTTCGAGAGGATATGCATGAACCCTTCTTGTACAAACATATAGGTAAATATGGTCCAGGGTCTGCTAAAAAGTACTTCAATATTTGCAGGAATACCAAGCCAATCAGTAAAAAACGAGCGCTGGGGCATCATGGCCGTTTCGGAAGGAATCTGAAATAAACGGATAAAGATTGTTACAAGCGAAATAAATAAAAATACGGCTACATTTATAATAATGAGCTTCTTTAATAAAGAGGAACCTTTAAAAAAGCGCTTGAAATCTTCGAGTGGACTCTGCCTGTAATTCATCATGCTAATAAACGCCTTTTCGTTTCCATAGTTTTATCAACAAAAAACCTACAATCATCCCGCCAAGGTGGGCAAACCTGGCAACATGGTCGCCCGGCCTATTGGCAATACCAAAAATCAATTCTACCAATCCATAACCAATAACAAAATATTTGGCCTTAATTGGGAAAAGAAAATAGAGATACAATTTGGTATTGGGAAACATCATCCCGAAGGCTAATAATATTCCAAACACTGCCCCGGAAGCGCCTACCATTGACGTATTTATCATGGCATTTAATGATGCCATCTGATCGTTGGTATAATTCATTCCCCGATCCAAAACTCCAAGACCATCGCGCAAAACTGTTTCGATACTTGCAGGATCCATTTGTGATTCCAAAACCGAAATTCTAATGTATGTTACAAGGAGTTGAATCAAAGCCGCCCCTAAACCAGTGTAGATATAATATTGTAGAAAGCGCTTTGATCCCCAAACATTCTCCAGCATGTATCCAAACATCCACAAGGCAAACATGTTGAAAAGCACATGATTAAATCCGCCATGCATGAACATGTGGGAAATTAATTGATAAACCTGGAATTTTTCGGAAGAGAAATAATGCAGCCCCAAAATATTGACAAGGTCAATGCCCTGGGTTGATAAAGTAATTGTGGCAAGAAACATCAAACCATTAATGATGAGTAAGTTCTTAACTACCGGGGGTAAAAACGAAAACCCTTTCGGGCTATATTGTTGATTGTTCATTTGTTTAAGTTTGAAAATTAGCTTCTTTAACCGGGGTTTTGTTCAGACTGATCAAAATCAAAATTCATCATTGTATTTAGAGGTATTATTCTAATTACAGGCTGACCATCCAAAGAAACCTCGGGCATCTGGCAGGCAAATAATGATTCGATAATGCTTTTCATTTCTATTTGCTGAAGTGTTTTGCCACGTTTTATCGACATATTTTTTGCCAGCGAACGGGCCAAATTGTACTTTTTGTCAAGGTTTAACTCCAACATATTTGTCTTGTAATTGTCTATAATTCCTTCGATTAATGCTGCAATATTTGTTTGTTTCAATCCTGCAGGTGTTCCGTGTATTATAAATTGGAAGTTTTTATCAGGATCGGTTTGCAGATCAAATCCAAGCATATTCAACTCATCAAGCACTTCTAACAATAACTCTGCCTCGGCTGGTGGAAGTGAAATTTTGACAGGAAATAATTCTTGCTGCGAAAGTGCTTGTCGGTTTCCCAATAAGTTCAAATAACGTTCGTAAAGTATGCGCTCATGAGCATTTTGCTGGTCAATCACCATTAAGCCCGATTTTACCTGCGTTAAAATAAAAGCATTGTGCAACTGGAAATAGCTGTCGGTAGATGATTCTGAATTTACCAGCCTTGCTTCCATCTGCCTTGAATGATCTTTAGGAAATGATTTTTGTTTTTGATCCGCTAATGATTTATTTCTGTCGGGATAAAGATTTTCCCAATTTTGTTGATTATTTTTTTCGCGTATCAAAGGTTCTGATTTTCGGCTCTCGAAAGGATTAAAATTCGAATCCAGTTTTAACGTGGGTGGCCTGATGGGTGTATCCTTCGAAGGCATCGTAAAATCCAAGGTCGGGTCTTTACTGAAATCAAGACTTGGCGTAATGCTGAACTTACCCAAAGCAGCTTTTACCGCCGATCTTAAAACAGAATACATTACCTTTTCATCCTGAAACTTTATTTCGGTTTTGGTGGGATGAATATTAATGTCAATTTCTTCGGGATTGATATCAATAAAAATAAAATATGCCGGGTAAGATTTTTCAGGAAGCAATTGATCAAAAGCATTATCCACCGCATGATTCAGATAAGCATGCCTCATAAACCTTTTGTTTACGAAAAAATATTGCTCTCCCCTAATTTTTTTAGCAAATTCCGGTTTCCCCACAAACCCGCTGATGGTCATTGTTTCGAGCTCCTGATGAACAGGAATGAGTCGCTTGTTGAAATTCTGGCTAAATATTGCGACTATCCTTTCTTTGAGCGAGCCGGGGCGGAGTTGAAAAACTATTTTACTATCGTTGAACAGGCTGAATGAAATTTCATTGTTTGCAAGCGCCACTCGCTGAAATTCTTCGAGGATATGTCGCAGTTCAACATTATTCGACTTCAGGAACTTTCGCCTTGCAGGAACATTAAAAAACAAATTTTTAATCATCAGGGTCGTTCCTGCCGGGCACTGGCAAAACTCCTGGCTTTTCACTTCCGAACCTTCTATTTTTAGGCAGGTACCCAGCTCCTCTTCATTTTTTTTCGATTTCAATTCAACTTGTGCAATGGCCGCTATTGAAGCCAGCGCTTCACCCCGAAATCCCATGGTTCTGATGGAAAATAGATCATTTACAGATTGAATTTTTGAAGTAGCATGACGCTCGAACGACATTCTGGCATCAGTTTCTGACATACCACAACCATCGTCAGTAACCTGTATCAGGGTTTTGCCGGCATCTTTAATCACCAGATCAATGTGCTGAGCACCTGAATCTATCGTATTCTCCAGGAGTTCTTTCACGGCAGAAGCCGGCCTTTGAATTACTTCGCCGGCAGCAATTTGGTTGGCAACGGAATCGGGTAATAAATGAATAATGTCAGACATAAAAAGCTTAATTCCACAAATTCTTAAACAAAAAATACAAAATAAACCAAAAGGGCTGCAACGATGAGATAAACTAAAAGATTAATACCTTTCGATTTATTACGATTTTTCTTGTCAATTCGTCTCCAACGCCGTTCAATATCACGCTTTAAGTTGGCAGGATTTCCTGCACTACCCTCCTCAATTGCTTTACGCCGCTCTTCCTTGCGCTCCTTTTCCTCATCATAATAGCGCGGTTTGTAATCAAATTGCCGTGGTTGTGGTCGTTTAAAAAATACAATTTGCATGATTTTAATATTTATGGCAAAATTAGGACTTATTCCCACATAAGTTTCTTTACAACGATTTTTTGATTGGGACATTATCAGGCAAAAAAATTTAGATGACAAGGAGTATTTGGCATTTACAAAATAGGTACTACCACGAATTTAGTGGAAAGTAAAATATTAATGATCTAATAGTTGTTGGTGATAAAAAATTGTCATTAGTACTAAAAAACGAAGCGAAGCAGCCAGCCCCGATCCTTCGGGGAAGTTTTGAAAGGAGAAATCTGTTTCCAGTGATAGCCATCATTTACATCCACAAAAATGGTAGTTGAGCCATAAAATATGCAGTTGGGAGTTAAAAGTTGGGAGTTAAAGGTTATTGGATATTAGTAATTGGTAATTAGTATCTTATCTCTAATATTCTGCCATTTTTTGGCAGAATATTAGAGATAAGATACCCATGCAAAATTTAAAATGCATTGTTGTTAATATGAAAGGAAGATAAATAATAAAGCTCTTAATTGCAAAATATGCATTTATAAATTTTGCCGACTAACTTGGACAAACCAAAACAGGAATACACCATAAATTTTACATGATCACCTTGTTTGGTTTTGGCTTGTCCAAGTTAGGTCTTTCCATAAAGTTGACTATTTCTAAATTAGGCTGATAATGTCTGGTGCGCTGGACAAATAATTCTGCTATTCCGCAGGATTGTATAATTTTGCTCAAATAATAATAAATAAATAGTAAGATGCCATCAAATCCTGATATAAGTAAGTTGATCGTGGTTGGCGACAGGGTTTTAATAAAACCAAAAACGCAAAGCAATAAATCCAGGGGTGGATTGTACCTGCCACCCGGCTACAAAGAAAAAGAAGAATTGCAAAGTGGTTATGTTGTTAAAGCAGGTCCGGGTTATCCAATCCCGCTGCCAGGAGATGACATGGATGAACCCTGGAAAAATTCGGAAGAAAAAACCAAGTACATTCCTTTGCAGGTTAAAGTTGGTGATGTAGCGATATTCATGCAAAAAGGTGCCATGGAAGTTATGTTTCATGGCGAAAAATATTTTATAGTCCCACAGCATTCCATTTTATTGCTGGAGAGAGATGAGGAACTTTTTGATTGAGGGGGGGATTGCCGTAGAGACAAGGCATGCCTTGTCTGTTCTTCAGAGACAAGGCATACCTTGTCTGTACATCAATGCAAACACAACGATGCCTGCCCGCCAATAACGATAAATAAATTGATTTAAAAATTTTGAAATTTATTTTGATGAGATATTATGCAATTTGTATATTTTTAATTTTCGTAGTGTTTACTTCCTGTAATGAAAGCCATGAAGATAATGGGAAAAATTATTCAAAATTTGTTTTTGAGGCCTATTCACCTTCTAACCCTGAAATAGCAAGCGGGTTTCAAATCAGGGAAAGCGATGATGTGAAACTGCTTGAAATTTTTAATCCCTGGGATTCAACATTTAAAAGTCAAAAGTTTTATCTTGTTAATGAAAAAGATAAAGACTTAACTTTTCCTGATGGAAAATCAATTAAAGTTCCCATAAAAAAGTTGGTGGTTTTATCTGCCTCACATCTTTCATTTCTTGATGTTTTAAACAAAATTGATTTGCTTGTTGGCGTAAGCAGTGTTAAATATGTGGTTTCTAAAAAATTTAAAGGTCTGGTCGAATCGAGAAAAATAAAAGAAATCGGAATTGGCGATCATTTTAAGCTCGAAGAATTAATTAACCTTTCACCTGATGTGGTAATGATTTCACCCCAAAAAGGACAAAGTTTTATTCCCCTCCAAAACGCAGGCCTGACGATTATCCCTAATGGTGATTACCTGGAATCAGATCCCTTAGGCCGCGCCGAATGGATAAAGTTTATTGGCGTTTTAACAGGAAAAGAGAAAGAAGCCATCCATATTTTTGATTCCATTAAAAATGAATATTTTCAATTGAAAAAATTAAGCGAAACGCTGAGTTATCGACCAACAGTAATTACCGGGAAGCAATATGGCGGTTTTTGGAATCTCTCAGGAGGAAAAAGTTATGAAGCACAATTTATTGAAGATGCAGGAGCTGATTATTTATGGAAAGAAAATTATAGCACAGGTGGCATAATGCTCGACTTTGAAACTGTTTATGGCCGGGGATTGGAGGCAGATTACTGGCGATTTCTTGTTTACACATCCCAGGATTATACTTATGAAATGTTGAAGGCTGAAGATGGAAGATATGCGGACTTTGCTGCATTTAAAAATAAAAAAGTGATTGTTTGCAACACCCTTAAAAAACCATTCTTTCAAAAAGGGTTTCTGGAACCGCAAGTTATTCTGGCCGATTACATTCACATTTTTCATCCCTCACTTTTGCCTCATCACCAAAATATTTATTACGAATTACTAAAATGACAGGTATTTCTCTGACATATCATAATAAACAAAAGGCAGTTGCAGGAAAGTTCTTGTTGATGGGGGCATTAATACTATTTCTGTTCATTCTCAACATTGCTTTAGGGTCGATAAGTATTCCTCCTTATGAAATATTAAAAATACTATCCGGAGCCGAAACCGGCAGAGCATCCTGGCAGGGAATAGTTCTCGATACAAGATTACCACAGGCGTTTACTGCTGTTTTGGCTGGAGCAGCACTTGGCGTTAGCGGCCTGATGATGCAAACACTTTTCAGAAATCCGCTTGCAGGACCATCGGTTTTGGGCGTGAGTTCAGGAGCCAGCCTCGGGGTAGCTTTACTTATGATGATTGTTTCAGTTCCCGATATTAGAATTATAACCCAAAATCAGATAAGTAGTAATTTTTCTGTTGTCTTTGCAGCCTTTGCCGGTGCCTTCGCCGTTTTATTGTTGATTATGATTTTGGCCGCAAAATTCCGAAACAACACTACAATTCTAATCATCGGAATTATGATTGCATACATAATTTCGGCAATTGTTGGGATATTGCAATTTTACAGTCTTAAAGAAGATCTACAAGCTTTTGTAATTTGGGGTCTCGGAAGTTTTGCCAATGTTTCGTGGCAGCAACATGCCTTTTTCTTTCCTGTAGTTTTTATTGGAATAGCTATTTCTGTATTTATGATCAAACCCATGAATGCATTATTGCTTGGTGATAATTACGCGAGAAACCTGGGATTTAACACCAGGCGAATTTCGATTTTATTGATCGTGGCAGCAGGAATTCTTGTTGCTGTCGTTACTGCTTATTGTGGCCCCATTGCATTTTTAGGCATCGCAATTCCACATCTTAGCCGCAATCTTTTCAAAAGTTCTGATCATTTTATCAACGTACCCGGCACCATACTTTCGGGAATGATGCTTGCCTTGTTTTGCAATATGGTTGCACGCTTGCCGGGCTTTGACGGTGCATTGCCAATCAATGCAATTACCTCGCTGATTGGTGCCCCGCTTGTAATTTGGGTTATCATTAAAAGCAAACATTACCAAAAAGCAATTTAATGAAAGATGTGGTTTTACATACTGAAAAATTATCCATTGGCTACCAACAAAAGGGTAGGGGACAAAATGTTTTGCATCAGGATTTAAATCTTAAACTTAACAAGGGAGAAATTACCTGTCTGCTTGGTCCCAATGGCTCCGGCAAAAGCACGCTTATCCGCACTTTGGCAGGTTTTCAAAAAGCAATTGATGGAGAAGTATTTATTGAGAAAAATAAGTTGTCAAAACTTTCAACTGCCGAAGCTGCAAAAAAAATAAGCGTAGTGCTCACCGAACAGGTTTTTGTGGGAAATATGGAAGTGTTTGATATGGTGGCTTATGGAAGATCGCCATATACAGGATTTTTGGGGAGGCTGAGCAAACAGGACACTCTCGCTATCGAAAAAGCATTAATTGATACCGGCATAGAAAATCTATACAATCGCAAATATTTTGAATTGAGCGATGGTGAACGCCAAAAAGTTTTGATAGCAAAATCGCTGGCACAGGAAACTCCCATCATCTTCCTTGACGAACCCACAGCCTACCTTGATTTTCCAAGTAAAATTGAAATTCTTCAATTGCTTCGAAATGCATCCTGGAAACAAGATAAAGCCATTCTCTTATCGACTCACGATTTACAATTGGCCATTCGTTTTGCTGATAAGATATGGCTTATGGGAAAAAATAAAGCTATGCAGGCCGGCATTCCCGAAGATTTAATTCTTTCAGGCCGGTTTGCTGAGTTCTTCGATCGCGATAAAACAAAATTCGATATTGCTTCCGGGAACTTCGAATTTCAGGCTCAGCCCATCGGTAACATCATCGTTAAAGGAAGTGGTGTTTCTTATGAGTGGCTGAAAAAAGCACTTGTCAGAAAAGGATTTCAAGTAAATGGTGATGAAAGAGCAGTGGTAACGATTGAAACCATTGATAATCATTTTCATATTATCAGTAGGGGAAGGAATAAAAAATTAGAGACGATAGCAGAAGTAATTGAAATTCTAAGTTTGGATTCAATAAATTAGATAAACCACCTAAATGTTATTTAAAAGCTCAGAAAAAGAAGACTCCATTTATTT
This sequence comes from uncultured Lentimicrobiaceae bacterium, assembly GCA_964593705.1. GTDB lineage: Bacteria > Bacteroidota > Bacteroidia > Bacteroidales > 4484-276 > SABY01. The sequence continues at coordinate 32,634 of CAZQIV010000016.1, read as the reverse complement.
AAGCATTGGGTCAATTAAGTGGATTTGAGGATCAATATTATTAAAGTCAGCGATGTTTTTTGTCATCAAATCACTCCCGGTTGCTTGAGCGGTTGCAAGAATTATAGCATCAGGAAGTTTTATTTTCCGAACCTTTCTGATTTCAATAACCCTTTCGGCTAAAACTTGGGTAACATTTAATATTTCAAAATTTGAAAGAAATTTTGTCACAACTGTTTTTTCATCATTACTACGAAAATTAAATCCTAAAACCTCAATATAGGTTATTATAGATAGATAAAAAAAGTCATGTTTGGAGAATACATCATCAAAACTGATTTGATTTTTGGAGAGATAAATAATGATATTGCTGTCAACAACAAGGCTATTCCCATTCATTTCTTAGTTTTTTTTGCCATTCAACAGGATCTTCAATAGAACTGAAGGGTTGCTTTTCGATAATTTGATCAAGGAGAAGTTTAATTTTATTTTTTGATTCGATTGAATCCAATTCATCATCTTTTGAGATCAAAATGATCTTTGCATATTTATTTATAAACTCCTCATATTGAACTGGAATTTTAATAATCCCGTTCTGGATTTTTGTTTCAAATTCTACAGCTTTCATCTTTAGATATTTTTACAAAGATAATATTATAAACAATCAATTATTCAATGTAAATTCAATGCGATCGTTTGCCTTATTGCATTGGGGGTTTTATGTAATCAATAAACAGCAAAAAACCCCGAATGAAAAATCATCCGTGGTTTTTCATTTTCAACTTAACACAAAATCAATTTTCTTTTCCAAGCATCACGAAATCGTTTACATTTATTTGCGTGTAAAACTTCCGCTTGCCTTCTTTGGCATCGTAAGTGTTGGTTTCCAGATTGGTAATTATAGTTTATCTTGTAGTAATCTTTCCGGGGTGCTGACTTGTGTGAAAAATATCGACAATAATTATGTATTGCTCCGTAATTTCAAAAATGATTTTATAACTCCATCTGCAAATTGAGCGATAATTTTCAGGCTCATCAATAAGAAACTCTTCGGGAGAATATTTTTCAGGGAAATCATTCAGACTACCTACAAGTGTAACGAGTTCTTTTCTGACATGCTTTGCGATTGGAATAGAATCCTGAGCAATGTATTCATAAATATTATCAAGATGCTCTTTTGCCTTTCTGTCCCACCTGATGGATTTTTTTTTATTCATGGTTACCCTTCAATTTCTTCTTCGATGGTTTCGTGAGAAATGAAGTCGCCAGATTTTACGCGCCTGGATGCAGCTTTGACCCTTATTTTTAAATTTTCTTTTGTCAATGGTAAACCATTGCTATCGTAACCAATCTCCTCACCAGGATATGATTTACACATAGCATAAACATTTTTTAAAAAAACGTCATCAGCAGTTTCAATGAATTGAAGGATTTCTTTTCTAAGGTCAGTCGTACTCATAATATCGATTAATTTGTAGAATACAAAATTAACAAAACTTTTCAGTCTGGCTAAAGCATACAGCATTCGATAATGTTAAGCACAAAAAAACCGGTAGCGATTATCATACCGGGTTTTTCTTGATGAAAAAATTGACTGAAATCAATTTTCTTTTCCAAGCATCACGAAATCGTTTACTTTTACCTGTGTGTAAAACTTCCGCTTGCCTTCTTTGTCATCGTAAGTGTTGGTTTCCAGTTTTCCTTCCACGGCTATTTGCTTGCCCTTTTTCAGGAATTTTTCGGCAATTTCGGCTTGCTTGCCCCAAATAATGAGGTTGTGCCATTGTGTGTCTGTTACTTTTTCGCCATTGGCCTTGTGATAGGTTTCGGAGGTGGCCAGTGAAAAACGAGCCATTTTGTTACCGTTCGATACTTCTTTTACTTCCGGATCCATGCCCAGGTTTCCAATTAACTGTACGCTGTTTCTTAAAGTTCTCATGACGATTAAATTTTAAATGAATAATTAAATAATTTTGATGAAGCAAAGATATGGCGGGCAATTGCCGATAGTCGGTTAATAAATATTTGTATTCGCTTACAAGCGGATATAAACGTTTGTAAGCGTTTACAAACGGATAATTATTGAGGGCATTTTATCCTGTATGGCACGCAATCAGGTCGGTTTAGCTTAATATTTCATCTAAAATCAATTGAAAGCAAAATAGAATGAAATATCAAAGAAATACAGAAACAGTAATTTATTTTTTAATAATCCAAATATTCCTGGTAAAGCACCTGGAGAAATGATTTTCCCCTTCGCTCAATATTTGATGGGGGATTATTTTCAGGCTTAGCCCAATAATAACTTTCAAGATCAGTATCGTAGCTAAAGCTACCACCTGGCTCGATCCAAATTAAACCATTGTCAAATCCGAAATATTTAAAATCGGGCGCAAAGGGATCGAATAAATTTTTACTCCAATGAAATTCATCATTATCCAAATTTATTTGTGCAAGTAGGGATGCAGGGATGTCAACCTGTGAGGCGGGTTTGTGCCAACGTTTACCCCGATAAGCAGAATCCAATGCACCACCCAGCCAGAGCATAGGCACTTTGTGATATTCCCCGGTATGGAAAGACCAGTTGCGGTATGAGTTATGGCTGTGATCAGCTACAACAATGAAAAGTGTGTTTTCGTACCAGGGTTCAGATTTTGCTTTTCTGAAAAAATCGCCCAGACTTTGGTCGGAATAGAAGGCCGAATTGATGTATTTGTTTTCATTTTCCCCCCAGTCAAAAATATCTTCCATGGGCTGATCGTAGGGCGAGTGAGAGCTCAGGGTGAAAAGGGCAGCAAAAAAAGGTTCCCTCTCTTTATTCAAATCCTGCAATAGCTTTCCCATAGTAAACTCATCGTGTACACCAAGTTTCCCGCGTATGATGTTGTTGTCCTTAAAATCGTCTCCCTCCATTACCTTGTCGAAGGCATTATAATATATGTAACTTCTGATATTTCCATAAATCAATTGCCCGCCAAAATAGAACGAAGTATGATAGCCCACATCATTCAGCCTGTGGATCAAACTCGGCAAATTGGGATGCTTATCGGGCTGAACAGTAATAGACGTAATAGGATGCGCAGGAAATCCGGCAAATACTGACGCCATGGCCTGCTCAGATCTTGCGCCACTCGAAAGTACGTTATCGAATAAAATGCCTTCTTTTTCAAGCTTGTGAAATTCAGGTGTAATTCCCGGCTCGCCACCCAGCGATTCAATTAAATCAGCCGACCAGCTTTCCATCAAAAATAATACAACATTTGGTTTTGTTGTATTGAGAATTTTAATGGTAGAATCGTTTTTTTGATGGTAAATTTCAGCGACAGTCTTTTCTGCTTCATCGGTAGGATAAAACTTATAAGGGTTTTTTTCGAGGTTTTTGTAGTTTTCGATTACACTGATGTAAAGATTGAAAGCATTATTTGTGGCTGCATGATTTAGAATTAGTTTTTTTGAAAAATAAACCTCGCTTTGATTGATGGGTATTTGCTGAAATCCTCCACGCATACCAAGCACTAAAAAGGGCGAAAGTAGAAGCAAAATCGCTGCATAAAGCCACCTGAGTTTTCCTGATGGGACAATACTTAAAAAGAAGAACCTGTTGTAAACCCAAAATAATCCGACAGTAAATAAAATTACGAAAAGTGATAAAAATACTATCGATGAATTTTCAGCAGAGTTGATAACTTCGGAAGGATTTTGGAGATAATACAATGCCTTGACGTTTAATTTAATTTTCCACTCACCATAAAGCCCGATTTCGCCCGCGCTAATAAATGAATACAGCAATACCAATATTGTTGTATAAATTTTATTTATCTTTTCTAATATCTTGAATTTTAACATTAACTGAAGGATCAATAAAAACACAGGAATGATCATGAGGTAGGATGCAGTAGCAAAGTCCAGTTTCAGGGCATGATAAAATACCGATAATTTTTCAAAAAAGCTTATGTGCTCGGCGCTCATCATTTGATGGTAAAACAGGATGAATACAAGTCGGGACACTGCAAAGGTCAACATCCAGAAAAGGAATTGTAAAAAGACAGCGCTAAATATTCTTTTCATATAAAGGTTTTTTGCATAAGATTCATAATAAAGCTCCTGCAAAAGTAATTGTTCATTCCTGAAAATTCTGAAAACCCAAAAACTTCTGATTTTTAGTCCTTTTTACCCCTTCCCTAATGGGAGAAGTACTAAAAATAAGAAGTTTGGACAAGTCACCTTCAGGGGATTTAGGGGTCTAACGGCTTTTTATACTGAACTCAAAAATGATTTTATTAATTTTACAGGATTTATTTACTGTGATTGATCACCAAAACTTTCAATTATGCAAAAATTATGTCCCGAGTGTGGAGAACCCGTTGTGGGAAGGGTAGATAAAAAGTTTTGTTCGGATATGTGTCGAAATGCATGGAACAACAAACAAAAACGACATGAAAATAACTACATCAGAAATGTTCATGGCATCCTCCGTAAAAACTGGCAAATTCTTAATGAACTAAACCCTGAAGACAAACATACTGTTCATAAGGATATGCTGGTGAAACGAGGGTTTAATTTCGATTTTCACACCAACACCTACACTACAAAAACTGGTAAGGTTTATTACTTTTGTTACGAACTGGGTTATCTCCCCATCGAAAACGACTTTTATGCACTTGTTAGACGCAAAGATTAAAAACCATACTTTGAGAATCAGGCATCACTTTCTCACAAGTCTTCTTATTATTTCCGCTTTATTTATTGTAAATCCTTTGCAGGCCTCATCAAAAATTATGCTTTCTGAGGCATCGAAAATATCGGTACTAAGCTGCGGCCCAGGACAAGCACTTTATGCAACATTCGGGCATACTGCACTTTGGGTAAGTGATCCCGAAAACAATATTGACGAAGTTTTTAATTATGGAACCTTTGATTTTAACACATCAAATTTTTATTTTAAATTCCTTTCCGGCACCCTGGATTATGCACTTGATGTATCAAGTTTTGAAGATTTTGTCTCTGAATACAAAATAGACGGAAGATGGGTGAATGAGCAGGAATTGCTTGTTTCAAATTCAATAAGACAAAAAATTTATGATTCACTTTGTATAGTCCGCCTGCCCGAAAACAGGTTTTACAGGTACGACTTTTTCAGGAATAACTGTTCAAGCAAAGTTTTTGATCTTGTACTTGCTTTTACTGCTAACAAAGCAATTGTAGATACACTAAAAGCCGAAACCGGAAAAACTTTTAGAAAAGCGTTGCGGCCATACATTGCAGGCAGAAGCTGGATTAATTTGGGAATAAATTTGCTATTGGGGCCTTTTGCCGACCAGCAGATGTCGAAAATTCAAAGTACCTTTTTACCGGAAGATTTGATGCATGTTATCAGCGAAACCGGTGTTGCCGGTTTACCTCAAACCCTTTACCAGGGAAACTACCAATTACCGGTAGCTCTTGATCCTGAAATGTCAATGATATTGTTTTGGGTTTTATTAATTTTACTGGTTATTGAAGCGCTATGGTCTAAAACAACGCAGAAAACATCGGACAGGATTGATGTTATTCTTTTTTCGATTTCAGCACTATTTGGGCTATTGTTCATGATTTTATGGGTTTGGAGCGATCATGTTGCACTTCATGTTAATCTGAATTTATTATGGGCAAATCCCATAAGCTTATTCTTGATTTGGGGAATTATCACCAAAAAAACAACATTTACCAAAATCATTCTTATTCTTTATGGACTTATGATTTTTTTCGCACTGGTAAACTGGGGCAGAATGCCTCAAAAACTTCCGCTCGAAATAATGCCTTTTGTTACAATACTTGCTTTTAGGGTAGTGAATAGAATTTTCAAGTTCAAAGTTAAAGATCGCTTAATGCCATCGAATAAATAGTAAAAAATTAAATGTTGAGAAAAAAGACAGTAGTTAAAGATTTAAATATACCTTTGCCGCGATAATTTTTATTAAATAACAGAACAGTTTATTATTAGTATGAAAGAAGGAAAAGTAAAATTCTTCAATGAAGCCAAAGGATTTGGTTTTATTAAAGATGCAGAAACAGACGAAGAATACTTCGTACACGTAACCGGTCTTATCGATCGCATTAACGAAGATGACGATGTATCGTTTGAACTCAAACAAGGAAAAAAAGGATTGAACGCTGTAAATGTGAAACTTATATGATTTAAATAAGTAAAGAAATCCTAAAAGCCCCAAATTAATTTGGGGCTTTTTTTATGCCCTGTCCTTTTCTTTAATTATTTCGACTAATTTAGTTGCCTGATTGCGAAACTATCTAATAACTAAATACTTTATACTATGCCTACAAGATTCTACTATTTTATTTCGTCTCTTCTTGCTTTTTTCTTTTATTTTAATGTCAATGCACAAGTTGTAGTTAACGAATATTCTGCATCAAATCTTAATTCGCACCAGGATAATTTCGATGAATTTGAAGACTGGATCGAATTATACAATTATGGCGGCTCAGCCATCGACATTAGTGCTTATGGTTTGAGCGATAAACCCGATAAACCTTTTAAATGGTTATTTCCTGAAGGAACTATTTTAAATGCAGGAGATTTTTTGCGCTTATGGGTTTCAGGGCGCAACCTAATTGATAACCCCAGCCATTTACATACAAACTTTAAACTAAGCCAAACCAAAGATAACCCTGAATATATTGTTATTACAGATTGGTCGGGGAATACTGTTGATGAAGTTGTGATCGAAAAAACCCAAAAGGAACATTCGCGGGGAAGAACCACCGATGGCAATATTGGCTGGAGTGTATTTGTAAATACCACCCCGGGATACTCCAACAATGGAGCAACAGCCTACGATAGATACGCACTAAAACCTGTAATGAGCGAGCCTGCCGGATTTTACAACACATCACAATCTATCACCCTCTCCACTGCAGAACCTAATGCTGAGATACATTTTACGATTGATGGCAGTAAGCCCACCGCTTCATCAACAATTTATTCAAGCCCGATTCCTGTTAATAATACCACCATTATTAAAGCCATTTCGGTAAGTGATGATAATAATATTTTATCCGGCTTCATCGAATTCAACACCTATTTCATCAACGAAAACCATACCCTTGCCATCATGTCATTGGCAGCAGCAGACCTCGATAACCTGCTTAATGGAAATCAGTCATTAAGGCCCTTTGGTACTTTTGAGTATTTCGATAAAGAAGGTGTAAGGACGAACATTGGATATGGAGAATTTAACGAACATGGCCAAGATTCGTGGGTACACGACCAGCGAAGCATCGACTACATATCGAGGGATGAATGTGGATACAACTATGCAATTCGTGAAAAGATGATTCCTTTCACCGACAGGGATGAATTTCAGCGTGTTATTCTTCGTGCAGCCGGTGATGACAATTACCCCGGAATAGATACCAGCGCCCATTTGCGCGACTATTTTATTCAAAATACTGCCGAAAAAGGGGGACTAAATCTGGACGTTCGCAAAGGCCAAAAAGGAGTTATTTATGTTAACGGCGGGTATTGGGGAGTTTATGGCTTTCGCGAAAAGGTTAGCGATCACGACTTTACCAACTATTATTATGATCAGGATAAGTACAGCATTTATTTTCTGAAGCTTTGGGGAAACAGTTGGGCCGAATATGGTGGCCAGGCTGCCTGGAGCGACTGGAATTCGCTGCACGATTATATTAAAAACCAGGATATGAGTGTGGAAGAAAACTGGGATTATGTAAAAGAAAGGTATGATTACAAAAGCCTGGTAGATTATGTACACATTAATTCCTATGTGGTTTGTTCGGACTGGATTAACTGGAACGTAGGATGGTGGAAAGGAATAAATCCTGAAGGTGGCCACCAGAAATGGGGCTATATTTTGTGGGATGAGGATGCCACTTTTGCACATTACATTAACTATACCGGTGTGCCCGGGATTAGTCCTTACACTACCCCCTGTTTCCCGGAGGGATTGTGGAACGATCCTGAAGAACATATTGAAGCACTCAACCAATTACGCGATAACCCTGAGTTTGACAGGTATTACATTTCGCGCTACATCGATTTGTACAACACGGTATTCAGGCCTGAAAATATGATTGCTTACCTTGATTCTATCGAGGCTGAAATGCTACCTGAAATGCCACAGCATATTACCAGGTGGGGGGGCAATTTGCAACAGTGGAAAAATAATGTTCAAAAGATTCGCAATTTTATTACAGCAAGGCATGGTTACCTGCCCGAAGGACTTAATTCGTGCTGGAATCTAACCGGCCCTTATGATTTTGATGTTTCGGTTGAACCCCAAGGCACTGGAGGCGTTCAACTCAATTCGCTTGAACTTCAGAACTTTCCATTTGAAGGTGGGTATTTTGGTGGGATTGATATTGAGCTTGGTGGCATCGAGTCGAATCCTGAGTGGGAGTTTGATTATTGGGAATTGAATAACCATTCTGTTTATCCCAATGTAAATGCCACAAACGTAACTCTTCAACTTACACAGGAAGATGTTTTGGTTGCACATTTCAAAGAAAGAATTTATTCAGACTCGCTGGTGATTAATGAAATTAACTATAATTCGGCCGATGATTTTGATACGGAGGATTGGGTGGAATTGTACAATCCGCATCTTTATGATTTGAATATTGAAGGCTGGAAACTACAGGATGGCAATGATGACAACGAATTTGTTTTTCCTGAAAACACCATTGTAGAATCGGACGGATATTTGGTTTTGTGTCGCGATATAGCCCTTTTTGCCGATCATTTCTCTGGAGTTGAAAATGTGTATGGCAATATGGATTTTGGATTTAGCGGAAGCGGGGAATTGATCAGGCTTTTTAACGAGGATGGCGTTTTAATTGACACGGTTAATTATATGGATGATGACCCGTGGCCTGCCGAACCTGATGGAAACGGGCCAACACTGGAGTTAATCCTGCCTCACTACGACAACGCGCTGGCGCAAAACTGGATGGCATCGCCGGAGCATGGCACACCCGGCGAAATGAACAGCTATTGGGTTGGAGTGTCTGAAAATAATCTATCAGAAAAAATAACCATGTCGGTGTTGCCAAACCCGATGAATACCTCGGCAACAATAAGCATCGAAACAGATCAAATAATTAATAAAGGCACATTAAATATTTATAATGCCTTTGGCAACGAGGTCAAGAGAATAGAAAATATCAATACAAAGCAATTTAAAATAAGGAAAGAAAACCTTAAAGAAGGCTTGTATTTACTGAGATTTACATCAAAGGAAAACAATATTGAAGTTTCAGGTAAATTAATCATAAGATAAATTGCGTATTGTTTTGCAAAAAAGCTACTACTGCGAATTTAGTGGAGAGAAAAATATCACTACTGTCCGACTAAAAAATATAGATTCTTCGCTACGCTCAGAATGACAAGTGCTTTTTGTTAATGAGGACTCAAAAATTATTGACAACACAGAGTTGAGCGATAAAGATGCTTTTTAGACTGGTCTCATAAATGATTTGTAACTATTTAGCTATTTTATCAGTCTCCAATCAATTGGTGCAAATAGCAAATTTAATTTCACCACTTTTTACTTTCATTTAGTGTTATGAGTTTTGGCTAAGAGGTGCCCTATTTCATGGGATTTGCATCTGAATGCTTTAGCCGAAGCACTTTGCTTTTTCATTTCTTCCAAGTCCCATGAGCTCAGGCATCCTTCCCCAATTGGGGAAGGGACGGGGATGGGGTCATGATGATTTGCAAAAAAAAAGTCCCGGCTTCTTCGCAGAAACCGGAACTTTTTGTTTTCACCACTTTAAATCCAAGGATTTAAGGTGAGTGCATTTTCAAATTTAATTAATTCACTATTAACTTTTCAAAATAATTGCCTGAGCCCATTTCAATTTTCACAAAGAAAATGCCCTTCAAAGTTTCGGATAGGCGAATTTCGCCCGGGGCAAGCATCTCGTAATTATCAACAATGTTACCCAACAGATCAAAAATTGTGATTTTGGCTGATGCATCAATTCCTTTAATATTGAAAATTCCGGTAGAAGGGTTGGGGAAAATGCTGATTGCATTTTCCCCAACCCTGACAGTGTTTCGAAACCTGTCAGGGCTACGCCTATTACTGCCGACATGCTGTTGGCACTGAATGCACCACTGTTGTCCAGAGTTGGCTCGTACGCTACTTCCAGGTCAAGTGATTGAGCAGTTGCAGGGCGGATGTTGTAGGTAAATGTTAAAAAGCAGATATAAAAGACCAAACACAATCATTGTACTGACTTTCTAATCTCCACCCTCTAACTTCTACCCTCTTTCTTCATCAGCCACAAATGCACCATGTAGGCCACAACTGCCGTGCTGACAAAAACGCCAAAAGGATCGGCATTGGTGATCTGGCCGAAGTACAGATAGGCAGCAACTAACCCGGCAACCCCTATTAGTAGCACTATTGCAAATACTTTTGCAAACAAATTTCTGTCGAAGAGTTTAGGTTTTACACCCATTGTTTGTGAAACTGTAACTCCTGCCACAGCCAGCGAAGTTTGCCGCTGATACAGAAATACCATTCCCATAGCTACCATCAAAAGCAACAGGATGATCACGCCCCATTCGGAGAGGGTGGGGATGACAGCCTCATCGCAAGGGTCGTTGGGATTAACAGAACAGAGTGTTGGAACGGCATCCCAACTTTTATAGAATGTGTCGTGATTAAATGGGTTTATGTTTCCGTCACTTGTAAAAATTACAAAAGTTGCCCCCTGCTTCCAGCCAGGCGTTCCACTATTGAATCTTATTTCGATTTCACCATCTGTGATTGGATCTCCATCTTCTGTATAAAAGGACATAAATTTTTCCTTTGTACCACCAGCAATTGTGCGTGTGTAACTACCACCTTTAATAAAGCTTCCAACAAAAACATCAATTGTACTATCGGAAGGATTAGTGGGCATTTCTCCGGTATGATACTTTACCGATGCTGACGCTGCATTTAGTTTTATGTGGAAATCTTTGATGTCTTCACCGGAGAACTTAATTGTATATACTTCAGCCCGTCTTAATGTACTATCTACTGTCACCTCATCCCCATTTGAGTTTTCCACTTTATCTATTTCTCCGCTTAACTCTGCTGATGAAGCAATGGCCATAAAGCAAAATATTGAAATTAGAAAAGCTGTTTTTAAGATTTGTGTTTTCATTTTATAATCTCCTATATTTAATGAATGAATTTTGATTTGTTGTTTAAAAATTGAACTTTTGAAATAATTCTGTTTGTTTTTATTTAATGATAAGTTTCCCATAATAGCCTCCTTTCGTGCTTGTTATTTTGATGAAATATACACCGATCGCCTGGTTGCTGAGATTGACCTCATGGGGCAATACCACATCTGAAGCATAAACCTGTACGCCAAAAGTGTTGAAAATATTCATCTCAACCTGCTCTCCGTTTCCATCCACGGTAAATGTACCGTCGTTGGGATTTGGATAAACGGAAATCTTAAGTGTCTGGAAATCTGATACACCAACAGGCGACATTTTTACTGATTTTACCTCCGACAGTCCATTTGTTTCAAAGTGGCCGGTGTTCATCGCTTCATTATAGCGCACTTTTAGGTTGAAGGTTTCGTCTGTTGATGGACGGTAAAGCTTGTAGCTGATTGCTTCGTCGGCTTCAAGGCCATCGGCCAGAGGAGCAAAGGCAGTGTTGCCAAAAACACTTAATGCAAAAGCTGCGTTGGCATCAGTAAGCTGAACCAGACCGGTGCAAGCACCACCCGTGTTGAATCCACATACAATATCCCCATTTTGAAATACATTTTCGGCCAAACGGAATGCAACCACATGCGATGCCGGGCCGGGCGTTACCGCGTTCCAGGGTGAGATGATGATCTCAGCCGGTTTTCCGTCATAATGGGATTTTGTGGAAGCTATTTCAAAATTTATCGTAGCCGGGGCATTCATCAATACAAAGTAAGATTTGCCTGGCTCGACGAAACCAATGGTATTGATTCCATATTGATTCCAATACACCCCTTGCCCTGCTACATCTTTAACAATTGTAAGGGCATCAGTTCCGGCAAATAAATACTCAATATCAAAGAATTCGTTATTCAGCACCGGCATGATAGTCCATCCTTCATCAAGGAATAGTGACTTGTCGATAAGTTCTTCACCTTCTATAGGCAGACTTACTGTTTGGTCAACCTTTACAACATAACCCATATGTGAGTCCCACTGGTCAAGCGTATAAATATTAAGACCGGGATAATACATCCCTTCAAAATTGTACATCATGATCAATTCATTGATAATGGGATTTAATACTACTTCCATTAGCGGTATTGATGGCTGGATATAACTGGAAACTCCACTCCAACCCTCTGGTATTTCTATGATTTGGTCGGCACCACCCATCACTGTGATGAAAAATCCGCAGGAATATGTACATCCCGACAGTGGATTTGCATACAAGTAGTCGATCTGATGATTTCCAACACCGGCATCAGCAGGGTAGAATACTCCATCAAAAACTCCTTGGCCCTCGTAAAACCCTCCTTCTGGTGTTGCACCAAAAAGTTCAATGGGCAGGTCATACGAGTTTACAATTACATCAGGTGGGCAGCTCACATCAGGTGGATCGGTATCCAAAACGGCAATAGTAAAGCCTGAAAATCCCTGGTTGCCATAAGAGTCGGTCGCGGTATAGGTAACCGAGGTTAATCCCACGGGAAATGTATCTCCTGGTAAATGGCTGCCTTCAAGGGATGCGATGCCACAATTGTCGGCCGCAGTTGGTGGCTCCCAATCAAGCACAGCATTGCATTGGCCGGGATCGTTGCCTGCAGTTATATCAATAAGTGGCGAAATCACTGGATCTTCTGTGTCCAAAACTGCTACAGTAAAGCCAGAAAATCCCTGATTGCCATAAGAGTCGGTTGCGGTATAGGTAACCGAGGTCAATCCTACAGGAAATGTCTCACCTGGTAAATGGCTGCCTTCAAGGGATACGATGCCACAATTGTCGGACGCGACAGGTGACTCCCATTCGAGTACAGCATCGCATTGGCCTGGATCGTTGCCTTCAGTTATATCAATAAGTGGCGAAATCACTGGATCTTCTGTGTCCAAAACTGCTACAGTAAAGCCAGAAAATCCCTGGTTGCCATAAGAGTCGGTTGCGGTATAGGTAACCGAGGTTAATCCCACGGGAAATGTATCTCCTGGTAAATGGCTGCCTTCAAGGGATGCGATGCCACAATTGTCGGACGCGACAGGTGGTTCCCATTCGAGTACAGCATCGCATTGACCTGGATCGTTGTCTGCAATGATATCATCAAGTTGTGTTACCCCTGGGTCTTCTGTGTCCTCCACGGTTACCAATTGATCGCATGATGCAGTGTTTCCTGTCGAATTAGTTACCGTCCAGGTAAGTGGTGTGTCGCCAACTGGAAACATTGCAGGGGCATCATTTGTAAGTACTTCTGTACCATTCGGGTTTTCAATTTCGGGAGTGTCCAAATCAACATCTGCTGCACCACACAAACCAGGATTGTTGCTTGCAACAACATCCGGTGGGCAAATAATGGCCAGATCATTTCCAAACTCGTTGGTAATTGCAAAATCATCATAATAAACCGGAAAGTCTGCCAAGTCGTTCGCCACCATATTAATTGCTGCAATATTTAAAATTCCAGCTTCCGGCTGAGGGATACCCAGGGTCCAGCTTTTCGATGATAGCAGTTCGCCATTGTATGAAATTGTTTGTAAATCATTGTCAAGATCCACAACAATTTTAATCTCTGCCCACTCACCTTTTATTAGAGGTAGTGTTGCACCCTCGAAATCGCTTTGGATGATGTTTAGGTCGGTATCGAATTTTAATTGTGTTGACCAGTTGCTCCCTTCAAGTGTATAACCATATTGGTTGAGTAAAAGAAAGTAAGTTGAACCACCTGATGCTCCAAGGGGAATAAACTGCCATGCACTCACTTCCCAAATACCAGAAGTTAAACATGTAAATTGGTGAACAATATCATCACCTGTTAAATCTTCGGCTCCCATGATCTCGAGTGCTTGTGTGCCGCTATGCCCCTGTTCATTAGTTACCCGGGCACTGGGTGAGGCAGCACCCCCAAACCAAAATTCCCATCCGCCGTGTCCTACTATATCGGAGGCCAGGGGATAGTCTTCGAAACTATCTTCCCAGGGGGGGCAGGTGGTCATCTCGTTAAAAATACATGGGGCTCCAAGTCCTACTTCGTACATTATTGACGGCACAACGTGTTTGTTCCGTCGTATATCACGCGTGTTTTCAAGCCATATCTGCAAAAGGAGAGGATCCTCCCAGCCGGGGAAACCTTCCCACAACATATTCATTTCCTCCTGGATTTGAAAAAGCAGCTCCGGGTTCAGATTAAACAAAGAGCTAGATAAGTTTTGCCAACCAATCTGATACATTTCCCTTGCAATATTTGCATATTCCTCACCATAACCTTCGAGCAAGTTTTGCGGCAATAGTTCCATTGAATGTGCCTCCAACCACAGGGCCTCGGTGCACATTATTTTGGGTAACATTGTACATGTGGCGAGATTGGGCTTAAGCCCGCAAAACCAGGATACCTCATCACCTATCAAAAGGGTTTCCTCACAATCATCATCGCCAAGAATGGTTCTTGTTGACCAACTCTCCAACAGGACAACATCAAGGTCATCGCTTGCACCGGGCATTGAATCGCACTCGCATATTGTATTTATTCCCAGGTCGGATGAGATTACAACATCCCCGCCACCTATTGCTTCGGGCACGTAATCGTTGCCATGATGCCAGGTACGTCGGTAAGTATCACTTAGCTCTAGATTTTCAGAATCGGCAGGAAAAGAGAATATTTGTGAATTCCCACCGGTTGTACGGGTAGAATTGCAGATTATCTCTAAGCCGTCGTGGCTAAAAGCAGCGCCCCCGGTCATTTTAATCGTATTGGGCAGGCCCGGGTCGTTTGGGCCGAAGGTGACCCTTTTTAGCGAATTGGGTATGAGGGCAATGCTAATTGGATCGAAACCAGCGGTGTAAACTTCCCAGTTCTTGCCCTCCCCGTCAATTGCAGCAGTAAACACAACTAAATTTCCCTCGTGGTTAAATGATGGATGCCCTGTATAAGTGGCATCACTGTCCACCCATATATCCGGATCGGCCACCTCATCCCAGGCAGTAATAACATCAAGTGGGTATAAGATGCCGGGAGCGTTAAGGTCACACACATTCATTCCCTCATAATAACGCGCTTCATAGGTTATTACCGGTTGACTACACTCAGTTGCATGCAGAACCTGAACAAAGACCGGCCGATCTTTGGAAGTGTAAATAATTTGATGGCCGTTGGGATGCCAGTGGGGATGACGATCAGGATGATCATCGTTGAAGGTCAGGCGAACTGCCGTAGCATCTATATCAGATACATCCGCGACATAAATATCAAATTCCCCTCCGCCACGGGTGGAACTAAAGGCCACCTGGTTAGTATCAACATGGTTGATTACAGGATGGTTGTCGATGGCCGAATTAAAAGTTAATCTGGTTTCAACGCCGTCCTGTATGTTATAGGAATAGATGTCCCAGTTATCCCAGGAGCACCCATCGCCCACGTAATAGACTGTTTGTGCTTGAATGCTGATATTAAAACCAGCAATTAGAAAAACACAAATCATTAAAGACCTGTAGAATGTTCTCATAATAAAATCTCCTTATTTATTGCCGTAGTTAATAATTAATAAGCCATATTTACGGCTTTCATATTGGCTTATTTTTTAGTTGACTGAATTTTTTCCTGTTATAGTAATATCTGAGATGAAGTACTTGGGCGTGGCTATGCTGTAGTTATTCCCAAATGAATTAAGGTCTATTGTTAATTAAAAATAACAAACATCTAACCTTAAAACATATTAACATAATTAGATGCGTGTTTTCACCCATGTGGGTGAAAATTCTTACATAAAAACCCTGTCAGGGTTTCAAACCCTGACAGGGTTGTAGAAAAATCCTCCAGGGTTTTTGAAAACCCCGTAGTTTAGTGATTACTCAACAATCAATTTATTGTACCAGATTCCCTTTTCGGAAATTATCCTGATAAAGTAAATATCCTTCGCATGGCGCATGAGGTCAACTTTATCCGGTAATACAATTTTCACGTCCATAATCTCCTCACCAAAGGCATTGAAGATTGTAATTTCAGCTTCATCATAAATTCCTTCAATATTGAAGATTCCGGTAGAAGGGTTGGGGAAAATGCTAATAGCATCTTCCAACCCTGACAGGGTTTCCCCGATAGCCATCGGGACTGTCAGGGCTGTTTCAACGATGGTTGACAAGCCATTGTTAGCGAAAACCTGTTCAACATTCGGCATCGAAATATCGAAGCTAACATCAAGAAGTGATTCTTCACCTGTGGATGCTCTCATCAACCTGAATATGATGGGTTCACCTTCACCAAAGCCTTCTTTAATTTCTGTTGAAGCATCATCTCCAAAGATAACCATGACCTGGTTTGTGCCATCGGCCTTAACTTCCAAATAACCGCAAAGATTACCGGGTTCATCGAAAGCTCCGATCCAATCGCCCTGTTTCAGCTGCTCCAATGACGAACTGAGGAAAGCAAGCGTATGGCTTGAAGGTGTCATTTTACAATCACCCCAAACACTTTGCTTATGTATTTCAGCAGGAGTTTCGGTGTATGATTTATATTCACAATCTGGAAAAGTCAGTGTTACAGGCTCTTCAAGCCGGATTTTGTATGCCTTACCCGGCAATAAAGTTTGCAGGGTATAAACACTCATTTCGGGCCACCAAACTTTTGTACCGATAATATCCTGAACCAGCGTGATTTTATCAGCCACCGAGGCAAACAGAATATCTGCACTTACCGGGCAAGAGCTGAGAACCGGCAAATAATGCCAGCCGGCCGATAAACTGATTTCCTTTGAAGCCAGGTCAGCGCCAACCATCTCAAGTTCGATATCTTCAGTTACTTTTATGGCGTAGCCGCTTTCATTATCCCAATCGCCAATGGTATTTACACCGGCATAAGGCCAGTAGAGTGAGCTAAGATTTTTTATTATAGTCAACTCATCCTGGAAAGGTTCAAAAATATTTTCAACGTCAGGGTCAGCAGGAACAACATAAGTTGATATACTGTTCCAGCCCTGGAATAAAAATATACTTTGAAGGTATGAAGCATTTAGCGATGTAAGTTCCGACAGGCAGAAATTCCCAAACTCACCCTGGCAGGACAATGCGCTATTGTATGTGGCAACAGCCGAAAACATCTCCTGGCTTTGGCATCTGTAAAGTTTCCACTTCATAACTTCACCGGCAGCGAAGCCATCCTTTTCCGGAGTAAATGGATCGTCACCATAGGCATTTATAACCACACTGGAAGTTGCATTCCATTGCACTGCTCCACCACAGTCTTGATCACCATTGTCATCCAGGTAGAATACACCAATCCAGTCGCCCATGTTCAGTGGCTCACCAAAGATATTTGGATTTGCAGCCAATGGAATGTTGATGCTATGCACCTGTCCGGTAACGGCAAACTCCCATCCGGCAGGCAGTTCGCAAGGATTTGTGATGTAGGTAATGGCGGTCAATGCCGAAAAGCCAAAGGGTCTGAATGTGCCATCATTATCGGGATAAGCCTGGTCGTAATCAACTTCCACATCCTCTACTGAACCGGAAGCTGCTGAGAATAATTTCCAATTGATCATCTCACCGGTAGCAAATCCTTCTTTGATGGCAGGTGTAAACTCATCATCTCCATAAGCAAACAACTGGTTGGCCTGGCCGCTATACAGCATTGTTCCACCACATCGTTCCTGAGCAGAGTTATTCATAAAGAAAACACCAAGCAGATCGCCGGCTTGTAATGGTGGTATTCCCATTGGAACAGAAATAATATGGGTAGTGAAGGTTGGTGTGAATGACCATGCCGGGTAAACCGAAACCTGGTAATCTTCAACTTCGCCATCCTGTGCCAGCCCTGTAAAAGTGAGCCCTGCCTGGGAAGCAAACCTGAAACGCGTGAAAGTAAAGCCCGTTGAGGCAGATGCCGGAATAGTAAAACTCAGCGTATTCACGCCTGCGGTGAGCCATTCATCGGTAAATACCTGGTCGCCTGCATCGGCCCAACTACCATTCTGGTCAAAGTCCATCCAGGCATTGAGGTATCCGTCAACGGAAGCTACAACCTGCAGGGTGGCTACTCCACCAGCATACATCGTATTCACGAAATTTACCCCATCTTCGTCATCAATGTAATTTAAGTCGTCACCTTTGCCGTCTGCCGATTGCAAACCGTCCAATTCGATGTCGATTATATTGCCCAGCCAGGTGAGGCCATCATTAATATGTCGTGCGCCATCACTTGCAATAAGGGTTGGATACGGTTCGTCAGGTGCATCGCCAAAGTCCATGCCGCTGGCTTGACCCTGTTCGATTTGTATGGAGTAATCCTCAACCTCGCCATTATTGGCAATTCCGCCAAAAGACAAGGGGCCGGCGTAATCGCGGAAGCGGAAACGCAGGTATGATTGTCCGACAGTAGCAACTGCAGGAACATTAAAGGTAAGGGTATTCGATCCGGCAACAAGTGCTTGCATATCGAAAATATGCTCATTGGGTGCAAGCCAGGAATTGTCGAGGTCGAAATCCATCCATGCATCAAGATAGCCATCAACCGAAGCAATGACATTGATGGTTATGGTAGAGCCCGAACTAACGGTATTAGGCAAAATTACCCCATCCTCATCATCTCCAAGTGAAGGATAAAAGAGGTCGATATCGTCACCACTGGCGGCAGCATTGGGCTGGCCGTCGGGTTCAGCATCCACAAATGCACCAAGATAAATTGCAGGATCAATAATATGTGCAGCGCCATTTAGTGCTTTTGTAGTGGGATATGAAAGGAAGAATGGCTGGGGGCTTTCGGGTGCATCACCCCAATCCATCGGTGCTATCGAGCCATCCATGATCTCAACACGGTAATCTTCAACTTCACCATTTTCGGCTGCTCCATTGTAATTCAATGGATTATCATAATCCCGGAAACGGAAACGGATATAGGAAGTTCCGGGAGTAGCTGATGTTGGGATATTGAATGATAGATTGTTGGTTACGGCAGCCAAAGGAACTGATGTAAAAATATGTTCTGCTGTAGCTGTCCATTGGCCATCACCATTAAAATCCATCCATGCATCGAGGTAGCCATCCACACTTGAAGCAACTGTAATTGTGGCTGTTGAACCTGAAATGAGTTGGCTGGTAAATGTTACACCATCTTCATCGTCACTTGCCGAAGGATACACCAAATCAATGTCATCGCCACTGGCGGCAAGGTCTGGCTGGCCATCGGGCTCCGCATCAACAATATTTCCAAGATGGATACCGGGAACAATTGCGTGTCGTGCTCCATTGCTATTCAGCAAAGTTGGGAATATGTTCGTTCCAATTCCATCGGGTGCATCGCCAAAGTCCCAGCCATCGGCAGGGGTTTGCACAATTTGCATCGTATAATCTTCCACTTCACCATTGTCGGCAGCTCCGGTAAATGATAATGGAGCTGCATTGTTGCTAAAGCGGAAACGCAGAAATGATTGCCCTGCAACAGCTGTTGAGGGAATGGTAAACGTCAAATTGTTGACGCCGGGGTTCAGTGCATGTACGGCAAATATGTGTTCGTTTGCTGCTGTCCAGGTACCATCGAGATCGAAATCCATCCAGGCATCAAGGAATCCTGCTACTGAAGCCCAAACCTGAATGCTTGTAACTGCACCTGGCGATACTGTCGCGGGTAAAGTTACCCCATCTTCATCATCACCCAGCGATGGATAAAATATATCGGTATCATCACCTAAAGCATCAGGCGTTGGTTGTCCATCGGATTCAATGTCGATCAATGTACCAAGATGAATTCCCGGAACGAAATAGTGGCGGGCGCCATCATTACTCAACAAAGTAGGATAGGCGTAGAGGCTGCCATCTTGTGGTGCATCGCCAAAGTCCCATCCCTGGATGGTATTTTCTTTGATGAGCACGGTATAATCTTCAACCTCGCCATTGTTCGCAAAGCCGTTAAACGAAAGTGGAGCAGCATAATCGCGAAAGCGAAAACGCAAATACGATTGACCCGGGACTGCTATTGCCGGTACAATAAACGTGAGGTTGTTGTTTCCGGCAGCGAGAGGCTTTGCGGTAAAAATATGTTCCATCGGGTTGAACCAGGTATTGTCGAGGTCGAAATCCATCCATGCATCAAGGAAACCATTCACCGAAGCCTTCACACTAATTGTTACTGCTGTTCCTGCAAAAACTGAAGTTGGCAGGATTACCCCATCTTCATCATCCCCAAATGAGGGATATAGCACATCGTTGTCATCGCCATCGGCACCAACTGTTGGTTGCCCATCGGGTTCACCGTCAATCTTGTTGCCAAGAAAAATAGCAGGAACAATATTGTGTGCAGCACCGCCATTTGCTAATGTTGTAGGATAAGAAAAGAAAAACCCACCTGTCTCCGGGGCATCGCCAAAGTCGATACCTGTGGGCAGGGTGGTAATGCTCAAATCCATGCAATCGTTGGCCGATACCTGGCACGGACTTATTGCTAATGCGTCAAGGCAAAGCGTTACACTTCCGTTGGATTGATCATTAGTGCCCGGAGTATAGGTCGGATTCAGATTTGCGGTATTATTAAAAGTGCCATCGCCTGAACTTGTCCAATGCAAGCTACTGAAATTTGTTGCCGTAGCATCCGGGTTGGTATAACCCATACCAGCGGTAATGGCGGCATCAGCACCGGCAATGGCAGTAGGGCTTTCCTGAAAAGTGAGTATCATAGAATCGTCAAGTGATGATTTAGCACCTTTATAATTAACCGCAAGTCCTAATTCCACACTACCAGATAGGATATCATCCGGACTATAATAATAGCAAGTGGTTAAAGATTGATCATTATCGAAATAGCCCGTTCCATTTGTGAACCATAGAAGATCGGTGTAATTCCCCGAAGCGGTACCATTAAGTGGAAAACATCCTTTACCACCAGGGATTTTTGTTGATGGATCGACACAAATGGTTGCATCAGGACCTGCATCAACAAATGGGATCTGTTCTAACGTAAGCACCATGCAGTCGGTGGCTTCGGTTGTGCAAGGATTGATGGGCTGCGCATTCAGGCAAAGTTGAATACTGCCATTTGCCATATCCCCTGCGCTGTATGTATAGCTTGGGTTTAAAATAGTTGTATCATCAAAAACGCCATCACCCGTGGTTGCCCATAACAACGAACTGTAATCAGTTGCAGAGCCGTCAAGTAAAATGCTTCCATTTTCAAGCATTGCATTATTATTGGTTTTTGTTAATATAATTGTTATATCCGGGCCGGCATTCACGATTCCATTTTGTTGAAAATAGAGCACAATACAATCAGAACCATAATTGGTGGCAGGAGGTTTTGGGGCCGCAGTAAGGCAAAGTATTACAGAGTCTTGAAGAATATCAAATGGACTAATATTATAACATGGACTTGGGGCATTCTCATCGCTGAAGTCGCCAAATCCATTTATCGCAATCCACTGTAAAGCACTGTAATTTGTTACTGTCGCGTTAAGTTGAAAGCATTGTTTTGAACCATTGCCCTTTTCGGGATCTACACAAATGGTTGTATCATTGCCGGCATTAACAGTCGGGTCAGCTTGAATTGTAAGTGTCATGCAATCAATGGCATCATTACAAGGTGCAGAGGCCTGGGCAGTGAGGCAAAGCTGAACGGTTCCAGCTAAAATATCAGCGGCACTTGGCGAATATTGCGGGTTAAGTACATTTGGCGGGCTAAAGGTGCCAGTACCTGATGAAGACCACAAATTGCTACTGGAATTTTGCGCAGTTCCCGAAAGCTGATAGGAGACCCACTGGGAGATTGTTGCATCTGCTCCGGCATTCACTTGTGGCAGTGCCTGGATAGTCAGCAACATACAGTCTGTAGCTACACTGCCATCACTGCTAACGGCGGTAATACAAAGTTCAACCTCGCCGATAACAATATCCATGGTTCCCGGGGTGTAAGTTGGGTTTAACAATGTTTCATCATCAAAGGTTCCAAATCCATTAGTTGTTGTCCATTGCACGAAGCTGTAATTCACGGCACTTGCCCCTGCAAGATAATAGGGAAATCCTTCGCAAATATTATCGTCCGGGCCGGCGGAAGCCTGAAATTCAATGAAATCAGCCGGAAAACCAAAGGCAGCGGTTTCGCCGGGCAGGTTGCCCAACAATGAAGCTTCACCGCTCGAACGGTTAAGCAGGCGTAATTGAGGGCCAACTGAATCTTCGTAAGTCGCAAGGTAAATCTCATCACCCACCGGATCCCAGCCCATGTCCTGGGCAAAATTACCATCAAAGCCCGCCGGGCCCAAACCTGTAACATTGCCCGATGAAATATCAACTGTATAAGTGGAGTCGGTTTCAATGTCGAAAACATATAATGTTCCGCTTGCATCGAACGATGAGCTTATTATTGCCGGCATGCTCAGGGCAAATAATTGCTGGGTAGCACCTGTTGACTTATCGATATTGTATATAACTGATTGTAAACCATCGGTAGCAATGGCATAAAAATCTCCGGTGGTTTTATGCACCGAAAGGCTCGACCAAATACCGTTGGTCAAAGGTATCGGCAGATTCGCTTCAAACTGCGTTACCCCGGTTGATACATTTACGGTTTTGAGGATGTTTTCAGGATATTGGATAAGCCAGAATTGCTCATCGTTACCGGGCTCAAAATCACCACAGAAAGTCTGGAAATCTACAGTATCCAAAATATTTATTGCCGCGGGATCATCCACGTCAACAGTAAATATTTGATAAGTCCACGCGTTGTGGCCATAAGCTAAACTCCCGCGCAATCCGTTTCCGGGAAAATAACTAAACCCGGAGGTGTTTTGATAATTTATATCCTTTGGGCTCGCTGCCCTTAGGTTTGTTGTGGATTTCCTCCCGTCTTCATTTTGTCCCGAAGGAAAAACATGGGGTGAAATCAATAAGATAATCAGCATTTGGATTATCGATATTGTTCTATATATGTATTTCATGATGTCTCCTTTTTTTTAACCTCACCCTAACCCTCTCCTAAAAGGAGAGGGAATTCCCCCTTCTTGCGAAGGGGAAAAGGTGTAAGGAATGAGGTGAATTTATTATTGATTATCAATTTTAACCATTTTCCCTTTTTGGATAAATCCTGATTCGGGATTGGCAATGGTAACGAAATAGATTCCACCACGAAGTTGCTGTACATCCATTTCAATTCCACCGGAAACAATGCTGATGTCGATTTCGTTTACCAGCTTACCGCGGATATCAAAAACTTCAATCTTACTGTTGCCATCGGTGTTATCGATAAACTCGATGTAAGCGGTGTTTGTTACCGGGTTGGGATAGATGTTGAGGTAGCTGCCATCAGTTTCGACACGCTTGATATTTTCAGTCCACGTTACATCAGGTAAAACTACTTCTTCGGTGATATGATCTCTATAGCCCGACACGTTGTTGAGCAATGATATAGCGAGGTTGGCATAAACCGATTCTTCGGCAGCTATCATCTTCATGGTTTCAATATCCCCCTCAGAGAATTCATCCCAGCTATAAGCGATGGCATCCAGGCCGTACATCGACAGGGTCTTATAATCCTGCTCATCCAGGGTATGCGGTGCAAACATTTCCATTGAAGCACGTGCGTTCTGGTAATCGCCATTTCTGTAATGGAAATCGTACATCAGCAGGGCTTCCTGGTTTGATGTCAGGTCGGTAAGCAGGATGATTTCATTCAGAAGTGCCATATCAGGATTTTCCATAGAAGCCATAATCATATTAGCGTGTTCGAATGGAGTAGGCGATGATTTTAGTGTTTCCTGGTAACCAGGTGCCAGGTAATAGGTTCCGCCAGCACCTGTCATTAGCTCATAAATCCGATCAGAATTATCGCAGGCATAGTCGATGTTCAGGTTGCCTTGTGATGGCATATTGAAAATCTGGTGTCCGCACGAGGCAGTTGAATGGTAGGGGTTGTTACTTGTAATCTGTACCAGTGGGAACGAAATGTTAAACATCCCGAAGTTATCGGCCACGGTAATTGAAGTGTTGCTATTGATGTCGGTTGCCGTATTATTGTTGCTCCACAGGGTGTTCAAGCCGGGATCGGTAACGGTTCCAATATTACCAGTATGTCCCTGTACATTGATTCCAACATAAGCGTAATTATACAGAAAGTTATTCCTGATTAATGGCAATATGGGTAGATTTCCTGCCGAGCCCCAGCCTGAGAAATTCATCGAAGTATAGCAGTCGGTGATGCAATTGCTCGATACCTCACTCATTGATGACATGTTAAATCCCAAAATACCAAAGCTATTATTGTAATCCCTCATCTTAATCGAATTGCAGGTAATGTAACCGGTGCTGTAAGGCAGTTCGAAAACATAAATTCCTGCTGAACGGGTATCATTAATCACGTTATTACTGATCTGGTAATTGGTGTTACCAACGTCGATGATGCCAAAATTGAAGCCATCTATCTCGTTATTTGCAATACCTAAGCTAGTGGAGTGAGCAGCATAAATGGCCGAGAAGCTATCCCACTGGTTGTAGTTGTTTGTAATTTCATTGTTGAGTACTTCAATGACCGGGCCATCGCATAAAGTCACGAAGATGGCTGAGGAGTTATTCAAGGTTTGCAGGTTTATCTCGATTTCGTTGTTCTCAACGCTGGAATAATACATTTGTCCGATGAGCGTTACAGCCGTACCTATGTCGGTGAAAGTATTTTCTGAAAATACGCCACCACCATACACCTGGTAAATACCATAAGTTCTGGGCCAGGTAGTACCTGTTGAATTGATAAACTCGTTGTGGGATACCTGATCAACGAACCTGGAATACTCGGAATAGATGCCAAGCGTAACGTTGTTGTTTACAAATGAATACTTCGTTTCGCAAGCGAAGTCCGGGAAGAAATCTTCGGTAACGAAACGGTTGCCTGAAATAGGATGATTAAAGTTGTTGTGATTTTCAACCCTGACTCCATAATTGCAGTTTGAGAACAGGTTATTCGAGACTACCGCATCGGCTTCATTTTGGAAATAGAGTGCAACTTCGGCATTTTTAAATGTCGATTCGTTAACAATATTATCAAATTCGCCAGCGCCGTCAAACCGTAAACCTCTCCAGCTCTTATCGATATCGCAGGGCCTGAATACTGAATTGTTGGCGCGTAGGTAGCCACCATTAATAAACTCGATACCTGCACACTCGTCAAATACAACATCAACGTTTGTAATGTCAAACATTGCCCCGGCCATAGTAACCATTACGCCTTCGCCGATGTAGTATTTATTGTCCCAAACCACATCTGAATAAAAGATGGTGTCATTTAAAATGTGTATAAAACTTGAGTCAGCTTCTGCAAAACAACAGTAATCCTGTAAAAATCCGATTGTGACATCAAGAGAATCTTCACATTGGCCTGATGCATCTTTTATGGTGACAACATAAGATCCCGGAGGTAAGCCTGAAAAAGTGTGATCACCACCTGGGAGTATTGACACTATATACGGTGGCAAACCACTTTGCGGACTTATTTCAACAGTAAATGGTGCAACGGTTGAAGTAGGATCAAAGAAAATGGAAAATGACCCATCGGCTGATTGTGGACAACTTGCATCAGTCTGGTTTATCGCAGCGATGATTTCACAACACACCGCATTATCGGTGAGGCAAAATACACCCGCTGTATCCAAACAGCCAAAGCTGTTTTGAACTACTACTGAAAACTCATGGTTCCCGGTTCCGGATGACGGAAAATTAAAGGTTTCGCCATAGCCTATCGGGCTGCCATAGTTGCCGTTATCGTACCAGGTAATGGAAGGATAAGCGCTCGAATAGGTATCGTTGGGCCACCACGCATTGAGTGGTAAAGGAATGTACAAATTCAAGATATCGGGAGGGCAAATAGTGGCACAACCCAATGGGAAGAGGCTTAAATCGGGCTTAGAAAAAATTATGGCTGCATCAGCAGTAGTCTTACATCCACCCTTCTTATCGGTCACGGTAAGGCTGTAGTGCCCGGGATTTGAGGCCATGATGGTGGGCGTGGTTTCCCCGGTATTCCAATGATAGGTATATTTGGAGAAATCATCGAGCGTGGGCGTTAGCAGTACCGGTGTACCTTCGCAAAGTGCCGTAAATGGGAAGAAATCTACCGTGGGTATTTCGTAAAAAGTTACACACAGGGTATCGCTGTTAACGCAGCCGGTAGTAGTGTCGGTAACCTCAACAATAAATTCGTAGGTGGCGGGCAAAACAGCAGGCAAAGTAAGGCTTGCCCAGGTTGCATTACTTGTTGCCGGCGAAAAAGAAGCTACGTTAGGAATACAACTCCAGCTATAGATATAATTGATATCATAATTGGCAATTAAATAAACCCCGGAAATGGATGCAGGAAATGCGCAAATATGTCCATCGCCGCTAACTTTTACTATGGGCAGCGAATGCACATACATGTAAATCTTATTCGATGCATTGGAGCAGCCGGTTGTATTTGAGACCACTACATGATACTCCCCATGTTCGTAAACATTATAAGTGTCTCCGTTGGCTCCAGGAATCAGTTTTCCGTTTTTATACCATTGGTATCCCCAACCTACACCTCCACATGGTGCAGCGAGGGTTTCGAAACTGCCGGGACAAAAAATGGTGTCGCTGGCCGAAATGGTGCAAACGGGTGAAGGGTTAACCGTAATGGTTTGTGAAGCATTTGCCACGCAGCCTTTGTCGTTACTTATTACTAAGTTAACCGTGTAGTTGGCGGGAGCAGGAGACCCATAAGTATGTTCCGTGTTTGCTGTGTATGATGTTAAGCCATCACCAAAATCCCAGGCATAGTTATAAGTTGGATTGAATGGAGAGGCAGTAAAACTGATGGGAGCATTATCGCAAAGCGGTGCTGTGTATGTGAAACTTGCCGTGGGGAGCAGAATGTCCACCGTTTCAGTATAAGTTGAAGTACAGCCCGCAGAGGAAGTTACCGTCAGTGTGATGGTATAAGGTCCTGATACCGGAACCGTAAGTACCGGGTTTTGAGCTAACATGTTATCGAAGCTGCCAGTTGGGCTAACGCTCCATAACCAACTGTTGATAATGCCTGGTTGTGCCAGGGATTTGTCGATAAGGGTAACTTTATCGCACTCAACATAAGGCCAAAACCAGCAAATCACACCGCAGCCGTTATAAGTAGGAGGACCACCCGGAGTTCCGGGAACACAATTTTTGATGATTACATCTACTATATTAGATTTAAACTCACAGCCATTTTCCTTTACCAAAACATAATATTGATGCGTGGCTACGCTTAAGGACGAAATGGTGATGTTTAAGGTATTTGTAAAAATTCCTAAACTTCCGGTGCCTACTTTGAACCACTCATAGGTGTAAGGCCCGAAATATGGAGTTGAAAGTACCAGGTTCACCACATCGCCCTGGCAAAATACAGGCAAGGTGCTGTAGCTAACGTTGGCGACAGGTCGCCCGGTGATATTGATGGTATGCGTGTCGCTGCCGGTACACGAAGTAACCGATAGGGTGGCACTGGCTGAAGGGCCATGCCACAGGATGGTAACTGAGTTGGTGCCCTGTCCACTTTGTATCGTCCCCTGCGCCGCCGGGCTAATGCTCCAATCGAAATCGCCCGAAGGGTTGGAACCGCCCGCGGTATAAACTTCGCTGGCATCTACACACACGGTGCTGGAACCACTAATAACAGGAGGAAGAAAAGGAAATACATTTAGGAGCATAGGATCTGAATCGCAAGAAACACCGGGCTCACCTTTCTGATAAACACTAAGCTGCCAGGGCCCGATACCCGTCCATTGAACAACCACCGAATCATGCATGGATCCCATCTCGGTATGTATAGTTCCCGGACCTCCACTTATTGACCATACAAAGGTCTGGTCCTTTTTATCCGACGAAATACTGTAAGTAACATTCTCGCCCGGACACACGCTGTCGTTACCTACAATAGGATTCAATACAGGTTTAGCAATTACCTCTACCACTTTTATGGCATTGATATTACAAAAGTTTGCAGCATTTACCGCTGTTGCCGTAATGGTATAGGTTCCCGGGCTATTCCAGATAATATCAGCCGATGATGGTGGTGCGCCAGGAACGATGCCAGGCCCGGCAGGAGATACACTCCAGGTAGCGTCACCATTGGTAAAATATGTCCAGGTAGTGCCTTCACAAACCTGCTCTTCACCATAGGTAAAAACAAACTCAGGCAATACATTGATAATAAAAGTACTTGTGCCAGGGCCGCAATTTGCCAGTGGATTATTATATTCACATTTTATGGTATAAGTTGTTGCATCATAAAATGAAATATTTACTGTTGGTGTATTTCTGTCTTGTAAATTAAACTGGTAACCACCGCCACTAACCGTCCAGTTATAATATGTGCCTGGCAAAGTTGGTAAGGAAAAAGTTCCGGAAGCTCCCTGGCAAAGTGATAATGGTCCTGAAATTGGAAAGTTTGGATAAAAAACAGGCACATTTAAAATTGTTGTCCCTTCGCATGGAGCAGTACCACAGCCGGGTGTTTCAAGGCTGATGGTAGTAGGCCCAATATAGGTTGGCGACCATTTCACGGAAACGCAATTGGTTCCCACACCCGAAATTATAGTTCCTCCGGTAACCGTCCAATTGTATGTAGGACAACCCGGTGGTGGTGGTGGTGTACAAAACGAAGATGTATCTCCGGCACACACGGTGCCATAACAACAATCGGTTTCAATTTTCGGCCCCTCACCCGGCAGGACAACTATCTTTTTGGTAATGGTGTCGGAACAACCACAGGGAACCTGCATTAGGATACTATCTTCCTCCTGGAATACTTGTACCCAATGGCCAGCGCCCATATCGGTAACAGTAAGGGTTACGGTATATGTGCCCGGATTAGTGTAGGGATGATCTAAGGGGTTGGCCAGTGTGGACGTGATTCCATCGCCAAAGTCCCATAAGTAAACACTTCCTCCCAATGATAAATTTGTAAAATGAACTGCTGTGTTAATACAAACAGTATCCTGGTCAGTAATAAAATCAGCTTCAGGGCCGTCAATCAGGCAAATCTGTGCTGTTATTGAGTCGAGGCAAGTACCACCAGTAGCGAGGTTGCTAATCACTACTTTGATGTAGCCCACACTGCCTGTGCCCCAAACAATTACCTTTGGATTATCGGGGGTGGGATTTGCTATGATGCCGCCATTTACCGTCCAGGTATATGAATAGGCTGCATCGTTGGGGTAAACCGTGTAAACATGGGCGCTCTCCTTACAGGCAGCCATAGCTTTATCTCCCTGGCCACCCGGCAAATCGCTTTGGCAAGCTCCTTCTGCCGGACAAATTTCCACGGCATCTTTTAATTTGAATTCCGGACAACAATCTGTTTGTGCCGCCACCTGGTTTGAACCGATCGCAAAAAATGCGATTAAAAACATTGTAGCTACGAGAAATCTTCCTTTCTCAATAGTAGCTTTCACCTTTCTTTTTACTGTAAACTTTTTCATAATAATAGTTTTAAATTGTGATGGGTTTTTTATAAAATACCTATTGTTAGAGATTACGAACAACAGTTTTCCTCAATACATAAAAACAAATCTCCTATCTTTAAGTTATTTTATATCTTGTTAAATAATTGTTAAATAGCTATTTAGGTAAAATATTGAATTAACAATTGCCATACCAGAGTGAATGAATTAAAACTATAATCGGTAATTAAGCAAGTATATACTTAATTACCATTATATTATGATTTAGTTAATTTTAATTAACTTTTTTTAGAGTGTAGTGGGAATTAAATTATGGGTGAAAATCAGTAGTGGTTTTCGCCCTTATGGGTGAAAACACACCACCAAAACTGCATTTTTTCTACTATCCGGTCATACTTGCCACAGCTACATCACTCCGTTTTAACAATGAGTCGATTTGTTATAGCCCTGTTCGGGAAACAGGAATAATCAATACCTGAATTTTACATTAATGGTTATCAATTCTACAATTCAGTCAGCATATTCAACAGTTCAATCCATTTTATTTTGTTTCAGCAGTGTGTTGATTCACTTTTGCATCTCATTAATTAAATGATACAATGCGAGCAATTGTTAAAATATCTGCCATAATCTTAACGATAAATCTTTTCAGCAACTTAGGAATATCAGCACAAACCGATATTTCGGGAAATGTATCCGACAAAAAAGGGGAAGTGCTTACCGGCGCTAATGTTTACCTTTTGGGAACTTATGATGGAATATCAAGTGATGTGGATGGGAACTTTAAATTTAAAACTGATGAAAGTGGCGAACAAACCCTGAAAGTTGACTTTATAGGATATGAAGGTTTTGAGGAGAAAGTTTTGTTGGATGGTACAGCGCTAAAATTTACAATTGTCCTTAGAGAAAAGTTTAATCAAATGAAAGCAGTAACTATTACCGCAGGCACTTTTGAAGCCGGCGATGAGAAGCGATCAGCTACTTTGAGTTCGCTCGACATGGTAACAACCGCCGGGGCAATGGGCGATGTTTATGGCGCTTTGCAAACACTACCCGGAACAACATCCAACCCTGAGTCGGGTAAGCTATTCGTAAAAGGCGGCAGCAGTGAGGAATCGCAAACCTATATTGACGGCATGCTCGTGCAAGTTCCCTACAACTCATCGCCACCATTAACTTCAACACGTGGCAGATTCAATCCCTTTATGTTTAAAGGAACTGTATTTAGCACGGGTGGTTATTCGGCAGAATATGGCCAGGCGCTCTCATCGGTGTTGCAGTTAAACACCAACGACATGCCCGCTGAGGATGAATTGAATATTTCGCTACTGTCTGTGAGCGCCGGTTTGGCCGGAACAAAAAAATGGAATACCGGGGCTGTAACTGCATCAATCAACTACACCAACCTGAAGCCTTATATGGCCATTGCACCGCAAAATTTCGACTGGAATCATCCGCCCGAACATTTAACCGCAGATGTAAGCGTAAGGCAAACAACCGGCAAATCGGGAATGTTGAAACTCTATACCAACATCAATACTTCATACATGTCGTTAAATCAGGCCAACCTAAATAATGACGGACAAATTACGGCTTATGATTTAAGAAACAACAACCTGTATGTAAATGGATCGTGGAAAACGATGCTTGGTAAAAAATGGGTGTATCACACCGGAATTTCCATTACCGAAAACAGGGATAATGTTGAATATGGAAAGGTTAACTTTAAAGAGACTTTACGTGGACTTCACTACAAAAATGTTTTTACACACCAGTTGAACGAAAAAATAAATCTTAGGATGGGTGCAGATATTTTTTCGAAAGAATACATCAGTGATTATCTCGAAGGCCAGGAAAAATTCCTGAACAACTACCAGGGTAATTCGTTTTCAACATTTGGCGAAGCGGAAATTTATCTCTCCAATAAATTTGTGAGCAGGGTAGGGGGAAGGCTCGAATATTCTGATTATCTCAAAAAAACAAGTGTTTCGCCACGCCTTTCCGCAGCTTACAAATTTGATGATTTCAGCCAGGTTTCTTTTGCCTACGGTTGGTTTTACCAGGATCCACTGGACGAATATTTAATCTATACCGACCTGATAAGCCCGGAACGCGCTGATCAATACATCCTCACCTTTCAGTCGATTAAAAATAAAAGAACATTACGTACGGAAGTTTATTACAAAGATTATAAAGACCTTGT
Organism: uncultured Lentimicrobiaceae bacterium; assembly: GCA_964593705.1. Lineage (GTDB taxonomy): Bacteria > Bacteroidota > Bacteroidia > Bacteroidales > 4484-276 > SABY01. Next base: position 829 of record CAZQIV010000016.1, on the reverse strand, counting down.
AAAAGTAAATCCGCACGAATTCTATTTGCCTGATGCATACTCAAATTCCGGGGATGGTTATGCTTATGGTTTTGACGTATTTTGGCGTGATAACAAAACGCTGAAAAATGCTGAGTACTGGATTTCATACAGCTATTGCGATACAGAGCGCAATTACAGGGATTATCCGTATTCGGCCATCCCTTCATTTACCGGCAAACACAACCTGTCGGTGGTTTACAAACATTGGTTCGATGGCATCCGTTCGCTGGTTGGAGTGAGTTACAAATTTTCATCGCCCAGGGTTTATCACAATCCCAACCTGCCGGGATTTAATAACAGCGAAACTATTGCTTACAATACCCTGGATGTAAACATCAGTTACCTGCATCGTGAAAACATCATTATTTATGCAGCCATAACTAACCTGCCAGGCTTTAAGCAGGAATACGGAGAACGGTTTTCAGAAATACCAAACAGCGATGGCGTGTATGTAGCTGAGCCTATCGTGCCCGGATCAAACAGATTTTTTGTACTTGCATGTTTTATTACGCTTTCAAAAAGAGGAGATTTAAACCAGATGGACGAAATACAGTAGGCAGTTGGCAGTAGGCAGTCTTCAGTAGGCAGTTGGCAGTAGGCAGTCTTCAGTTGGCAGTAGGCAGTCTTCAGTAGGCAGTCTTCAGTAGGCAGTCTTCAGTAGGCAGTCCGCTCGTGCCCAGGATTCACGAAACCCGGTACAAACAATCCGAAAATCATAGATTTTCTATTTTTCGGGATAGGCAATTTTTGGAAACAAGGCATTATTTTGCAGTACAGACAAGGCATTATTTTGCAGTACAGACAAGGC
>CAZQIV010000015.1:0-76926 GCA_964593705.1 uncultured Lentimicrobiaceae bacterium | reverse complement strand
TTGGTAACAAAGTCTACTTATAAACTTTCAACCGTATCTTAGAAATGAGCCAAATTTATTAAACAATGAAGCCTCGCGGAAAGCGGGGGTTTTTTTATACTTAAAAATATGAAAATAGCCATGCAGGAAACCATTGGGTCGTTTCACGAGATTGCCAACCGCAATTATTTTCATGAGGATGTGGAACTGCTGCCCTGCGACACTTTTAAAGAACTTACCGAAAGCTGGCAGAACACAAATCCGATTATGGATGCCCTTGCCATCGAAAATTCTTTGGTAGGAAATATTCTGCACAATTATAACTTACTCCGTAAAAATCCGGTAAAAATCATTGGAGAAGAATATCTGCGGATAAAACAAAACCTGCTAGCGCTTCCGGGACAAACTATCAACGATATTCGTGAAGTACACTCACATCCCATGGCCATTGAACAATGCAAGGGGTTTTTCAATAAAACTTCCATCCGTTTTGCCTGATGCGTCTTTTCACTATAATAAAGTGATATTGGAACATGGTTAAAATATATGGACGAAGCTGGGAATTTTCCAATTGGGTTCAAAAACAAAACTAAAAATTTTGCTCCCCTTCTATGGCCTAAAAACTCCAAAACCTACCTTCAATTCTCTTCCCTTAAAAATACAAATCCCGCTCGCCTTGCTTTATGCGTTGGATGCGTTTTTCCAGTTCATCGAGGCTAATGAAACCGGTGAGTTCCTGCTTGTTTTTTTCGATAACGCGCCAGCCTTTTTCGATGATTTCGGGTGTGGCGTAATCTTCGAGGTACTCGGCCAGGGTGAGTATGGCGTTGGGTGTGCAAAAGCGCTTGATGAAACCGGGAACAGAGAATTCCATAAAGTGTTCGCCGGTGCGGCCTTTGCGGTAGCAGGCAGTACAAAATGAAGGGAGAAAATCGTTTTCGAGCAGCTCGTCAATTACCTCACCCAGGGATCGGGGATCGTTGATCTTGAATTGCTCTTTGTTGAGGTTTTGATCCTCGTTGAGTGAATCGGAGTAAGCGCCTATTTCGAGCTTGGTGCCACCATCAATTTGCGACACGCCGTAGTGCATTACTTCGGTACGTACGGCATGGCTTTCCCTTGCTGTAAGTATCATTCCGGTGTAGGGCACGGCAAGGCGAAGGATGGCAATTATACGGACAAACTCTTCATCGCTCACTTCAAATTTCGGGTCGATATTGAGTTCGGAGGCATCGGTAATGCGCGGGAAAGAAATGGTGTGCGGACCAACATTGTAAACAGCTTCAAAGTGGTTGGTATGACGCACCAGCCCCATCACTTCAAAGCGCCAGTCGTATAGTCCAAATAGTGCGCCTATGCCCACATCGTCAACGCCAGCTTCCTGTGCCCGGTCGAGTGAAGTTAAGCGATAGTTATAATCTTTTTTGGGGCCACCCAAATGAAACAACTTATAAGCTTTGGGATGGTAGGTTTCCTGGAATACCTGGTAGGTTCCTATACCGGCATTTTTCACCGTGCGGAAACCCTCGATGTCGAGTGGTGCGGCATTAATATTAACACGCCTGATTTCACCGTTTCCTTTTTTCACACCATAAACCAACTTCACAGAATGCGCAATAAATTCGGGGTTGTACATGGGATGTTCTCCATAAACCAGAATAAGACGTTTTTGGCCATTATCTTCAAGAGCCTCGGTTTCGCGTATAATTTCCTCATCTGTTAATTTGCGGCGGACTGCAAATTTGTTGGAGGCTTTAAAACCGCAGTATTTACAATTATTAATGCAATGATTACCAATATAAAGCGGGGCAAACAAAACAATACGATTCCCATAGACCGTTTTCTTGAGTTCGCGGGCGCCATTTTTTATTTCCCCGATCAGCTCAGGGTCATCTGCATTGATGAGCGTGGCTGTTTCTTCAAGGTTAAGGCGCTTTTTGGAAAGCGACTTGGCTATTATTTCCCTAACCCTGGCCTTAGTGGCTTTTGATTTTTGAAGGTATCCATTAATTTCATCAGGGTCGATGAAGGGTTTCATGGCTTCGTCAGGAATGGCGTATTTCTCCGGATTGAATATCATTTTGGTAATCGTTTACTTAATTTAAAGTACAAATTACAGCAATTATTTGCTTCGCAAAGTTTACAATATCGAACGTTTACTTTTGCAAGAGAATGCGTTGTTTAACACGGTTATAAATGTTGGATTCCCTGATATGAAGTTCAGGATTTAACAGCATCACACTGGAAGTTCAATCCGCAGGCCATCGTAGGCAGGGTGAACATTTTCGGGCAATCGGGCATCAAGTTCTTCGTGTTTGCCAATGAAGTGGCTCATGTGTGTAAGATAAGCAACTTCAGGGTTTAGTTTTTCGATGATCTCCAGTGCTTCATCCACCGAAAAGTGTGAGGGATGTCTTGAATTGCGTAAAGCATTTAAAACCACGACTTTTGATCCTTTCGCTTTTTCAAGTTCAGTATCATCAACACGACTGGCATCGGTGATATAGGTGAAATCGCCAAAACGAAAACCCAAAATGGGCAGCTTATCGTGATAAACCGTAAGGGGGATAAAATTATATCCGTCTATGGCAAATGGATTCGAGTCGATAATATTCAGATTGATTTGTGGCGCTCCAAAGTAGCGCTGAGGAGTGAAAATGTATGGAAATTCAGTTTTAACCATTTCAAGAGTTCTATCCAATCCGTAAATATCGATGCGCTTGTTGAGCACATAGTTGAAAGCCCTTACATCGTCGAGACCTGCAATATGATCGCGGTGCTCGTGGGTAAATAGTATTGCCGATAAGTTCTTCACATTTTCGCGCAGCATCTGCATCCTAAAATCCGGGCCACAGTCGATCACAAAAACCTTGTCATCAACTTCTATCATCACCGAAGCCCGTGTGCGGTTATCGCGTGGGTCGGTGGAGGTGCATACCGCGCAATCGCAGGTAATAACGGGCACACCTATGGAAGTACCTGTTCCGAGAAAGGTTATTGTAATCTTCTTATTGTCCATTAATTCAAAATTTACTAAGTCAGTTGGCAGTCCACAGTTGGCAGTGCCGGGCTTTGCCCGTGCATCCCTGCCTCGCCTATACAAAAGCCTGCACTGGCGGCCCGCTTCGCAGCGAGGCGAACAAGGCGGGCACGAAAAATTACGAAAATCATAGATTTTCTATTTTTCGGGATTCACAGTCCACTGTAGTACCAAATTAATATATTAGTTCTTCAATTTCTGACCTAATAGTTACCATCTGACTTTGAAGTTTTTCTTTATCGTTTAGCTGAATTGTTCTGCTCATCTCCTTGTGTACAAATACTTTTCCGAATTTATTGCAATAGTCAAGGCCGGTTTCAAACAAGTATATTTCTACCGCATTTTTGAGTTCCGGGTGTATAAATGTTCCATGGTAATTATTGAGCATCATGCCTTTTGAGATAAGGCCATCAATTTCGGCCCTGATAGCATAAATTCCGTCAGGAGGAATTAGCTTGCTGTCTTCTTCAATTTTTACCACAAAAGTTTTAAACCCCAGATTACTATAGAGCTCACTACCCACACAAAAAACGGAGTGGATAAAGTAAATGTGGTCGAGGTAAGCATTGGCGTGCATTATCTTACCATTTTTGAGCGACTTACGGATTTTTGTAGAGCCCACTGTTTCTTTCTCAAGTTCCTGCTTTGGAATTTCCACGACTTCAAAGTTGATCTCTTTCCCCAATTTTATCAACTTAACGTAATTCCCCTCTTTATTATGACCAAAATAATGGTTGTAGCCTACAACAATAATCCTGGCCCCCAACTTACCTACCAGTAATTTCCGCACAAAATCTTCGGCTGATGTTTTTGAAAATTCAAGTGTAAAATTGATGAGCACCAGGTTATCCAGCCCGGTTTTTTCGAGCAGTTCAATTTTTTCGCTCTGCGAATTAATCATCTCCAGATCTTTACCTTTGGTTTCCGGGTAGAGCACTTTTCGCACATGCGGATAAAAAGTGATGAGCACGGATTCGCCGCCAATAGTCCTGGCCAGCTCATTGAGCCTGTCAATTAACACCTGATGGCCAATATGCACTCCATCGAAGGAACCGGTTGTAACAACACAATTGCTGATGGCTGGAAGATTTTCAATGTCTCTGAATACTTTCACGCTTGCTTCATTAATATTTTGTTCTACTTTAATTTTTGTGAACCTTTGTTGTTTAAAAATCAGTCCACAGTGCCGGGCTTCGCCCGTGCATCCCTGCCTCGCCTAAACAAAAGCCTATGCTGGCGGCAAGGCGGGCTCGAAAAGTTACGAAATTCTGAAATTTTCTACTTTTCGGGATTGGCAGTCCACAGTTGGCAAAGACTGTTGACTTGGAAAAATACCCTGATACACATTATATTTTCTCTCTCACTTAAATAGTGTTTGCAAGAAAACTCCGACAATTAGATTTTCAACAGCTTGATCACCCCATCCCTAAAGGGAGCAAACTGTTGAAAATCAAAACTCCCTCCCGCTGCGAAGCGAGTTAGGGCCGGGGTGAATGCTGATTTTCAACATTAATAGTTTTCTTGCAAGGACTAAACAGGTAAGATTACAGTAAAAACAGTCCCTTTATCCGGTTCGCTTTCAACTTGGATACTTCCCTTATTTAGTTCAACTATTTTTTTTACAATGGATAATCCCAGCCCACTTCCTGTTATATTTTTTGTTTTCGGATTTTTTATCCTCGAAAAGTCCTTGAAAAGCTTTGCCTGGTCCTCTTTATTGATGCCAATTCCCGAATCTTCAACCCGAATTGTTGTTTTACCATCTCCTTCAGCAAGGTTAATATTCACTGTTCCTTTTTGCCTGTTGTACTTTATAGCATTTGAAATGAGGTTATTTAAAATGATTTCCATTTCTTCGGGATCGATAAATTTAATCATTTTTTCAGGTCCATTCAATGCTACCTCCACTTCTTTCTGGATGGCAAAAGGCATCATGGTATCGATAGCATTGCGCACAATAGTTACCAAATCAGTGTTTTCCGTCCGCTGGCTTTGTTTGCCCGATTCTATTTTAGTAAGATCCAAAAGATCAAAAATCAGGTTACGCATCCCCGACAGCCTTTTCAACGACCGATTGATAAGTTCGTTGTAATCGTTAATATTATCTCCCAACTGGCGGTCTTTAATTATATTAAGATAACCTTCAACGGCATTGAGGGGCGCTTTAAGCTCGTGTGATAAAACTGATAAAAACTGAAAGCGGATTTGTTTGCCCTGCTGTTTCATTTCGCGGGCCATACGCTTAAGGTAAATCTGCTTTACAATGGTTTCGAGCGATGATTTGAGTTCCTGGGGTGTGAATGGTTTCGGGATAAAGTCAACTGCCCCATCGTGGGTAGCCTTTACGGCCAGTTCCAAGGAGGCATAAGACGTGATCATTACCACAAACATATCGTACTTTTTGTTGCGGATGTACTCCAATACCTCCACCCCCTGTATGCCGGGAAGCTTGTTGTCGAGTAGCACAATATCCGGTTGCTCGCCATCTATAAGCGCTATTCCATCTTCCCCATCGGCAGCCTCGAACACCTGGAAATCATAGTGTTCATCCATAAAAGGATAATCCACCTTAAAGTTTCGTAAGATGCGTATAACTCCAGAGCGGATGCCCGGTTCATCATCAACAACCAGTATTTTTAGTTTTGCCATACTTTGTATAATTTAGTTCTGCGACTATTATTTTGAACACCTACTTATAAATTCAATTGCTTTTTTACACATCAGTTCTCAGTCCCGATAGCTTTCGGGATCAGTCCTTAGCCCCGATAGCCATCAGCGAATTTCTATTTACCATTGATTTTTGTATTAAAATTTTTAACATACAGTTTTTCTGAATCATATCATCTCAAAATATTAAATAAATTATGGCGGCAATATTTTACTTTGTGCCTTTGTGACTTCGTGGTCAAAATACAAACCACAGAGGCACGGAGGCACAAAGGTTCAAAAAAAACAATTAAAGCTGTCCATTAAATATGCAACGATATCTATATTTTTAATAATTTCTTAATCTCTTTTTCGAGTTGATCGCCCCGGATACCTTTGTCCAGGATTAAATCGGCCTTAATCCATTCTTTGTTACTTGCTTCGCTCAGATCGAAACCCATGCCTGTTTCGGCAGTAACTGCGGTGGCGAGGATTACCGGCACATTGGGGTATTTCTTTTTTATTTTATAGCTCAATACAAATCCACTGTCTTCGTTTTCCATCATCAAATCAATAATGGCCAAATCGGGCTTGAGCGATTCAATTACTTTTTCACCTTCGCGTTGCCCATCAGCAGTTACCACATCAAAGCCAAACTTTTCAACTTTTAATTTCAATTGAAACAGGTAATCCATATCATCATCAACAATCAAAATTGTTTTCTTCATTTTCTATACTAATTTTTCAGTTTTTAATTGTTAAATAATTAAAGAGACCAATCTAAAAAGCCTTAATACCCCTAAATCCCCTGAAGGGGACTTTCCCAAACTACTGATTTTTAGCGCTTTTTACCCCAGACCCTAAAGGGAGAAGCGCTAAAAATCAGTAGCGTTTGGGTTTTTAGATTTTACTCATTAAACTTTTAACCAATCTCCATTAATTCAATTCTCCAAAGCTCGCGGAAAGCTTACTTTAAAAGTAGTTCCTGTTGACCCGGATTCAGGATCGGCATTTGAAACGACATCAATCTTCCCCTTGTGCATTTTTACTATTCCATAAACCAACGGCAGGCCGAGCCCTGTACCTTGGCCAATTCCTTTTGTAGTAAAAAATGGCGTGAAAACATGTTCCATATTTTCTTTTGAAATACCTGTACCTGTATCGCCAATATTGATAAAAATTTGTTCAGCATCATTATTAAGAGTTATACTAAGTATTCCACCATCGGGCATGGCTTCCACCGCATTCTTTTCAAGGTTGGTTAGCACCTGCATCATCTGGTCGGTATCAATATTGGCCATTGGATTTGATATTTCACTTTGAAAATCAATGATGATATTCTCAGGTTTAATTACGGATGTTAGACTTTGTTTTACAAAATCGATAATATTGGTTGGGCTAAGGTTAACCTGACTTTTCCGTGCAAAATTGAGTAAGCCACCAACAATTTTCTTGCATCTTGCAGCCTGTTCTATAATGAGATCAAGATCCTGACGGACCGGATCGTCTTCGGCCGCTTCATCTTTAAGAATGTTGCTGTACATGGTAATTACACCCAGGGGATTGTTAAGCTCATGCGCAATTCCGGCTGAAAGGCGCCCCAGGCTTACGAGTTTTTCTGATTGCTTCAATGCCTGTCTTGTTGAAGCCAGGTTTTTATTTGAGGTGTTAAGGTCACTAATGGATTGATGTAATTTTTCGATGCTGTAGGGAAGACACATTTCATCCTCGGCCAGTCCCTGCACAATGGCAATGGCATGTTCGCGGCAGGTATCGTAACCGCAGGAACCACAATTTAAATGATCTTTTTCTTCAAATTTCCCAATAGTTTCCAATACTTCCCTGATTTGGTCTTCGCTTGGCACCGGCAGCCTGCGATCCCGAACATCGTGCTGCTGCTGATAATTGAGTGTGCTGTACTTTTCTACATTTTTTCCCCATTCACTCTTGTCGATGTCCTGCAATCTTTTTCTAACGTAATTACTCACCTTGGTACGTCGGCTGTATCTCGAACCTCGTTTCGACATTCCCGGACCAACAATACAACCCCGACAGCATAAGAGCTCTAGGTGGTGCTTATCTTCTTCTTCGTTTTCAAATTCCCTGACAGCCTCCCTGAAATTAACCCTCCCTGAAGCAACAATTACATTTTCGTTAATGATATCCTCTGAAATACCTGCTGTTTGCAACAATCCGCGACTTACAGGGAAAATTGCTCCTTTTCCTGCATGGGGCGGATCAAAGTCTGTGGAGTCGGTGTTTTTTGGGGTAATATTGTTTGCTGTAAAAAGATCTCTTAATTCCTTAAAAGTAATAGACTCATCAACTTCATCCGACTCAGCTTTTTTAGCAATGCAGGGGCCAATGAAAACAACTTTGGTATCGCTGCCATATTTTTCTTTTACAACCCGTGTCATGGCTACCATAGGCGAAACAACTTTTGCCAAATCCTTTACCAGGTGGGGATGGTAATGCTCAATATAAAATACAATCGCGGGACAATCAGATGAGATGCTCCCAAGCTTACCCCGCTCATGGTGCATTTTTTTATATTCCCTCGCTACCATATCTGCACCAAAAGCTACCTCGCAAACCAGGTTAAAACCTAATTTCCTTACCATCCCGACAAAGGTTTTGTAATCATCTATTTCGGTAAATTCAGCCGGAAAACTTGGGGCAATGATTGCTGCTACTTTTTGCCCTTCCTGTAGCAAGGTTTTTAAATCATCACCTGTTTGCAAAAAAACTTTAGCGCCCTGGCTGCACACTATGGTACAATTACCGCAGCCAATGCAGCGCTCATTGATCACTTCGGCCTGGCCATTTTCAATACGAATGGCCTTTACAGGACACTCTCTTACGCAGGTGTAGCATACCCTGCAGCGGTCTTTTACAGTAAATACCAATTGTTTACGTTTCGAGTGACTCATTGGGGTGTTCGTTATTAGTTATTCGTTATTGGTTAATGGTTATTGGTTAATGGTTATTCGTTAATGGTTATTGGTTATTCGTTAATGGTTATTGGTCCCGAAAAATAGAAAATCTTTGATTTTCGTAATTTTTCGAGGATGCCCGAGCAAAGCTCGGCATTATTAGTTATTCGTTATTATATTAGGTTCTATTACCATTTTCGTGGATGTAAATAATTACTATCACCGTAAACAGATTCCCGCCTTGCTCGCCTCGCTGCGAAGCGGGCCGTTAGTGTAAGCAATGGTGTTGGCGAGGTAGGTCTCACCGCCAGTTGGCGGTTCGAAAACACAAGGATAGGACTCCACAAGGGGTGGTTGAAAGTGGGCGCGAAGCGCCCACTTTCAACCACCCCAACAAACCCGCCAAAGCCCTGTCATTTCGAAGAAGTTTGCAGCCTGCCCCGACACTTCGGGGACTGAGAAATCTATTTTACTACTCATGATTAATATTTTACTTTCCACTAAATTCGCAGTAGTACCTTTTATTAGTTGTTGAGCTTTTCCGGCCAGCGGCAGATTAATCGTTTTTGATTATTGATAATCAAGTTTTCTTTTCTATTTATTCTCCAATTTCCATACTCTTTTATAGCAATACATCCCTTTTTCTGTAACTTGTTTTGAGTTTTTCCCTGAATGATTCTTTCTCCTTTCCATCGTATTTTTCAAACAGATCTTTCACTGCCGGATTTTTATACGATACTTTTATCGACTCCTTTTCATCGATATCATACAATGATTTCATCCTGGCTTTTACGGCCTCTTTATTCTTTGATATGGGTTGTCCTCCACCGTTAATGCAACTTCCCGGACAAACCATTACCTCGATAAATTGTAAATCGTCCCTGCCTGCTTTAATTTGTCGTATGAGATCCTTAGCATTTTCAAGTCCATTTACCGCGGCAATACCAATCTTGGTTTTTCCAATTTTGCTATGGAGTTCTTTCACATTTTTGTTGCTTCGCAAGGCTGTAATTTTGAAGTTTAAAAGATTTTTACCTGTCATGGTGTGATAAAGTGTGCGATAAACCGCCTCGGCCACCCCCCCGCTTGCTCCAATTATTTTACCCGCCGAACTGCGAATGGCAAAAGGGCTGTCAGCTAATTCAGGTTCGGCCTGCTGAATATCCAATCCATAGAGACGAATTAGTCGTGCAAGCTCACGTGTAGTAAGCACCGAATCCACATCCTGGATACCCTTGTGCGTGTTTTCCTCGCGTTGTGCTTCAAACTTTTTTGCAGTACAGGGCATAAGCGATACTGAATGAATCTGTTCAGCCTTTATCTTTTGTTGACGCGAAAAATGATGTTTGATAAGGCTGCCCATGATTTGTTGTGGTGATTTGTAAACCGAAATATGATGAAGCATGTCGGGATGGTATTCTTCCATATACTTGATAAATGCCGGACAATCGCTCGAAAACATGGGGAGGTTTTCATTTTGCTCAATCCGGCTTACCAGTTCTTCAACGATTTGCAACACCATAATATCGGCAGCAAAAGCTGTTTTAAAAACTTTTTTAAAACCGATCTTCCGAAGTGTTGCTACCAAAAGTCCATCCATTTCCTTACCTGATTTCACATTAAATTCTTCGGCCAGCGAAACTGAAATTGTTGGCGAAATCTGGACAACTGTGTATTTCTCTGGATTTTGCAAGGCCTCATGCACCTGACCTATATGTTCTTTCTCGTGTAATGCTCCCGTTGGGCAAACCATGATGCACTGCCCGCAGGTGATGCAATTGGAAATATTGAGCAGATTGTTGAATGTTGGGCCAACAATTGTTTTCATTCCTTTTCCGATAAAATCGAAGGTGGAAACCCCAATTTTCTCTTTACACATCCGCACACACCTTCCACAAAGAATGCACTTATCCGGATCGCGCACTATGCTGGAACAGGAGGGGTCTTTTTTCAGATTCTTTTTTACAATCGGCAAACGACGCTCCCTAATTCCCAATTCTTCGGCCAGGGTTTGCAATTCACAATTCTTATTTCGGATGCAGTAAAGGCAATCATCCGGATGGCTGGAAAGCAATAATTCAACAATCGTTCTTCTTGCCCTTATCACCTTTGGAGAATGAGTATGTATTTTCATCCACTCATCCACAGGGTGCGAGCAGGCAGGAATCAGGTCATCGTGGCCATCTACTTCAACCACACAAATCCGGCAAGCTCCCGTAGGCGAGAATGTCTCCATGTTGCAAAGCGTTGGCACCGAAATACCATTTCTCCTGAGTGTTTCAAGAATGGTGTCTCCTTTCTTTGCTCTGATGGTTTTATTATTTACTTCGATATTGAAGATCATGTGAAGCTTTGGAGTTATTGGTTAATTGTCCCGAAAAGTAGAAAATCTTGATTTTCGTAACTTTTCGAGGATGCTCGAGCGAAGCCCGGTATTATTCGTTATGTTCGTTTACTTGAAACTTCATGAATTTTACTTTATAAAATATCAATAGCTGAAAATTTACATACATCATAGCAAACACCGCATTTTGTACACTTTGCCTGGTTGATAAAATGTGTTTGCCTGGCAGAACCTGTGATGGCATCTTCCGGGCATTTTTTCAAACACACCATGCATCCGGTACACCGTTCGGCACTGATTATATAAGTACGTAAATCCTTACAAACATTGGCCCTGCATTTCCTTTCGTAAATGTGTTCTTCAAACTCGTCCCTGAACCATTTGAGCGCCGACAGAACAGGATTTGGAGCAGTTTTACCCAAGCCACAAAGTGAGGTTTCGCTGATTACTTCAGCCAGGCTTTCGAGTTGCAAAATACCCTTAAATCGCATAAGAGACTCATGGCCATTATCCTCATCAGGCCGTTGTGTAATGGCATCCAAAATCTTGTACATTCTGTTGGTGCCTTCGCGGCAGGGGATGCACTTCCCACAAGATTCTTTCTGGAGGAAATCAATAAAATACTTAACAGTATCAACAATGCACTTCCTGTTGTCCATTACCACAAGACCACCGGAACCCATAATCAGGTAAGCAGCTTTGAAAGCATCGTAATCTATTTTTATATCGATATTTTGTTCGGGAATCAGGCTGCCCGAAGGCCCACCGATTTGGACAGCTTTAAGCATTTTTTCATCTTTCAGTCCTCCGCCAATTTCGTAAATTATCTCATCGAGGCCGATGCCAAAAGGAACTTCAATAATTCCTGTATTTATCGTATCACCAGCCAGGGCAAAGAGTTTTGTGCCTGCACTTTCGGGTGTTCCGATGGCCTTAAACCACTTGGGACCATTCAAAATAATCAAGGGAACATTTGCCAGGGTCTCCACATTGTTTACAATCGTAGGCTTACCAAATAATCCTTTTTCGCTTGGATAGGGAGGTTTTGATCGTGGCATACCCCGCCGGCCTTCCAGGCTTTTCAATAATGCTGTTTCTTCACCACACACAAAAGCACCCGGGCCTTCGCGTAAAAATATCTGCAAATTAACTCCGCTGCCAAATATGTTCCTTCCCAAAAACCCATTTTCTTTTGCCTGTTCCAAAGCGCTTTTTAAACGCTTTACTGCAACCGAATAATCAGAGCGGATGTAAACATAAGCTTTCGTAGCCCCGATGGCATACGCGGCAATGGCCATTCCTTCAATCAGCCTGTGGGGATTTCCCTCAACAAGCGCCCGATCCATATAGGCTCCGGGATCGCTTTCATCGGCATTGCAAACCAGGTACTTTTGTTCTCCACCGATCGACCTCACCACATTCCATTTTTTGGCAGTTGGAAAACCCCCACCACCCCTTCCCCTGAGGCCACTTTGTTCGATCATATTGCAGACCATGTCGGGGGGGTAATTTAAAATGGTTTTGACAAAAGCCATGTAGCCTTCCCGGGCCATGTATTCATTAATACTGTTTGGTGCAATTTCGCCACAGTCAAACAGCAACACCCGTTTTTGTTTTTTAAAAAAAGGCAAATCATTGATGATGGGAATACCTTCCCAATACTCATGTTCATCATTCCTAACCTGACCTAAAACATTATTGCCCGAAATATGGTTATGAAAACATTCATCAAGGATGGTTTCAACTTTTGAATGGCCTGCTTTCTGAAAACTCACCCGTGCTTTTCCTGGTGTTTGAAAGTCGAGCAGGGGCTCTGCACTACACAGTCCAATACAGCCAACTTCAACTATATCGGCATCTAATTGATTTTTTTTTAAATACGTTTCAACAGCTACAAGTGTTTGATCTGCCCCTGCTGCAATGCCACAGGTACCGGTTCCGACAAAAATCACAGGCTTTTTCAAATTTCTCCTCAACAAAAAGTTCATCTTTTTTTGAACCTTTTCATCGTATTCGCGTGTGAAATTCGATACTACATTTTCGATTAAATATTTTGAATCGGGTTCTGTTACCATCACACCCCCTCGCTTTCTTTTATCGAAGCAATTAGCTCTTGTACCCTGTCCAAAGTAAAACCTGTATAAAATTTTTCATTTACTTTAACAACCGGAGCCATACCACAAGCGCCCATGCAAGGTTTGGTAGCTATGCCAAACAATTTGTCTTTTGTCAATTGTCCTGACGAAATATTCAGTTGCTTTTCAAATGCCTTCAACAAGTTACCTGCACCCTCCAGATGGCAGGTAGTACCATTGCAAAGATGTATTTGGTATTTTGCCTTATCTGTAAACCTAAATTGGTCGTAAAAGGTGGATACTGCATACACTTTACTGGTAGGAATATTTAGATAACTCCCAACTTTTACTACGGCATCTTCCGAAATGTATCCTTCGGCTTTTTGTATTTCCTGCAAAATCGGGAGCAAATTTTCCCGATCGTGATTCGGAAAGTTTTGAAGCACCTCCTCTATCTTATTCATTCAATTAGTAATTAAATAGTTATGCTTAACAATGACAAAATTACTACTTTTTTGTTAATTGTTTCACATTGTTAAATTTTTAACATTAAACTATTATTAAAATATTTTTTATGATCTTTGCTTTTTAATCTGAAAAATTCATGAATTTTTCACTCTGCAGGCTTTTTAGCCTGCAGAGCCGAATTTCCAAAGGAAATTCGAGGATTAACCCTCGAAAATATTTTAAATAAATATTTTCGGCCTTCGGTGATTAATTCACAAATTCAATGAGTTTGTGAATTAATCAGGTTAAAGAAATTTGAGTCTTCGTTAGGATATGTTAAAAAAGAAAGATCTGATAATTTGCCTTGGGAGTTCTTGTTTTGCAAGAGGCAATAAGCAAATGGTGTATATTGTGAAAAAGTTTTTGGAAGACAATCAACTTACACATAAGGTTAACTTTAAAGGAAAACACTGTTTTGGGAATTGTGAAAATGGGCCCGGTTTCAAAATCAACGACCATCGCTATGAGCGTGTAGGTGAAGATGAAATTCTGAAAATCCTCGAAGAAGAGTTATTGAAATAATTATGGCACTGATCGAAATCATACCTGAAAAATGTACTGATTGTTTACATTGTGCAAGAGTTTGCCCTGTACATGCCATTATTGTAAAAGTAGGCAAGGATCATCCCGAAATTGATCCTGAACGATGCATTGGGTGTGGTTCATGTATTACTGCCTGCTCAAGTGATGGGATTAGATATTATGATTCAAAATCAAGAGTTAACAGCCTGCTAAAATCAGAGCATAAAGTTGCGGCTTTAGTTGACCCTAGTGTTTCAGCTGAATTTCCTGATATTACTGACTATCGCAAATTTGTTGAGATGATAAGACAGATCGGGTTTGAATTTGTACTGGATGTTTCCTTTGGTGTTGACCTTGTTTCACAAAAGTACAAAGCCCTTTTTGAACAAAGCAGGGGAAAATATTACATTACCGCCAATTGTCCGGCTGTGGTAGAGTTGGTTCGTAAGTTTCATCCCGACCTCACCAAAAATCTAACCCCTGTTATTTCGCCAATGGATGCAACTGCAAGGGTTGCAAAATCAGTATATGGCGAGCAAACCAAAACTGTGTTTGTTGGGCCATGCATCGCGGCCAAACTCTGGTCGGGCGAATTTGACGAAAATTCCGAGGTTGATGCAGCGCTCACTTTTGCCGAGTTAAGGCAGCTTTTCGATGACAAAGACATACACGAAAGCCAACTCGAATATTCTGATTTTGATCCGCCCCATGGCAATCTTGGTTCATTATACCCACTAAGCAGCGGCATTTTGGAAGCAGCTTCAATCGATCAAAGTTTTCTTAATGGAAGGGTAATAAGCGCCGAAGGAAAAATATCCTCATTGAATGCCATCGAATCGTTTGAAAAAAACACTGAACGGGTACAGAAGCATTTTAATGTGTTTTACAACGAAGGATGTATGATGGGTCCGGGCATGTCGCCAAAGGGTGACAAACATTTAAGGACAGCCCAGGTTTTAGACTATACCCAACGTAGAATAAAAAATCTGGATGAAAAGAAATGGCAGCTTGAAATGGAGAAATTCAAGGACTTAAATCTGAATTGCCGGTTTAAATCTGATGATCAGCGTGCAGAAGAACCTGCCGCCTCGAGGGTGGATGAAATTTTGACCTTGCTTGATAAATCCGGGGAATCAACCGGGATGTGTACCAGTTGCGGCTTTGATTCCTGCCAGTCGTTTGCAAAAGCTGTGGCAAATGGAATTACACGTACTGATATGTGTTTGGATTTTAATAATAAAAATAAAAATAAATACATCGAAACACTCCGCAACTCGAAATCGAAATCAGAGAAAGAAATCGAGCATCTTAAAAAGGAACTTAAAGAACGTCTGTTAGAATTTGAACTTACAAACGACAAGCTGGAGACTTCGCGTGCCATCATGAATCAGATTCCTTCGGGCGTGGTTATTGTCGATCACAAGTTAAAAATCACTTCTTCAAACCGCAGTTTTATTGAAATCCTTGGTGACGAAGCCCGCGACATAGATGAAATAATACCCGGCCTTCGGGGTGCCGACCTTAAAACCCTGGTGCCTGTGCAGTTTTATAAAGTGTTTCAAAATGTGCTTGTTACCGGCGAAAATATCCTGAGCAGGGATGTTAAGATTGATGAAGCATTTTTAAATCTAAGTGTATTTTCGATAAAAGATAAAAAAGTGGTTGGAGGTATAGTAAGGGATATGTTTTCGCCTGAAGTGCGTAACGAACAAATTATTCAAAGGGTAACCGAAGTTATCGACCAGAATTTGGGGATGGTACAACAAATTGGTTTTTTGCTGGGTGAAGGGGCATCAAAAACGGAGGCCATGCTAAATTCGATTATTCAATTGCACAGGAAAAAGAAGGGGTAAAAGGGTTATTGGTTAATAGTTATTAGTTAATGGTTATTGGTAATAAGATATTGCTAATTGTTACCCCGATAATTCTGATAGCTATCGGGATCAAGGGTTATTGTTTTTTTGGATGATGATCGGGGATTCATTAGTATCGGTCTTTTTAGTATTTTTTCCCGCAGATTTCGCTGATTAAATCTGCGCAAACCAGCCTTGCCGGCTAGGCAGGTCAGCGAAATCTGCGGGAGGGTTTTTTTAATATTAAAAATCAGTAATTATTTAGGTGGTGGATTGAATACCTAATCATCATGACCCCATCCTGCCGAGCTTTGCTCGTGCATGCACGAGACTTCGTCTCGGCACCGACACCTTTTCCCCAACTGGGAAAGGGTGCCTGAACTCATGGGACTTGGAGGAAATGAAAAAGCAAAGCGCTTCGGCTAAAGCATACATGTACAAATCCCATGAGAGAGGGCTCCCCTCTCCTTATGGAGAGGGGCAGGGGGAGAGGAAAAATAGCTAAATAGTTACAAAACTCAGTCATATTTTGTCAAAGGAATTCCATATAGAAGTTAATTGTCAGCAACGGAACCATGCCGGGGAGCGGATATGTGGGGATGTATTCCTGCACAAAAAGGTGAAGGAAGAAAACCGGATTATCGCTGTGCTTTCTGACGGCATGGGGCACGGCGTGAAAGCCAATATGCTGGCAACACTCACTTCGACAATGGCGCTGAATTTTACGGTAGAACACCAGAATTTGGAGAAGATTGCAGAGATTATTATGAACACCCTTCCGGTATGCAGCGAACGTAAAATCAGTTACGCTACCTTTACTATTCTCGATATTGAAATTGCTGGAAATGTTAGTATTCTCGAATATGATAATCCACAGACTATTATCGTTAGGGATAACACAATTATGGATCCGGGATGGCAACAGGTATTCCTGAATTCTGAACAAAATCAGGGTAAGGAATTACGCACCTGTTCCTTTACACCCGAAAAGGAAGACCGCATTATTTTTTGCTCCGATGGCATTACCCAATCGGGCTTAGGTACTGATAAATACCCATTTGGCTGGGGGCGAGAAGATTTGATAGAATTTTTAATAGGGGAAGTTGTGAAGCACCCTGACTTATCAGCAGCAGAACTGAGCGCCAGGGTGGTAAAAAAAGCGGTTCAAAACGATAATTTCGAATCGAAAGATGATACAAGTTGTGCCCAAATCTACTTTAGGGAACCCCGAAAAATGCTTATATGTTCAGGGCCTCCTTATGAAAAAGATCACGATAAAATTTATGCTGAAAAAGTAAAAAACTTTGCCGGCCTAAAAGTACTATCAGGAGCCACAACCGGCGACATAATAGCACGCGAATGGGGCAAAGAAATCGAAGACACCTTTGATTTTGAAGACCCTGACCTCCCGCCGGTTTCATTTATGGATGGTGTTGACCTGATCACCGAAGGCATCCTTACCCTGACCAAGGTTTCGATTATCCTTAAAGATTATAACAATCAAACAATGTTGGGCAAAGGCCCCGCCGACCGTATTGTAAAAATGATCATTGAAAGTGATGAAATAGATTTCATCATTGGAACACGCATCAACATTGCCCATCAGGATCCAACCCTGCCCATCGAACTCGAAATACGCAGAACTGTAATTAAAAGAATTGCAGCCATCCTCGAAGATAAATTTTTAAAAGAAGTGGTGATAGAGTTCATTTAAAAGAAGTAATTATTTAGCTGCTATTGAATACTTGATTCTTAAGAACATGGAGAACTTCTTTTTTTGCCTCACCCCCGACCCCTCTCCAATTGGAGAGGGGAGCGCTTCTGCCGGGCAGTTTGGTGGTTTGTCAAACGAAGCACTCCATTTGGGTTTTCCCATTATGTCACGTAAGATAGTTCCCTTCCCCGCGTCGGGGAAGGGTCGGGGATGGGGCATTGACGGTGAAAAGACTGAAACAATTGTTGTAAGCATACTACCTAAATAATTACTAAAAGAAGATGATCCGGATATCATGTTTTTTTCCTCACTTATTCCACTCAAACAGCATTTAACAAAGGAATTGCAAACTTTTTCGGAAACAATTCAAGAAATAATTGGTTTGAAATAATCTTTGTAGTTTTAAAAAAATATTACTTTTGCACTGGCCTAAACGGTACCATGGCCGAGTGGTTAGGCAGCGGTCTGCAAAACCGTGTACAGCGGTTCGACTCCGCTTGGTACCTCAAAATCAAAAGCTTGTTGATTGATTCAACAAGCTTTTTTTTGTGAATTCACCCTTAACATACCCAACCATTTGTTTACGCAAAATACACGTATGAACATTTGGTTAATTAGATTGACAAATGGAAGATGAAAAGGGATTTAATTACTTATTCTTTCGACGGTAAAGAAAAACACCAGCTATTCCGACAATAACACCAGTAGCTATTGTTGAAGCTTCCCAAGCGTAACCTTTATATAAAGTATAAAAAACAATTGTGCTGACAATTAATACAGAAAGAAAGGCGAAAATCATACCCAGATATGATGTCCTGACGAGCATTTTTCTTGTAGAGGCTTCACTTTCATGGCGATGTCTGGCCTCATCCTCAGCCATTTTTATAATTCGTTTAGGGAAATCTTCGTCAACCATTTTATAGTGTTCCATCATTTCCGGAGGAGGAATCTGTCCTTGATAAAATGATTGAGATGCAATGAGAGCAGGTTGTGATGGCTCACTCTTTTTACCCTTATTACTTTTGAAATGTTGAGGTTGATTCATAAAAAGTTGATTTTATATCCATTCCAACTTTACGCCAAGAATCAGCGATACCATTTTGATCATCGTAGAACTTAAGTTCCGAATGGATCTTTTTAATAGGGTTATCAGAGAGTCCGAAGACGTAAAAGAAACCATCAAGGAAAAATGTCATTACTACCCTCTTTGACATGCTAATTGTTGTTTGTTGTTGTGTAATATTAATGCAAAAATGCGGAAAATGTTTTAATTATTAACACATCAAAAACCATTTACTGCGTAACACGCTATTAATGAGTACCATGTTGTTGTAAATAAAGTCAAAATGTTTTAATTCTAAATAATATGAAAGATGAACATTTGTTAAATCATGCCAACCAGCTCCGCTTTGCAAAAGAAATTGCAATTACACACCGTTTTTCATCTGCCAAACGGCAAGATAATCCTGAATGGTGGAAGTTAAGATGATGTCTCAAAACCAAGCGATTTATAATCCTTCGACTCTAATTTTTATTAAAAATTATAATGTTAACCCCGATGGCCATGCTAAAAATATCCCGAAGGCCTACTTCGTGTGATTTAAAAAAATACTTCGCATAAAGATCGTTTGTGGTAGTTTCGGCGTATAGCTCGATAGCCTTAACAAAAGTTTCCTGGCTAAAAAACTTTTTTGCCTTTAATCCTATATTGAAATGAAACCGAAAAGCATTGGGGGCATAGTACCCTTCAGGGTAAGTTTTGGGCAACCTCGAAAATGTGTTTCCCGCACCCGCAAATTGGCGGCTTATGGTTATTCCGGTTTGTGGTAACAAGAACCAGTTTTTTTTCAAATCCCAGGTATGGGGAACAATGATACCCTTAAGAAACAAGTTGTAAATACGCTGGGCTGCCTTATGTTTTGAAGCGTAACCAAATCCTGCCACGAGTTGGATGCTATGTTTCGGATTTAAATAATACCCTGCACCAACGATGTAAGCGCCATAATTTCCGGCATACTGAAAGTTGACATAATTGGGGGTCAATGTTTTTTTGTAGCGGATTATCGTGTCCTGTCCTGATGCTTGTAGGGCACAAAAGAATAATATAGCAGGGAGAATAAGATAAACTAAAAGTTTACGATCCATCAGTTTAATATTTTATGGTTTCAAGAATTAATGTATCAGGCTCGACAGTTAATTTGCAAAAAACATCTTTACCTGGGGTTCCAATAACAAGATAGGAAATGCTATCATCAAAATATTTACCGAAATAATGCTCGTGCTGATGCCCGTGAATTGACATGGAAACATTTGCGCTATCCATAATAGTTTTGTATGCCCATGTGTTGAGGGGTGAAAACTGATCGGACCATGGCGGAATATGGGCAATAACAAAAACCCTGTCGATACCGGCAGCGTTACTCACTTCATTAATCAGCCAGGCGAAATCGGGTTCTTCATAATTAAGTTCCCAGATAATATCGTTGAAAAAAATAAACTTACAGTTTTTAAAAACGAATGAATAGTTTTCAGGCCCATACTGATCGTTGTAAATAACCCTCCCGTTGGCCAGCACATCGTGGTTTCCGATTACGGTAAAATAGGGTTTTTGGAGTTTCTCCATAATATCGTAAAAAATTGTGTACTCGGCTATCATCCCACCATCAGTCATGTCGCCACCATGAATCGCGAATAGCACCTCATCATCTTGCCTGATAAGATTTACCGCATCAGTCAAACGATTGTAATAGGTGTGGCTATCGGATATCAGGGCAATTTTAAAACGACCCTGGCCCAAAGTATTCTTTTCAATATTTTCAAGTGCATCAAGGCGTTTTTCTCTTGAGAATTTTCTTTTATCCTTTACATTTGCTGAATAGGGGGTGTACTCAAATACTCTCTCGCAGGCGGAAAGCAGTATAACAATCAGAAACAGCAACAAACTTGTGTTTTTGAAATTTTTCATGAATATAAAAAACGTTTTTAAAACTGTAAATTGGTGAAAAAGCAAATATCTCAAACTTTAATTTCAATGAGAAAAAAGAAAGAACTTGTTTGGTGAGAATACCGGGATTTGATTTAAATTGAAATAGCCTTATTTTCGGATAACAATTCTTTTTGATATTGTTCCGGAATTATTTTGGATTTGAAGTAAATAAACACCATTCCTGTATTCTGAAACATCAAGACTAATTGTCTTTTTGTTTCCACAGATAAGCTTATAAACCCCGACCAGTTTTCTTGTTAAGCTATAAATATACAAAACCTGATCTGCTTCCGGCTTTTCATCAAAACGGATATTTAGGAATTCCCCGACAGGATTAGGGAAAATAATGATCGATGGTTTCGTACTTGTCAAGGGACTCAATCCTGTACATGGATCAATAATCAACTCCATCGTATCAGTCTGTTCACCACATCCTGATAAAGCTTGCGCAATAAGAGTTAACGAAACTATTCCGTTAGAAATATCATCAGAGCCCGGCGAATAAATTGGGGAAAGGATTTCAGGATGATCAAAGGTTCCATCACCTGAAGTTTCCCACCCCAGGCTCACAAAATTCTCAGCAACTGCATCAGCAATAAAATAGCTTTGATTTAAACAAATAATGGTATCAGATCCGGCACTGATATTTGGTGCTGGGTTTACATAAACACCGAGAGAATCAGACTTTTCATTCACACCATCACTAACTACACAAAAATAGATGGTGTTTGTTGTGGGAGAAACCAAAGGATTTTGCTCGTCCGACTGGAACCCGGGGGGAACAGTATTCCATGAAAATAAATAGTTCCCCGAACCCCCAGTCGCTGTTGCAAACAATTGAATCTCATCACCAAAGCAAATTGTATCGAATGCGGTGGATAAATTTAGTTCAAGATAATCGTTGATATGGAAAGCTGCAATTCGTGTTTGCCAACTGCGATCGCCCGTGGTTTCGTAATATTGCTGGGTGTACCAAAAAGTGGTTTGGTCTTTGGGGTCAATCTGCATGGCACTGTAATCGCCCCAGCGGTGATTTGGATTGGTTTGAACTCCGGATCCCTCGATAATTGAAAGCTCGGTAACATCGAACTGCCCGGGAAGTGCATCTGCTGTTCTGCCAGCAGCACGAACTGATGGATAGGTAGAAACCCCTGATACAGAATATCCCACTGCAATATTTCCATAGCCATCCATAGCCACTGAGCCCATCCAGCGATGGACATGATCGGGCGAATAAGTACCCTGCTGATTGATTTCCCATCCCGATCCATAATTTATGAATTCATACCAGCGAATACCGGCAACATCATCTCCCCGATTAACAGTGTGGTTTGCCACCAAACAATCAAAATCATCAAAATGGCGGTATTGCAACCTGTACATCAAACGGTTGGTCATCGGGGCAAGGTAGGGAGCATTTTCGGGCTGCGAAATTCCGGCAGCCAGATTATCATCGAATGATTCGGGCAGTAAAGTGCTAAGATAGCTTACCGCAGAATTGTTGATGTGTTGCCAGTCGGTTTCAACCTGGTAAATAAAAATGCGATCTGTTGCACCCTCCTTAAGGTATGCCAAATATGCCGGGGTTTGTTGAGGTGGTGGCATCCCATCGAAATCGGCAGGCAACATGCTCCAGGCTTGCTGATTTGGAAAAAAATCGTAAAAAATCCTGCGGGCATTTGGCGATCCGGCAAGCAGGCTGTCGCGCTCGAAAACTGAAACACCCACTGCATGAAAGTCCCATTGTGAATTTATCCAGAAGTTGTTGTTGGTGGTTAGATAATAGCCATCGTGCCAAACCGAAAGCTTCGGGTAGTCACAAAAATATTCGTATTCGTAGCCATACAAATACCATGAGCCAAGTGGATCATTGGTTTCAGATATGGCAAGTTTAAGATAATAGGGGCCGAGTGGATGGTTTGGAAATGAAAGTTCACTCATCAACCATCTATCGGCTAACTCATCATACAATACGATGGGGTCGCCATTGCTGTATGATGCCCAGATTTCGGGGGCCTCCTGCCAAAGCGAAAGGTTTGAAGCCGGACCAAAAACAATATTCCCGGTTTTGCCGAATATGGCAAATGACATGTTGATCATTTGTATGTAATGATTTTTACCAACATCGCCCTCGGTATCGGGAGGGATTTTATATTGCAGATTGCTAAGGCCTTCAAAATTTTGAACAATCTCACCCCGGTTATTACCATAATAATTTTCCTGAAGAACAGGATCTTGGCCAGGATTCATCCCGGGGAAATTCTCCCCAATCAATAAATCGGTGTTTTCTATTTCACCCGATGTACTATCATCCGGGAAAACTTGTGGTTTAATAAGCGGCAAACTTTTTAGAGGGGAAGTTTTCCCAAAATAGCAAGGCTTTACTATCCGGCTTGGTATAATTTTATCTTCCTGCGCATGAAGTATCAAAACAGGAAATATTACACAAAAGATAATGATGATGAAAATATTGAATCTTTGCATTTTAAAGCGTTCCATAAAATCCCAAAATTAATAAAACCCTGCCAATAAAATTTTGACTTTCTGAAAAACTCAAAACCATATTGTTAGCTTTAATATTTCGGTGCGCTGCACCTCGCGTATCAATTCTAATAGATACATCTACAAAGATTATCGCCACGCTGTGGCTTATCTTCCAGGTGCAGAGCACCGGTAATCTTTGTAGAATTTTATACGGCAATTTGTAAAAAGGTGCAGCGCACCGAAATATTTGATGCAAGGTTTTTGAATAAACAGCCTCCAAAACCTTGCACAAGGAATCAAATGTTCTGGATTAACTTTTGATTAACCAATGGATTAGGCCTTTTTTAGCAGACCCTATTTATAGGTTTCATTTTCTGAATTTTGGCATTGCGTCAAGCTCAAATTTCAGTAAAGTTTTTTTAAATTAATTTTTGTCAAATGAGTACCTTTGCACATTCATTAAAATAAATGAATTTTGAAAAACAAACACATCATTATTCCTATACTAATTGTAGCTGCATTTTTATTTTCCGGGTGGGGTTTCTACCGGGCATTATCACATTAGTTATCGCGCATCCTTGTCCTACAACGAGCAAATGCAGCAATTCAACCAATGGACACAAATTCTTGCCGACCATGCCTCTGATGCAGACTATCGCAAAAGCACAGACCCGGATGAAGGGCCACGCCATTATATCGACATTGATAATTATAACGACTTTGTTACAAGCGGGCGTATTCCCCAAACCCTCGATTCGGTAATAATGCTTTACGGAAATTATTTTGTTTACGATCAGGGCGTGCTTCCGTGGGCAACGCTCAAAACCTACGATTCTTTGGTAGCTTGCTTTTCACGTCTGAATTGGGATAAAGCCGTGCTTTTTGCCTCCGACCTCGGGCATTATGTTGCCGATGGCCACATGCCACTGCATATCACCAGGAATTACAACGGACAATACTCTAATAACTCGGGAATTCATTCACGGTATGAATCGACCATGATAAATGCCTACATCTCACAAATAAGCTATAATGGTTCGCAAATCAGTATGGTTGAAAATGTAAATCAGTATGTTTTTGATTATATCTACGCAAACTATACTTACGTAGATTCAGTTTTACTGGCCGATGATTACGCGAAAAGCTTTTCGGGAAACACCAATTCATCGGCATACAAGCAGGCATTGTGGGAGTATTCGCAGGATTTTACCACGCTTTTATTTAAAAACGCTTCACATGCCCTGGCCGAATTAATTTACTCGGCATGGACTGAAGCCGGCAGCCCCCTGATTTCGTCTTCAGCTATTCCCGAAAGTTTTACACATTCAGATATTTCGTCGCTACAAGATTTCCCAAATCCATTCACTACTTCAACAAATATTCAGTTTTCGTTGGATAAAAGCATGATGATTTCTATGAAAGTAATGAATAACCTGGGTGAAACAGTTGACATGATTCTAAATGAAAAGATGGATGCCGGAGATCATAATATACTGTGGAATCCTCATGATTTAAATACAGGAGTATATTTTCTGGTAATCGAAAATGGAAACGACCGTGTGGTCAGAAAGATGATTTTAAAGTAAATGGTAGTAATATTTATCAATCATCCCGAAAACTATCAGGTGGAATGTTCAATCAGTATTTTTTACGAATTATAAATATTGGTCAGCGCCATCCTTACATCGTCAAAGTGAAAGGTGAAACCTTCATCGTCCAGGCGTTTGGGGACAACCTTCTGGCTTCCCAACAGCATCTCCTTACCCTTATTCCCCATGAGCATTTTGATTATAAAAGCCGGAGCATGAAACCACGACAACCTGTGCAATACCTTTGCTAATTCCTGCGCAAATACTTTCATGGTAACAGGGTTTGGGGCGGTGAGATTGTATATACCCCGTGTATCTTTATTTTCAAGGAAATACTGGATAGCGCGTACCTCATCATCAATATGAATCCACGAAAACCATTGTTTGCCCGAACCAATATGCCCGCCAAATCTAAGCTTAAAAGGCTTGGCCATTTCCTGCAACGCCCCGCCATCAGGACCAATCACAACACCGGTTCTTATCAAAACCAGCCTTACTTCAAGGTCGAGGCCGTTAGTGGCATCTTCCCACTTTTTGGTAACTTCCGCAA
Source organism: uncultured Lentimicrobiaceae bacterium (assembly GCA_964593705.1). Lineage (GTDB taxonomy): Bacteria > Bacteroidota > Bacteroidia > Bacteroidales > 4484-276 > SABY01. Next base: position 51,704 of record CAZQIV010000015.1, on the reverse strand, counting down.
GAAAAGTATCGCCGGGTAAATCACCCTCATCAAAAGTCTTTTTAAAATCAGAACCATAATAACCAATGGCTGAGGCTTGAATTAACACATCAGGTTTTTGATTAGCCCGGTTTATGGCATTTACAACCGCGGTTACGGATTCGGTGCGACTGTTAATTATCTGTTCTTTTCGCTTGTCGGTCCAGGGGCCAGATGTCAAACTTTCGCCGGCCAGGTTTATCACTGCCCAGGCATCGTGAATGATGTTGTCGAGAGTCTCACTGGTTTTTCCATCCCACTCACAAAATTCCGCATGATCGCCCAATTGTTCTTTTGCTGATTCGATATCGCGTGAAACTACCGTGAGATCAAATTCCTCCTTGTGGAGAAAGGAAAACAACCTGCTCCCAATAAATCCTGTTGCGCCAATGATGACGATTTTCATTTGGTTAAAATTTTGGCAAATTTCGTTAACTTTTGTTGAAAAACCTAAAGGTTTAATTTTGACACCCTTTGTACGAGCTTAAACTTTTTTACAAGGAATACCTAAAAAATCCGTCCAGTGGAATTTAAAACATACCGAACCTGGTTTTAATCAATATCCAAAATCCGCAGACTAAAGTAATGAATCTTATGTACAATGTATCCTATCCGTTTAATCCATGTAATTCGATGAAAAACCATCATCATAATCTATCATCGGATTGATCGGATGCACCGGATGCACAATTTCTCTTATCCGTTTAATCCGTGTAATTCGATGAAAGACTATCATCGGATTGATCGGATGCACCGGATGCACAATTTCTCTTATCCGTTTAATCCGCGTAATTCGATGAAAGACTATCATCGGATGTATCGGATGCACCGGATGCACCGGATGCACAATTTCTCTTATCCGTTTAATCCGCGTAATTCGATGAAAGACTCTAATCCAAGCGCTTCAATACCGAAATAGCATCTTCAACATGTTTTGCGGCATTCAATTGTGAGTTAAAAACATGCTTCACCACACCTTGTTTATCGATAACATAAGTTACTCTTCCCGGAATGGGTCCCAACATATTGGCTGGCACACCAAAAGATTTCCTGACCTTTTTGTTGATATCGCTCAAGAGTCGGAATGGAAGACGGTGTTTCTCAGCAAATTTTTTGTGCGATTGAACCGAATCGGAGCTGATCCCAATGACTTCAGCCCCGGCATCCTGAAAATCAACAAACTGATCGCGAAACGTACATGCTTCGGCAGTGCAACCCGGGGTATCATCTTTTGGATAAAAATAAATCACAAGATTGGTTTTCCCAATTTTATCTTTGATCTCAACATTGTTTCCATCCTGATCGGGTAAAACAAAAAATGGAATCGTTGAGCCAACTTTTATCTTCATTGTATTAATTTTTAGTTTACAAGGATAAAAGAAAAATCTATGCAAAAATGTTTAATAGAGCATCAATTTGTTAAATATACTAATGGCAAGTATTGGTAAGAAGCTGGAGTACATGTTGCTGGACAGGTCTTTCAGTCGCAAGCTCCTACCAATGACAAGTTTTTGTAACAAGTTGATTACCTGTCTCGCGGCCCGCTTCGCCAAGACTCCAGCGAGGCGAGCAAGGCGGGGGTCTGTTTAACAGTTAGTTTTTCAACGTTTTGCAAAAAGTTGTCATTAGTACTTGAAAAACGCAGCATAGCAAGTTTTGGAGGGAGAAATCTATTCCATAATGTTCCCGCAAGGGCGGGATTTCCCCGAAAAAACGGGGCAGGCTGCTTCACTCAACATTGCCTCATTATGCCCAAAAATTTTGGGTTAACTCTCGAAAAGATCAGCCTTTGCACACGCTGCAAATCTTCAACAAATTTCTGCTATAAAAAATATAATTCTACTTTTGCGTTTCAAAATAATCAGAAATTACAATTTGTTATCGCTAAACCTTGATATTAAAATTTTAACAATACTATTATTGCAGAATGTTCAGATTAGTTAACCTTTTTTTATCTCTCCAAAATTAGCCGGCATAAAGGCTTAACTTTTTTCCATGCCCAAATTAAAATACCTCGATCATATTGATTCGTTAAGAGCGCTTGCAGTATTGCTTGTATTGCTTTTCCACCTCGACATTACCTTTTTTAAAGGAGGATTTTTGGGTGTGGATGTGTTTTTTGTCATCAGCGGGTTTTTAATTACCCGCAACATTAACCACGAATATACAAGCACCCAGGCATTTAATTTTACCAGGTTTTATTATCGTAGGGTCAAAAGACTATTGCCATCTTATTTTTTAACGTCAATTTTTGTTTTTATTTTTGGATTTCTGCTTTTATCCCCATCAGACCTTATCGGGCTCACCGATTCGATTTTCGCGGGATCGATTGCTTTGTCAAATTTTTACTTTCTCGGAGAGTCAGGCTATTTTGATACAGCAGCCAAATTAAAACCCTTGCTGCATACCTGGTCGCTTTCGGTGGAGGAACAATATTATTTTATCTGGCCTCTTACATTGTTCTTGTTTTGAAAGGATTTCGCAAATTCAAAACCTACATCCTCATCCTACTATTATCGATAATAACAATTGTAGCAACTTTATACATCAATGCCAATGGCATTTCTGAAAACATCCTGAATTTCTTTTCCCGACATCCCGAATCCCCAACCGATTTGCAGTCATTTCTGTTTTATTTGCTACCCTTCCGAACTTACGAATTCCTTATGGGGGCACTCCTGGTTTTTCTTCCCGAAATCCACATAAAAAGCGAAAAAACCAAAGGCATGATTATAACTTTGGGTTTTCTGCTCATTGTTTTACCGGGAATTTTATTTGACGATAGACTTACCTTTCTAAGCATTTTAAACATCATTCCCTGCCTGGGAATTTCGCTGCTCATTATTGCACCGCAATCCAAATATTTTAAATGGTTTTTTTATAACAATATGCTCCGTGAAATCGGAAATGCCAGTTATACAATTTACCTGTTTCACTGGCCGGTTGTTGTTTATTACAAACACCTTTACGACCAACCTTTAAATTTTTTCAGCGGCCTGGTTTTATTTTTGCTATCCATTGGAATTTCGTTAATTGTTTACAAATATTACGAAACTCCATTCAGGCGGAATACATTTAAAAACATCAAACTGGATTACGCTAAGATGGGCTTTATCTTTTTGCTTTTTATTGGAGGATCTTATGCCATTAAAAAAGATGTTACAGGTAATGAGGGCTGGATATGGAGGCTTGATGATAAGAACCTTGAACTGATCGAAGAAATCGGCGTTCCCATTAAATATCACTATACCAATTGGGGTGGGGCATATTATAAATTTGAATCGGAAATAGAAAACAAACAAAACCCCAGGGACACCATTGATATGGTGTGGCTGGGCGACAGCCATTCGGGGCATTTTGCGGCCGGACTGGATTCGATACTGGTGAAAAAACATGGCATGAAAGTGCATATTTCTTATGTGAGTTGTTTTGTTTTGCCTGAGATGGTTTCGACCAATGACAAATGTACACTTGATGCCGATTCGGTAATAAGATCAAAAATGAAGCTACTGGAACAAAACCCGGGTGCTCCACTGGTTCTTAGCTATTATTGGAGGTTTCGTCTGTTTTCGACCTGTTTAGCAATTGATGAAAAAACCGGCGAAGAAATCGATCCTGATTTATTAGAAAGAAAGGATGGCTATCATCTACTTTGCGAAAAAATAGAAAAGTTTAGGAATGTTTTAGGAAAGGACAGGAAAATTATCATCATCGGCGAATCTCCTGTTCGGGCAGGGAATTTAAATTACATCGATAAGTTACTTAAGCCCTCCTACCTGTCATTTATTTCACCTGTTTCAAATTCGTTTCAGGAAGGGCAATCGGCCATAGATATGAATAATTTCATGAAGGATTATTTCGAAGCTAAAGATAACTTCTATTTTATCGACCCATCTGAACCTTTCTGCGAAGATGGCACATGCAATAGCCAGGTGGGGAATAATATCTATTTCAGCGATGTTGACCATTTTTCCAAAGTCGGTTCTGTGCAAGTAATGGAATACTACGAAGATACGTTCCTGGATATCATGGCAGCCGATTCGAAGAAATAATTCAACCCCGACAAACAGTTTTGTAACTTACCGGCCTTCTAAATAATTTTAGAATGTCCGAAGAACTCCTACGTAGAAGATTAACCAGAATAGCTCGCCTTGATGGCAAAGCGAGTTGCCCAAAATAGCTCAAGAGTCGTCAAGGCAGTCGATCGCCCGAAGGACTCCTATGGAGGAGATTTTAGATTTTATTGAGTATCACCAACATCTTAAATCTAAAATCGCCTGCCTCGCCTAAGCATGAGCCACACCAGGCGGCAAGGCGGGTTAATCTGAAATCTTATATTTTTATAAAAGTTACTTTAAAGACCGACAATAACTCAACAACCCCACAACTTCTCCCACTTTTACTCCCCCTCAGCCAAAGCTCGTTTATACTCTTTCAGCACCCTTTCGCGGGCAAATTTATGATCAACGATTGGTTTGGGATAATTCAGATCCAGAAATTCAGGAACCCACCTTTTGATATATTTTAAATCAGGGTCAAACTTTTTGGTTTGCCGTTCCGGGTTGTAAACCCTGAAATATGGCACAGCATCGCATCCCGAACTTGCTGCCCACTGCCACCCCCCGTTATTCGATGACAATTCAAAGTCCAGCAATTTTTTGGCAAAATAAGCTTCACCCCAGCGCCAGTCGATCAACAGATGCTTCACCAGGAAACTGGCCACAATCATCCGCACCCTGTTGTGCATAAAATCGGTTTCGTTCAGTTGATGCATTCCGGCATCCACAATAGGGTAGCCGGTTTTTCCTTTGCACAAGGCCTGCCGCATTTAACCAATAGTGAAGATACCTTCGCTTCAAACTCCTTTTTAATCCGCTTCACCTGATCATAAATAAACGAAATACGTTTATCCTTTTTATACTCCAGCTTATCAATAATATCCGCATCAAAAATAAAAAGGGGAAGCACATTTCCCCTTTCTTACAATGCACGGTATAAACCCGCATTATCTTCTATTCGCAAATATCTGCGAAACCAAAATATTGTAATGTGTTTCATTTACGCTGCCTTTTCCGTATTTTTTCCAAACACCTCTTCGCAGTACAAAAAAGGTGCAGGTACAATCAATGCTGCAAAATACCAGTCCATACTAATTAAATTTATTTTTTTATGTTATGTTTGCTTTCTTTAATAGTGAAAACAGAAAAATTATCATTTTGTTTAAGCTCCAAAAATATGAAGTTTCAATGTGTTTGTTTTAATTTATTGTAGCGAAAAATCTTAAACAATCAATACAAAACGTTGTTAGGCTCTTATCTCTAATATTCTGCCAAAAAATGGCAGAATATTAGAGATAAGGTACCCAAGCAAAATTTAAAATGCATTGACGTTAATATGAAAGGAAGATAAATAATAAAGCTCTTAATTGCAAAATATGCATTTATAAATTTTGCCAACTAACTTGGACAAACCAAAACAGGAATACACCATAATTTTTACATGATCACCTTGTTTGGTTTTTTTTGGGCGGCCTGGCGGGCTTTTCGCTGTACCCAACTTGTGCCTGCTGTGTTTTTGTAGGTGGTGCGGTCCCGCAGTTGCGGGATCTGTCAGCCGCCACCCACCAACAAAAACATCAGCAGCCACTTCGTTGGGGTGTCGCTTCAATCCCTGCCGCGCCGGCAGCCTGGGCTTTCGCTCGGCAAGGCGGGCCTGCCACGCCGGAAACAAGAGCCTTCGCTAGGCAAGGCGGGCCTGCCGCAGCCTGCGCTAAAGCAGCTGCAATGTTGTAAATGACTTGTTTAAAAATAGTAATGAAACTGAAAAAATAATATTTATGACGACATCAACATTAATTACAAAAACAATCATTTTAAATAATGGAAACCCCGAAGAAAAGCGAAATGAAATCCTCGCTTACTTTCATGAAACTTACGATGTTTACGAGAAACTTTTCGAAGTACTTAGCAGCGATGAGGCATATTACATGCGTGCCGATCCCTTGCGTCATCCACTGGTTTTTTATTTTGGACATACGGCAACATTTTTTATCAACAAGCTCATTCTTGCCAAGCTCATCGACCAACGCGTAAACCCCGGTTTCGAATCCACTTTCGCCATTGGTGTTGACGAAATGTCGTGGGATGATTTAAATGATAAACACTACGACTGGCCAACAATTAAGGAAGTTCAGGATTACCGTGATGAAGTACGCAAAGTGATTGATCATTTGATTAACACCCTGCCCCTCGACATACCCATCAATTGGGAAAGCCCCTGGTGGCCTATCCTTATGGGAATCGAACACGAACGCATCCACCTCGAAACTTCATCGGTGCTCATCCGCCAGCTTCCCATCGAACAGCTTAAAAAACATCCCTTGTGGAAAATCCATGAGCACTGGGGCAAAGCTCCCGAAAACCAATTAATTGAAGTGCCCGGTGGCGAAGTAACACTTGGAAAAACACGGGATCATGCCCTTTACGGCTGGGATAATGAATATGGTAAAATAAGCGAAGAAATCCACCCTTTCAAAGCCTCGAAATTCCTGGTGTCAAACGGTGAGTTTCTTGAATTTGTTGAGGATAATGCTTACGAAACTCAGGAATATTGGACTGAAGAAGGCTGGAACTGGCGCAACTTTAAAAAGGTCATCCACCCATTATGGTGGATAAAACAAAATGACGGAAGCTGGAAATTCCGCACTATGGCCGAAATTATCGACATGCCCTGGAACTGGCCAGTAGAAGTGAACCAACTGGAAGCAAAAGCCTTCACCAACTGGAAGAGTAAAAAAACCGGCCAAACATTCAGGCTACCCACCGAAGAAGAATGGACATATTTCCGGGATTTGCAAAAGGTACCCGATCTACATAATTGGGACAAAGCTCCCGGTAATATCAACCTTGAAGTAGCTGCCTCCTCAGTACCGGTTGATACCTTTAAATTTAACGACTTCTACGATGTAGTTGGCAACGTGTGGCAATGGACCGAAACGCCCATTTCCGGTTTCCCGGGCTTTGAGGTTCATCCCTTATACGACGATTTTTCAACCCCTACCTTCGACACCAAACACAATATCATAAAAGGCGGATCGTGGATTTCCACCGGAAATGAAGCCACCCTTGATGCGCGGTATGCCTTCCGCAGGCATTTTTTCCAACATGCAGGTTTTAGATATATCCAGAGTGATGCACCGGTAAAAGTACGCGAAGATGTTTACGAAACCGATGCTTTGGTTTCGCAGTATTGCGAATCCCACTATGGCAAGGAATACTATGATGTTCCCAACTTCCCTAAAAATTCAGCCGAAATTTGCTTAAAATATATGGAAGGTTGCCCAATGAAACGAGCCCTCGACCTGGGTTGTGCTACCGGACGGTCAACCTTTGAACTGGCACGTAAATTCGATAAGGTAACCGGGCTCGATTTTTCGGCACGCTTTATAAAAATTGCAGATGAACTCATCGAAAAAGGATATATCCACTATGTGCTGCCCGAAGAAGGCGAACTGGTTTCGTACCACGAAGTTTCGATGGAGGAATTTGGTTTTAAGGGTTTGGAAAAGAAAGTCGAATTTTTCCAGGCCGATGCTGTAAACCTTAAACCACATTTTACAAACTACGATCTGATCTTCGCCGGCAACCTTATCGACAGGCTCTATGATCCCGGCAAGTTTCTGGAGATGATCTCCGGGCGATTAAATCCCGGCGGCATCCTTGTAATTGCCTCACCCTACACCTGGCTGGCAGAATACACCAAACGCGAAAAATGGCTGGGCGGCTACAAAGAGGACGGCGAACCCGTTACCACCCTCGATGGATTGCACCGCCACCTTGACAAGCATTTCAAGTGCATCGCCGAGCCATTTAAAGTGCCTTTTGTAATTCGTGAAACCCAAAATAAATTCCAGCACACGTTGTCGAATTTTACCGTGTGGGAAAGAAAAGGAAAATAGTAAATGGTTATTCGTTATTGGGTTATTTGTTGTTAACATTATTTTTTATCCGTGCATTTCCCGAAAAATCGGGACAGGCGTGGCTATTTTTTAAAAACATGAAATACTTCCGCCATGAGGGCGGGCAGGCATAGCTAATTATTAACACCCACGTTTGCCCCGATCATTCGGGGGAAATGAATAATTCAATTTTATCCGTGCATCAGTGGCTATTATATAAAAAAATGAAAATAAAAACCTATCAAATACTTAATATCATTGGGCTACTTGGGGTGATCACCATAAATATTTTGGCCAATGCCTTGCCCATCGCCGGGAAAAACACCGGAGAATTATCCGATTTGTACCCGAGCCTTTTTATACTTGCCGGATTCACATTTTCGATATGGGGCATCATTTATTTACTGCTCATCCTTTTTACGGTGTATTAGTCGAAAGGAATTTTTGGCGAAAGCAACATCCCGCGAAACAAGTTTTTGTACCGGATTGATATTTGATTTTTCGTTTCTTCGCTGGCCAACATGGCCTGGATTTTCGCCTGGCATCATCAAATATAACTGGAACAGCTTTGGTATATCCCCTGAAATCTGGGCAATTATTATGATTACCATTGCAACTGTTATCACAATAATAGTATTGTTAAGAAGAAAAGACCGGTGTTCAGTCATCCGATGAATTACTCCCGGAAGCAGTAATTTTCCCATGCGCAAGGTGTCATTTGCTTAAGCGCTATTCATCGGATGACTTTTCCGAACGCATGGAAAAACGGAAGTGAAACTTTCCATCCTCCAACGTAGGAGGATTTATTTCATCGCAGGTGGATTTATCTCAGCCAGCTGGCTGACGCTTTCCATCTATCAGCACCGAGCAATAACACCCTCACACTAAAACATCTAAAAAAAATATTTACTTTTGTTGTTATTTCAAAACACATTAAAATTAACAGACTTCATTTCAAAACTTCATGAATAAAAATGAATTATCTTATCAAAAAATTAAAACAATGATATTATGAAAAAATCAACAGCAAAATTATTAACCCTGCTAATGGCCTTAACCATGAGCACAAGCCTTATGGCTACCGGTTATCTCGTAAGCGAAGCAGGTAGAGAAGGGGCAAACGGCTTCTATTTTGAAGCCGGCCAATACAACAACAAGCTTCAATACAAATTAGATGGCGAGGAGTATTATTTGAGATATGAAAGCTCTAATAGTCGTTGGGAAATATGGGGAGGTGGTTTGACATTATATTTCTCAGATGACAACCAAGAAACTCCTCCATTATCAGATTGGGAAGTTGATTATGGGGGCTATCCGACTCCATATGTTTAGAAGCATCGGCAAAACTTGCATACAACTCTGAAGTTTTTCAAGAATCAGAAGCAAATAATGGAACTATAGAAAATAGTCTGACGATTACTTTAGAATATCCTGAATCAGATTATTTTACAGGAAGTACTGGTACTTTTGCAACCAGTAAGTACACCGAAACAAATGTTCCTTCCGGATTAACAATGGTAATTACCAAAAACAGCGATACAGAGCTAAGTGTTTCCCTCACCGGAACTGCCACTAACAGTAACAATACCAACGACATCACCAATCTGCGAATCGCGTTCAACAATACTGCTTTCAACGAGGGGGATGCGTCCGGAGTAACAAATTCAACAAAAAGTAATTTGGATGTAGATTTTATACAGCAAGTCGAAGTAGCAATAAGTGGTGGGGATTACACGACTATAACTGCTGCAATTGCTGCCTCTGAGGATCGGGATATAATCAATATTGCAGAAGGGACATATACCGAACCTGAACTCACGGTAAACAAAGACCTCACTTTTCTGGGAGCCGGGGCAGCAGCTACTATAATCCAGGCACATGCCCTGGAAAATACTGCTACACATCGTGTTTTTTATATTAATTATTCCAAAATAGTTACGATTAAAGATGTTACAATTCGACATGGAAAGAAGTCGGGCGCGGGAGGTGGTATTAAAAATAAAGGAACACTTACCCTAACAAATTCAACAATATGTAATAACAGTACAACAGGTAGTTATTCTTCCGGAGGTGGAATTCATAATATTTATGGTACTCTAACAGTAACAAACAGTACAATTTGTAATAATGCGGCACCAGGCTCAAGTAGCTGGGGTGGAGGATTCCTCAATCAAGGTACTTCAACATTTATTAATCCTACTATTTATGGAAATAGTTCTGTTGGTGGTTATGGTGGTGGTATTTCAAATAGAACTGGTACTGTAACATTACAGGGCTGCAATATTTGTAATAACACAGGATCTGAAGGCGATGGAATATTTATTAATGGGAACACACTGAATATATGCAATACGGTTGTCGCAAACAACGGCACATCAGATTATCATGTTAAAAGTGCAGGAACATTGGTTGATAATGGATATAATATTATTGAAAATCAAACTGGAAGTGGCTCTCCTTCAAATTGGAAATTTACCGCTACAACGAATATTCTTTACAACTACAAGGCAGATGGGACATCAAGTACATCATGGAACAGAAATAACACAGCCTTAGGCAACCAAAACCTCAACCTTTCAACAACGCTGGCAGACAACAGCACCTTAAACGGATCTCAAACACTTGCCTTACTCTCCGGTAGTTTTGCTATTGATGCCGGAACAAATACCGGCGCACAAACAAGCGATCAGCGTGGTGTATACAGATATGGCACAACAGATATTGGAGCCTATGAGTACGATGGAATATTCACTATTGTATGGGATGGTTCTGAAAGCGCAGACTGGAACACAGCAGAAAACTGGAATGTCAGCGATGTTCCATCCTCACCTTATGATGTTACAATTCCTACTGTAGCCAAGGCATCGGCACCAATTATCGGAGCTAGCGGTACAGCAAGCTGCAACAATCTCACAATTAACGATGGAGCATCTCTTACAGTCGAAAGTGATGCATCGGGCTCAGGCTCTCTTATCACAGACGGCACAATCACCAACAACGGAACGGTGGACATAAAACGATATATTAGTGAGGATGTGTGGCACCTAATTTCCGCACCAAATAATGTGAGCACAGCCAATACCTTTGATGGCGATTTTCTGCAAACCTGGGATGAAGCCAGTGCTGAATGGTTAGATATAACACAAGCCACAACCGCACTTATCCCTGCACAAGGATATGGCCTCTGGGCGACATCAAAAGCGACAACTTATACTTTTACCGGAACTCCTACAAGCGGCGAGAAGACCATAGCGATGACATCGGCAGGTGGTGGTGATAACGATGGAATGAACCTTCTGGGAAATCCGTACCCGTCTTCCATCGACTGGGATGTATTGGTTGAAACTTATGGTGCAGTATATTACTGGGATAGCGAAAACAGCCATTATGATACATGGTCCGGCAGTGGCGCTACAAACGGCGGACAACAATACCTGCCACCCATGCAGGGCTTTTTTGTTTACACAACTACTGCAAAGGATTTTACTATCAACAACACTGCTCGTACACATGAAAACACTTCATCATACTATAAATCGGGAGGAGACAATATTTCCCATGGCATTCGCCTGGAAGCAAGCAATAATGTTGGTTTGAAGAATGATATGTTATTGCTTTTCGATAATGAGTCGCAGGCAGGATTTGAGCTTTAGACCGATACCTGGAAATTATTTTCAGGAACACAAGGCATGCCCGAAATTTACAGCATCGCCAATAATAACAAACTCGTGGTTGACGTACGCCCGGAAACAGAAAACATCCAGCTTGGTTTCCAAAGCGACGAAAATGGCATGTACAGCATCAGGATAAAAGAAATTGCAAATATTTCCGAAGCCATCCTGGAAGACACCAAAACACAAGAATTCCATAAGCTTCATCCCGATAGTTATCTGGGAGGAGCTTATGAGTTTACCTGGGATATCAATGATGATGAGAAACGGTTTAAACTCCATTTGAACACGGTTGGAATCGGGGAAAATACTATGGAACAAAGCAATATTTCAATTTCTGCTCATGGCCAACAAATCCTCATAAAAGGTGCTGTAAAAGGAAAAGTGCTTATTTCGGATATTATGGGCAAAACCGTCCTGGAGGAGAATATCAGTGGCATAGAACAAAACGCTTTTCATGTAAATCTGAAAACCGGTATTTATATTGTGATGATAGTAGCCGGAGAAGTAGTTTATTCTGAAAAGGTGTTTATTAAAGGAGACTAACGATCTATCCGCCTATCTTTTAAGGGTAAAATGGGCTTCGTAAAAGGACAATAGTTTCATGCTTTGCAATCAGTCATCCGATGAATTACTCCTGGAAGTTTCAATGTCTCCATGCGTAAGGTGTCATTTGCTTATGCACTATTCATCGGATGGCTTTTCCAGGATTACCGGTTTTTAGTCATCCGATGAATAACTTCCGGGAGTTTCAATGTCTCCATGCGAAAAGTGATATTTGCTTAAGCAGTATTCATCGGATGACTTTTCCAGGATTACCGGTTTTTAGTCACACCGTGAATACTGCCGGGCAGCAGCACCTTACTTTTTGCGAAAAGTGCTGTGTCCAAGGGTAATTCACGGTGTGACTATTCCAGATTACCGGTGTTCAGTCATCCGATGAATAACTCCTGGAAGCTGTAATTTTTCAATTAGTATAGTGTCATTTGCTTATGCACTATTCATCGGATGGCTTTTCCAGGATTACCGGTTTTTAGTCATCCGATGAATTACTCCCGGAAGCTATAATTTTTCCATGAGTATAGTGTCATTTGCTTATGCACTATTCATCGGATGACTTTTCACATTCCCTAAGTCACCCCGTGAAAGCTTTGTGAAAAGATGGCAAAATCCCTAAGGAATTGTACATCCGACACCAGAATTCACGGGGTGACTAACTATAATATATTACATCGCCATTTTTTGGGCACCCAACTTGGCACCAATAAATTCGCGGTTCAGGCGTGCAATGTTCACCAGCGTAATTTCCTTGGGGCATTCGGCTTCGCAGGCACCGGTGTTGGTGCAGTTGCCAAAACCTTCGATGTCCATTTGTTTCACCATTTTTTGTACACGGCGTTTGGCTTCCACTTGTCCCTGTGGCAATAGTGCCAGTTGGGCTACCTTGGCCGAAACAAAGAGCATGGCCGAAGCATTTTTACAGGCCGCCACACAGGCACCACAACCAATGCAGGCAGCAGCATCCATGGCTTCGTCGGATTTATCTTTGGCAATGGGGATGGCGTTGGCATCGGGTACACCACCCGTGCGCGCCGAAACATAACCCCCGGCCTGAATCAGGCGGTCGAAGGCTGAGCGGTCAACAATCAAATCTGTGAGCACAGGAAAAGCTTTTGAACGCCAGGGCTCGATAACAATGGTTTTTATGCTTTTGAACTTGCGCATGTGAACCTGGCAAATGGTAATGCCCGTATCGGGGCCATGGGGTCTGCCATTCACGTACAAACCACAGGTACCACAAATCCCTTCGCGGCAGTCGTTCTCGAAGTTGATGGGCATTTCGTCTTTCATCACCAACTCTTCGTTGAGTATGTCGAGCATCTCCAAAAATGATGCGTCTTCCGATATATTCTTAACCTCATAGGTCTTAAAGCTTCCTTTGGATTTGGAATCTTTCTGACGCCAGATTTTCAAATTAAAATCCATAGCTATGTTGTTTTAAACTTTATAATTTCTTGTTTTCACTTCGATAAATTCATAGTTGAGCGGCTCTTTGTGCCGTACAGGCTCATTATCATCACCTTTATATTCCCACACCGAAACATGGGTGTATTTATCATCATGGCGCAATGCTTCGCCTTCGGGGGTTTTATGTTCATCGCGAAAGTGTCCGCCACAGGACTCTTCACGATCCATGGCATCACGAGCCATCAGCTCGCCCAACTCCAGAAAATCGGCCACACGCCAGGCTTTCTCTAACTCCATATTTTTACCATCAATCCCACCGGGAATCTTCACGTCTTTCCAGAATTCTTTGCGTAAGTCCTGAATCATGGTAATTGCCTCCAGCAGTCCTTCTCTATTTCGCGTCATACCCACATGATCCCACATAATATGGCCAAGTTTTTTATGGAAGGTGTCCACCGTTTGCTTTCCTTTTATGTTGAGCAACTTGTCAAGTTCAGCTCGCACTTTCTTTTCGGAAGCGTCGAACTCGGGCAGATCGGTTTTAAAAAAGGGTACATTGATCTGATCAGCAAGATAATTTTGCAAGGTGTAAGGAATTATAAAATAACCATCGCTGAGTCCCTGCATCAATGCAGAAGCTCCCAAACGGTTAGCACCGTGATCGGAGAAGTTGGCTTCGCCGGCAGCGAATAATCCAGGAATGCTGGTTTGCAATTCGTAATCCACCCAAAGGCCACCCATGGTATAATGCACAGCCGGATAAATCATCATCGGCGTTTCGTAGGGGTTGTCATCAACAATCTTCTCATAAATCACGAAGAGATTACCATAACGTGCCTCTATCACATTTTTACCCAAACGTTTTATCGCATCTTCAAAATCGAGATAAACAGCCAAGCCTGTACTACCTACACCGTTTCCGGCATCGCAGCGTTCCTTGGCAGCACGTGAGGCCACATCGCGGGGCACCAGATTACCAAAGGCTGGGTATCTTCTTTCGAGATAATAATCGCGGTCTTCTTCGGCTATCTGTGTAGGCTTTAATTCACCTTTCTGAATTTTTACGGCATCTTCTTTTTTCTTCGGCACCCAAATTCTACCGTCGTTCCTCAAACTTTCGCTCATCAGCGTAAGCTTAGACTGATAATCACCGTGAACGGGAATACAGGTTGGGTGGATTTGCGTGAAAGAAGGATTTCCAAATACGGCACCACTTTTATAGGCTCTCCAGGCAGCACTGCCGTTTGAGTTCATGGCCATGGTGGATAGGAAGAAAACGTTTCCATAGCCCCCGGTTGCCAAAACGATGGCGTGGGCCGAATGGCGCTGAATTTCGCCGGTAATGCTGTGTCGCGAAACCACACCACGGGCGCGGCCATCCACGATTACAATATCAAGCACTTCCTGCATGGTAAGCATTTCGCAGCTTCCGTTGTGGATTTCTTTGCTTAATGCGCCGTAGGCACCAAGTAACAATTGCTGTCCGGTTTGTCCGCGGGCGTAAAATGTTCGCGAAACCAGGGCTCCGCCAAAGGAACGATTGTCGAGTAAACCACTGTATTCGCGGGCAAAGGGCACACCCTGAGCCACGCACTGGTCGATAATTTCGGAGCTCACCTCGGCAAGCCTGTAAACGTTGGCTTCGCGAGAGCGGTAGTCACCCCCTTTGATGGTATCGTAAAATAGTCGGTAAACCGAATCGCCATCATTGCGGTAATTTTTGGTGGCGTTAATCCCACCCTGCGCAGCGATACTGTGTGCCCGGCGGGGGCTGTCGTGGATTCCGAAAACTTTTACTTTAAAACCAAGCTCGCCAAAACTTGCAGCGGCAGCGGCTCCGGCCAATCCTGTTCCTACAACAATAATTTCCAACTTCCTTTTGTTGGCGGGATTCACCAGCTTTTGGTCTGATTTATATTTTGTCCATTTTTCGGCCAAAGGGCCGGCTGGAATTTTAGCATCTAATTTTACCATAACTTACAGTAATTATACTTGAATTGAAGGATTGAAATAAATAAACAATGAAATAAATGTAAAGCCCAGGAAAAGTACAATAGAAACAATCGTACTCAATCCTTTTAAAAATGGTGTGTATTTGCTGTGGTTCAGCCCCAGCGTTTGAAACGCCGACTGAAAAGCGTGATGCAAATGGAAACCCAGTAAAATAAAGGCAATGCAATATCCAATTACAAAACCCAAATATTTGAATTTTGAAATAACCAGAGCACCAAGGTCATGCAGGGTTTCTTCGCCATAGGTTACTGGCTCAACTTCTCCTAAGAATTTGGCCTTGATGTAAAAATCCATCAAGTGTATAACTAGAAAAATAAAAATAACAATCCCGGTGTGGATCATAAATTTGGAAAACACCGAAGTGTGCGACCAGCCTTCTTTTTTGTAACGCGTCGGACGGGCCAACCAGTTTTGAATCTGGAGTATCAAACCATATATAATATGGATGATAAAGCCACCAAACAAAACCACTTCAAATACCTTTACTAATGGAAAAGTTCCCATAAAGTGTGCTGCCCTGTTGAAAAATTCTCGTTCATCGCCCGGAATCAACAGCGTGAAGTTGATACCCAGGTGAACAAACAAAAATGTAATCAGGAACAACCCCGCAAAAGCCATGATGACTTTTTTGGTAATTGAGGAGTACCTTAATGTTAAATTGCTCATAGATTTAAGATTTTCAAAAATTTTTGGAAAAGATTCTAATGCTTATGTTAAAAATTATCTTCTTTTGTAGAAGAATGGAGCAAATTTAGGGTTTAATTTCTTTGAAATCATTCTAAATTTAGTTGCATAAGTAATTTGTAATGTATTTAAATTATTATCGCATAAAATGAGATACAAGTCAATTAATAATGAGTTGTTTAAGGAAAACCGGAATCGGTTCTGCTCACAGCTTAAATCAAACAGTATTGCCATTTTTCATTCAAACGATCAGATGCCGCGAAATGGAGATCAGTTTTTCCCCTTTAGGCAACAATCCGATTTTTTTTACTTAACTGGTATTGATCAGGAAAAAAGTGTATTGATTCTGGCACCGGATTATCCCGATCCACAATATCATGAGATATTGTTTTTGATCGAAACCAACGAAAAAATTTCGATATGGGAAGGCCATAAATACACGAAAGAGGAGGCCGAACAAATTTCGGGCATTCAAAATATTCGCTGGCTTGAGGGTTTCGACATGATTGTACGTGAGCTCATGCAGTGGTGCAGCAATGTTTATCTTAATGCTTACGAATATCCAAAACACCAAACTGAAGTGGTTTCGAGGGACATACGCTTTGCCAATACATTAAAGTCCGTTTATCCCGCCCACCGCTATGTGCGGTCAGCACCCATATTAACCAATCTACGGATGATCAAATCAGGACACGAAATTGAACTGATTAAAAAGGCCAACGAAATTACCGGTAAAGCTTTTAGGCGGATGTTGAAATTTGTGAAACCCGGCGTAATGGAATATCAAATTGAAGCGGAAATGGAGCATGAATTTGTTTTTAATGGCGCTACCGGAAGCGCCTATCATCCCATCATTGCTTCGGGACAAAACTCATGCGTACTTCATTATGTGGAAAATGATAAAGAATGTAAAGATGGAGATTTGGTGCTTTTTGACTTTGGCGCTGAATATGCCAATTATGCTGCCGACATTTCCAGAACCATCCCGGTAAACGGAAAATTTACACCACGCCAACGCGAAATATACGATTTGGTTTTACGGGTACAGAAAAAAGCCATTCAACAGTTTGTGCCGGGGAATACCATGGAATTGTACAATAATTTCGTAAACAATGAAATGGAAATAGAAATGATTGGCATAGGATTGCTGGATGTGGAAAAGGTGAGAATCCAGAATCCTGAAATGCCTTTGTACAAGAAATATTTTATGCACGGTACAGCGCATCACCTTGGCCTTGATGTGCATGATGTTTACGACAAACACAAACCTTTTAAACCCGGAATGGTTTTTACCTGCGAACCCGGAATTTATATCCGTGATGAAAACATAGGTATCCGTATTGAGAATAATATTCTAATAACCGAAAACGAGCCTGTTGACTTGTCGGAAAATATTCCCCGCGAAGCCGATGAAATTGAGGACCTGATGAATGAATAGAAACAACTAAATAATTACAATTTGAAATATCCATTTTAATTATTAACACCTGCTGACATGAATAAAACAGTATTCAATTTTATCCGTGCATCAGTGGCTAATTTATATACAGATGAATGAAATAATTAAATTTGAAGATCACAGGATTAGTTTTTCGGATCACGGAAAAGGAATGCCCATTGTATTGTTGCATGGATTCCTGGAATCGCTGGAAATGTGGAATGCATTTGTTGCAGGGCTTTCAAATGATTTTCGGGTAATCTGCATCGACCTTCCGGGGCATGGAAAATCGCCGGTGTATAAAGATAGCTTAACTATGGAAATTATGGCTCGCTGGGTGAAAGCCGTTTTGGATCATTTACAGGTGGAGCGCTGTATTATGATAGGCCATTCGATGGGAGGCTATGTAAGCCTTGAATTTGCATTGCAATACCCTGAAATGTTATCTGCTTTTGGCTTATTCCATTCCCACGCATCGGCTGATACTGAAGAATCCAAAGAAAACAGGAGGCGTTCCATTAATATTGTAAAGCTTAATAAGGCAGGTTTTATCAATCAATTTATCCCGGATTTATTTGCTGAAGATAATGTGGAAAAATTTGATGCGGAAATTACAAGACTCCAGGAAATTGCCTCGGAAACTCCTGCAAAAGGAATTATTGCAGCCCTGGAAGCCATGCGCGGCAGGAGTGGGAAAATAGAATTGCTTTTAAATACAGTGGTTCCTGTTTTGTTTATTGCCGGAAAAGAAGATCCCAGAATACCGGTTCAAAATATTTTGGCGCAGGCAATTTTGCCGCAACATAGCGAAGTTTTGATTTTGGGAAAGGTTGGCCACATGGGCTTTATGGAAGCCCAAAGCAAAACATTGGAAATGATACGCTGCTTTGTGCAGCGGGCACAAGCCAAATAATTAGCGTTAGTTCATAATTTAAATGCTTTTTAATTCAGGATCATTACCTTGTGACTGGCTATAATTTGCTTGTTCATCTCAAGCACACAAACATACATTCCATTTTTATATTCGTGGGAAGAAAAATAAATCCTGTGTAATCCTTTCGAAACATTGGATTGTTGAACTATCTCAACCTTTTGTCCCAATTCGTTGATGAGATAGATATTGATATCTGCATCTTCATGTAGGGCAAAGGATATTTGCGTAGTTCCCGAAAATGGGTTGGGCTGATTTCCAATAATTCGCCCGGCTGGTTCAGATTGATCTTGAGGCGAGGGATTAAGCGAAGTATCCGATTCGCCAAAAAGCAGGCTGATGTGATAATCTTTGCTCTGATCAAATTCTACGGTCGAATTATACCGGTATTGGCTTAGCTTACCTGTAAATACAGATTTATAAGCACTTTGTTCCATGAGTATGTATGTGTGGGCAAGGTCGATTATAGCAAACAACGAATCCTCGTAGGACGATGGATATTCAATAAATCCTTCAAAGCTTTCTATAGCAGGCTGCCAGTTTTCGAGGGCTACATCGCAAAATGTAGCAAGCTGTCCGGCCAGTTTTTCAAGGATTTCGTTTTCGTCAATGGTAAGGTAGTAGCTTTTTAGCGTGGCGTAATCGTTGTCTTCGTCCACGATGGCGTTCCATTTTACCTCGCGCGGGAAGCTGCCGCGTGTGGCATAAACCTGGTTCACGGCGTTGTCGCGGATTTGCTGGGTTTGGTAATCGTATTCGGCCAGCCGGTTCCCCGTGATGGATATTTCGCTGTTGTTAAGGCATTGAATGCCGTAAGGATTTTGAGAGAACACCACGTTATCCGTTACATCGGCATAGCTATGATAAATGTACAGCCCGGCTGCAGTAATACTTGATGTTCCGTTCCCGGTAATGATGTTATCAGTAATCAAATGATTTTCGTTGGCCGAGCTTCCTGAATTTGAAATTGAAATACCATTGCCTATACACCCCGAAATGGTGCATCCCGAAATGCTGTAAGCGGGATAGGATTCGATAATAATGGCAGCGTTGTTATTACCGGTATTTGCAAATTGGCAATCTTCGATGTTTACAAAGCTATTTCCGGAAAGGGCATAACTTACCCGGGCAAAGCTGCCGGCGAACATGCCCCCGCTGATGTAAATATTTCCACGAATCACATCGATACCGCCGTTTGAAAAATCGCAATTATCGAGGGTGAATGAGGCTGGACATCCGGTTACAATGCAATGCCCGAAATCCACATTTTGGAGCGAAAGTGAAAGGACCGGATTGTTAAGTGCCAGGCCCAGCCATTGCAGGTTGTTTTGTGAAGTAAACACTACGCCTTCGCCGATGGAAATATTTCCATTTACTATAATCTGGTTTTGTGGGTTGGTGGCAATAATGGTGTCGTTGGCTTCGATAATCAGGGTAGCCCCGGCATCTACAATTAGTTTGGCTTGGTTGAGCAGTTGGATGTTGGCATTTGTTTTTAGTGTAAGCTGACAGCCCGACAAAACATGGATGGTTTTAGAAATACCGATAATGCCGCGGTGGGTTTGCTGCAAGCCATCACTGCCAATGTTGGAATGTAAAAGTGTTGGGTATTCAAATGAGGTTTGGTGCATAATGTTGCTGATATCGCTCTTTTGAGGATCATCCCACCTATTTGAACTATCATATCTCATGTTGCTATCAAAAGACCGAATCCAGGAAAATGCTTCCGCTAAGGATGTGTAATTATCAGCATTTGAATCAGCACTGCTGAGAGGAAAATTTGTAAGACCAGTTTGATAGAATGTTGAAGTACCAGCCGGGCCAATTCTTTTTATGGCAGTTTATTGCAGAGAGATAATCTGACAACTCGGATCAATCAATAAAAGGGCCTGGTTCAGGCTCAAAGGGTTCCAATTTTATTCCTGTTGGTACCCCATGTCCAAATACATATAAAACAAAAAAGTCATCTTCCTGTATTTGAGGAAATCCCAAACTTCCTTGTGCCAGGCCAGCAAATACAGAATCAACCGTAGTCCCAAATGCACGGTAATCAGTAATAGAGTCCAAATAATGATAAGCTGCCTTATATCTTTGATTGTACCAAGGGTTAGCAACTGGATAATCTTCACCGCCGGCATAGAGCACAAAGATATTCTCATTTTCAAACCCGCGTTCATACAACATTTCCCACATCAGGTAAATATCATTCCAGAACTCATAATACAATTCGGAGCTTGGGTTTGCATCAGCCCAACTATTTTCGCTGTAAAAAGTATCTGGAGCGTAAGCATTAAGAATAATGGCATATTTTTCCTGTGGAAAACACAATTGTGTAATGAGAATTAAGCAATAAAAAATGTAAATGTTTTTGTTTTCATAATGTTATAATTTTATTATTGGACATAAATAATTTTATCAATTAATTGATGATTAGGAGTATTGATAACACAAAAGTAAATACCAGGTGAAACCATTTGAATTTGAGAATCTTTACCATCCCATTGAACGATATGGTTTCCAGGTATTTGATTTTCGACAAACAGCGTATTTATCAGCTTCCCATTCAATCCAATTATACAAATTTTAACAAAACCAGGTTGATCTATACTATAAAAAATATTGGTGTGTTGTTTGAATGGATTTGGAAAAGCTTTTAACTTTTTCATATCTCTTACAGTACAATTGTGTTCAAAGATGTCAGACAGGATATCAAGTTTAGATATATAGATATCACCTCTTGGAACGACATCACTTTTGTCATATAGAGCATAAAGTTGATTCTCAAATATTTCAAATTCTGGAGTAAAAATAACATTGGTGCATTGATCTACAATCATGTTTTCCCAATTAACACCATCAGGCCTGTGATAATACAACAGATTGGCAAAACCACTATAGGTTTCGGTTGTTGCAATATGAATTTTACCCACATCATCCACTACAATTTCAACACGCTGAGAATCGCGGTGTCCTGCTGTATCGGCCACCGTCCAATTTTGTCCATCAAAAGTTGAATAATAGGTATCCGACTCACTCCAGCAAATATGTGGCAATCCGACATTGTCCATGGCAATATCAATATCGCTTGTAGAAGTACCATTCGAAAGTATCGTAATACTATCCCATGTCTGTGTGGTGTAATCGAACCTGTAATATGCTGGATGCATACTTGCATAACCTGTAGGATCATAATACCCTCCACAATGGAGGTTGTTACCAGAATCAGCTTCAATTTCCCATAATCCAGTAAGGGTATTTGGGTCATCAAAAGGAATAAATATCTCACTCCATTTACCATTCTCAAGGTATTGATAGCAAAACTCACCATTGTGCGGTGCGCCCTGGTACCAAAAAACATATACCCGGTCGTTGTTACCAACGACAACTTTTGTTCCCAATCCTTCTGCTAACGAATTTGGGTTCTGCCAACTGCTTCCCTCGTTGATTACTATGGTGGCATAAACCCCCCAGGTAACAGGTGAAAAATCATAAAGATCGTAAACCGCAAAAAGATTGTTTTGTGAATCATGTGCTTTTGAGGAGAGGTGCAATACAAATCCTGATTTTGTGAAATGCTTACCGGTTCTGTCCAGGTCACTCCGTCATCTTCAGACTTGGCGAAGTATATTACTCCGTAATTCGCCTCATATTTCAAACTCCATACACAATGGATCACACCCGAATTGTCGATTGTAAAGTCAGAAGACAATATCATATCGTTCATATTCGACACATTCACCGGCGTACTCCACTCCTGGGCGGTAGCAGGGAAGGCAAAGATTAAGGGAAGTATAAAAAGTAAAAGGTGTTTCATGGTTTTGAGTGCTTAAATTAGGGGATAAAGGTAGGGATTTATTTAATAAAAAAAAAGCACCCTCCATGGTGAAGGAATGCCCATTGTATTCTTGCATGGATTCCTGGAATCGCTGGAAATGTGGGATGGATTTGTTGCAGGACTTTCAAATGATTTTCGGGTGATCTGCATCGACCTTCCGGGGCATGGAAAATCGCCGGTGTATAAAGATAGCTTAACTATGGAAATTATGGCTCGCTGGGTGAAAGCCGTTTTGGATCATTTACAGGTGGAGCGCTGTATTATGATAGGCCATTCGATGGGAGGCTATGTAAGCCTTGAATTTGCATTGCAATACCCTGAAATGTTATCTGCTTTTGGCTTATTCCATTCCCACGCATCGGCTGATACTGAAGAATCCAAAGAAAACAGGAGGCGTTCCATTAATATTGTAAAGCTTAATAAGGCAGGTTTTATCAATCAATTTATCCCGGATTTATTTGCTGAAGATAATGTGGAAAAATTTGATGCGGAAATTACAAAGCTCCAGGAAATTGCCTCGGAAACTCCTGCAAAAGGGATTATTGCAGCCCTTGAAGCCATGCGCGGCAGGAGTGGGAAAATAGAAATGCTTTTAAATACAGTGGTGCCGGTTTTGTTTATTGCCGGAAAAGAAGATCCCAGAATACCGGTTCAAAATATAATGGCTCAGGCAATTTTGCCGCAACATAGCGAAGTTTTGATTTTGGGTAAGGTAGGCCACATGGGATTTATGGAAGCAAAAACCAAAACCCTGGAAATGGTACGCTGCTTTGCGCAGCGCCATGCGGGATAAAAAACGCCATGCATTGCATAAGCGAAACATCAGATATTTTTTAGTTTTTACCCACCACAGATGGGTAAAGATAAACACAGATTATTTTGCAAATATTAGTAAAAAAAGCCTGTAAGCCCTATACTTAGGGAGATATAGTTGCCGTTGAAATGTTCCTTTGTATCCCATTCCTTTAAACTTAGCAGGTGATAACTGCCCTTGATTAAAACGCCAAGGTGATTTTCTAATTCGAAAACAACTCCTGCCCCCAACACAAGATCCACACCCACCAAATCTATTTCATCACTATTTCTAAAATTTATATTCCGGTTGTACAGATTTAAACCCACGCTTAAATATGGAAATACAATACTTTCAGCATCACCAAACATATAGCCAAATACAGGCCCAACCCCTATGGAATTTACTTCATTTTTATCTTCGTCAGACGAAAGTGAAAAATCAATTCCACCACCAATAAAAAAACAAGGCTGTAAAAAGTAATTTGCAGCAACATCAAAAGAAAAGAGAAAGGGATTTTTGTTTGTAGTAAAAGTCTCGCCACCAAAACTTGAGAAATCTCCACTCAGCGATAAAATCGTTGCATTTTTGTCATTGACAAATTCCTGTCCGGATAATGGCAAAACCATGATAAAAAGGCTCAATAATAATAGATAATATTTCATCATTTTATTTTTAGTGTAACAAAAATCATAAACAAAGAAAAACAAAAAAAAGCACCCTCCATAGCGAAGGGTGCTTTTTGTATTTCGTGTGTGGGAACCTGTCTTATTGCATTCCAAGTTTTACTTTTACAAAAGGCATAATGTTTTCACCATTCTCGGAGAAGAGAACCATGCCCTGGGCAGTATTTAAAATGTAGGTAAATCCTTTTTCTTTTGCAACTTCGTTAACAGCTTTCCTGGCTTTTTCGATGAGTGGATTGAGTAATTCATTTTCATAATTTCCCAGATCACCTTGCGCTTTTTGTTGAAACTCCATCAGCCTGTTGTACAAATCCTGTAATTCTCTTTCCTTGGTACTCTTTATAGGAGCCGACATTGTAGCCTGGTTAGCTTCATATTCTGCTTGTTTGTTTTCCAATTCAGCCTGCATCGTTGTCATTTGGTTTTCGAGGCCTTTTGCGTAAGTCTCGTAAGCCTTATTTATCGAATCCTGACCCGGCATACTTTGAATTAAAACAGGAAAGTCGATATGCCCAATTTTTTGAACCTTTTGTGCAGTGGCTGTAAAAGCCAGCGACATAAAAACTACTATTACTAAAACTTTACTTATTCTTTTCATTGTCAATATTTTAAATTTATTCATTAATTTTTAAGTTGACAAAAATATACTATTTCAGGTAAACAGCGTAAATATTTTTGATAAGTGCCTTATTTATACCTCATTTAAGTTGAAACATTAATTTCCCCTCACGCCCATGATGCTGCCAATTTGGTCGAGCACCTCATCGCTGATATCATATTTTGCATCAACATACATGATTACGGGGCCTCCGGCTTTATCAAAAATAAATCCGTAATTTTTTTTGGTAGCAATTTCTTCAATAGCATTAAATATTTTTTCCTGGATGGGTTTTACCAGCTCCTGCCTTTTTTTGAACAATTCTCCTTCGCTTCCAAAACGTTTTTTCTGGAGCTCTTTTATTTCGCGTTCAAAGTCGATAATTTCCTGTTCGCGCCGCTGCCTTAAATCTTCGGGCAGTAAAACTGCATCGGCCTGGTAAGCCTTGTACATCTTATCAACCTCGGCATATTTTTCTTCAATTTCTTCCTGCCATTGTTTCGAAAAATCCTCAATTTCATTTTGGGCATCCTGGTATTCAGGAATGTTTTGCAGGATATACTCTGTATCAACATATCCAACTTTTTGAGCGCTGGTGGTGTTGAATGCAGCAAAAACAAAGATCAACCCAAACAAAATTGTAGTGCCGGTAGATATTGCATGTTTTTTCATTGACTGGTCCTCCGTATTATTTGTTTCAAATAAAAAATTTAATGCGTGTTTACAAATAACATTCCAAAATTAAAATGTGTATGATTTAAACAATGGTTAATCGATAGACTGGTTAATTGAGAAGTGGAACTGGCCTTTGTTTGCTCCGGGTATTCCGGGAACGGCATCAAATCCATAACCCCAGTCTAATCCCAAAACACCAAACATTGGCAGGAATACCCTGATACCAAAACCTGCTGAGCGATAGACTTTAAATGGGTTAAAGTCTGCAAAATTCGCCCATGAATTACCTGCCTCCAGGAAAGTAAGTGCATAAATTGTTGCACTTGGGTTGAGAGAAAGCGGGTAACGAAACTCAAATGTATATTTACTGTAAATGGTTCCACCAAGGTTAGAATTCAAATAATAGTCGGGGGTAATGGTTTCGTTTCCATATCCGCGCATCCCGATAAGCTCTCGCCCATCCAGGTTATTGTAGCCTGACAAGCCATCACCACCAAGGTAAAAACGTTCGAAAGGTGTTACACCAAGCTGCGTACTATAGGATCCCAAAAACCCGAATTGTGTTCTGGTACTCAAAACAAGGTTACCAATCAATTTTGTATAGAAATTCGCCTTGATTTTCCATTTATGATATTCAATCCACTTGTATTTTTCGTTTTCAGATAAAATGTCGTAGTTTTTATCGGAAAATGCAGAATAGGGAGGCGTGAGTTCCAGGCTTAAGGAAACCTCCGACCCTGACCTTGGGAAAATAGGTGCATCAATGGAGTTTCTGGAGAGTACAATATTATAGTTGAAGTTGTTGTATTGGCCGTTTCCATCGCCTACCGGGAAAATGGATGAATAGTTGGTTAAATTATAAACCTGGAGGTTGATGGATTGGTAGAGGCTGAAATAATCGTCGGGCCATCTTAAGCGTTTGCCCAGGCCAAAGGTAATTCCGTCGATGGTGAATGAAGACCGAAGCGGATTGCTTTTTGAAAGGCCGTTGGAATAAAGCGAGTGATAATATGAAACACTGAAAGCGTTGGGTTTTTTTCCACCCAGCCAGGGCTCGGTAAATGAAACACTATAGCTTATGTAGCCTTTTCCATAAGATTGAAGGCGGAGTGAAAGTTTTTGTCCGTCCCCCGAGGGAATCGGCCGCCAGGCCTTGCCATTAAAAACATTGCGCAAAGAGAAGTTATTGAACGAAAGCCCTAAGGTTCCAATAATTCTGCCATAGCCCCAACCCCCCGAAAGCTCGATCTGGTCGGCGGAGGTTTCTTCGACCTTATAAATGATGTCAACGGTACCGTCAACCGGATTGGGCTGAATATCCGGTTCGATGGTTTCGGGATTGAAAAAGCGAAGTTGGGCAAGTTCGCGGGTAGTACGAATTATATCTGAACGGCTAAACAACTGCCCGGGCCTCGACCTGATCTCACGGATAATTACCCTGTCGTTGGTTTTGGTGTTTCCTTTCACCAGCACTTTGTTGATGCGGGCCTGCTTGCCTTCGCGGATTCTTATTTCCAGATCAATGGTATCGTTTTCAACCCTGGTTTCGATAGGAATAGCCTGGAAAAAGAGATAACCATCATCGAGGTAAAGCGAACTCACATCCATTCCGGCGGGATTGAACGATAAATTGGTGTTCAGGGCCTCCTTATTGTAAATATCGCCTTCCCTTATTTTGAGGATGCTGTTTAAAACATCATCCGAGTATTTGGTGTTTCCAATCCAGTTAATTTTTCCAAAATAATACCGTTCACCTTCATTAATTTTTACATCGATGTTAATTGTTTTTTCATCGTGTCGGTAAATTGAATCACTAATGATTTTAGCATCCCTGAATCCAAGCGAATTGTACTTGTCGATAAGCTTTTGTTTATCCTCATCAAAATCACTTTCGATATACTTTGATGATTTAAAAATCCGGAGCTTTATGTTTTCGTTCACGTAATCGTTGGCAACAATTGGGATGGTATCAAAATTTAGTTTCAGGGTGGCATTTATTGAATTCCATATCAGCAGCTCAATGTCATCTAATGGTTTAAATGCACCTTTCTCTTTAGTGTTTTTAAAAGCTTTGAGGGCTTTTTGTTCAGTAATATGTTTATTGCCAACAATATCAATATTATAGATTTTTATCCTGTCGTTTTTGTGAATATCGAAAGTTAAAACCACATTGTTGGCTTTAGCGGTATCCGGCGTTTGGACAATATCGACCTCAGCATCGAGGTATCCTTTTTTAGTAAAATAATTTACAATCCGGTTGTTGGCTGTTTTAATCAGGTTATCGGTAACTACATCGCCACGAACAAGCTGTATTTCATCACGAATATTATCTGCTTCTGCTTTTTTTATCCCATTAAAGGTAAAGCGTGAGAGGCGGGGGCGTTCGCGCAAATCGATATTTAAAAAGATTAATCCGCCTTCGAGGCGGGTTGCCGAAACATTTACATATTCAAATAATCCCTGGTCCCAAAGTTTATTAATTGCTTTTCGAAAATCATCGCCCGGAACCTTAACTTTTGTCCCGACCTTAAGGCCGGAAATCATGATAAGCACTCCTTTATCAAGATATTTAACACCGGTAACCGTAACACCACCTATTTCGTAGTCTTTTGGTTGTGCATAATCAAGTTTTAGTTCTTCGGTACCAATACTTACCTGTGCTACAGAATAAAATGGCAGAAAAAGCCAAATACCCGAAACCATTCCTATAATAAAGAGAGAAACAGCAAATTGGTGTGAAAACGTTTTTTCTTCCCTCATTGTCTTATTTTACTTCCTCTTGCTTGAGAATTTGTTCACTTGTTTTTCCGAACCTTCTTTCGCGGCACTGGAAATTAACGATTGCTTCATAAAAATCTTCCTTTCTAAAGTCAGGCCAAAATTTTGGGGTAATGTAAATTTCGGAGTAGGCAAGCTGCCATAGCAAAAAGTTGCTTATCCTGAACTCTCCACTGGTTCTGATCAGTAATTCGGGATCAGGGAAATCTTTCGTAAAGAGATGGTTTGACACAAGGTTATCATTAATATCATCAAGTGTAATATTATTATTTTTATATTTTGTAGCGATCTGCTTAACGGCTTCTACAATTTCCTGATGCGAGCTGTAACTGAGCGCTAACACAAGGTTCATCCGTGTATTGTTTTTGGTTTCGTCCATTGCTTTTTGTAAGCGTGAACGAACACTTTTATTCAGTGAATTCAAATCGCCAATAGCGAGCAAACGGATGTTATTATCATTTAAAGTTTTTACTTCTGCATTAATTGTTCTGATCAACAAGGTCATCAGGGCTTCAACCTCCAGCCTTGGGCGATTCCAGTTTTCGGTTGAAAAGGCAAAAAGTGTTAAATACTCAACGCCAAGTTCAGCGGCAGCTTCGGCAGTTTCGCGAACTGATATCACCCCATTTTCATGCCCAAAGATTCTGAGCATTCCTTTCTTTTTAGCCCATCGCCCATTGCCATCCATTATCACGGCAATATGCTTAGGAAGTTTCGATTTGTCAATTTTATCTTTGTAGCTCATTGGCTTTCCTTAGTCCGTGATATCTATGTAAATTATTGTTTTCCTATCTTTTAGCTCCATAAGGCCGGTCTTTTTCAGGGTGCAAAAGTAGGATTAATTATTCGAATTCTCAAAATCTCTGCATGTTGTTTTCTCGCCCAGTCTAAACCTGTATGATATGGTTAAGCCTGCAAAAGAATACCAATCGTTATTCCGTGGATTTCCTCTTTGCATGCCCGGTGCATGTTTAGTAGAGGAAGGGTCAGAGAGATAATCTTCCTTTTTTATTTCATTTAAGCTGGTGAAATCAAGATAATATTCGGTACTGATATCATCCAGGTAATCTGTAAAAGTTTTGCGCATTCCCCACTCAACTCCAAGGCCAATCCTGTTGGTTAAACTATATCGGAAACCAAAGCCAAAAACTGCAGCAAAGCCATAAAGTTTATATTTATCCTCAACACCTTCAGTACCCAATCCGCGTAACTCAATGTATTCATCATGGTATGGGGCTTTGGGGTTAAAAGTAAAGTAACCTGGTCCGGCAAAAAGAAAAGGTGTAAAAAAGTTAATCTTGCTTCCAATGAAGTATTCTAAAAAGTTGAATTCTCCAATTATTGCAATTTCATTAATACTGGATCTGAATCGTAAATTGCGCATTTCGTTTGCCAAACTTACCGCATCATCGCCGGCTAAGGTGCCGTGCAAGAACTGAAGCCGTACCGACCAGCGCGTATCAAGGTTTAAACGAATCATTCCTCCCAAAGCAGGCTTGGTAAACAAGAACTGTTTTCCGGGATTTAGTTCACCCAAATAATAAGTTCCTCCGGCCATTGCTCCAAATTCCATTTCCTGTGCATAACCCCCAACGGAAATTAAAAGCAAAAATCCAAGTAAGAAATTAGAAAATTCCCTTTTAATCATACTCAATACTTATTTTTCGTAGGTGGTGAAGTGTGTTTTAAAACTATCAGGCATATCCACAGTATAAGAAATCCTGAATCCCCTGCCGTTGCATGTAGCATTTCCATGCCCCTGAATAATGGTATCAGCATTGTTATAATCCAGTAAAAAACTGCCCGTAGTATCAGGCTGGATTAATAGTTGAAAGGAACTTCCAAAATCATTGAAATTGCTCATCCTGAAAAGACCCGAGCTTATCCTATCCACCGAAACCAAATAGTTTGTGATTATTCTTGGAATATTAAGCAGGGTATCAGTTGCATAAAAATTACCAACAAAAAAATCTTCTGTCAAAGGCAGTACAATAACTTTCCGTTGCTGGTATGCATAATTGCTATCAGCATCAACAGCAATATAGTCGAGATAACCTACCCCGGCAGAATCGGTAATAATCTCGCCACTCACCCACCAATAAACTTCACCATCTTTATCATCGCTGGTAAGCGCACCCGGTTCATCATAGTTACACCCAACAAGAACTGTGTCAGGGTTGCTTCCTTGTAGAATAATTGTGGGGGGTATTTTATCTTCCTGCACTTTTTGGCAGGATATGGCCAAAAAAACAACAACTATAAACAAACCCCATTTAAAACGCACCATAAACTATAATTCTGAATTCCTTTCATAAACTCATGGAGTTAATTTTTAGTATGTAACCCGGGAATTAGGATTGGATTCGATGTCTGGAATTTTATGCTACCACTTTATGGATTGATTTCACTTTAGTAAGTCGGGAAGCATAGGCAAGACATGCTTTAATATCATTGGCTTCAATAGCAGGGTAATCATCTAATATTTCCTGGTGGGTCATTCCCGCTGATAATAAATCAAGTATCATTTCAACCGGATAGCGCATTCCTCTAATTGTAGGCTTTCCATGGCAAATATCAGTATTTATTGTAATACGATTTAACAAGTTATCCATCGGTGTTTCTATTTTATTAAACACAAAAATAAACAATTAACCCAATAACTACCCTTCTTCTACATTAACTACAAAACTATTACTATCAAGGACGAACAATATGGTTTTGAACCTAGTACATTAAACTATCAAAACTAAAAATTTCGTTGGTCACATTTACTGTTTTGAAATAATCCCGATGCTTAGAAACTCATCTATAGTTCTCACAAGACCAACGACTGGAAATCGACATTGTGATATCTATACCACAACAAAATGGCAGCATTACACTGATTAGTGCGTGTCCATAAAGTCAGATCTTTCCTGATTTTGCCTGCGCGACCCCTTAGTCCCCTAAAGGGGAAATCCCTCGCTGCCAAGGCACTGGCTGGTTCTCCCCTTTAGGGGAGTTAGAGGGGTGTATGGTGGATGGAGAGTTTATAGACCGACACTAATTAGTGCGTGTCCATAAAGTCAACGATTTTTTGATTTATGATTGATGATTAACGATCGGAGATTTTAGATTTTATTGAGTATCACCAACATCTTAAATCTAAAATCGCCTGCCTCGCCTAAGCATGAGCCACACCAGGCGGCAAGGCGGGTTAATCTGAAATCTTATATTTTTCTAAATGATAGTTTATTGACCGACACTAATTCCGCTGATCCTTACCCCAGAGTAATTTTTCGCGAATAGTGCTGTAGAAATCTTTGTTGGGAAGCTGGATGAGGTTAATTTTAAAATCGGCCCGTTGTATAACCAGCTCAACGGTGTTATCGATGGTATGGTATCTGGAGTCCAGGCCGATCTGGTACAATTTATTCCGCCCGCCAACCTTTAGCCTGATTTCGGTATTATCGGGAATTACGATGGGCCTAACCGTTAAGTTATGACTTGCAATGGGTGTGATTACAAAATTTTCGGAACCTGGTGTGATAATCGGGCCATAACAACTCAGCGAATAAGCCGTTGAACCGGTGGGTGTGGCAACAATTAATCCATCGGCCCAATAGGTGTTTAAAAATTTATCGTTGATATACACACCCACTACCGCCAGTGAATTGGAGTCGGTTTTGGTGATGGAGAGCTCGTTAAGCGCGTAGCTTAACTCGCCAAATAAGCCTTCGGGGCTTTTAAGTTTGAGCAATGTTCGTTGTTCTAATTGATAATTTCCTTCAATTACATTATCGATGGCCGGCAATATTTCTTCGCACGAGATACTTGATAAAAACCCAAGCCTGCCAAGGTTTACACCAAGTATGGGAATTCCCGAATCACGAACTAAGGCTATGCTGTCCAGCAATGTTCCGTCTCCGCCAATCGAAAATAAAATATCAGTATTACCCTTTAATTCCTGATGAGTATGAAAAGTTTTAACATCTTCATGTATTGAAATTTTCTCCTTTATTTTATCAAGAAAGGGACTGTAAATATGCAACTTGCAGTTTACATTATTTAATTTATCGATGAGTTGCTGCAAATAGGCAATACCTTCGATAGAGAGTGATTTGCCGAACAGTCCGATTTTCATTGTTTGAATATTTATTACGGATAATACGTTCATTTAAAATGCAAACATATCCAATATTTATCTCTTGGAGGCAACACAATTTCTTATTATTAATCAGGTGAATTTAAAACATTAATGTAAAATTCAACACTTTAACCTTTCTATTGATTTCGAATCCATTTAATTGCACAGCTACAAAGTATTTGCAACATGGAAAAACACGCCAAACTCTCCCTGGCTGTTCACCGAAAATTCAACCCTGAAAACCATATCGTAATAGGTGACCAGGTCTAATCCAAGACCGGTTCCCAGCAGAATTTGATTGGCCAGCTCGTTGCCTTCTGAATTCTTAAAATCATCAACATAACCTGCATCAATATACCAGTTTAGATAGAGAGCATAGTGTAACTTACTGAATTTTTCTGATGGGATAAACCCGATTTCCTTTACTCTTGTCGGCACAAGGTTGAATTTCAGGGTGTTTTTTGATAAAGCATAACTTTGGCCATCAATCACATAAAGTTCATACCCCCGCACATAATTACGTCCATATCCAAGCCCTTGCTGATAAAAGTAGGGCTGATTTCGTGAGGTGGATATTTTTCCGGTCCAATCAGTTGCAAAGTAAAATAGTTTTGAAACATCCCAATATTTTCGATACGAACCGGTAATATTCATCATCGAAATATCTCCATCCTTAAAAATCCCAAACCCGCTTTTGGTTAATGCTGCTTCAAAATAATCACCTGTAAGAGGATAAACCTTTGAATCTCTGTGATCGGAAATATAACGATAATCAAGGGTTAAATACTCATTTACATTGTTTCCGTTGAACGAATAATCCGGATTGAGTTGGAGCAAAGTATCGCCAAACACATAGTAATTGTAAGCAAGCTGTAAGGAGTGATATTGATAAAATGATGGTCGGTGGGATATATTAAAATTAGAATAAAACCGCATTACAATGTTTTCATTATTATCTCTTACATTCACAGGTTTGTTTCCAACGGTTTTGTAAGCAACCTCGTGATTTTGAGAAAATCCCATTCCAAATCCGGAGCCAAAAGTTTGTTTTTTATTGATATAAGGAATATTGTAAGCTATTTGATAGGTTTCGTCCCAACCGAAACGCAGCAACATTTTTAATGTTTCCATCCGGCCCCTCATATTTTCCTTAACAAGCAGAAGGCCATAAGAAATTCTGTTAAAATCTTTTGTTTCCCACCATGTATTAAAATTCCTGTCGGAAATTTCAAATATTGGTATCGGCCAAAGATACCAGCGCTCGATAAATTGAATGTGTATTTGTATGTGTGCGAATTCATTTCCTGATATTACAGAATCGTGCATGGTAACGAAGTTAAAAAGAGATGTGTTCAGGAGGTTCTGCCTCGAACGGGTTAATTTGCTTACAAATTCGAATGCTGAAATGGTGTCTGATTGAGAAAAAGTAAGTTCTCTTAATATGATTGAACGGTGTGTAGTTTTGTTTCCACAAAGAACAATCGTGTCAATAACAAAATGTACACGAGAATCAGAGAGATCGGAATGGATAAAAATGCTGTCGTTTTCGGTAATGGCAACACCATTTGCTTTTCTTTGGCCAAAGCACAACAGTGCAGATATTAAAAACACCAATACAAAAATAAATCTCATGTACATTCCAATTGCAAAAAACCAAAAGTAAATTAAATTTCTAAGCGGGGTAATTAGTGTCGATCCATAAAGTCAATGTTTTTCACTAGCCCCGGGCTTTAGCCCGGGGAATAATTAAGTTGTTCTTACCACCCCCGCATTTTCGCCACGCCAAAGGCGTGGCGAAAATGCGGGGTTTTTTTACGCTCAAATTTCAATCCCCGCCCTAAAGGACGGGGCTATTGAAATTTCTAAAAGACGTACTTTATGGACAGACACTAATTAGGGGCGGGTTTGTGTATTTAGATGTTAAGGTATTGCATTAACGAATCATAGCGTTCGCGAAGCAAGGCTTCATCTTTTTCATTTTCACCAAAATAAGTAATTATTTCATATTGAAACCTGTTAAAGGTTTGAATTACCGGTTCGATGTTTATTTTATTAAGTTTGAGGGTAATATGCAATAGTGAAGCGCCGGGAACTGATCGGATTCCAACACTTAATATTTTAACGTCATTCGACTCAACCAGTCTTGAAACTTCTGATAATGAAAAATTATTTTCGCTTACCTGGAGCACAATTATCCCTCCCGGATTGCCAGCCGATAGTATTTCCGAGGCTTCATCCACCATGTCCTCACGCAATATAGAACCAAGATAAAAATCAGCGCTGTCGGTAACCGGAAGTAAGCCAATCTGTTTTTCGGAAATAATTTTAAAGGCATTATAAATGTGATCGTGCTGGTCAATTTTAATCTGCTGCAAGGTACTAACCAAATTATGCACTGCTGATTCATGATTGTCGATCATTAACAAATCATCCTCGGCTACAATTCCAAGAAACTTTTTTTGATTGGTAACCGGAAGATGGGCAACGTGGTTTTCATCCATGTACCGAAGACCGGTTGATATTTTGTCGTCAAGACCAAGCGGTATTATCAAATCACTTACAAATTCAATGGCTGTCATGGTTTATAAAATAATAACAAAATGTTTTCAATTTGCTTCTAAAACGTTGTTTTTTTAAACAAATTACTTTCGTATTAGCTACTATCGCGTTTTTAGTGAAATCACCCCCTCTCACGAAATCGCTTTGAATCGCCCCACTCGCCAAGAGCCAAAACGCACCCGGCCTGCTCAATGGAGTGTTGGAGGTTTTCGAGACTTACATCCGTTTCTTCGTGAATATTGGGCTTGTTTTCGTAAAGCAGGTATCCTTCGCGGTACTTGAGGGGCGTTAGATTGGGCATAATGACGTTGGCTCCGATTTTCAGCGCAAACTCGCGACCCCGGGGATGCAGCGTTTGCATGGCAGTAGTTGCTGCTATGTTGATGTCTGGCATCAAAATGCGGAGCAAAGCCACCATTTTCATCGACAACTCAAAACGCTTTTCTTCGGGCAGAAGTTGGTCTTTATACCGAAACAAGGGCGTGGCCTCGTGCTCAATATAAGGACCCATCCCCACCATATCCACATCCGCTTTATTAATGAACAATAAATCGTTAGCCAGATCTTCCAGGCTTTGAAAGGGCAAGCCGATCATTACACCTGTTCCTGCCTGGTATCCGGTATCGCGTAACAATTCCAGGGCTTCAATTCTTTTATCAAAACTGTGCAAATCATCATAGGGATGCAGTTTTTTATACAATTTACGATTGGATGCCTCTATGCGCAACAGGTAGCGATGGGCGCCACTTTCGCGCCACAGATCATACGTTTCCCGGCTTTGCTCGCCCATCGAAAGGGTTACATGCATCTCGCCCCCCGTTTCCTTTTTAATTTCGCGCAGTAAAAAAGCCACCTTCTCCACAAAATAATTATCACACCTTTCGCCCGATTGCAACACAAGCGAGCCAAACTGCTTTTTGTGGGCCAGCCTTGCCGCTGCAATCACTTCACTGTCTTCGAGGGTATAGCGATCCACATTTTTATTGTCGCGCCGCACCCCGCAATAAAAGCAGTTTTTCACACAGCGGTTCGAGTATTCAATCAGTCCCCGGTAATACACTTTGTTGCCAACATGGCGCTGTTTTACCTGTGCCGCGTAATCGTAAAGCAATTGTAGCGCCTCCCCTTCCAGCGATAATGCTTCTAAAATTTTATTTTTTGTAAGTGTTGTAAAATCCATACCTCAATATTAGTGGGATTCTCAGACTAAACTCAATGATATTTTTTTAAATAGCTAATAAATTCCGGTGTTGTAAAAGCAAGCTTCAAATTACTCTACTAGGCTCTTAAAAAGTCACTAATGCTAACATGTTAACGATATTTTTTTGTCATCTAATTGATCGAATTACACGAATTGTACCTGCCAAAGGCAGGTAATAATTTGATTAATTAGTGTAATTCGATGATAACTTTTTTCTTTGATTTATAGATGGGTGCTGCCTGTTTTGTCTGGAGGGTGACTCCCGCGAAGCGGCTTTAATTTTCAAATTAATGTAGAGCCTTAACAGGATTTTTTAACCCGGAATATTTTATCAGTTCCATTTTTACAGACCCAACAATAACGGCTGATTTCCCAAGAACAGGCATTTTGTTTTCATCATCGGTAATCCAAAGAGTCATGGGATATGAATTGCTGAAAACCTCACCGGTTGCAACCATGGGCTTAAAGGTAAGGCACCTGAAAACACCGAGTTCCGTTTCCACATTTTGCCGGCCTTCAAACTGAATAACCGAAATATAGGCCGAGTCATCCAGAAAAAAATTGACAGAAATGTAATCCCCTTCCTCCAGGGTATCAGCACTTAGTGTACGGGTATAATAGGAAGCGGAAACAATATCCTGAATATATGAAGTTATCTTTTTGGTTTTGCGGGAGCTTTTCGCTGTCAGATTTTCATGATCAAAATAAACCTCATCATTATAAACATAACCACCTTCTTTGGTTTTCCTGATAAATAAATATGGGAAAAGGCCTTGTTTGTCAACATAAGATTCGTACTTATCCCTTACCTTGAAAAACATATCGAAGGCAGCATTTGATTTTCCGATTCCAGAAATATGGTAAGTTTCTCTGTCGTAGAAACGCCGGTTGCTTTCTTTTACCTCCAAAATTGCAGTACCTGCATTTACTTTGCCTGTTAGCATCGACTCATAATACACCTTATATTTTAGGCTTTCCCCCGCCTGAAAGGCGTTGTTTTCGAGTTCCCTAAAAACAAAGTCCTGACCCGAAGCATTGGACAGTAACAATAGAAAGCTTGAAGTGAGGACGAATACGAGGTTTTTCATTAATAATGATAATTTTCTTAAGCCCTGATAAAACTACAATTTGAGCAAAAAATTGCAGGCTTATCCCACCACAATATTTATAATTTTCTTTGGCACAACAATTACTTTTCGAATTTGTTTCCCTTCGATCCATTTTTTGGCTTCATCGGCAGCCAAAGCAATCTTCTCAATTTCATCTTTTGGCATATCAAGGGGCAGTGTGAGTTTGAATCTCATTTTGCCGTTAAATGAAACGGGATACTCAAATTCGCTTTCGGTAAGATATTTTTCGTTGTATTCGGGAAAGGTTTCCAGGGTAACGCTTTCGGTATGCCCTAACTGAGCCCAGAGTTCTTCGGCAATGTGCGGAGCATAAGGCGAAATGATCTTAACCAAATCTTCGAGAACTACGCGCTTGTTGCATTTTAGTTCCTGCAATTCGTTTACACAAATCATAAAATTGCTCACACCTGTGTTGAACGAAAAGCGTTCGATATCATCTTTCACCATTTTTATGGTGCGATGAATCACTTTAAGCTCGGCCTGAGTTGGCTTTTCTTCAGAGATAAGGAAAGCATTATTTTCATCGTGGAACAAACGCCAGAGTTTTCTGATAAATCTGAAAACGCCCTCAATTCCTTTGGTGTCCCAGGGTTTGTGGTTTTTGAGTGGCCCCAAAAACATCTCGTAAAGCCTGAAAGTATCCGCCCCATACTTTTCGATAATCTCATCAGGATTTTCAACATTATAGAGCGACTTCGACATTTTTTCGATTTCGAATCCACAAATATATTTCCCGTTTTCGAGCAAAAACTCAGCATTTGCATTCTCGGGGTGCGATGCTGTGAATGCGTCAATATCAAGTTCATCATGTTCATTCACAAGGCTTATATCAACGTGAATGGGCGAAATCTCTTCGTTATTATAATCTTTTCTTAAACCTAATGATACGAAAGTATTCTTGTTTTTTAAGCGATACATTATACTTGATCGACCCTGAATTTTGCCCTGATTTATCATTTTTTTAAAGGGTTCATCTTCACAAGCCAATCCGAGGTCGAAGAGAAATTTATTCCAGAATCGTGCATAAATCAGGTGGCCGGTGGCATGTTCGTCACCACCAAAATACAGGTCAACGCTCTTCCAGTAAGCATTGGCTTCTTTCGAAAAATAGGCTTCATCGTTGTGAGGATCCATATACCTGAAATAATATCCGCTTGAGCCGGCAAACCCGGGCATGGTATTGGTTTCGATTGGATATCCTTCTTTTGTTTGCCAGTTTTTGGCCCGGGCCAAAGGGGGCTCACCTGTTTCGGTGGGCAAATATTTATCAACCGGAGGTAACTCTAAAGGGAGGTCTTTTTCATCGAATACATAAGGGATATCATTTTTGTAATAAACAGGAAATGGCTCACCCCAATATCGTTGACGGCTGAATGCTGCATCGCGAAGGCGGTAGTTAATTTGTCTTTTCCCTATTCCTTCTTCTTCGAGATGGTCGATTATTTTGCTGATGGCGGGCAACACCTCCATTCCGGTGATTATTCCGGAGTTGATCATTTCGCCATCTTTTGCATCGTAAGAGTCATCCCATTCGCGTGGGTCGATCATTACTTCATCTTTTTTGTGCACCACCTGAAAAATGGGAAGCAGAAAATGTTTGGCAAAAGCAAAGTCGCGGTTGTCGTGGGCTGGAACAGCCATGATAGCTCCCGTGCCATAGCCCGCCAAAACGTAATCAGCAACATAAATTTTCATGTGCTCACCATTGAGCGGGTTGATGGCAACCGATCCTGTGAAAACCCCCGTAATTTTGCTTACTTCGGCCATGCGTTCGCGCTCCGAACGATTTTTTGATTTTTCGATATATTCCCTTACCGGGCCGCGATTTTGTGGTGTGGTAAGTGCAAGTGCATACTCGTGTTCGGGCGCTAAAACCATAAATGTTGCCCCATAAAGTGTATCAGGGCGGGTTGTGAAAACCCCGATGGTTTCGGGGTGATCTTCAACCTCAAAAGTTACTGAGGCTCCTTCCGATCGGCCAATCCAGTTGCGTTGGATGTCTTTAACAGAATCGAACCAATCCACCCTGTCGAGGCCTTCGAGCAAACGCTCGGCATAAGCTGTGATTCTGAGCGACCACTGCCTCATTTCTTTTCTTACCACGGGATGGCCGCCGCGCACCGAAAAGCCCTCGCTCACCTCATCGTTGGCCAGAACGGTTCCCAGTTCAGGACACCAGTTAACCATGGTATCAGCAAGATAGGCGAGCCGGTAATTCATTAGCATTTCCTGTTGCTGCTTTTCATCCATGGCTTTCCATGCGGCAGCATCAAAAGCATCATGTTCATCGCAAGCGGCATCAAGCAAACTATCTCCATGATTTTCGAAGTGCTTCAACAGGTCTTCAATGGTTTGTGCTTTGCCGGTTTTGTTATCGAACCAATGGTTGAATAGCTGGATGAAAGTCCATTGTGTCCATTTGTAATATTTGGGGTCGCTGGTTTTTACTTCACGATCCCAGTCGTAGGCAAAGCCAATATGGTCTAATTGCTGCCTGTATCTTTTTACGTTTTTTTCGGTTGTAATTTCGGGATGGGTTCCGGTTTTGATGGCATACTGTTCGGCGGGTAGCCCGTAAGCATCGTAACCCATGGGATGGAGAACATTGAACCCATTAAGGGTTTTATACCGCGCGTAAATATCGGATGCAATATACCCTAAGGGGTGACCAACATGCAGCCCCGATCCGGAAGGATAAGGAAACATATCCAACACGTAATATTTGGGTTTGTCAGAGTTATTATCAGCTTTGAAGGTTTTATTATCGCTCCAGTACTTTTGCCATTTTTTTTCGATATCCTGAAAATTGTAATCCATTGTATTTCTATTTTTAATATAAAAAAATTGGGTGCAAAAGTAGAAAAAGTATGGCAATAATTTATGTGATGAGATGAATTGATTATTAAGGGATGGTTATTGATGGGATTAATACTCAATAAGCAGAGGAGTGTTATTGGAAAGTGGGTTTCTATGAAAGAGATTCAATATTCATTTTAAAATTATAAAAACAATAATCCGGATAAGCCCTATTGGAAGAGTTCAAGTTTAATATTCGTTTTAAAGCAGATGTACTACCAATTATTGAGATGAGTATAAATACTTTAAGCATATTTCCATTTTCTCATCGGCAATAATTTTTCAGATCAATATCATTTACAGGTTGTAAATCAAATAGCCTATTTTCTTTTATATCCTTTAGGCTAAACAACTGCTTGTTCCTACACAGATAATAAATTCGTTTGCCGTTACCTTCGAGTTTGTAAAAAAAGTTTGTGGTATCGTCAGGCTGTTTAAACAAATACAAAACTTCTCTTTTGAAAAAGTATCGATCATGTTTGTTGCAATAATCGTCATTTCTGATAAAAGCCACCTGAAGTTCTCCAAAAGAATGATGTCCGGCCTCTTCAGGTGATTTAAACTTGAGATACGAAATATTTGGGATAGACAAAGTGGTAATTCCTCCGGCCTTTGCAATGTAACTTTCTATCTTACGATTTTCACCCAGCGGATTACCAATAAAGAAAAACAATATCGCAATAGCGGCGGCAGAAACCACGATTGTGCTATACAGGTAAAACTTCTTAGCTCTTTTCTTTTTATTGACGCTATCGGTATGGATATTATGAAACATAGCTTTGAACTCGGCACTTACAACCCGTTCGCCGGCAACTTTCAAATCTTCCCTAAAAGTTACTTCTTTCGAAAATTCCTTGTCGGATTTATTTTTTTCATCGAAATCCTTTTTCTCCTTTTCGGTCAAATTACCGGCCAGGTGTTTTTCGATGAGTTCGATGTCGCTATTTTGTATCATTGTGTATGGTTTTTACTGTTTAATAAAATCTGTTTAAACTTTTTCAGGCATCTGTTTTTTGAGGTACTCAATATATCCAGCCCGCTTTTTATTCCCCCTGCTGTATCCTCCTTTATGTAGCCCATTTCTTCAGCTATTAATTTTGAATCTGAAATGGGTAAAAACTCTGTTAACAACAAAAGCTTTTTACAC
Organism: uncultured Lentimicrobiaceae bacterium; assembly: GCA_964593705.1. Taxonomy (GTDB): domain Bacteria; phylum Bacteroidota; class Bacteroidia; order Bacteroidales; family 4484-276; genus SABY01. Next base: position 10,640 of record CAZQIV010000015.1, on the reverse strand, counting down.
ACAGGATTGCTTTTTTCCATCATCAATAAAGTCTTAATCATTTTTTTCTGAATCTCATTTAAATTATCATAGTTTAAAAAGTCTTCTGTACAGCATTTCGTTTTTAATTTGTTAAAATATTTACCTGACAGCTTAAAACGTTTTTTGATATTAATTTTTAATTTCGACATTTTCTCATCTTCATCATAATTGAAACCGGTATTTACCTTAGGAGTTTCAATCTCAATTTCTTGTTTCTTTTTGTTCGATCTCAACATAGCGAGCCAGTCCCATTTTAACCGCCTAACAATTATAGCCTTGATATTTTCATGCTGGTATCCTTTTCGGCATTTTAACAAAATTTTCATTAATGCATCCTGAATCAGGTCTTTTGCGTCATCGGGGCTACCGGAGTTTTTCGTAACAAAACTAATGGCCACCGGCATCAAATCGTTGTACAGTTCATTCCAAATTACTGCATCATTTGTTTTTATTCCGTTCAACATTCTGTTTTCATCATCCATTTTAATGTCGTTTTGAGATTTAAAATGTAAACATGTGGGATAATATTAGACTGAAATGAGGTATGGTTAGAGAGTAAATTTTAGCTACACAATTGTCTTATCTGAGATTCCGAGTGTTTTTCTACAAATCAATAATTTCATCAGTACTCAAGCCTGTTTCATTTATAATATCCTTGATGCTTGCGCCACTCTGCTTCATGTGGATCGCCAACTTTTGGGTTAAGGATTCTTTTTGCCTTCGCTCTTCTTCTTTTTGCCTGCGTTCTTTTTTTTCCCTTTCCTCGGCTTCAACAATTTGTTTTAAATATTTGGCCTCCTGCTCATCAAAAATGGTGTCGATTTCTTCTTCGGCTTCAAGGTTGCGGCGAAAGGTGTCATCCATCAGCGGGCCTTGCAGGTATTGGGCAATGTCGCTAAACTCTTCGGGGGTTTCCTGCAAATCGATGATGTATTCTTTGTCGGTACGCCATGCCTGGTTAAACAAAACCATAAAATTCTCTAAGCGTGTTCTTCGTTGTTCGGGCAATCGCCTTACCTGGATAATGTGCGATTGATGCGTGAGGTGCTCGATGAAAAAACTCTTGACATGGATTTTTTCCTTGCTCACCGAGTTGATCACATCACGGTTAACGGTTACGGCCATATAGGGCAAATCATTCAGATTATATCCCAAAATATAAATAGTGATGATAGGATAGGCAGGATGGTATTCCGGTGGGGCTTCTTCTACTTTGCTCAACTTTTTTTGTTTGGCCATGTAATTGGCACCAAGATAATTCCGAAAGCGCTGAATGTCGGTTGAATATTTTGATTTTTGCAGTTCGATGAGAACAGTTTTCCGGCTGCCGTCAGCTTCCTTAATCACTGCCTTAAAATCGAGCCGGAACAGTGTTAACCTGCGTTTTTCGTCAGGGAAAACTGTTTCCTGCTGGCCCAGGGTAACTTCCTCCACATCCACATCCATAATTACCGACAACACTTTGCGGGCAAACTTGGTGTTTTCCATCAAGTACTTAAAGGCTTTGTCGTAAAGGGGGTTTATGATTTTCATGTCGTGTTAGTTTTACTGTTTGTCAATAAAATATTCATACAAAAGTAAGGTGATAAATTTGAAGATAAATTTACAAATTTTAGGTTTTGGCACCTTTCTACAAATCAATAATTTCATCCGTACTCAATCCTGTTTCATTAATAATATCATCGATACTTGCACCGCTTTGCTTCATGTGAATTGCCAGCTTTTGGGCTAAGGATTCTTTTTGCCTGCGTTCATCTTCTTTCTGACTAAGTGCTGTTTCTTTTCGCTTACGCTCAACCTCTTTTTGCCTTCGCTCAATACTTTCCCTTTTCTTTGCTTCTTTTTCCCTTTCCTCGGCTTCAACAATTTGTTTTAAATATTTAGCTTCCTGCTCGTCAAAAATGGTGTCGATTTCTTCTTCGGCTTCAAGGTTGCGGCGAAAGGTGTCATCCATCAGCGGGCCTTGCAGGTATTGGGCAATGTCGCTAAACTCTTCGGGGGTTTCCTGCAAATCGATGATGTATTCTTTGTCGGTACGCCATGCCTGGTTAAACAAAACCATAAAATTCTCTAAGCGTGTTCTTCGTTGTTCGGGCAATCGCCTTACCTGGATAATGTGCGATTGATGCGTGAGGTGCTCGATGAAAAAACTCTTGACATGGATTTTTTCCTTGCTCACCGAGTTGATCACATCACGGTTAACGGTTACGGCCATATAGGGCAAATCATTCAGATTATATCCCAAAATATAAATAGTGATGATAGGATAGGCAGGATGGTATTCCGGTGGGGCTTCTTCTACTTTGCTCAACTTTTTTTGTTTGGCCATGTAATTGGCACCAAGATAATTCCGAAAGCGCTGAATGTCGGTTGAATATTTTGATTTTTGCAGTTCGATGAGAACAGTTTTCCGGCTGCCGTCAGCTTCCTTAATCACTGCCTTAAAATCGAGCCGGAACAGTGTTAACCTGCGTTTTTCGTCAGGGAAAACTGTTTCCTGCTGGCCCAGGGTAACTTCCTCCACATCCACATCCATAATTACCGACAACACTTTGCGGGCAAACTTGGTGTTTTCCATCAAGTACTTAAAGGCTTTGTCGTAAAGGGGGTTTATGATTTTCATGTCGTGTTAGTTTTACTGTTTGTCAATAAAATATTCATACAAAAGTAAGGTGATAAATTTGAAGATAAATTTACAAATTTTAGGTTTTGGCACCTTTCTATAAATTAATGATTTCATCAGTGCTCAAGCCAGTTTCATTAATAATATCATCGATACTTGCACCGCTTTGCTTCATGTGGATCGCCAGCTTTTGGGCTAAGGATTCTTTTTGCTTACGTTCCAATTTTTCCCTTTCCTCGGCTTCAACAATTTGTTTTAAATATTTGGCCTCCTGCTCATCAAAAATGGTGTCGATTTCTTCTTCGGCTTCAAGGTTGCGGCGAAAGGTGTCATCCATCAGCGGGCCTTGCAGGTATTGGGCAATGTCGCTAAACTCTTCGGGGGTTTCCTGCAAATCGATGATGTATTCTTTGTCGGTACGCCATGCCTGGTTAAACAAAACCATAAAATTCTCTAAGCGTGTTCTTCGTTGTTCGGGCAATCGCCTTACCTGGATAATGTGCGATTGATGCGTGAGGTGCTCGATGAAAAAACTCTTGACATGGATTTTTTCCTTGCTCACCGAGTTGATCACATCACGGTTAACGGTTACGGCCATATAGGGCAAATCATTCAGATTATATCCCAAAATATAAATAGTGATGATAGGATAGGCAGGATGGTATTCCGGTGGGGCTTCTTCTACTTTGCTCAACTTTTTTTGTTTGGCCATGTAATTGGCACCAAGATAATTCCGAAAGCGCTGAATGTCGGTTGAATATTTTGATTTTTGCAGTTCGATGAGAACAGTTTTCCGGCTGCCGTCAGCTTCCTTAATCACTGCCTTAAAATCGAGCCGGAACAGTGTTAACCTGCGTTTTTCGTCAGGGAAAACTGTTTCCTGCTGGCCCAGGGTAACTTCCTCCACATCCACATCCATAATTACCGACAACACTTTGCGGGCAAACTTGGTGTTTTCCATCAAGTACTTAAAGGCTTTGTCGTAAAGGGGGTTTATGATTTTCATGTCGTGTTAGTTTTACTGTTTGTCAATAAAATATTCATACAAAAGTAAGGTGATAAATTTGAAGATAAATTTACAAATTTTAGGTTTTGGCACCTTTCTACAAATCAATAATTTCATCCGTACTCAATCCTGTTTCATTAATAATATCATCGATACTTGCACCGCTTTGCTTCATGTGAATTGCCAGCTTTTGGGCTAAGGATTCTTTTTGCCTGCGTTCATCTTCTTTCTGACTAAGTGCTGTTTCTTTTCGCTTACGCTCAACCTCTTTTTGCCTTCGCTCAATACTTTCCCTTTCCTCGGCTTCAACAATTTGTTTTAAATATTTAGCTTCCTGCTCGTCAAAAATGGTGTCGATTTCTTCTTCGGCTTCAAGGTTGCGGCGAAAGGTGTCATCCATCAGCGGGCCTTGCAGGTATTGGGCAATGTCGCTAAACTCTTCGGGGGTTTCCTGCAAATCGATGATGTATTCTTTGTCGGTACGCCATGCCTGGTTAAACAAAACCATAAAATTCTCTAAGCGTGTTCTTCGTTGTTCGGGCAATCGCCTTACCTGGATAATGTGCGATTGATGCGTGAGGTGCTCGATGAAAAAACTCTTGACATGGATTTTTTCCTTGCTCACCGAGTTGATCACATCACGGTTAACGGTTACGGCCATATAGGGCAAATCATTCAGATTATATCCCAAAATATAAATAGTGATGATAGGATAGGCAGGATGGTATTCCGGTGGGGCTTCTTCTACTTTGCTCAACTTTTTTTGTTTGGCCATGTAATTGGCACCAAGATAATTCCGAAAGCGCTGAATGTCGGTTGAATATTTTGATTTTTGCAGTTCGATGAGAACAGTTTTCCGGCTGCCGTCAGCTTCCTTAATCACTGCCTTAAAATCGAGCCGGAACAGTGTTAACCTGCGTTTTTCGTCAGGGAAAACTGTTTCCTGCTGGCCCAGGGTAACTTCCTCCACATCCACATCCATAATTACCGACAACACTTTGCGGGCAAACTTGGTGTTTTCCATCAAGTACTTAAAGGCTTTGTCGTAAAGGGGGTTTATGATTTTCATGATACCTTATTTTACTGTTTGTAAATCAACTATCTATACAAAGGTACTACAAATCGGGTTTATTGATTCTTTTGAGGATATGTTTAATATTCATAGCCACAAAGACTCCAAGGCATCAAGCTACACAAAGTGTTTTTTGTAATTATTTAGCTGGTGAAATTGGATTCCAAGTCATTACGACCCCATCCTGCCGAGCTTTGCTCGTGCATGCACGAGACTTCGTCTCGACACCGACCCTTCCCCTGAAGGGGAAGGGAGACCAGCCACACAAGCCACTGCAGCGGATAATGCGCTGGCATTCTCCCCCTTCAGGGGGAGTTAGAGGGGGTTTTAGAAAGTGGCCAATTTTACCAGAGTGGGTGAAAAGCACCTAATCAGCTATGTATTTTTTGTTAAATCACTTTTCGGATCAGAATTTGCCAGGCTTCAAACCTTTAATTTTTTTAGCCATCAATACCAATAAAACCACCAATATTGCTGAAACTGCAAACAGCCATAATCCCCTTGATTTATCCTTGACTTGTTCTTTGCCCAAAAGCACAAAACCACCCCAATACACCGGATGCTTATAATCCTGCGTGTTGAACCTCAAAAAGTGGATGCTCTTATCGAAGGCCTCAGCTTTGGTGTCGCCCGAAAGCCAATGGGTGTAAAACTTTCGCATAAACAACTGCGTGGCCCGGTCGTCAACCTTCCAAAGGCTCATAATGATGTTTTCGGCACCGGCATACTTAAAAGCCCGTTGCAGACCAAACACGCCCTCGCCAGGAATGATTTCGCCCAGCCCGCTTTCGCAGGCACTAAGCACCACCAGTTTTGTTGAATCCAGGTTTAAGTTGCTCACCTCATAAGCCGTTAATATTCCATCCTGCCAAATATCATTCATGCCGTTTTCTTCGGATAGACTGTTGTTGGCATTAGCAAGATAAAGCCCGGAACAAAAAAGCGGGTTGATTGGCATTGCAAAATCATTGTCAAGGGATCGGCTTGCGTGTTTTTTTTCAGGTACTGAATTACGGCCATTAAAAAAGCCGTGTGTGGAAATATGCAGTATCCCGGGGTTGCTAACGGTTTTTATTATTTCTTCGGTGGCGTTTTCGGCGATATACAATTGGGTTGTCCAGTTAAGATCGGTTAATAAGCTGTCGATGTAGCGCAACTCGTAAGCCGACATGGTCAACGCGCTTAAGTTCTCCGACCGCAGCTTTGTGGTATCTGTATCATCGCTATTGTTTGCTGCCATTGCCGAATTACTCTGCCGCCTCGTGGAAAAATCAGGTGCGCCTATAAGCAAGGCCATCGTATTTGTAGAAGCTGTAATTTCGGATTGCCCCATAAAATCGTTTACGCAGCTTAGGAGTACGAGCTGATGATTTTCGTAAATATATTGCTTGTCTTCACCGAGCAAAGCCGCAATATTAATTTTGTTGTAAACCCCATCGGGCAACAGGTAAACAGTTTCTTTATCTTTTACAAGCTGTTCTATTTTTGCCCAATAGCTCAAATAAGCAGCGGTGTCATCATAACTATCCAAAGATTTGTAGCCCTGGTAAATATTTTCGATGTATTGGTCGTATTGTCCATTTTCCAGATATTCTCCATTATCCAACACAATCATTTGTGGGCCTTCATCCTTGTGCCCCGAAACCACAAGCGCGACATATTTTATCGAATCCTGGTTTGCAACACGAACAATCTGAACAAAGGCCTCATCTTTTTTTAATGTAGATTGAATTTCCTGCCACGTGTATCTTTTCCGGTTGTGCTGCTTTGCAAATACCGCCGATTGCTGCGTCAGTTCTTTTTCGAGTGTGTTGGCACGGCTTTCAATCGAATCCCGGTTTATCCCGCGTTTTTCGATTTCACCTTTGGTTAATGTGTAAATATTGGCAAGGTATTCTTTGGTGTTGATCCATTCGTCATACTTTTTTCTGAAACCACTATTGGCAGTATCATGCAGCCCGAATTCCTTCATTTTTTTCGTGGAAGTCAAAATCAATCCCTTCAAAAACAAATTGTAGTCAAATATTTTGCCTCTTATATTTCCATCCTGATTGTAATAATCCAGGGCAAAGGAATTGAAGCGTGCAATATTCTCCTGGAAAGTGGCCAGGTATTTTTGTTTTTCGCCGGCTGAAAGGAAATCAAAATTCTGATAAATATTTCCGATAAATAATTCCATCGATTCCACGAAGGCTTGTTCAGCCTCCTCTTTCCTACCTTGTTTAGAAAGTACTTCAGCCAGCGAATTTAATGAATTAATATGATTTTTATGATGCTTATCATAATGCATGCTGGCAATCCTGAGTGCTTCCCTATGCTTTACTTCTGCCGAATCATTTTCATTCATCACCTGATAAACATTCCCCATCAGGCGTAACTGAGCCACCAGATCGATATGGTCAGGGTTTGTATTTTTAAGTGTTTGTATGGATTCCGCCAAAATAGCTAACGCCTGCTCATATTCCTTTTTTTCGAGATGTATTTTTGCCAAGCGCATCTTCAACATAATATGAATATCATGGCTACGGGCAACCAGAGTATCGGCAATGGACAGACCTTCGTTACAAAGTGATTCAGCTTGATATAAATCACCCCTGAGCAAATCAATTTCGGCCAGGTTAACTAACACGTAAATATATCCCAGCTTTTTATCATCAATACTTTCGTAAATAGTTTTAGCTTTAAGCAATTGTCTTTCAGCTTTGTCCAGATTTCCTGTTAGTATGTATAAAGTTGCCAGGCTATTCAAATTTGTAGCAACATAGGCATGATTTTCCCCAAAATTCTTTATATTGATTTCCTGGGCTTCGTGGTAAAGTTTTTCAGCTTTGTCATATTCACCCATTTCCTTATACATCGAGGCGAGATTATGCAATATTGGAGCTTTGTCGGGATGATCTTCTCCAAATAGTAAGTCATTCATTTGTTTTGACTGAATGTAGTACTTTTCGACCATCGACAAATTCCCTGTTGTCATAAAGTGTGAACCATAACTGTTCAGGAAAAATGCATAATTGATACTATCCGTAATAATTTCCTTTCGTAAATAAATTGATGCTGCTTTGGAGGCATATTCCCCTGCTTTTTCATACAATCCCATTTCGTTGTACAAAAAGGTTAAAGTCCCCAGCGAAGCCAGGTAATCATTGCTTTCTTCTCCTTTCAGCTTTTTATCAAGGGCGATGGATTGGAGCATTCCTTGTTCAGCCAACTTAAAATCATTGGTGTAATAATACATCTTAGCCAACTCCATCACGAAAAAACTTTGATTTGAATCGGGGAGTGCTCCCGGCGTATCATACACCGTAATTTTTTGTTTCAGGTAATGGATGCCGCCATCATAATCTCCCGAAAAAATGTATGAGTCAATTTTATTGCACTCTTTTTCGTAGTCGGAAAATTCTTGCGCAAATAATACTGTATGGATTGATATTACAGCAATACAAAACATGAAGAGGGGACTTTTCAGAGCTTTCATTGAGCATTTTTTTATGAACGGTTGTAAAACGCATGTTTACTTTTTCTGCAACCGGTCGATTCAATAATATGAATATAGCAACAGAAAGTCAAAAGTAAACAAAATTTAATTTTTAAAATTAACAAAAGGAGAAAGAAACATGAGAACAAAAATCAACAGATCAGCACAAAACTTAAAAACATCAGGCATAAAGAGAGCAGTTTTATTATTCACACTAATTATTGCAATGGGTACATTTTTAAATGTAAACGCCCAGGATGCCAAACCCACACCCAAAAACAGAACCCTTAGTAATGGTTTTAGTATTAAGGTGGAATACGGAATTCCTTCCAAAGAGTTTGGAACTTATGAGCCGGTAGGGGATAACTCTAAGTATGGGATTAGCTATGGATTGCAAATAGGAAACCAATGGTACATTAGCCCGATGGAAAAACTTGGATTTGGCATTATGGTAAACTGGTTCGATGTTACGTTTGCAGCAAAATCCATTGATGACGAATCCAGGGCAACCATCGATGCCTCTATTCTGGAAATTGGACCCATTGGAACTTATGCCCTTAACAGCGAAATGGCCATTGACTTCTATTACAACCTCAGGCCAACCGTCATTATAAATATGGAAACATGGACGAGCAGTTGGGGTGGCTCCACCAATCAATTTAGTAATACCTGGGAGGGTGTAGGAGTAACTCATGCCATTGGCGCAGGATTTAGGTGGAGAGCACTTTCGGGGGGTATGGAATATGTGTTTGGCAGTGTTAATGACACTGATGATATTTTGAGCACAGACGACACATATAAGATGAAAGCTAACTGTTTCCGCTTTTTGATTGGGGTGAAGTTTTAACATCAATAATAAAATGAGGATGCTGTTTACATAGGGGCTACTGAAAAATGGAATTGTGTTTTCATATTCAATATTTCGGTGCTCTGCACCTTAAAAATACATTCCCTAAATGTTTTTCTACCAAGATTTCGCCACGCTGTGGCTTGAAAAAGGTGCAGAGCACCCATAATATTTGTAGCAATAGTCCGAATAAATAAAAAGAAGGTGCAGAGCACCGTGATATTAAATGCAAGGTTTTTTGAATAAACGTACAAAAAACCTTGCATCAAAGCACAACATTAATTATGTATTGGGGTAAATAACAATGTGTTACGGATTTTTCAGCAGCCTCTACTTCTACCTCAATATTCAGATTCATGTTTATGAAACACAACATAAAAAATAAATTTAGTTGAATTTAAATTCAAATCATCATGAAAAAACTTACAATCTATTTAGCAGTTACACTGGTTTTTGTAATTATTTCCTTGTCGGTATCCGGGCAAAAAAAGTACCTGGACTCTGATAAGAAATACACGCTTGCAAAAATTTACAAAAAGAATCTTAAAACCATAAAGGTTGGCTCTCTCAGGCAAATTAATGATTCAACCATTTCATTTGTAAATAAAACATCCCAAGCCACCGAACAACTGTCCGTTGACCAAGTCAGATACTTTTCGGTAAAAGATGGCACCAAAGCATTGCCATTCGGATTGTGGGGAGCCGGGTTTGGTGCATTAGCTGTTCTGGGAGCTGTGGGGGATGTATATGGCAGTTCAAATTATGAATTCAAGGATAACCTGGGTTTGCGTATTGTATTGATTGTGGGAGGATGCGGAGCAATTGGGGCTGGCATTGGCGCTTTAACACCCAAATGGAAAAGACTGTATGCTCGAAAGAATAATAGCTCAACATCTTTTATAATTTATCCGGCCATTTACAAAGATTATTACTGTGTAGGTTTAACCGTTAACTTTTAATACTAAAACAAATGAAAAAATTTGCAATTTTGATTATTATCCAGATTCTTGTCGCAATTAATTTCGCTTTTCCACAAGGTAACATGATAATGAAAGGAGAAAAAAAACAATTAAGAGGCAAACAAATTTTAGATATTGCAGAAGACGGCTTTGGTAACATTTGGATTATTTCGGGATCAAGCGAAGTTAAACTTAATGGCACCATGACAGATAAGGGTCATTTATGTGTCTATACACCCAAAGGTGAATGGCTCTATTTTAAGGATAACAAAGAAATCTATAAACAAAAATTCACTAAGCTTCAATGCGAAAACAATAATATCATGGCTTGTTATACAGAAAATGGGGTATTTACCTATGATGGAGCTACATGGAAGAACCTTACGAAAAAATCGATTGATAAGGAATTTGAAATCCCTCGAAAAACATTCATTTATTCAATTACACGAGATACGATGAACAGAACCTGGGTTGAAACCAGCAAAGGCTTGCTGCTTTGCAAAGATGGTAAGACCACCAGGTATCTGGAGGACATAAGTTTTTATGATGAATGGACATTTTTTTCAAAAGGACATGTTTAGTATCCCCTCAAAAAATACAGGTAGAATAAATATTGCCTCTAAGGGCTTGCTCA
>CAZQIV010000014.1:0-77180 GCA_964593705.1 uncultured Lentimicrobiaceae bacterium | reverse complement strand
ACACCATAAGTTTTACATGATCACCTTGTTTGGTTTTGGCTTGTCCAAGTTAGGTGATTGTCTTCTTTGCCAAATTCTCATGACCCCAACCCCAACCCTTCCCCTCAAAGGGAAGGGAGTGCCATCGCACTGGCCAGTGCCGTGGGAATTCTCTCCGCCAGCCGGCGGAGGAGCTAGAGGGGGTCTAAGCGGTAGTTTGATTGTAGTTTATAGTTAGCAGCTAAACAATTACATTTATTTTATAAATTCCTCCGTTAATTGTATGTTTCGGGTAATCCAGGATTTACTGGATCACGATTTTCTTGATAATATTTACGCCATCACCTTGCAGGTTCAGGTAATAGATACCTTCCGGCGCATCATTCAAATTCAATGTTTTCGTAATAGAACCGTTTACACTCAAATTGTCTTCACGATAGACTTTGCTGCCAAAGGCATTGAAAATATGCATTTGAACCAGCTGATTACTCTTCGATTTGATTTCGAAGGTAAATTGTCCATTGGATGGATTCGGGTAAATAGCAACCATCCAATTATCGGCAACTTCCGAAACTCCTGTGCAGTCGTGGAAAGAAATAATGATGACATCGGAGTTTGAGCAGGTTTCAGTATCAGTAACTTCCACTGAGAATTCTGCTTAGCCTATACCAATTCCAGTTGAATCCACCATAATGGTTTGTATTGTTTCGCCTGTTGACCAAAGATAGGTAGCTCCCGGGTTTCCAGCATCCAATAAAACAGTTTCATTGGCACAAACTTCAATATCCTCGCCCAATTCAACAACTGGCAATGGATTCATCATCACAAACAAGATTTCCATTATTCCACCGCTTTCGCCGCACCCATTAACGCCATTCACCATCACTTCTGCTTCACCTGTAAATACTTCATCCCAGGTAACTGTAGCGGTCAGCCCATCACCTTCGATTACTCCTGCTTCAGTTGGTTCAAGCATCCAGTTGTAGCTATCAGATCCAACAGAACCATCGGTACTATAAACTGTTTGATTAACACCAAAGCACAATGAGGTTTCGCCCAAAGGCATACCCACAGGTTCGGGTAGCAGAATAATATTTACGGTTGTTTGTCCTGAAACCGTGTTTTCACCATCATTCACATCAACAAAATAAGTTGTATTCTCTTCGGGATAAACCATCGGTTCTGCTTCTGTTGAAGTAAATCCAGCAGGATCAGAAGTCCAATCATAGGTATAGGTTCCAGTTCCACCAGAAGGCACTGCCATCAGTTGGGAACTTTCACCAAGACATATTTCTGCAGGATCGGCAACAACCTGCAGCGCCAGCGGGAATCCACTACCAACATTCAGTGTAACCGGAACATCAACCAATGGCATATCAGGATCGTTGGTTTCGACAAAAACGTTTCCATAAAAGCTTCCTTCGGTAAGGTCTTCCGAATCAAAATTAATTTCCACTGAAGCAGTATTTCCTGATGCAATAGTATCAACTACCCTGTCAAAACTCATCCAGCCTGAAATATCTACGGTATAATCTTCTGTTTCTCCAAAAATTGCGCCTTCACAAGGATCCCACGAGGAGGGGTTTTGATAAGCCGCCGTTACCCTCATCCTGGTTTCGCCACTTTGTGCTTCTCCGGGGATGGTAACATCAATGTTGTAAAGTTGACCTGCATTTACCAATTCAAAATCCTGTAGGATTATTTCTTCGGGATCGAACGTTTCACTTTTATCCCAATCAATCCAAATAGTAATAAACTGGTCGTTGAAATCAGAACCCAGGGTCACCTCGTAGGTGTAAAGGGGCCTGATATCGGTAATCATATCGGTAAAATCACCATAGCCATCAGGGCTGCAACCGCTATCCAGGTTTTCAATATCGGCCATAACAAAATCGGTAATTCCATCACCCAGGGTGCAGTTGGCTGTAGGAATGCAATAATCTTTACCATCACGGAAAGGTTCCGTTGAACCTGAAATTTTATAGATCAAATCAAGTTCGCCGACATTTTCGATGGTAAGGTAGCGCGTGGAGGTACTCATCAGGTCAATGTTTTCAATAATTTCTGTCGGGTCAACGGCAACATGGCCATCACCCCACTGGATGGAAGCAGTTGGTCCTGATGATTCGCCTGTTTCAAGCATGGCTGTAACTCTGTACTTGAACACGCCATAATCGGGGAGCATATCCACATAGGATTTTTCTGTAGTAGTTGCAATTTCAAATTCATCCCGATAAACAATAAAGTTCTGAAATCCTGTAACTGTATCACTATACATCCAATCGAGTTGAACTTCGCCTGTTTCATAAGTAACAGCGGCAGTAAAATTGCCTGGCCTTGTCCGGCTATTGGTTTCGTAAGGTGAAGTGTAGGTCAAAGCACGGCCTGAGCGATTGTCTGTCCAAACAGGGTAAACCTTGCCAGCACGTGAAGAAATTCCGAGATAGTCACCCATGTATCCAACAGCCAGTCCGGGAATTTCTGCCGGGGTAAAATCAACATCACTTACACGAAAGTCTTCCCAGTATTCGCCGCCATCAATTGAGGTGGCACAGAAAACTTCGCATTTGTTACCACCCACATTGCGGTCGTCATAAAACACAACATTCAGGGCGCTGGTCTCAGGATCACAAGTAATCCATGGGAAATAGTGTTCGCTACCCAGGTTATCGTCGTCCTGGTTTACACGGGTCGGATCAGACCATGTTAAGCCTTCATCACTCGATTTGATCATATAAACATCAATGTCGTTTCCGGTATTAATTCCGGGAACACCAATGTTAGTCCATACTATGTAAATACTACCATCACCAGCGACGTCGCAGGTAGCAACAGGAAATGAATTCACACGTTGGTTTTTTGAGGTTTCGCTATCGCGGATACCACGGATATTTTGGATAATTCTTTCTGAAGGTTCGTAGCTAGCACCTCCATCCATCGACCTTGTAAAACCTATAGCGGTCTCATCTGCCGGCCAGATATCATACACTGCCCATACAACATACACTTGTCCCTCGGGACCTGTGGTAATGTTTACACCCTGGTTGTGGCTGCCTGCATTAATTTCAGTACTGATATTGATATTATCAGTATATGACTCACCCTGGTTGGTAGAGCGAACCATTTCTATATCACCGCTAGTGCTACCCGAAAAAGAAAGCCAGCCATTATAAACATACCCTTCGTATGGACTCGTAGGGCTGTTATCAACCCAAAGGTGGTTTTTATCCAGGCTACCTGTTCCGGCAACCTTCGGTGTCCAGTTTACACCATCATCGGAATAGGATACACCCATTCCGCCGGAAATAGTTATAAACCCAACATATTGGCGGCCACTAAGGCTTATTGCCGTTGCCGGGTCGCCAGAATTTTCGCCACCAGCACCCTATATGGAGCCATCCCATATTTGGCCAAAATCATACGAAAAGAAATAGTTAGCACCATAGACCGAGCCTGCCGGGTTTTCGATGGAGTTATTGGATTGTAATACATGATCGGGATCGTTTGGATCGACGAAAATTGAGTTTTCGCTTTGTGTGGAATTCTCTGTGGTAACCGGCACGTCAGGGGAGTCACCACGTACTACGATGCTTGCATTTATCCTGCTCGATTTGTAAGTTCCCAATGGAACAGTTACATCGGGGTTGGGTTGTGTAAGGCCAAGTTCTGCTGCCTTGAGCCAATAGCCCATATTGTCAATGCGGGTATCGAGTACTTCGTAGGGTTTGTATTCCCCATCAATATACCCGTTTTGTGAGTTTAAGGTCCTTCCTTTCGATATTTCCTTTTGGGCGTAATTAGCTTTAAAAGCAAACATCATAAGAAATGACATTAGTAAAATTGTCGATTTTTTCATGAATAGATTCTCCTTTGAAAAAGCGATAGTTAATTAAACTGCTTGATTTGTGAGTTACAATAGAGCACAAAAGTATCTAAAAAATCGTTACTAGTCAACAGTAATAATAATTGTTAACTCATTGGTAATCTATACGTTTTGTCATAATTTTTGTATTTTCAAAACAAAAATTCCGCCAAAACTACAGATGTTTCCAATATCCAACCTGGTTCGTTGGCCCGATAATTATCGGGAGACGAATCGGGACTTTTTATTTTCATAAAAGTTATATTTCTGTATCTTTGCCCATGATGCAAACCAAAACTTGAATTGAATAACAAAAATTTATCTAACAGTAAAAACCTTAAGAGTCCTGAAGATGTTGCCGATTTAAAACAATTTATCGAAATAAATCGGATTCAGAATGAAGCTCTGAAAAAAATCATGTCCAATTTAAATACCGACAAAAAGCCTACAACTAATTAAATTACAATTTTATTCATCAAATTAAATACTATGAAAACACATTTTTTACTCGCAATTATAGTAATAGGACTTACTTTAAACGTATCTGGCCAAAAACCGTCGATGGAATTAAGCTTTACAGCAGCAGATAAAGAGTTTTACGTTCCCCTGGATAGTATCTTCATTGTAAACCTCACCCAGGGTGGAGATACTACGCTATTTGCACCTGATACAGTTTTGGTATTGGATTATATTACAAGCATCAATGATAATGATGCATTGGGGGAAAACACGCTTTCCGTTTCACAAAATTATCCCAATCCTTTTAATGGTAAAACAGCGTTTAACTTGTATTTACCCGAAAAGGAAAATATCACAATTACCGCCCGGAATATTATAGGCAGAGAACTGGTGCATTATGAAAATAATTTAAACCGGGGTAATCATTCCTTTGCCTTTTATGGAGGCAACGAAAGCTATTACTTGCTTACTGTAACAGGAAAACAAACAAGTCAGACAATTAAAATGTTAAATGCAGGCAGTGAAGCAATAAATGGCGAAAAATGCAAACTGGTTTACACCAGTTCTAATGGGAATGTGAGTGGTGTAAAATCTCAAAATACGAAAAATAATTTTGTATTTAATTCTGGAGATACATTACAATACTCAGGATATGCAACGACTTTGGATGGCATTGCCGGGAATGCTGTAATAAATGATGTGCCACTCACAAATATGAGTTATGAGTTTGCGATATTAAAAGGACTTAGATGCCCCGGCACCCCCTATGTAGAAGATATTGAACACACCGTATATAACACAGTGCAAATTGGGAACCAATGCTGGATGGCAGAAAACATAAAAACCAGAACCTATCAAAATGGTGCTATTATTCCCAATGTAACGGATCCTGATGAATGGAAATTCCTTTTAAGCGGGGCTTACGTGTGGTACGACAATGATTTGGCATGGAAAGAACCCTACGGGGCTTTGTACAACTGGTTTGCGGCTGTTGACCCAAACGGACTTTGCCCGGAAGGCTGGCATTTACCTTATAGTAGTGAATGGAACGTATTAGCAAATTTTATTGGTGGTGCGGGTGCGCCAAATGGGCAAAAACTAAGGACATGCAGGCAGGATGCTTCACCTTTGGGTGGTGAGTGCAACACTTCTGACCACCCCAGGTGGGAAAATACTAATAATTCAGTTTTTGGTACAGACGACTATGGGTTCACAGCCCTTCCTGCCGGTTTCCGTCTTGGCTTGGGTCAATTCGATGCACTCGGCTTTTACGGTGCCTGGTGGTCTTCTGAGGAGTATGATTATTGGTTCTCTTGGGGACGCAGCATGTTTTACGACCTTGGGAGTTTTGGCGAGTGGTACGATTATAAAACAGCAGGTCGGAGCGTACGTTGCCTTAAAGATTAGGTGTTTAGTTTCATTAGTGTCCAATAAAAATATTCTCCTCAAATAATGTAATTACCAGGAAACTGGTGATTGAGTAAATTTAGGTTAGTTAGTCAGGGCATGACTTAAAGTCATACCCTGACTTTTTGAAGCCCCGGTTCGTCCGCCATCTGGCGAATGAATCGGGGCTTTTGTATTTGGAATTATTGTATTTTTGTTTCTATGAGATTAAAACATCTTTTCATATTATTTTTAATGTTGTTTTTGGCATTTGATATGTTTCCCCAAAACAGGCAAGCCATTGATTCATTAAAAACAGCATTATCAGTAGCTCAACCCGACAATACAAAATTTTATTTGTTAAACAATCTTGCGAGAAAATACAACCAATTTAGTGAAGATTCTTCAATCTTATATTTGAAACAGGCACTTGGCATGGCCAGGGATTTGGATAACCCCAAATTTAAGGCATTAATATTAAGTTCGTTGGGGAAACACTATGCGTTCAAATCAGAATTTACTGAAGCAATGGAATATTTCGACCTGGCTGAAAATATTTTAACGGTATTTCCCTATGATTCGATACAAGCAGTTGTATATTGTTATAAGGCTTTGGTATATGCAAAAGCGAGTCAATTCGAAAAAGCTGATGAGCAAGCAGCTAAATCCCTGGATTTAGCAACAAGGATCAACGATTTAAACAGGGTTTCTACCGTATATATTATTTACCATGAGATATACAACAGAATAGGTGAGCCCGAGAAAGCACTTGAATATGCCTACAAATCCTACCAACTAAAAATTAAGCTTAAAGATACTTCCGGAATTGCTGCTGCCATGCATAACCTGGCCCACCATTATTCACTACTCGGAAAGCATGATTCAACTCTTTTTTATCTCAAAAAATCAATTGCATTGAACAAGAAATTCAACAATAAGAAATATTTAGGTAGTAATTATCTGAATTTGGGCATATTATTCCATGATCTTCACCAATATGATTCTGCAGAAATGTATTATAACCTGGCCATGGAAAATCATCAGCAAATCGGATATCGGATGGCACTTTCCAGTATTAAAATCAACATGGCATATAATTCTCTTAGCAAAGGGGATACCACAAAAGCTATAATGCAGTTCCGGTCATTAATTGATTCATTGGACGAACCCGTAAGTTTAGAGAACAAAGTTGATAGTTATAAATCATTGGCTTCTATTGCTTTCGCACAAAATAATTATAAGGATGCGTATATTTACCATGAAAAATTTAAAGAGTATAATGACAAATTTGTGGAAGTTTCCCATACAAGCCTTGCTAACCTTCTGGAAATGCAGACGGAATACGACAATCAAAAAAACCTGATGGAAATTAGCCGACAGAGGGTTGAGATTAATTCGCAACAGAAAAGTATCTACATCATCATTCTGGTGAGTATTATTTTAGTTTTGGGTATTGCTATCTGGTTTGTTATCAAGCTGATGCGAGCCAGAGCCCATACTGTAAAAATCAGGCAGCAAAAACTCGAAGAAAAACTGGAATTTAAAAATCGTGAAATGACTTCCAACCTCATGGCACTTATGAAAAAAAATGAAATCCTTGAAGACATTTCAAAAGATTTATTAGAGTTGGGAAAAAAGGCAGTTAAAGCAGAAACAAAATCAATGATCAACAAAATTGCCTACAGGATCCGTAAATCTAGGGATGTTGAACTGTGGAAAGAGTTCGATATTCGCTTTAAACAGGTACACAATGTTTTTTACGACAGCCTAAACCGCAAATTTCCAAGTATAACCCCTGCCAAGAAACGCTTATGTGCATTTCTTAAAATGAATATGAATACCAAAGACATTTCAGAAATTACCGGCACAACTCCAAGGTCGGTTGATACCGTTCGCTATAATATCAGGAAAAAACTCAAACTTACTTCAGAAGATAATCTTACTGATTTCCTCTCTAAAATTTAAACTTTCCACTTAGTTTTTTAAGCACCCAATAAAATAGCAAAAAAATACAAATTTGTTAAACTGCACAATTCGTGCAACATACAGACTTGTTTGAGATTTTTTTGACATCTTTCTGCTCCAGTACGACATTTTTTTGAGACTATATTTTTGCTTTTCCCCAATCCGGGGTATAGCTTTGTCAAAAAAATAATTATATAAGAAATATGAAGAAAAGAGATTTCGATGCGGGAAATTCTGAAATGGAATCGAAAGATGAATTGAAGAATTTAGAAAAATTTGCAAAAAGACGCGAAAAACAAAAACAGGTGATAAAAATACTATTAGAACAAAATAACGCCAATAAAAACAAATAACACTTAAATTTTAAAATTATGAAGAAATTCTTACTTTTTTTATTCGTTAGCTTGATCCTTTCAGGATTTAATGCAAAAGCTCAAACAGCCCTTGAATTTGACGGGGTAGATGATTATGTACAGACTGACTTTCCAGGAGTATTAGAAGATCAGTCGAGAACATTTATGGCCTGGATTTATTTATCTGAAGCACCTACCAGTGATATGTGCATCCTCGATTATGGTATTGATGATGATGGTGCACGGAATACCTTTATGGTTAACGAAGACGGATACCTCCAATTTGACATGGGTGGAGAAATACTAACTGGCACATTTGGCGGCACTCTTCCCACTGATGAATGGGTTCATGTTGCTTTCGTTTTTACTGGCGATGAGGGATTGCTTTATGTAAATGGAGACCTGAGTGATAATGGAAATATATTTGATTTATTTACACCTGAAGATGAAGAGACTCTTAGGATAGGACAAAGTATTTCAGGTGAAAGTATGCCTTTCAATGGCATGATTGATGAAGTTAGTGTATGGAGCATAGACGTAGAGGAAGAGGATATCACTAGTTATTCTTGTATCGATGGTACTGACATCCCTTCTGGGGTGGTAGCCTATTATGATTTTAATGACGGATCAGGCTTTACATTAACTGAGCTTGTTGATGGTTGGGACGGTGATTTGGAGAATATGGATGAAGAGGATTGGGTAACTTCTACCGTTTGTGGAACACCATATAATGTAAGCTTTGTTGTTACCAAAGATAATGGTGTAACTCCAATTAAAAATGCAGAAGTTGTACTGGATGGTTTAGTGAAATATACCGATGCCAGCGGTGAAGCAACATTTGAAGCTTTTCCCGGCACATATAATTATACGGTTTCTAAAGCTGGTTATTTTGACGCATCCTCAACAGTTGAAGTTGTTGACGCTGATGTTACCGTTGATGTGAGTTTGATCTTAACCGGAGAAAACTATGACATAACCTTTACTGTAACGGATGGTACAAATCCACTTGAAAATGCTTTGGTAGACCTTGGTGGTGTACAACAAAATACCGATGCAACCGGAGAAACTGTTTTTATAGGATACCTACCAGACACCTATTCTTATACGGTTACAAAAGATGAATATTATGAACAAACCAGTTCAGTCGAAGTGATTGATATTAATGTAACTGAAAATGTTGCTTTAGCACCAATTGTTTATTACGACATTACATTTATTGTTACGGATGAAAGCGCTACAAATCCTATTGAAAACGCTTTAGTAAATCTTGATGGGGTAGAACAATATACCAATGCAGCCGGAGAAACTACTTTTATCGATATCCTCCCGGAGATTTACCCCTTTAGTATTTCAAAAGATAGCTATTATTCAGAATCAGGCGATATTGAAGTCGTTGACGATGATGTTACAGTAGAAGTAAGCATGCTTGCTCCTGTACTAACTGCCCTTGAATTTGACGGGGGTAACGATTATGTCCAGACAACCTGTCCTGGAGTATATGGATCCTTACCCAGGACTGTTATGGCCTGGATTTATTTAACTTCAAATACCGGTGCCAATAAATGCATTTCCGATTATGGTAGAAATGCCTCCGCCGGGAGGAATACCTTCATAGTAAGTGGTAGTGAGAAGCTCGGATATCTCTCAGGCACTTCAACCGGAAATATGACCTCTCCAAATGATGGCGATATTCCCATTGGTGAATGGGTACATGTGGCTTTCGTTTATGATGGCACTACCGGATACCTGTATAAAAATGGGGAAGAGTTAACTTCAAAAACTTTACCAGGGATAAATACTGCAAATCTGAATGTAGGCTTTAGGATAGGAGAAAGGGTTCCTGGCGGAAGTATTAACTTTCCGGGAATGATTGATGAAGTGAGTTTATGGGAAGTGCCCCTGACACAGCAAGAAATCCAGGAGTATTCTTGTATCAACGACCCAGACTTTTATGATGGCCTGATGGCTTATTATAGTTTTAATGAAGGTACCGGTACTATATTGCACGATCTTGTATCTGGGTACAACGGCATCCTTACAAATATGGATGAAGAAGATTGGGTAGCCTCCGATGTTTGCCTGGAAACCAAATTCTATCCTCAGGGATGGGCAAGTATTTCAAGCAATGTGATACCGGTTGATAAGGTATTGCTGGAAGATTTGTTTGATCCTATTCTGGAAGATATGGTAATCCTAGTTGGTGAAGACGGTGTTTTCTGGCCGGGCTACAACATCAATACAATCGGCCATTGGGACACCTATCAGGGGTATAAAGTGAAATTTGCCAATGCTGTGAATTTTGAGTTCGAAGGGGATGAACTGATAGACAGAACAGTAACTATAGAGCCCGGAACACATTTATTTCCTGTCTTAAGCACTGAACCGGTCTCCATACAGGATGTTATTGAGCCCCATGGTAATACCATTATGTATGTTTTTGACCTGATAGACCAGAAAATTTATTGGCCCACCGGAGGTATTGTACCTGGTGTGGAAGGTGCTCTCGAGACACTTATACCCGGATTTACCTTATCTATGCTAACACCGCGGTAACTCTTAACTTTGATGTGCCCGCTAAATCAGGTACAATTCAGGTAGAAAAAAATCATATCGTTAAACCCACAAACTGGAACAGTGTAATTCGCACAGGCTCACAACATATTATTTCCATAAGTGCTGCAAATCTTGACGCAGGTGATGTTGTTGGAATTTTTGCTACTGATGGAACATGCACAGGAATGGCCCAATACAATGGTGTTGATGAAATGTTGCCACTTGTGGTTTACGGAAACGATATGACCACTACTGTGAAAGAAGGAATGATTCAGGACGAACTGATGACATTCAAAATTTTTAGCCACGGTGCAGAAGTTGATGTACGTCCGGTTTACAATTAGAGTTTCGCAAACCATAACGGCTTGTTTGCTGAAAACGGACTATCAATTATCAATGATTTCAAGATGGAAGCCATCAGCGTGAATACTGTTGGTGCTTTGGCATTCAGCATTATACCCAACCCCAGCAATGGTAAAATCAACATTACCATGGCCGGTATTGAAGGTTGTGAAATTTCAGTAATGAACATGAAAGGACAGCAGGTTTATTCAGCACAGGCAAATGGATCAACAATGCTCGATTTGAGTACGCAGCCTGCAGGTGTGTATTTCATAAGAATTTCAAATGCAACATCAACCTCAATCAAAAAAATTGTGATTGAATAAATATTTTTGTTAGATGATTAGATGATATTGATTACTCCAAAAAATGTTTAGTCAGTTCATCAAACATGAACATGTCAATTCTATAGAATTGATCAATTATTATGAACATAACTTTTTAATGGGATACTGTATCCCGCTATTTAAGCAATAAATTTATCATGAAAAAGAATTATTATTTAACTGCCATTTTACTGATTTTTGGAATCTGTTTTAGTAATGTTTATGCTCAAAAGCAAATTTTTCCTTCTAAATCAAAGGATAATAAAAGTGAGTTTGTGGATACCCGTGTAGATAATATGCATTACTGGGGAATCCAGGCAGAAAAAGGGTTGGTGTCCGTTGCTCCTGAAAAGCCTATTCCGCCAGCTAAATTTACAGGAAGTATGATCTACGCTAAAAGTATTAAGGGAGGGAAAGAGGATTCGCCTGATGTACCGGTAACCGATGAAACTGATGTTACTGAAACAGAGAATTCGATTTTTGTTGATCCTTCTAATCCTGAGCGTGTGCTAAATTCAAATAATTCAACTTCATGGAATGGAGGTAGCGCTGGGACACTTTATGGTGCCAATTATTTCATTTCAGAGGATGCAGGTTTAAACTGGGGTGGTTCTTCTCAGGGTGCAGGAGGGGAAAATTCAGGTGATCCCGCTACAGCTATAAACCTTGATGGTTCAAGGATGTATGTGGGATTTATCAATGAACAATTTGGTCAGGGAGTTTCCTATTCCATCGATGGAGGCGCATCATCGACACCTGTGGTTTGTGGTACAGCTCCCGGAGGTTGGACTTCACTATTAGATAAAAATCATCTTTGGATTGATAATAGCCCGACAAGCACTTATGAAGGTAATGTATATTCTGCCTGGACTTCATTTGGGGGTTCAAATGATCTTGAAATTGAAATCGTCAGGTCCACAGATGAAGGAGTTACATGGTCTTCTCCCATTAACATCAGTTTGGCAGTATTTGCCGGAAGCCATAACCAGGGGGTAAACCTTCAAACCGGCCCCAATGGGGAAGTGTATGCTATATGGTCAATTTATGATAATTGGCCGCAGGATGAACCAGCCATGGGTTTTACAAAATCAACCAGTGGTGGCGAATACTTTCAACCTGCAACAAGAATTATTGAAAATATCCGGGGGATAAGAAATACCGGCATCGGAAAAGATCAAAGGACAAACTCTTTTCCTGTGATGGCATGCGATATCAGTACCGGTCAATATAGCGGAAACCTCTATGTTGTTTGGGCAAATATAGGAGTTCCAGGAACAAACACCGGTTCTGATGTAGATATTTACATGATCAGATCAGAAGATGGAGGTGATAACTGGTCAGATCCAATCCGTGTTAACCAGGATGGTATTGGTGAAGGGAATATACATTATTTTCCGTGGATTACATGCGACCCGGAAACCGGTATTTTGAGTGTGATCTTTTATGATGATAGAAATGTTGGGTCGGCTGAATGTGAAGTGTTTTGTGCCAATTCATTTGATGGTGGCGAAACCTGGGAAGATTTCAAAGTGAGTGATGTGTCATTTACACCATCGCCTATGCCAGGGCTTGCAGCCGACTATATGGGTGATTACCTTGGTATTGTTGCACGGGGTGGTATAGTTTACCCAATTTGGACCGACAACCGTAACAATCTTTTTATGACATATACATCCCCTTATTTGCCAAATAATTTACCAAGACCAACTGACTTATTGGTTTCTCTCGATGAAGAAACCGGTGAAACAACTTTATCCTGGCAGTTTGAAAATTCGGAAGATTTCCTGCATTTTAACGTGTACAGAGAATATGAACTGATAGGTACTACAACCGACATAACATATGCAGATGCACTTCCTGATTATGGACTGTTCGATTATAGTGTAAGAGCCATGCATGATGACGGTGAATCTTTGGCTGCTTCAGTATCTATTCAATGGGGCAATCCTGATATTACAGTTTCACCTGAAGCATTAAATGTTTATCTTGAACCAGGCACATCAACTGTAAAAACTGTTACTATCCAAAATGTAGGTGAACTTGACCTGGAATACACTGTTTCCTCATCTATAAATAATAAGAAGAAAGGAAAAGATTATTGTGATGCCGTTGGAGGTTGTGGTGAATTTATATACAAAGTGATTTTCGGTGACATTGATAATACCTCAAGTTGTGACGGTTACGCTGATTATACAAATATGTCAACCTTCCTCCTCCCGGGTGCAACTATTGATATTACCATTCAAAATGGAAGCCCATATAATGATGATGACTTGGGTGTCTGGATCGATTGGAACCAGGATGGTGATTTTGATGATACAGATGAAAATGTAGTGTGCGAACCGAATAATTTTGGGCAGGGAACTTTTTCCATAACTGTTCCTCTTGATGCAGTTCCTGGAGCAACCAGAATGCGTGTTAGGATAAAGTATTTCGATGCAGACTGTGGCAATCCTTGTGGTACAACTTCTTATGGAGAAGTGGAAGATTATACTGTTTTTGTTGCAAGCTGGTTACTATTTGACAACTATAGCGGTACAATAGCTGCTGGAGGAAGCGAAGTAATTAATGTTACGCTTGATGCTGCTGACCTGGATTCAGGAATATATACTGCTGAATTAAATATTGGGTCAAACGATCCGGATAATGCTATGGTAGTTGTACCTATTACTTTGGCGGTTGGCAACGCCATGAGTGTTGCTGCTTATGCTGATCCGGCATTGGTTTGTTATGGTGATAATACACAATTGTTTGCAGATGTAATGGGTGGTTCAGGAAACTATACTTTTTCATGGACATCTAACCCCGAAGGATTTTCCTCAACTGAACAAAATCCTATGATTACTCCTTATGATACAACAACCTACATTGTTGAAGTTTTCGATGGGACAATTACTGTTATTGATTCAACAATTGTTGACGTTGCACAAACTCCTGGTCTGTGTGCTATGCCTGTTGGAGATATTGTGTTTTGCCAGGATCCCCAAAATACAACATATTCTACCGAAGGAGCTGAATATGCATCATCCTATATCTGGACAGTATCACCAGAAGCAGCAGGAACCATTTCCGGAGGAGGAAATATTGGTATCCTTGATTGGAATGCTGATTTTTCAGGTGAGGCACTTTTAAGTGTTTACGGTGTAAATATTTGTGGAGAGGGACAAACATCTGAATCTTTAACGGTTACAATTAATGCTTTACCAGATGTTGAACTCGAGCTGGGGGTTGATACTGTTGGTATCAATACACCGATATTCGAGCTTTCAGGAGGTTCTCCGCTCGGAGGTGAATATTCAGGAAATGGAGTGTCCGAAAACAATGGCATTTACTATTTTAATCCTGAAACTGCAGGTTTGGGTGACCATGTAATCACCTATACTTATGCTGATCAGAACGGTTGTGAAAATTATGCAGAGGATGTAGTTTGTGTGGTTGAAATCGTGGGTATTAATGAAATTCTTGATGGTGTTCAGTTACATATTTACCCGAATCCATCGAATGGAATATTCACCATCACGCTAAGCTCCGGTGCAAATGAAGCGATAAATTTAAGGATTGTAAACAACCTGGGTGGAATTGTGTATGCAGAATATGATTTGCAACTGGGTGGTGAGTCATATACTCGCAATATTGATCTCAGTGATTATGCCGAAGGATTGTACATCATTATCCTCAACTCAAATGAGACCAACTATATGAAAAAGATCATCATTCGGCAATAAAAGCTGACCGCTGATAAGGGGAAATAAGTTACAGTAATTGGAAGAAAGCAGAAATTTACATTGTAGAAATTAATTTGCATAAATTAAAATTAATAGTATTATGAAAAAGTTATTTTTATTACTCTTCGTGTTCGTTGTTTTTATTCTATCAACATTTGATGGAAAAACTCAAACAGCCCTTGAATTTGACGGGGTGGATGACTATGTAAAGACAACGTACCCCGGAATATTTCAGGAAAATGCCAGGACATTTATGGCCTGGATTTATCTATTTGAAGCACCTACTGCAGATATGTGCATACTTGATTATGGTTCTGACGATGTTGGTGCAAGAAATACATTAATGGTTAATGCATCCGGGTACCTCGAAATAGAGGCAGGTGGCCCAGAATTCCTGATATCTACAACTCCTGTCCCCATTGGTGAATGGGTTCACGTCGCTTTTGGATCAGTTGACTATGAGGGAACCCTTTACCAGAATGGGATAGAGGTTGTTTCAGGTTCTATTGGAATTTTTACTCCTGGATTGTATGATGATCCTTTGAGGATAGGAGAAAGGGTTCCGGGCGGTAGTATTCCTTTTAAAGGAATGATAGATGAGGTAAGTATTTGGGATGCGAACTTACTGCAGTATCAAATCAATAGCTATACTTGTTTAGGTAGCAATCTGGCCCAATATAATAACCTGGTAGCGTATTATAATTTTGAAGACGGAACAGGTACTACATTAACTGACCTTGTGAGTGGTAATGATGGTACATTGATGAATATGGATGAAGAAGATTGGGTCGCTTCTACGTCTTGTCCGCCAGTATTAGATATAACCTTTGTTGTTACCAAAGATGATGGTGTAACACCCATTAAAAATGTTATGGTTGATCTGGATGGTGATGTAAAATATACAGATATCAGCGGTGAAGTAATATTTCAATTTCTTGATCCCGATACTTATGATTATACCCTTTCTAAAACAGGTTATTTTGACGAAACCGGAACAGTTGACGTTATTGATGAGGATGTCACCGTTGATGTGAGTTTGACCTTAACCGGGGAAAATTATGACATAAGCTTTATGGTAACGGATGGTACAAATCCCCTTGAAAATGCGTTGGTCGATTTTGATGGTGTACAGCAATACACCAATACATCCGGACAAACTATTTTTACCGATGTCCTCCCGGAGAATTATCCTTATATTATCACAAAAGATGGGTATTTACCGGCTATTAGTGTTATTGAAGTAATAGACGAGGATATTACAGTAGATGTAAGCTTGTATGAAGAGGTGCCAACTGCCCTCGAATTTGATGGGGAGGACGATTATATCCAGACAACCTGTCCTGGAATACTTCAAAGTAGTCCCAGGACAGTTCAAGCCTGGATTTATTTAACTGAAGCTCCCACCCATAATATGTGCATTACCGATTATGGTTTTTGGGCCAACGGTTCGCGGAATACCTTTAAAGTTAAAGGAAATGGATACCTCGGATTTGAATCAGGAGGGGAAGATGGAATCATAAATGCCACAGTTACTCCCGTTCCCATTGGTTCATGGGTCCATGTTGCTTTCGTATTTGATGGCACTTTCGGATTTCTTTATCAGGATGGGGAGCAGGTAGGTACAGGTAATTTAGAAGGGTTACAAACTATTGCAGGAGGAACTAAAGTAAGGATAGGTCAAAGGATTATCGGCGGAGATATTCCATTTAAAGGAATGATTGATGAGGTGAGCGTATGGGATGTGGCCCTGGCACAGCAGGAAATCATGAATAATGCTTGTATTGGCAATCCTGTTCCATATCCTGACCTGTTTGCTTATTATGATTTTAATGACGGACAAGGCACTACATTAACTGACCTTGTGGCCGGGGCAAATGGTACTTTGATGAATATGGATGAAGAAGAGGATTGGGTACTGGCAGATATTTGTGGGTCAGTTTATAATATAGCTTTTGTTGTGACCGAAGATGATGGCACAACACCCATCGAAAATGCCGAAGTTGACCTGGATGGTGATATTTTATACACGGATGCTAATGGTGAAGCAGTTTTTAACTATTCCAATCCTGGAAGCTACAATTATACCATTTCTAAACCTGGTTATTTTGATGAAACCGGAACAGTTGATCTTGTTGATGATGATGTAACCGTTGAAGTTAGCCTGATCCTGACCGGAATAGAGTATGACATTACTTTTGTTGTAACTGATGAATTAACGGGTGATCCTGTTGAAAATGCTTTGGTAAACCTTGATGGTGTACAACAACTTACCGACGAATTTGGTGAAACTGTCTTTACAGGATATCTCTCAGGGGTCTATGACTATTCGGTTACAAATAGCGATTATTATGAACTAACCGGTTCAGTGGAAGTAATTGATAATGATGTAACTGAAAATGTAGCTTTAGCACCAATTATTTATTACGACATTACATTTATTGTGACTGAAGGAGCAGGTACAAATCCACTTGAAGATGCCTTGGTAGAACTCGATGGTGTACAACAATACACCAATGCGTCCGGAGAAACTACTTTTAGCCAATACCTCCCGGATATTTATCCTTTTACCATCTCAAAAGATGGATATTTTGCCTATTCTGACAATGTTGAGGTGGTGGACGCTAATGTTACAGTAGAAGTAAGCTTATGGCCTTCTGATACGCCAACTGCCCTCGAATTTGACGGAGTGGATGATTATGTACAGACTACCTGTCCTGGAATAGATAGTAATTATCCCAGGACATTTCAAGCCTGGATTTATTTATCAGAAGCTCCCAGCAGTAATTTAACCATTACCGATTATGGTGTAAATGCTGCCGGTTCGCGGAATACCTTTATCGTTAACGGATCCGGATACCTGGCATATCTCTCAGGCGGTACAAATGCAAATATATCTGCCTCAGTTGCCACCGTTCCCATTGGTTCATGGGTTCACGTTGCTTTTGTTTATGATGGCATTACCGGATATCTATATCAAGATGGTGAGCTGGTAGGTTCTGCTACCTTATCAGGGATGAATACTACATCTGGGTCTGGTTATGTTAATCTTAGGATAGGTGAAAGGGTTCCGGGCGGAAGTATTAACTTTAAGGGAATGATTGATGAAGTAAAAGTATGGGATAAGGCTCTGACACAACAGGAAGTCATTGATTATGCTTGCATTGATGAACCTTCTCTATATAGCAACCTGGTTACCTACTATGATTTTAATGAAGGAACAGGGACTACCTTACACGACATTTCCGGAGCTTATAACGGTACATTATTGGAAATGGAAGAAGAAGATTGGGTAGATTCCGATGTTTGTGGGGTTTCTGCTTATAATATTTCTTTTGTTGTTACCGAAGAGGATGGCACAACACCCATCGAAAATGTAAGCATTGAACTGGAAGGGGAGATAAATTACACCGATGCAAATGGAGAGGCCGTTTATTATACCTATGATCCGGGGACATACAATTATACAATTACGAAAGATGGTTATTTTAACCAGTCTGGAAGTATTGATGTTGTTGACGGCGATGTTACAGTAGAAGTTAGTTTGCTGCTTGAATGGCAAGTTAATCCTACCGACATCATCCATACGATACAGATACCAACCACAGCTAATCCAAATATCTTTGGTGAAGCTCTTGAAGCCGGTGACTGGATGGGTGTATTCTATATAAATGATGACGGTATGGAAGTTTGTGGTGGTGCTACCCAGATGAGTGCATTTGGTAGTTCTGTAGTAAATGCATATGGCAATGATCTCACCACAGGTGAGAAAGATGGTTTTGATGATGGTGAAGTGTTCAGATGGCTTATGTTTGATGTAAGTGAAGGCTTAGAATACTATGCAATTGCCACATATGACGCCACAGCCCCCAACCAGGAATTCTTTACAAACCTCGGAACATCAAAGCTCGTGAGCCTTGATGCCGTTGAATATTTACAAAATTTCACTTTCGAATCCGGTTGGAACAGCATGTCGTCTTACCTGACACCAGAAAATCCTGATGTGGAAGCCATGTTTGCTTCTTTCGTTGATAATCTTGAAATATTCAGAAATATGACCCAGGTTTACTGGCCGGGTGGTAGCTTTAACACCGTTGGTGATTTTGATAATCAATCAGGATATGTGTTATTTGTAAACGAAGTTGTTAATTACCAACTGCCTGGTTCTGCGATGGCTGATGATGTATTGACCCTGGAAGAACCGGGATGGCATTTTATGCCCGTATTGAGTGAATGTCCGGTTTCAGTTGAGGAATTATTCGGAGACCAACTTAGTGATGTAATCATCATAATGGAACTCATCGGAACAAATATGTACTGGCAAGATATGTCCATCACTACCCTAACTGAACTTCAGCCGGGGAAAGCTTACTCCATTAAAACAACTGATGCGATTTCTGTTGAATTCCCTGCCTGCGAACTTAAATCAGGTATGCAGAATGCTAAACGAATCAGCAGTATGAATACGCCATGGGGCATTCTGAACCTTACACCCAACAAACAGGCAACAGTATTTTTGAATACAGCGATTAATGAACTGCAGCCTGGTGATATAATTGGTGCTTTTAATACCAATAACACACTTTGTGGTATGACAACACTCAATGATTTATCGGTTAATACTGCAATCAACCTTTGTGGTAACGATGACGCAAGCAGTGGCAATGATGGTTTGAACGAAGGTGAGGCAGTAAGCTATAAGCTATATCGGCCTGCCACCGGCGAGGAGTTTGATTTGAATGTTGACTATGATCAAGTGCTGGAAAACACCTCGGGCAACTTCTACCAGGGTACATTTGCAGCTGTTGGAAATGCCTGGTTTAAAGCATCGGGAATTACCGCCAATATTTCTACATCGGTTCAAATGTATCCAAATCCTGCACAGGATGAAGTCTCCATCCATGTGTCCGGAAACGGTTCCAACCTGATTACAGTAATCGTGTTTGACCTCAGTGGGAGAACTGTTCTTGAAAAGGAATTTGTGGAACAGACCAAGCTGAATGTTAACGCACTTGAAGCAGGAGTGTATTCTGTAAAAATCTTAACCAATAATGATTTTAATAGGGTAGAAAAACTCATTATACGGTAACTTTTCTCAATAACGTTAGGTAAAAGCCGGGGTAAAAGCCGGGCTTTTTTTATGGAACTCAGCAACGATGCCTCATTATCGGATATTACGGTAGATGATGAAAGTATCGAAGGCTTTGACCCTGAAACTTACTACTACGAATACTGGGTGCCGTCAGGAACACAATTTCCGCCAACAGTCGGCGGTATGGTAAACTATCCCGGTGCAACTATTGAAATCACACAGGCAAGTGCAATTCCGGGATCGGCAAACGTCCTCGTTACAGCAGAAGATGGTACAACACAACAGGAATACGAAGTAGCTTTTTTTATGGAACTTAGCAGCGATGCCACTTTAGCTGATCTTACAGTAGATGATGTAAGCATCGAAGGCTTTGACCCGGAAATATATTATTACGAATACTGGGTGCCGTCAGGAACACAAGTTCCGCCAACAGTCAACGGCATGGTAAATCATCCGGGGGCAACAACTAATATCACACAGGCAAGTGCAATTCCCGGATCGGCAAATATACTTGTTACAGCGGAAGATGGCACAACACAACAGGAATACGAAGTGGATTTTGATTTTTCAATTGGGCTGGGTGAAAATATTTATCCAGATTTGTTTCTCTATCCCAATCCGGCCAAGAATCAAGTCAACATCAGATTAACTGAAATTATATACCGATTGGAAGTATTCAGCCACTTAAGACAACTTGTTTACAAAGTCAATTCCAACTCAAAAATCCTGAATGTAAATGTTTCAGAATTTGAATCCGGAATCTACTTTGTAAAGATATTCTCTCAAAACAATGTAATTACCAGGAAGCTGGTGATTGAATAAAACTTAGATTAGTTAGTCAGGGCATGACTTAAAGTCATACCCTGACTTTTTGAAGCCCCGATTCGTCCTCCAGCTGGAGGACGAATCGGGGCTTTTTGTTATTGGTATTGTTGTACATTTGCATTAAGCGTTCAATAAACAATAACCTGGATTTTAATTAGGTGAAATTGTATAATTCCACGATGGATTTACTTCAATGACATACTGTAACTTTAATGCCATACTTATTGCAGATGGTGTTTTAATTTTTGGCAGACGCTTAGCAACTAACCAACAAATCGCACTACATATTAAAAGAAGCTTGCATTAAAGCACATCATCATTACTCCATCTCCCGGAATTTGGCAAATTAAACTATATGACCGCTTGTTTGTTTAATACTTCTAAATTCAACATGTATTATGAAAAACCGGATAAAAATACTTGCTGTTGTTATAATATTTGGGGCAATTGGCGCTTATGTCGGATATACTTTTGTTTACAATAAAGCACATACTGATTTCGAAAAAGCTAATGCTGATTTTTCATTAACAGCACGTCAGCTTTTTGATAACTTTAGAAATAATACCGAAACTGCTGGGGAAAAATATATCGGCAAGGTGATCGAAATAAGTGGCACACTCTCAAATGTAGAAGAAGCCGACAGCCTCATTATTGCAGTGTTTGCCTTCGGAGAGGGAATGTTTGGCGCTGAAGGTGTGAGGGTAACCATGTTGCCCAACCACGCCGAAACCTTAAAGAAACACCCTTTGACTTCAGCACTTAAATTAAAGGGGTTTTGCCCGGGTTATAATGGCACAGATGTAATTATCGAAAGTGGATCACTGGTAAAATAAAAACCATTGTTGAGTGTAGTCTAAAAACTCCAAAACTACTGATTTTTAGTCCTTTTTACCCCAATCCGTCAGCTGACGGAAGAAGTACTAAAAATCAGTAGTTTGGGAAAGTCCCCTTTAGGCCAGCCTCGCCGGCTAGGCGGGGGATTTAGGGGTATTATGGCTTTTTAGACTGGTCTCATTATTTATTATAGATTATAAAATTCAAAACACACTTAAACTCAAAGTATATGAAAACAACACTCAATTTGCTTATCGCCATTGTTTTGCTGAGTAGCTCGGCCATGGCACAAAAATTTATCACCAAAAACGGGAACATCAGCTTCTTTTCCTCCACACCCATGGAAAACATCGAAGCACACAATAAGCAGGTAAATGCTGCACTAGATGTGGAAACCGGAGATTTTGTATTCAAGGTACTCATTAAATCATTTAAGTTTGAAAAAGCCCTGATGCAGGAACATTTCAACGAAAATTACTTGGAATCCGACAAGTTCCCAAATGCCACTTTTACAGGAAAAATATCAAACTATGCAGATATTGACTTTTCAAAAGAAGGCATTTACAACGCGCAGTTAGAAGGAAAATTAACAATCCACGGTGTTACCCAGGATATCGAAGAAATGGGAACTTTTACGGTAAGCAAAGATGGTATTACCGGAAAATCAAAGTTCAATGTTAAAGTAGCCGATTACAACATCAACATCCCCAAAACGGTAATCAACAATATTGCCGAAAGTATCGAAGTAACAGTGGATGTGGATTTGAAGCCCTTGAAGTAGCGGGAGGAAATTGAAGCGGCAGCAGAAAACTTATTGGGTTATTCGTTAATTGTGCCGAAGCATGGCTTCGGGCATGCACGGGCAAAGCCCGGCATTATTCGTATAATCGTTATCCGTCATTATCCCAATTTCAGCAATTAGCCTGTTATCACGGCGATTATTTGACAGGCTGAAGATATTATTCCTTTTGTGCTAAAGAGGAGCGTTGCTCCTCCTTTTGATATGAAAGGCTTTCAGCCTTTTTTGTAGTATTCACTTACTCAAAAATCACAAATATTTCCTTAACTTGACGGCTATGGATTCGCTCTAAAGGAATGCCCGCTTCGCGAGGCGAGCCTATGGCACAACCCTGGTATTTTGAATCAAATTTTCCCTGGAAGTCTTTTGGGGTACAGGGGTAAAAAAGCCGAAGGGATTATACGTGTGGGTTGGCCACAATATTAGCATTCACAAAAGCACGGAAATCTATTAACTTTGTAAAATGAAATAAAACACATAAAGATATGCAAACTATACAGGTAAAAATTAGCAATACCGATTTTCAAAAGTATAACTTTGGCCGTAAGGAACTTAAATTTACAGACTTGGTGGATTTGATAAGTAGAGAATATGCCAGAAAATCACTTTTGGAATGCAACGAAATTGCAGAACAAGAAGGATTATCAAAAATGACTATGGATGAAATAAACGCTGAAATAAATGAAACACACTTGATTTTCAAATTACAGAATTTGAATACACAAGAATATTGACACCGAGGGAATACTGGGATTACTTTGACCCGGAAAAATAGCAAACAATAATTCCCGGGTACAAATAAAAATGAAACCCAGCCCAGACCGGCAAGACAGCAAATCATGACTCACAGCCATTTTCGGTTCATAACCCTCCAGCGGTAGCGCCGCGTAATATTTGTAGAAACAATATTGCCCGTAAAACACAAAAGGTGCAGAGCACCGGAATATCCATTTCTAAAAAGCGAAAAAACGTATTTAATATTACGGTGCGCTGCACCTGAACTTTTTGAGAATATGGTACTTTCTACAAAGATTATTGGTGCTCTGCACCTGCCTTTTTAGACTGGAACAACCCTTAATTCAAAACTGACGTGAAAGGGATCGCAACCCTGATGTTTTTTTCCTGCTGAGGTTGAGTTTTGAATAAAATTTTCCTTGGAAATCTTTTGGGTTCAGGGGTAAAAAAGCCAAAAGGATTATACGTGTGGGTTGGCCACAATATTAGAATAAACAATAGAAAGGGGTACTACTGCGAATTTAGTGGAAAGCAAAGTATTAATGATTTCATAGTTGTTGGTAATAAAAATTTGTCAATAGATTCCCACCTTGCTCGCCTTGCTGGCGAAGCGGGCCGCCTACAGGTGGCCCAACCTAAGGGCGAGGCAGGCTCGCCTCTCTGCGAAGCGGGTCTCAATCGCCCCGATAGCTATCGGGACTCCTTCGAGGTGACAGAGCTTTGGCGGGTTTGTTGGGGTGAAAGAAAGCGGGCGCTTCGCGCCCGCTTTCTTTCACCCCATTCACAGCCCGGGGCTTTGTCATTTCGACTGAAAAAATGTAGCGAAGCAAGTTTTGGAGGGAGAAATCTTTCAATCCGCCAACTGGCGGAAAGAAATCTTTCCCCTTTTGTCATTACCTCATTATGCCCAAAAACTTTGGGTGAACTCTCGAAATGACATGGCTTTGGCGGGTTTGTATGGGTGGATGTAGTCGGGCGCTTCGCACCCGACTACATCAACCCTGTGTAAAGCCTTAGCCTTGTCATTTCGATGCCGCATTTGCGGCAGAGACCCGCTTCGCCAGCGAGGCGAGAATCTGTTTACAGTGATAGTCATTATTTACATTCACAAAAATGGTAGTAGAACCTGAAAAATAAACAACAAAACATCCGTATTCTAAACCAAAACGATTTTAATAACTCTGCAAGAGCGAGAAACACACCATGAAACGTGGAAGAAGTATGAACTTCATCTTACATAAATTTTATCCTTAAGGATCCGTTTTTGTCAAACACCACCTTAGTATTCGAAAAAGAAAGCATTCCCTTGCCAATTCACATTCACCAGACTCATGCGTTTTTTCCTAATTTTGCCCGCCATTAAGGTTTACCACATATTACAGACATTATGAAATAAAAGATCCAGAACTCGTAAATTAACGTAAAAGATATGTCGCATAAAATACACTTTGTGAAACTTTGAGCCTTCGAGCCTTTGTGGCAAATTGGAGATATGTAGCCACAAAGACTCAAAGACACTAAGTAACACTAAGTTCTTTAAGATGATTTTTGCGAATTATAGATTTACGATAGTATTGCTGTAACTATTTGATTTCTAAAAGATGGATCAGGAGGTCTGAGATTCTGCATTATAAAATCTACAAAAGGGAAAAGATGAAAAAGGAAAGAATGAAACATAGTAGCAGATTATTTTTCTTGATGCTCGCAGTAATATTTATAGCCACAGAAACTTTTAGCGCACCCTTTTCAGGTAAATGTGAAATTAGCGGTATTGTAAAAGACAGCATAAATAGAGGAGGACTACCTTTTGCCACCCTTCAGGTGTTTGCAAAAAATGATTCGATTTTTGTTGTTGGCACCACGGCAGATGAGAAAGGTAAATACGCGATCAGGAATGTTCAAAGTGGTGAATATATTATCAGTGCTTCATATATGTGTTTTTTGGATATTTCAAAACAATTGTCAGTGCAATCCAAAAAGGTAAGCTGTGATTTTTCGCTGGTTCAAAAAAGCATTGCCTTATCAGAAATTTCTATAATCGCCGAGAAAAACCTGGTTGAAAACTCCATAAACAAAACAACGATAAATGTATCGAAAGACCTGACCATTGCAGGAGGCACCGCCACAGATGTAATGCAAACCCTGCCTTCGGTTGACTTTGATATAAATGGCAACCTTAACTACCGGGGCAGCGACAGGGTAACTATTTTGATAAATGGTGAAAAATCAGAACTTGCAAAATCGCTCGGCCAAATTCCTGCCAACCAAATTAAAAAAGTTGAAATTATTAATAACCCATCGGCTAAATATGAGGCCGATGGCATGTCGGGCATCATTAACATTGTTTTAAAAACCGGGGAATTCGGAAAAAACAAAACCACTATAAATGTGTTTGCCGGCTACCCCGAAACGATAGGCGGAAATGTGGGGTATTCGGTAATGGCAGATAAAACCAGGTTTTTTATCAATGGTGGCGCAAAACACAATACCAAATTTCAAACAAAAGAACATTTGAGGATGAATTATGAAAACCCGGACGGCTTGAATTATTATCAGTACGACAGGCAGGATCAGAATTTGAACAGCGCATTTATAAATTCAACCTTTGAGTACGCCCTAAGTAAAAAACAACAAATCGGGGTTTCGGTTATTGCTTCCAAAAAATTTGATAATGCTACCAGGTTCATAAATTATGAAACACTCAACAAATCAGGGCAAACAATAAACGAAACTTTAAAAGACATTTACATAGATTTAAATAATTACACGCTCGATGGAAATTTTAATTACAAATATCGTTTCGATGATGGGGGGAAAATAAGCTCAAAAGTTCATTATTCATATTTCGACCAGTTGCAGGAAATGAATAATAAATATTATTATGACCCATCAGCCACAATCCCTGATTTGCAAAATACTTATTCAAAACAAATAAATAACCAAACAGATTTTTCACTGGATTACCAGAAGTCATTCAACGATTCAACAGTGCTTGAGGCAGGTTATTATTTTGACACGAAAAACCTGATGAACGATTTCATTTCCGAAAGCTACAGTAAGCCAGAAGAATGGATAAACGACACTTCTTTATCGAATAATTTTGAATACACGCAGGTGATTCATGCCGCTTATGTTAACCTAAACGCCAAATTTAAATTCTTTGAATTGCAGGCCGGGCTTAGAAGCGAGTCCACAACAAATTCGCAAGACAACGAAAATAAGGATGACTACATTGATCTATTTCCCTCAGTAAAACTATCCAAAAAATTGAATAAGCACCTTTCGGTTTTTGCAAGCTACAATCGCAGGATTAACCGACCCACCATTAAAATGCTCAATCCATTTTCGGATGAATACGCCGATTTGCTAAACATGCATATTGGCAACCCCGACCTAAAACCGGAATATGTGAATTCCATAGAAACGGGTGCATACTTTGTTTTTGAAAAAATCTCGGGCTTGGGCTCTGTTTATTACCGCCATATCGATCAGGCAATTACAAGGGTTAAATCTGCTTACAACGACAGCGCCTTGTATGTTACTTTTATCAACCTCGACAAAGCCACACTTTTCGGAAGTGAAATTTCTTTCGTTTACAAACCTTTTGCATGGTGGAATATTAACGCGAGCAGCAATGTTTTTTACACCAATTTATCTGGTAGTTATGCCCACAATCATGTAAACAACAACAGAACAGGGTGGACATTAAACCTTTCGAATAACTTTAAACTCCCCAAAAATTTTGGTTTCCGGTTTTCGGGATATTACCGGTCGAAACTCCCATCGGTAATGGGAACATATAAAGAGCGGTATTACTTTGATTTGGCGCTGAATAAAAAGATATTAAAAAATAAAGCCCAATTGATCTTTAAAATTTCTGATGTGTTCAACACCTACAAATTCGGGCTCGACCTGGACGCTGTAGATGAAAATAATTACAGGTATAGCCAGAAAAACCGCATGAAGAACAAATCTCAATACTTTATTTTGAGTTTTGTTTACAACATTGACGGCAAAGACGAGCAAAAGAAAAAGCAGGCACGAAATTTCTTTTTGGATGATTTTGATAAATAAGTTGGTTTGATAAAATGATGCGTTGATGTAGCATCTTTTAATAGAACATATAAAAATCAATTTCAAGATGCCCTGATAGCACTCGGTTCAACGCATAGCTACCGAAGAATACTCAACGAGCAAGTAAGACAGGATTATAAAACATTAAGAAGTTTGCTTAAGGAACTCATTGGAACGAATTAAATCAGCAATGAACAAATGCTTCTGGTTTTTCAACAGCAATGGGTAGAAAAATACAATAGCGAAATAAATTATCAAAACCGAAATATTAATCACATTGTAGTATTCAGGGAGTTTAAAAAAATAAAAAGCAACAATAAAAATTCTAAGTGATATTGCGGTGCTCTGCACCTTAAAAAGTATTGAGATTATACATTTCTACAAATAGTTCGTCATCCCAAACAGGCGTTTCATCCTTCCAAAACAGTGTTTCGCCATGCTTGCCCTATATTTCAGTCATCCCTTAACTATCTTTGATTCCATAATCAAAAGCGAAAAAATATTTCAACAATGGGCCTAAACATTTTATAATATGAAACTGTCATGAAAGAAAAAAACAAAGCATTTACAGAACTATCAAAAAAGGAATTGAACGCATTATTTGCAGGGGCAGAAGAGGACATTTTAAACCATGAAAATGATGAAAAATTTCAAAAGCACCTGGCACAAAGCAAAAAACAATGTTGCC
Source organism: uncultured Lentimicrobiaceae bacterium (assembly GCA_964593705.1). GTDB lineage: Bacteria > Bacteroidota > Bacteroidia > Bacteroidales > 4484-276 > SABY01. The sequence goes on along the minus strand of CAZQIV010000014.1, from coordinate 49,186 downwards.
GCAAAATAGATAGTACATACATTAGGACATCAAATAATAAAAAATTTGCCTTTTTTTATGGTGAAAAAGTAAATCAATTACCCGATGAGATTTTCGATAAAACAGATTTGGAAATACTCATTATTTGCAAAACTAATATCAGGGAAATTCCTGATAAAATTAAAAACCTGACAAAGCTAAGGCGTTTGCATTTTTCAGGATCAAAAATTGAATACCTGAGCCCGGAAGTTTTCAAGCTTCCCAATATTGAGAAGGTTGACATCATCGATCCACATTTTGAATCGAATGCTGAAATTACCGAAGCCATTGGTCTATACATGGCAAAACACAATAAATAGTTTTCGGTAAAAATTGCCGGAAGCTCGATGTGTGGGCTAAATAGTGTGTGCCCATAAAGTCAACGATTTTTTGATTTAAAATTGACGATTAACGATCGGAGATTTTAGATTTTACTGATTATCACCAACATCTTAAATCTAAAATCGTTAATCTGAAATCGTATATTTTTCTATATGTTACTTTAAAGACGAACTCTAAATGGTGTGTACCCATAAAGTCGAAAATTTTTGATTTATAATTAATACCGCACATCGGGACAGGGTCGGGAAGGAGTATTGTGGCTTTTTAGACTGTTCTCATAAATTATTTTACACGAGTCCAATAGGTTGTTTTGCCAAGCAATGAAACGCCAATATAACCCCTTAACTTTAGTTTGTCGTTGGTGTCATCGGTAAAAACCATGTAACAGCTATATGTTTTGCCGCTTTTTGGGTCGTAAATATCGCCATCTTCCCACTCGTCATCACCATCAAATTCAAAAGCCGAAAGCAACTCAAGTCCCATAACCGGCCTAAGTTGTAATTCGGCATCTGGATTTTCATCATCAAGCTTTGCGAGGCCTGTATCTTCTTCGTTGGGCTCTTTCAACCAAACAATATTACCGAAATACTTACCATCCCTGTTTTCGATTTTTATATGAGCATCCTCATCTTCGTTTAGCCAAAGGCCATTGATATCGTCGCCTTTAACTTGGGCGGATGAAGAAAGCGCGAAAAAAGCTACCATAAAAAGTGCTGCGAATACTGAACTGATTTTTACCATTTTATCTATTTTATTAAGTTTAGTTTGCAATAATATTTAATTTACTGATACCAATACCGGAATTTGTGTTTTTACTGAGTTATTAGATTGTCGTGAAAAATACATCTTAGTGACTCTTTGTGCCCTGAGTGTCTTAGTGTTAATCTTCAAAATTTCACCACTAAGGCATGGAGGACACTAAGTAGCACTAAGTAAAAAATAATTAGGTTAGCGACAGATTAAATTACAACTCATTGATTTGTAATTTGTGTATTATGAGTTTTAAACCAGCCAATCAATTTCCCCGATGCCATGTTCCCTTAAATACATGTTTGTTTTTGAAAAATGTTTGTTGCCAAAAAATCCCCGGTGAACCGAAAAAGGCGATGGATGTGGTGAAGTAAGGATGAGATGACGTGAATTATCGATGAGTTCGCGTTTGGCGATGGCAAAATTTCCCCAAAGTAAAAACACCAGGTATTCCCGTTCCACCGACAGCTTTTTGATGGCAGCATCAGTAAATTGCTCCCAACCTTTATTTTGATGCGACCCGGCTTGCCTGGCTCTAACGGTAAGCGTTGCATTAAGCAGCAACACCCCTTGCTGTGTCCATTTTTCCAAATTCCCGTGCTGTGGAATTGGAAACCCGAGGTCTTGATTTATTTCTTTGAAAATATTTTGAAGTGAGGGCGGTTGCCTAATTCCATCAGGTACCGAAAAGCTTAACCCGTGGGCTTGCCCGGAACCGTGATAAGGGTCTTGCCCAAGAATTACCACTTTAACTTTGTTAAACGGTGTAAAGTTGAAGGCATTAAATATTTGTGATCCGGGAGGATAAACAGCGTGTGCTGATTTTTCTTCCACCAGGAATGCCTTCAACTGCGAAAAATAAGATGCGCTGAATTCATCTTTCAAGTTCTCCTTCCAGCTTTCTTCGATAAGCGGATTTACTGATGCCATTTTTATCTTTAGTTTTGTAGCCCGATTCGATGAAATCGGCAATATTATGTTTAAAATTCAGTTAATTAGAAAATTCGGGCAAAGCCGTCCAAGCTTTTGGACAGTTATGCCTTAAACAATTTCAGAAGCGTAAAAATATGAAAAAAGTAATTAAAGTATTGGTTTTTGTTGCAGCAGTTGTATTATTTAGTTCAGCCATAAATTCTTGTAAATCAACCCAGGATTGCTCATCTTATGACGAAGTGAAGAAATTTCAGAAAGAAACACGCAGATAATTTTGCATAGCCGGTTTTCTTTTAATTGAAACCGAAGTGTTCATTTTTCAATCATGATGAAGTATTTTCTCAAAATATCAATATTACTCCTCTTTATTGGGTCGGGCTATGCCAGTTTCGCCCAAAATGAGGAAGATGTGGCTTTTGAGGAGATCGACACCATCCTCAATAAAGTCATCCTTAAAAAAGAAATTTCGGGCGGTGTCATGCTCTATACCAGGGGTTTTGGGTTTTTATTCAGGAAGGGTTTTAACGAAAATGCTTTCAGGAAAAACATATTGGAAGTTGAAGTTTTTGGCATAAAGGGCGACAAGCAGGTACGTGTAAATTTTTACGGGGCTTACTACAGCAATGCCAACAGCTATGTTTATGGAAAGCTTAATAAAGTTTACAATATCCGTACTGGCCTGGGACGACAACACCGGCTAAACACAAAACCCTATTGGGGGGGTGTTGAAGTGCGGGTTGCCTATTATGGAGGAATTAGCCTTGCCATTGCAAAACCCATTTACCTCTACATTATCAATCAATACAATTACAATAACATCGAATCGGAAAAGTACGACCCAGAAACGCACTTCATCGAAAACATCTATGGCCGGGCTCCTTTTTTGGATGGAATTGACGAAACCAAATTCTATCCCGGCCTATATGCTAAAGTTGGGCTCAATTTTGAGTTTGGTGAATACAAAACAAGCATAAAAGCCCTGGAGACCGGGGTAATGATCGATGGGTATCCCATCCCCATTCCCATCATGGCCTTTCGCGACAAGCACTATTATTTCCTCAACTTTTATCTGAGTTTTACTTTTGGCAAGCGTTACAATAAATATTAATACGTTTGATTGAAATGGATCAAACCAAAAAGCTGGGGAACAAATTTTGAAAACCTTATAGGTGGAGTATAAAACCAACCTTTTACCTATGCGTCCCATTTTTCTATTAACTTGTACTTTAGATAATTGTTTTTCAGTCACAATATTGCTGGTCTAGGAACATTGTGCCTCAAACCCGGTACAGCCTGTCCCGCCCATGCGGGAGGTTGTGATATTGTAGTTTATTGATTTCCGAGATAGCACATAAAACCCGGTACAGCCTGTCCCGATTTTTCGGGAAGTTTCGCTATGAATATATTAACCCTCCATTTGAAAGCAATACTTGATAGCTCAACTCATACTGAGTTGTTGAGAATTTAATGCAACCACTTTACTACAATACCTAAACTCATACTGAGTTTTTACATTTTGACACTTAGACTTGAAATAAAAAAGGAACAAAAAGATGCTTTTTTGATGAAAACTGTAATGAGCTGATAAACTGTAGCGAATGTTTTTGTAAATTCAAAAAGTCTTATTCCCCGAGGAATTTGTCTTGATCCATTGAAACTATGCTCTGCATTAAATTATGAAACGAGAGTAAGTATTTTAACTGGATCGGTTCAACTACCATTTTTGTAGAATTTTTTTTTATAATGTAAAAATTTCTTGATATTTAGTGTCCGTCTTTTAAGTGATTGAATTTGAGATTTCTCCTTTCAAAACTTTGCTTCGCTTCGTTTTTCCAGTCGTGCCATAGGCATCCCTACGGGTAAATGACAAAGCCCTGGGCTGTGAAAGGGGTGGGTGAAAGTGGGCGCGAAGCGCCCACTTTCACCCACCCACATAAAAACCTACGCCTTGTCATTTCGATCCGCCGGCTGGCGGAGAGAAATCTATTTTTTTGATGATGACATTCTGGACACGCACTATTTAGTGTCGGTCTATAAAGTCAGCTCTTTTCTGATTTTGCTGGTGCGACCCCTTAGTCCCCTAAAGGGGAAATCCCTCGCTGCCAAGGCACTGGCTGGTTCTCCCCTTTAGGGGAGTTAGAGGGGTGTATGGTGGATGGAGAGTTTATAGACCGACACTATTTAGTCTTCCCACTAAATATGCAGTAGTACCACTTGATCTATTATTTCCCCAATTCAATTACCGAAATAATATTGGAAAATTCCGCATTGAAATAAATCAAACGCGCAGCCTTAAGATCTTTGAGTATTTCCTTTAAGTGGCCCTCTGTGATTCCGGGGAATGCTTTTTTGATGTCGTGGTAGAGCCGGGAAAATGGACATACTTTGTGCTCAACAGCTTTCAAAACATGCCCATAATAAGGGTTTCCAAAAACAATATTTTCAATCTCTACATCATTGCAATATTCGGTGTAGTAATATACACCATTGTTCTCCTGGATAATATAGCTAAACCGGTTGCTAAGGTAATAGTTTTCAATCCCGATCAGCTTTTCCCACTCCCTGGTATTTGCCGGCACATTATTTTTGTATCTGAATAAATGAAAGCGATTTTCATTGTCCGAAAAATAATCCGGCATCAAATAGGTGATGTCATCACAATCATAATTTCCCCTTTCATCTGCAGGCATTGATGCATAATATTTTGTCATCGATGAAAGCACCAAATCAACATATATATGCGAAAAGTCAACCAGGCTATCCTTGTAAAAGAACCTCAAAAAATGCAAGTTCTTTATGCATTCCTGTACGTCATCTTCAGTTTCTCCCGGCACATGCTTAATTACATTAACCACCGGATTAATTCCATTTTTAAGTGAGTATTTTACAAATAGAATATTATCAGAAAAACTATTGCTCTTGCCCATTTTTTGCAACAATGCATCGGAAAGCCCATCGTAGCCGATAAAAATATTTTTAAATCCGGCAATGGCCATTTTCTCCATGAGCCCTGCATTAAAAAAAGCATTTGGGATAATCTCTGCCCAGAACATGTAATCTTCTTCGTTTTGATACCTTAAGGCGATAATTAAATCAAGTAACTCTTCGAAATGCTCCAGGTTTCCAAATGTGTCGCTATCCACAAACGAAAATTGTGTAATGCCATATTCCCGATTAAGATGTTCAATTTCCCTTACGATACATTCGGGACTTCGGGTTCTTAATTTATAGCCTTTGTTAAAATCACAAAACTTGCACTTTCCCCAATGACAAGAGCGAATGGTGTTAATTGGGAAGTTAATTTTATCCGTGTCCAAATGCTCCGGGAGGGTGTTTACATAGTCATCATAGTCAGGGAAAATATAGTTATCAAAATCCAGATATTCACTTTTGTTTGTGGAGGATGGTTTAATCTCATCCGAATCATGGTAAATCATGCGTGGAACACATCTGAAATCAGGAGTTTCATTTTGAAGTTGTTGTACTAATTCTAACAATTGATATTCACCTTCGCCCCAGCAGCCAAAGTCGAAGTGTGTACAAATCTTCATGGCTTCATGAGCAGCATTCTTGCTTCCAAATCCACCTACAATAATTTTTACTTTCGGTGCAATCTTTTTAATTTCTTCGGCCAGGATCATTCCCGGAATCCATTGGTAATATTTTGCACTGATTCCGAAAAGTGAAACCTCCTCAAAATCAATAAGCTTTAATTCATTTCGAATGATTTCGGAAATTTGTTTCTTTTTACTTTCTAAATATGTTGAATAAAAATTCGGGTCGTCGATGATGTGCCCGGGGTCAAGTTTTTGTAGCAGTGAAAGAATTCGCTTATTGCCTTTCGGGTTATTATTACGATCGTTAATTATCGAAAGAAAAGGCAATATTCTGATTTCAGAATCTTCGCTATCCACATAATCCGACATCAACGACAGCAAGAAATTCCAGTATTTAATTTCAGTCTTAAAACCAGTATTTACCATAAATTTCTTAAGAATCGAAAGCGATATTGAGGGGCTGTTCGTGTCTGCCGGTGGCAAGCAATTCAATAGTATTTTCATGTGTCAACAAATGTAGTATTATGCTTTGAGTGATTTGTGTTTTACTACTTATCCTATGGCGTATTTTTGTTTGATAATAATAAAAATAATTGTGAAAAAAAATCCCCCGCCTAATCGACGAGGGATTCGAACATAATAATCTGGAATGCAAAAGCGGCTTGTTAATCACACTTGAAAATTTAAATAAACTTCTTGTAAATGAAGTTTTCAAGCTTGCGCTCCACATCTTTGTCTCCCCTTCCCGATAGATTAATTACGGCAAGTCCTTTTTTATCCTTCATTATTTTCATGGCCAGAGCCACGGCATGAGCCGATTCGATGGCTGGAATTATCCCTTCCTTTCGCGAAAGCATAACATAAGCATTGATGGCATCCTGGTCGAGCACAGGGAAATATTCAGCCCTTTTGCTATCTTTCAGAAATGCATGTTGCGGACTTATTCCCGGGTAATCAAGCCCGGCTGCAATAGAGTATGATGTAGTTGGATTTCCTTCTTCATCCACAAGACAATAGCTGTAGGTTCCCTGGAAAACACCGGTTTTACCCAGCGAAAGTGTAGCTGCTGTTTTGGGGATTGCACCTTCTCCCCCACCTTCGGCACCATACATTTTCACATCAACATCATTCAAAAACCCCTGAAACAATCCGATAGCATTGGAGCCACCACCCACACAGGCAAAAATACTGTCGGGCAACCGGCCTTCAGCTTCAAAAATCTGGTTGCGGGCTTCCTGCCCGATCACACTCTGGAAATATCCAACCATGTTTGGGTAAGGATGTGGCCCCACCTGTGATCCCAACATATAGAAGGAATCAGGGTTTTCGATAAAATATCCCAAAGCTTCATTTACTGCATCAGCCAGCGTTTGCGTACCGGAAGTTGCCGGAATTACCTCGGCGTTGAGCAATTTCATGCGGCTCACATTGGCCGATTGCCGTTCAATATCCACCGTACCCATAAATACTTTACACTTTATGCCAAACAAAGCTGCCGCAGTAGCCGTAGCAACTCCATGTTGCCCGGCACCGGTTTCGGCAATAATTTCCTTTGCCCCCATGCGCTTGGCCAAAAGCACCTGACCAATGGTATTGTTAATCTTATGCGCCCCGGTATGATTCAGGTCTTCGCGCTTGAGGTAAATTTTACTTCCCACCTCCTTCGATAAGTTGGCAGCTAAGTAAAGCGGCGATGGCCTGCCTACATACTTTGTCAGGTAATGGATAAACTCATCCTGAAATTCCTTATCATCTTTAAACTTGAAAAATGCCTCTTCAAGCCGTGCAAGATTTTTGTGTAATGCCGGTGGCACATGGGCTCCGCCATATTCGCCGTAAAATCCGGGTTTAATGTTCGTGTACAATTCTGATAGTGGTCTTACTTCCATGATAGTTAATTGTTAATTGTTATTCGTTAATTGTTATTAGTTAATTGTTATTAGTTAATTGTGATTCGTTAATTGTTATTAGTTAATTGTTATTAGTTAATTGTTGAGCGAAGCTGCCTGCCCCGATCCTTCGGGGAAATCCCGATTTTTCGGGATTAATTGTTATTGGTTCGCTATTTTGAATTTTGAGATTTTTACACAAAAAAAGGCCGGAGAATAATCTCCGGCCTTATTGTTTATGGTAAATAAGTGTCGATTTATTCAACTTCCCGAATAAATTTACACCACCACCAATTATTTTGAATTTGTATCATTATGTCTTGTTTTGAGTTGCAAATGTATTTTATTTTTTAATAAAACAAAGCTCCGGCAAAAAAAACTTTAGATTTTTATCCTGGCTAAATGGCCTTTGAATAATTGCCGAAAAGTAATTTGGGATAGAAATCTTTAACCACAAAGGAAGAAAGGCACAAAGGAAGAATTTGTTTCCCACGGTTATCCGTGAAAAGCTCAAGACTAAAAATAGATTCTTCTCCACTGGTTGGCAGATCAGAATGACAGGCGTTTAGACTTTCAGGGAGGCGAAAGTTGGCGGTAAATGATGTGTTGGTAAAACCAACCCTCATTATCCTTAAACTTATTAAACCCCGCCACATCCCGCATTTCCAAAATTTCGCCATTTTAAAATCCGTTTTGTTTTTGTTAATCAAATCATTTTACTAACCTAACTTGGACAAGCCAAAACTAAACAAGGTGATCATGTAAAACTTATGGTGTATTCCTGTTTTGGTTTGTCCAAGTTAGTCGGCAAAATTTATAAATGCATATTTTGCAATTAAGAGCTTTATTATTACTCTTCATTTCATAATAACGACAATGCATTTTAAATTTTGCTTGGGTATCTTATCTCTAATATTCTGCCATTTTTTGTCAGAATATTAGAAATAAGGTACTAAATCAACAAAAATGAACTACAAATCAAGAAAATCGAACACACCGGACAAGCACAGGTTTATCTTTTTGGAAATTGGACTCATCGTAGCGCTTTCTGCAGCTTTGCTGGCTTTTAATTACCGATCGGAAAGAAGCTCAGGCTTTTTAGATTTTGATAAAAGAGTTGATCAAACTATCGAAGAGCTTCCTGTAATCACAAAAATCAAGGAAGATAAACCCGTACCTCCCCCACCCCCAACAACGATTATTAATGAGGTTGACAACTTTACAGAAGTAGATCCTGATTTTAAAATTGATGTTGAAGATACCCCATACACTGCTGCAATTGATTATATCCCGGAAATTCCGGACGAAGCTCCCCTTGAGGAAGATACTCCTGTTTTGTTCGCCGATAAGCCACCATGTTTTCCGGGTGGAGAGCCCGCCATAATACAATTTTTAAGGAATAACCTTCGGTATCCGGTCTTCGCCCGCGAAAGCAACATAAGCGGCCCGGTTTATATTTCGTTTGTGGTTTCCAAAGATGGCAGCATTCATGATATTCAGGTGCTAAGAGGCCCCGGCGGAGGATTGAACGAGGAGGCACTGAGGGTAGCACATTTGATGCCTCGTTGGGAACCCGGGTTTTTGGATGGAAAACTGGTGAGCGTTAAGTATGTTATGCAGGTGAAATTCGTGCTTCAGTAAAATTTATTCTCGGAACTACTGCTAATTTAATGGAAAGGCTTTTTTAATTTTTCAGTTCACAGTCTTCAGTAGCCAGTCAAGAGAACCTGCCAATCCCTAAAAATAGAGTTCCACAAAAATGGTAGTAGGACATTATTTTCAATGTTCTGATTGCACTCCGATTCTTTGTATTTTTGATTAATTTATTTGAAGAAATACCCGCTTCTATTTAAAAAGTTAATCGAAATGAAAAGACGCATCATTGGTATCCACGAAAAACTTTCGTTTTTCAACACTTTACCCCTCAGTTTCCAGCACCTCACGGCCATGTTTGGTGCGACAATTCTGATACCTGTCCTTTTGGGTATCGATCCCGCCATAGCACTGCTGATGAATGGCATAGGCACACTTATTTACTCATGGGTTACCAAAGGGGGTATTCCGGCATACCTGGGCTCCAGTTTTGCATTTATCGCTCCGGCACTGCTCATCATCAACAGCTATGGCAGTTTTAATCATGCACAATCGGGTTTTATCGCTTTTGGATTTTTCTTTGTCCTAATGTCGTTTGTCGTAAAACGCTGGGGCATAAAATGGATTAACGTTGTGATGCCGCCCGTGGTTATGGGTGCTGTTGTGGCAGTAATTGGTCTGGAGCTTGCTCCGGTTGCAGCTCAGCAAGCCGGCTTAGCGCCCTGGCCAACGATGTGGGAAAGGTTGTTGAACCCTTTGAGATGGATCACAGGGTCTTAATTGTTTCGATGATAACCTTACTCATTGGAGTTGCCGGATCGGTGATGTTCAGGGGTTTTTTGCAGGTTATCCCCATTCTTGTTGCGGTAACCGGAGGATATGTGCTCGCCTTATTTATGGGCATGGTTGACACAGCATCCATCATCAATGCACATTGGTTTGCCTTGCCACACTTCCAGGCACCTGTTCTCGACTTCAATGCTATGATCATTATCGCACCGGCATGTATTGTGGTTTTAGCCGAACACATTGGCCATCTTGTGGTAACCGGAAAAATCACCGACACAGATTTAATGGCAAAGCCGGGCTTACATCTTTCGCTCCTGGGCGATGGCATAAGCAACATAATTTCGGGATTCACCGGTTCAACGCCCAACACTACCTATGGCGAAAATATTGGGGTAATGGCCATTACAAGGGTATATTCAGTGTGGGTGATTCAGGGAGCGGCATTGTTGGCCATAGCATTTTCGTGCATCGGAAAAGTTTCGGCAGCCATTTCGTCCATCCCGATACCGGTTATGGGCGGCATTACAATACTCCTTTACGGAGTAATTGCCGTGCAGGGTTTGCGAATGCTGGTAGAGCAAAAAGTGGATTTTAGCAATATGCGAAATATGGTTATCGGGGCCACCACTTTTGTTGCAGGCCTTAGCAAAGCCGCCATCCACATTGGCTCGATGCAACTTACGGGCATGGCTCTGGCCGCAGTTGTTGGGGTTGTATTATCACTTTCGTTTTATGTTTTTGATAAAATAGGATGGATAGCCAGGGAATCCTAAAGACCTGAAATTTATTGCTTCTCTTGAATAATTCATAATTTAGCCGGACAAAAACAAGCACAGGAAATGAACAACACCATGAGCGAGGAAAAGTATCCGATTTTAAACATTTGTAAAACAGGAATGCGAAATCAAGACCCTAATTCAAGATTTAAAACCTTTTCCAGAAGTTGCGAATCATGAAGTTCTCAAAAAGACAAATTTTTCAGAATGTTATAAATCCTTAAAAGAGGGAACAAGTTTTATTGACAAATTGAATAACTATGACCTTGTCAATATTTCTACAAAAGGTTTAACTTTTTGCTGAAACAAATTGAAATTTGAACAGCCCAATTGGGCAAGAGACCCGGAACTTAGTTCGGTAGATACTATCCTGGATGAACATCCTGAATTACTTACGATTTTGCAAGCTGATATTACCAAGGGGACTACAAGAAGTATCTTTGGCAGAAAAGATACTCCAAGCGTTGAACAGATTGTAAGGGCAGCAATTTATAAGGAGTTAAAAGGGTTGGATTATAGGCAGTTAGAGTACGATCAAAGTGATTCGAGGATTTGTTGCTTATTCATAAAGATTGATGAATTACGTCCTTTTAGTTTTCAAATGTATCAAAAGTACATATCAAGGATAAAATCAAAAAACCTTCAAAAGGCATTGGTTGAACTTAACAAAATAGCCATCGAGCAAGGTCTTGAAGATATTCAAAGCCTCAGGCAAGACACCACTGTTGTAGAGACCAACATCCATTACCCAACAAATAATGCAATTCTTTGGGATTGCATCAAAGAAGCCAATCGATTGCTCAGCCATCTAAAAGAAGAGATGGGGGAATTAAAATACATGGATTATAGTGTGTAGGCAAAGATATACAGACATGCACAAATTCATTTTTTTATAGACTCTATGGACAGACCCTAATTATGAAGGTGGTTTGTACCCGGAATGTTTCAGAATTGTCTGCACGTCATTTTCATTGAATAGCTGCTGCAAAGTAATTTCCGCGTTGTTATTCATATAAGCCTTCACCACCTGCCAACCCATCCATTCGCCAATACGGGCCGGGGAGCTGGAGGAAAAATCGGAGGTAAAAGGGCCGTCCACAAAAAATTTACGCTTTACGTTTATTTCCGAAGAGTAAAGCAAATCGTTTTCGATAATAAAAGCCCAAATATTTGATTCGTTTTCCCAACACCAGTCGAGCTTTTCAGCTGTGTATCCTATCTTGATTTCATCATTTGTCCGGGGCATCATCGCATCCAAAAAATAAAGATGTTTCCCTTTGTTTATCATCATTTGTAAAAAATCTTTCCCTGGCTTTTCTGCAAAATGATAAAAGTACAACTCGTACATGGCATCGCGCGTGATGTGGCTTCGGTTCATATTATTGATCTGATAAAGGGATATGCCCACTTTTCGGTATGCCTCCAAATCTTTACCAAGATACATATCGAGCGCGATAATCATGTCGTCATTAAAAAATTGAACGGGCATTTCGTAAAGCAATCCCGAAACATAAGTGAATACATCAGGAATGTTGGTTTCGGGAAAATAATACTTAAATCTTTTAAATGAAAGGCATAATTCATTTTCCAGAAAATCCAAATCGGGATAAATGGAAAGGGTGGAATCGTAAAGCACCTGATTCAGAGGGTTAGTAACAAACTGGTTAAGTTGAATAATATTTAAGGTATCGTCGAGATCGACACCAAGAAAAACCGGAAAATCCGTGGCTATGGCCTTCAGGCCGGGTTTCATGTTGTTGGGGTTGATCGTAAACAAGGCCTTTTCGTAGCGTTTTATTTTTACCGGTGCAAGTTCAATTTTATCTGTATCGATGTCGAGATCACGCTTTGCTGAATTATTACACGAAGCAAGGCCGATAAGCAATAATACCAAAAGAAAGTGAGGAAATTTCATCTCTGTAAAATTAGCCACTGCCTGTCCGCCAATTGGCGGGATGCACGGATTAAATTGAATGATTTTTCTCCATAGGAGTCCTTCGGACATTCATGCCCCTGCCTCGCGGCAAGCAGAAGTGGTGTTAATATTTGTAATGAGCATTTCATCTTTAATAAAATTAAAAAAGTGTCAACACTTTTGTATTGACACTTTAAATTACCTTAAACCAAAAAGAATATTTCAGATTAGATTATTTTCCAGCCGAGTGATACGGCAAAAACATTGTTTTTGGAATAAAAATCAATGTCGTTAACTTTTTTTAGTACTTCGTTCAAACCCATCTGATAACGAACATCGAGCGTAAACATCAACACATCAACACCTACGCCAGCGTTAAAACCCCAGATCATATCTGCAAGATCTGAATCTTTTATCGGGTTGAAGAACTCTTCTTCGTTTGAGATAGATACTGTTTTATCGGTAACGATTGATGCCGAAGGGCCTACCATGAGCCTTACATTACCAACACCGAAATTTATTATTCTCCATCCAAGCAAAACCGGGATTTCGATTGTTTTCATTTCAATCTCCTGGTTAATTGGAAGGACATCGTCAATTTGAGGCTTCTTAAACACCCCACCACGTGTTAGCCAGTTTACTTCGGGTTGCACGTAAATCTTTTTTCCCAACCTGAGAAAAACACCAAAGTTGAATGAGTTCGAGATGTCGCTGCTGATCTCGCTGGCATCGGTGGTTAATTTTGAAGTATTGAAACCCACCTTGGGACCCAGAGAAATCTGGCTAAAGGCAAAACTTGCCGCCAGCATTAATACAAAAAGCAATGTTATCTTTTTCATAATCATTAAGTATTTAAGATTGTAAATTTGTACAAATATAGAAAAGAATCAAAAAGCAAAGCTAAAAATTTTAGAACAACAGCAAATTTATAGGAACGACTAAATGTTTTTTCCATAATATGATCATTGTCGGCAGCCCTCAGTCCTCAGTCCCTATAGCTATCGGGATCGGTCAGCAGTTACTAGTCTTCAGTCTGTAAAATACAGTATGTTGCCGGAAACTGTGAACCGATGGCTGAAGGCTAAATATCAAGAAATTATTACCTCATAAAAAATGTTCTACGAAAATGGTAGTAAACCCAAGTTTATTTAGGGGTTGCTGAAACACTCAGAATAATAATATTTCGGTGCGCTGCACCTTAGGAGGTTTCTGTGGTAAATGTGATTACTACAAATATTACGCGGCCCTGCCGCTTAAAAACAGCAGTATTTGACAAATATGGCTGAGATGAAAGAAACTTGAGAGGTGTAGCGCAGCGATAATATTTGTAGGTAATGGGAGGCATGTAGCACAAAGGTGCAGAGCACCGTGATATTAAATGCAAGATTTTTGAATAAACTGTCTCCAAAACCTTGCATAAGGAATCAAATATTAAGGAATAACTGTGGTTTCAAAATATTTGTTTCTACAACCTCCCGAAAGCTTACTTTAACTATTTTTGCCCCAACATACGTGATCAAATAAAACACAAACCGTAATATGAAAAAATTAACAATCGCACTAATACTTACATTTATTATTGCCTCGCAGGCATTACAAGCCCAAATAAAACCCTTCAGGTTTGGATTAAAAGTTGCCCCCAATGTTGGCTGGATTTCTCCTGATTCTGACGGGTATGAAAGGGATGGAACCGTAGCAGGATTTTCATGGGGCTTTATCAGCGATTTTGCCATTACCGAAAATTATTTTGTTGGGACGGGTTTCAATATCAATTACCTTAACGGGAAATATTCATATCCTCATTTGATTTCGGAACCTGTTACCGATAGTACTTCAATAGATTATACCGGCAGCATGTCGAGCAAAACAAAATTGCGTTACATTGATATTCCGCTTACACTGAAAATGAAAACCAACAAGTTTGATCAGCTACAGGCTTATGGCCAGATTGGCTTTTCGTTGGGATTTAGTGTAAAAGCAAAGGCTGAGGAAGATTTTTCATACAAGGTAGAGGGCGAAACCATGAGTCAAAGTGAAGAACGTGATATTTCGGATGAAGTCACAATTGTCAAAGGATCGCTGGTATTGGGTGGTGGAATTGAATATTACCTCGACAACTCCACTTCAATTCTTGTGGGAGTAACTTACTTTAACGGGTTTTCTAATATCCTGAAAGGCAGCAATACTGCTGATCCCACCATTAAACAAAAAGCTTCGCCACATTATATTGAGCTTACACTCGGCGTAATTTTTTAAGCAAATTTTGTTATGAAAATAGCCCTCGCTCAAATCAATTACCATATTGGGAATTTTGATAAAAATGTTGATAAAATAAAATCTGCCATAAAACGTGCAAAGGGCGAAGGTACAGACTTGATTGTTTTTGCCGAGCTTGCTGTTTCGGGGTATCCTCCCCGTGATTTTCTTGAATTTGATGATTTTATAAATCAATGTCAGGATGCGATTCAGGAAATAGCACTGCAATGCAAGGGTATTGCTGCAATTGTGGGCAGTCCGGTAAAAAACCCCGATTTCCAGGGTAAGGATCTTTATAATGCGGCATTCCTGCTCGAATCGGGAAGTGTGAAAGAAATCAGGTATAAAACCCTGCTTCCCAACTATGACATTTTTGATGAATACCGCTATTTTGAACCCAATAAGGTTTTCAAAACTGTTGAAGTAAAAGGAAAAAAGATTGCCCTCACTATTTGTGAAGATTTGTGGAACGTTGGAAACAACCCGCTTTATACCGTAAATCCAATGGATGAAATGATGGCTCAAAAACCTGAAATTATCATCAATATTGCAGCATCACCTTTTAATTATAACCAGCACCTCAAGCGCGCTGCCATTTTGCAGGAAAATGCAAAAAAATATAATCTGCCACTTTTTTATGTAAACCATGTTGGCGCACAAACGGAATTACTTTTTGATGGCGGTTCAATGGTGATTGATCAGGATGGTGAAATATTACACGAATTAAAATACTTTGAGGAAGATTACCGGGTGTTTGATACTGAGAATTTGCAGTTGAATAAAACCCGGCGGCAGGTATCTGCTTATCCTGAGGGAAAACAAAAGATTGGCCTCATACACGATGCGTTGGTGATGGGTGTGAAAAATTATTTTCAAAAGCTTGGTTTTTCAAAAGCAATTCTGGGGCTTTCGGGGGGTATTGATTCAGCGGTAACATTGGCCATCGCTGCAAAAGCATTGGGAAGTGAGAACGTACTATCGGTTTTGATGCCCTCACAATTTTCCTCGCAACATTCTATTGACGACTCTATTGAGATTGTAAAAAACCTTGGTTCTCCCCACAAGATCATCACCATAAAAGAGCTTTACGAAATTTTTGATCAAAAGCTACATCCTCATTTTGATAAGCTACCTTTTGGCATTGCCGAAGAAAATGTTCAGGCACGTATTCGCGGGGTTTTATTGATGGCATTAAGTAATAAATTTGGGTACATTTTGCTTAACACTTCCAACAAAAGTGAAGCTGCTGTTGGCTACGGAACGCTTTATGGCGACATGAACGGCGGATTGTCAGTTTTGGGAGATGTTTACAAAACAGAGGTTTTCGAACTTGCACGGTATATCAATCTTGCACGGGAAATCATTCCTGAAAACATTATCACCAAACCACCATCTGCCGAATTGCGGCCCAACCAGAAAGATTCGGATTCGTTGCCTGATTATGCAATTTTAGATGAAATTCTTTACCAGTACATCGAATTGCGGCAGGGGCCGAAAGAATTGATAAAAATGGGATTTGATGAGGCGCTGGTAAAACGAATTTTACGATTGGTAAATATTAACGAGTACAAAAGATATCAAACGCCACCCATATTGAGGGTTTCTCCAAAAGCCTTTGGTATGGGCAGGAGAATGCCGATAGTGGCAAAATATTTATCGTGAGACCAGTCTAAAAAGTCTCAAAACCCCTAAATCCCCCGCCTAACCGGCGAGGCCGGCCTTTAGGGGATATCCCCAAACTCTATCCTGATTTCCGAAACTTTTTAGTGTCCGTCCATAAAGTTGTCACTTGCCCCGGGTTCCCGCTTCGCAGCGAGGCGAGTTAACCTGGGGATTATTGAATTTAGCAATGCCTCTCCCCTCCTTTTCGCTGTCAATGCCTTCGGCATTGACAGCGAAAAGGAGGGGCATTCATCACATCAATTTAATCCACACCCTAAAGGATGTGGAAATTGATATTTCAAAAAAGCTTACTTTAAAGACGAATTCTATTTCGTATAAATTTCCACTCTTCGGTTCAGATTTCCTTCATCATCGGCCGGGTTTGTGTTTCCGAATCCTCCGGGTTCAATATTCGTAGCAATAAATCCTTTTTCAACAAAGTATTTTATAACTGACTTTGCCCGCTCCATCGATAAAAAATGGTTATATTCAGTTGATTCGCTATCGTCAGAATATCCTACTACTATAAATTGTTTTTCCTGATTTTGTTCCAGGATATTTAATATTTCATCAAGGCTCTGATAGGATACCGATAATAGCGTTGCGCTATTTGATTTAAACCTGATGTTGTTTAAGTGTTTGCTGATAGCCTCATTAACTAATTCGGTGTTAGTAATGGGCACAATAATTGGGTCAGGAACAGGACTTGGTTTTTTCTCTTCAAGAGCAAGCTCTTCAATGGGCTCTTCGCTCACCTCAATTTCTTGTGGCGCTATTTGGGGCAAAACAGCGATTTCTTCTTCTGCTACCGGTGGCTTTATAATTACAGGAATATCTTCGGTGGGTTTCGAATACTGAATAGATTCAGGACATCCCTGGTTTTCTTTTGATCCCGGCCGGCAGGGGCACAGGTCGGTTTTGTCAGGCACACCATCTTTATCATAATCGGGGCATCCTCCACTTGGGGCATACCCGTATTCGCGTGGACACCGATCCAGGCTGTCAACAACACCATCATAGTCGTAATCGGGGCAACCCATAAATTTTCCCAGGCCAAAAATTTTGGGGCAGGCATCGTATCTGTCGGGGATTCGATCCTTGTCTTTGTCAAGCATATCTCCAAACCTAACAACCAATCCAAGCGAGTAGTGCATGTAATTATCAAAATCAAAAACATATTCGTATGATCCCTGAATATTCAACCCAAAATAATCCAGGGGCCAAATATTGAGGCCAATTCCTCCCGGAATGCCCGGGTAGGATTTATCGTCAATTGTGGACATGTTAAACCCGGTGTAAATGTAAGGGTCGATAAAAAAATCCTCTTTTAGTAATTTACCGTTTGTAAACTTGTATTCAAATTGAAGGCCTGCCTTCCAGAAATAATCAGCTGTAATCTCTTTTTGCAAAGGGATGTCGTTTAACTTTTTGGTTTCAAGCGTTGTGGTTGACCAGATTGCAGAAACTGTGAGATAAGGTTTAACCATTCGCCCCAGCCTTATCATTGTTGGGGCTTTTTTACCCATCCAGTTTATCGATTGGAACTTTGTAGCAAAATCATGATGCGTAAAATGGAAGTCGGTAAAATTAGTTCCTCCCTCAAAAATCCAGGGGTGGTAGATGGTTTGAGCATCACTTGCAGAAATTAAAATGAGTTGGATAGCGAGACAGAAAAATATTTTTTTCACAATTCTTTTAATTTAAAACAAGGAGCAAGATACAAAAGTTTGTTGAATGGCATAATGATATTTACAAACGTTTCAATTTAGCACTTTTTTGTTTTTTAGGGTCGGCAATCTTCCCTTGCGCTGGGGCAGGCATACTCTTTGGCAAGTTTTGGTTTGCGCTATGGCTCGTGCGACTTGTCAATGTGTATAACTGCGAAGCGTTGGCGATCTCCATCGTGCTACTCTATTAATAGTTGTTTTAATTTCTTCATTGCCTTGTCAACAATCTGGCCCTGCTTTTCAATATTTTCAATTACCTCAAGAGATGTCCTTGTATCGATTTTAAGAACAGCATTAGGATTTACTGCCTTAAGGTCAAACACCTTTGCGTCAATATCCGAAATAATTGCTTCCTGTTCACGAACTTCCTTTTCTTGCTTCAATTACAGCAACAGGTAATGGCTTTGGCATATCACCCACCTTTACACAAAGTAAATAATCTGTTCGTCCACCTCCTTTCTTGCGTCTGCCTTTAGGGCCTGTAGGCTCAATAGGTGCAGGAGTTTCGCAGCGAAGCTTTGTAATATCATCGTAACCCTTCTTCCTTAATGTAGGGTCAATTAAGAAATACCGGGTTTCTTGTTCGTTCATTCCCATAGCTATTAGGTCATTGTTTTTGTTAATTCAATAGTTTGGTACCAGTAGTAAAACGATGATTTATCCGGTTGTCGTTTCAATCGGTTCAGAAAATTCCAGTCCGAATCTTCAATATTCCAGCCCTTAATATCCTGACCTTCATAGTAAGTTATGGGTGTCAGGTCGTTCAAAAGTATTTTGGTTGCCAAATAGGCGATGCGGGCTGAGGCAGGCACTGCATCATCAATACGGAAATTCCCGGACATTAAATATCCGGTACCAAACGCTACGATTCCTCTTTGTATTTGTGTAAACTTTGCTTTTTCTTCAGTATTTCCTCTATCTCTTTTCGCGATGATCAAACAAGTGTCAATGGTATCTTGAAGGACTTGCTCCGGTGTTAAGTCTGGGTGCGATTCCTTTCGGTATTCGATTTCATGTTTAGCGAAAAGTTGGTAGCTTTTTGAAACTACCTCAATAGAAGAAATTTTCTCAAACAGTTTACTTAAATCATAAAGTTGTTTACAAATCTCCATGGTAGCCGATTGACCACCCTTTTCGTAAGGAATTCCAATTGTATTTGGAGCGAATGCAGTTAATTTATCACCTGTAATTGCATCAATTGTTGGTACCGTAACAATGGTTTTATCTTCAGGCTCAATCCACTTGGCTTTAATCTCCTTTCCTGTAGTTTCGGGGTATGGAGAATCTTCAATAAGTATGTCTAAAAGCACGGTGCCGGCATAAGCACCTTTTATCGAAGATTCATAGGCAAAAGGATAGTGTGCTTTTGGGACTCCCGGTTTGTAACTTCTGTGTTCATTAAGTTCAAAACCCTTAAATCTTGATGATTTAATAACTTTTGTCAATATAGCTTCAAGCTCAACTCTTGTTGTATTTGAGATAATATCGATATCAATAGAAAAACGATTTCCTTCGTCCAAAAGTAATACCAGGCTGGTACCACCTTTAAAAGTGAATTTTAATCCATTTTGTTGTAGCTGTTCTAATAGATGTAATGCGTAAATCATTTTTTCTAAAATAATTACATCTATTCTTCTATGTATAGCCTGTCGTTTAAAGGATTGCAGCCATTCTTCCGTGAAACATTTCCCTTTAAACATCTATAATATCTTTTACTAAATAGTGCATGTTATTGTTCAAAAAATTTTTAATATCAATATCCCTTTCTCGTCTCTTTGCATAACTAAAGATCTTTGTATAATTAATATCATATTTCTTTAATGCATTTTCAAAAATGTGAACCAGTTCTGATCCTTGCGAGTAATAAAAAAGTTTATCCTCTGAAAAAATGTCAACTAATATTTTTTCCAGGAGAGGGATATGGAATTTTAAATTCTTTTCAGTTCGTTTACTTATTGGAGAGCGAGTCACTAACCTTTTAATCACGATAGGCAGCATACTTTCAGATACGTAAAAATTTATGGCTTTCTCATCCGGTGTCAGGTAAACATCACCTTTGTAAATTTCTTTAAGCTCATAGAAAAAGGAATCTAAAAAGTCTTTTTCAGCCTCAATTATTAATATCTTTTTGCTAGCCTGATGTTGAGAAAACTCATTTAGCCAACTTGTTTCCCATATACAGTATTTTACATCTTCGAATCTATCATTGATTTTCTTAGCGAGTTTTAATAAATCTTGTGAAACTTCTGGTTTGTATTTTGGCTTATATGAAATAGTATAGAGACCCCGCATTAGAGGCTTAATAATATTTCTATTTTTCAAATCATAGATTCTCCATCCAAAAGTCCCTTCTTTTAGGTCTGGTTCAAAGTATTTAAAGAATTCAAAAAGTTCACCCCTGGAGAATGACTCTCTATCTTTAAATTCCTCTATTAATCTACTTCCTATATTTTTCGGCATGTTGAAAATCCAAATTTTGCCAAAAATACAATATTCTGGTCAATTTTAGAAATCAAAAAAACGCCAGTAAATTTTATTTCTGGTAATTTTTTGAAATCTGCGAGGTTGAAAATATGACTCTTTTGCAAGCTGAAGTATTTGCCTGTGTGAGGGAGCTCGCAAATGAGCCAAATGTGTATTGGCCATCAATTCATTTTTTGCAGGTTGGCAAAACAAAAATTCTATCAAGTTTGTACTGTCGTTCATTTTTCAGCCTTGCACCTAACGGTTATTTTAAAGGGATATGGTTAATTTATGTCTGACGGTAAAGGCGGCCATTTTCATTACTCAAAAAGTCCTCCCGCGGACCTACTTGCCGGCAAGGCTGGTTTCGCTGATTTTATCTTCGTAAACCAGCGAAATCTTAGGGAAATATTACCAAAAAGACTGGGCTAATTCATGTTATTGAAATCTCCTTTATTAATGCCGGGAATGGCTCAAAATAAAACGGGCAATCATATTTAAATGAATGCCCGTTTTTAATTCAATTGTAGGGTGTAGTTAAGCTTCGGGGTTTATGGCCTCAACGGATTTAACTTCCGGAATGGCTTTTTTCATGGCGCTTTCCACACCATTTTTCAATGTCATCGTACTGTAAGGGCATGAACCACATGCTCCAAGTAATTTAACATTTACAATATTATCATCAGTATATTCGATAAACTCAATGTCTCCACCGTCCTGCTGAAGATAGGGTCTTATTTGTGCAATCACATTTTCTACTTTCCTGGTGATTTCTTCTCTGTTCTGATCCATATTCTAATTAATTGTTAATGAGTTTGCAAAGTTACTAAACCTTAGGCAAATGGTGAGCTTTTCCTGGTGTTAAGTTGCTTGATGATATTTTGGGCAAGATCGTCAAAAGCTTTGGAAATTGGATTGTCATCTGCTAACAAGGCCACAGGTTTCCCATTGTCGCCCGATTCACAAATACCTTGAATAAGGGGTATTTCTCCCAGGAAGGGCACTTTTGATTCTTCGGCAAGCTTTTTACCTCCTTCTTTTCCAAAAATAAAATATTTATTATTGGGCAGCTCGGCGGGTGTGAAATACGACATGTTTTCGATGAGTCCCAAAATGGGCACATTTATTTTTTCGGAGTTGAACATATTGAACGCTTTTCGTGCATCAGCCAATGCTACATTTTGAGGTGTGCTAACGATGGCCACTCCCGAAACTTTTGCTTCCTGTACAATGGTAAGATGAATATCTCCGGTTCCGGGAGGCAGGTCTATCACCAAATAATCCAGATCACCCCAATCGGTATCGCGCAAAAGTTGGTTCAAAGCGTTTGAGGCCATTGGACCTCTCCAAAGCAGGGCCTGGTTTTGATCAACAAAAAATCCGATGGATAAAACTTTAATGCCGTATTTTTCCATGGGAATAATTACATCGCGCCCGTTACGTTTTTCGGCCAGGGGTTTGGCATCAACAAGATCGAACATCATGGGTATGGATGGCCCGTAGATGTCGGCATCAAGAATCCCAACCTTAGCGCCTGTTTTTGAAAGTGCAACAGCGAGGTTTGCTGCTACGGTCGATTTTCCCACGCCACCCTTGCCTGAGGCAACAGCCACAATATGTTTAATTTTTTCAAGTGCATCCTGGGTTTTTGCTTTTAAGGTAATGTTTCCCCTAACCTGCACCTGGGAGCCGAGGTGTTTTTCGATAGCATTAACACAGGCTTGCTCTACGATGGCACCATTTTTATCGTTTGGTTCGGGGAACAAAAGTGTAAAACTGATTTTTTGTCCTTCAAGCTCGATGTGATCAACCATTTTAAGCGAAATAATATTATCGCTTTTCGGGAAATAGATCACTTCTTTTAGTGCTTCTATTATCTGTTCTTTTGAATATGACATTTGTTATTTTTTTAAAATCGCCCAAAAGTAACAAATTCAAATATGTCAATGGCAGTGTTAAAAATTGACAGGGTTAATTTAGACAGTTGTATAAATTAAGAACAATGTTGTCCGGGAAAAAGTATTATTCCGTTTGTAGATTCTGATCCGTTGGTTGGCAGATACTAATGACCAGTATTTGTAAAAAGCTAATTATAATATATAGAATAGATTTCTCCCGGCAACACACCCCCGAAGCATCGGGGCAGGCTGCTCCGCTGTGTGTTTTGGTGCCAATGACATGTTTGTGTAAAATACTGAAATTCCTATCATTAAACAGACCCCCGCCTTGCTCGCCTCGCTGCGAAGCGGGCCGCCCGCAGGTGGCCTAACCTAATGGCGAGGCAGGTCTCAATCGCTACGCTCCTTCGGGGTGACATGGATTTGGGGGATTTGGGGGTGGGTGAAAGTGGGCGCTTTGCGCCCACTTTCACCCACCCCATTCACAGCCCGGAGCTTTGTCATTTCGATGCCGCACCTGCGGCAGGAGAAATCTATTCCAAAATGTCATCTCCTCATTATGTCCAAAAAATTTTGGTTAAATCTCAAAATAAAAAGGATAGAGTAGTCTGTGAGAGAGGGAAATTTATTTATAAAAAAAGGCCGGAAATAACCCCGGCCTAACCCTTAAAGCACATTGATATTAAATCTCTTTCTTGGCGAGATAAAAATCAACCATTTCATAATCGCTGGCTTCACGCTCTTCCATCTCGTCAACAGTTTTTGGTGGGGGAACGATTACTTTGTCGCCCGGCTGCCAGTTGAGTGGCATGGCAACGCCATTTTCATCTGAAGCCTGGAGTGCTTTTAGTACACGCCAGATCTCATCCATATTTCTTCCAATATTGAGCGGGTAGTACATGATTAATCTTATTTTTCCGTGAGGATCAATAAAGAATACTGCACGTACCGCGGCTGTTTCTGATTCGCCTGGCTGAACCATTCCGTAAAGATTTGCAACTTTCATGTCGATATCGGCAATAATGGGGAATCTCATGGTAATACCAAGATTTTTTTTCACATTATTCACCCATGCAATATGCGAGTGAATACTGTCGATACTTAAACCCATTAATTTGGTGTTCCACTTGGCAAATTCGCCTTCTTGTTTAGCGAATTCAGACATTTCGGTGGTACAAACCGGGGTAAAATCCGCAGGATGGGAAAATAGTATTACCCAACTTCCTTTGTTGTATTCCGAAAATTCAATTTCACCTTGTGTGGTTACGGCTTTGAAATCGGGAGCCATGTCGCCAATTCTTGGCATTTGTTGTACTTGCATTTGAGTTTGTTCTTCCATTTGTTTTAAATTTTAATTTGTTAATAATTAGGATGCAAAAATATAGTATAATTAAATATAAAACAAATCGAATTAATTTATATTATTATAGATAAAAACTATACTTTTGCAAAAACCATTGATTATGATTACACTAATTCAACTTGAATACATTGTTGCTGTCGAAAAATTTAAGAATTTTGTAAAAGCATCCGAGGCGTGTTTTGTAACACAACCTACTTTGAGTATGCAGATAAAGAAGCTGGAGGAAGATTTGGGGGTTGTTATTTTCGACAGGACAAAAAAACCTGTTATTCCCACGGAAGTAGGCCGGAAAATAATTGAACAGGGCAAGTTGGTTTTGCATCACAGCCGTAGGATTTCGGAGATTATTGAGGTGTTTCATCAACGAATTTCAGGGAAAATGCGGATAGGAATTATTCCTACGCTTGCTCCCTACCTCCTGCCCAGGTTTGCCGGTAATTTCAAAAAAAAATATCCTGAAGTTCAATTTTCAATTCGGGAAATGATAACCGAAAAAATTGCCGAAGATCTTTTAAATGATAAGCTTGACGCCGGCATTTTTGTTACTCCTTACCATGATAGCAGGTTTAAAGAATGGCCCATATTTTATGAGGAGATGAAAATTTATGCCAGTGCTGATCATCGCTTGATAAATAAAACAGAGATATTGATTAAGGATGTGGAAACGCCTGAAATCTGGCTTTTATCTGATGGCCATTGTTTTCGCGATCAGGTAATCAACCTTTGTTCGATTCCTGAAAATGCTGAAAGCGATTTGCCTTTTGAATTTGAGGGTGGCTCGCTCGATACCCTGATGAAAATCATCGACAAGGAGGGTGGGTTTACACTTTTGCCCGAGATAGCGGTGATGGATTTGCCCGATTCAAAACAACACCAGATACGATCGTTTGATAATTATAAACCGCTTCGGGAGGTGAGCCTGATTTTCTCAAGAAATTTCGCCAAGGATCGTCTTATTAAATTACTTTTTAAAGAAGTGCAAAGTTGTGTTCCGGAATTCATGCATAATAAAGACAGGGGAAGTATTGTGGAATGGAGAGAGGGGTAGGTCAGGCTACGCTGTGATTTGCTCCGCGTCATTGGGCTTCGCCGTAATTTATTGTCATTAATAGTTATTGTACTTTCGATGCAGCCGGTTGAATACCACAAACTACAATGTCATCCCATCCATTGGATTCCAGAAGTGTTTTTCGAAATCAATAATTATATCATTTACCACATTTATTCCTTCGCTTTCTAATAGTTGCTGCATTAGCTCCGGGCTGCCAAAATGGTGTTTCCCTGTAAGCATACCAATTCTGTTCACCACCCGGTGTGCGGGAATGTTCTCAACAGCAGTGTGCGAAGCATTCATAGCCCAGCCCACCATGCGTGATGAACCACCCGTGCCGAGGTATTTGGCTATGGCTCCATAACTTGTTACCCTGCCATTGGGGATGAGTTTAACTACTTCGTAAACCTGCTCAAAAAATGTTTGCTCTTTCATTTTTTTAATTCCACGGATGAAATATTAGTAAAATGGCCACTGATAAAAAAGTAGTAAAATGGCCACTGATGCACGGATGAAATATTAGTAAAATGGCCACTGATGCACGAATGTAATTTTAGTAAAATGGCCACGCCTGTCCCGATTTTTCGGGAGATGCATGGATGTAATTATTAAATAAAAATTCTGTAGTTATTTAGCTGTTTTATCCGTCCCCAATCAAATGGCTGCTATCTAATACCCCCTCTTCCCGAAAGCTTTCGGAATCCCCCTGAAAAGGGAGGATGCCATCGCACTGACCGCTGCAGGAGCTTGTGCGGCTGGTCTCCCTTCTCCTTCAGGGGAAGGGTTGGTGATGGGGTCATGATGATTTGGTATTCAATTCCACCACCTAAATAATTACAAATTTCCTGATAAAAAAAAGTCCCGGCAAGGATACCGGGACTTAAATTAAAAATCAAAAATATTGTTTCATTATTCAACAATCAGCTTATGTGTGGATTCTCCGGCTTCGGAGATAACCTTCACAAAATAAATACCTGCTTGTAGTTGGCCTGTATTTACGCTTACTGTTTTGCTGTTTGGTGTTTGCTCCAATACTACCTGACCCAGTTGATTAACAACTTTAACATTGCTCATGTCATAGTTTGTCGAAATATTAAACATGTTGCTCGCAGGATTAGGGAACATCATAATATAAGCATCGCTGTACAGATCTCTCATGCCCACAGGGAATTGAAGCGTTACAGGTACTTCAACCATTGGAGTAACCGGATCGTTGGATGCAATCCAGATAGAAGCATAATAAGTTTCATCTGTTGGACCACCAAATGGTGTTGAGTTAGCAGTTACAGGAAAAGTAAGCGTGTTGCCAGCGGGTACCATGCCCGACATTGGGTCGATGCTCAGCCACTCAATCTGAACTTCACCGCTAAGCGTAGCAGCAATGTTCCAGTTGTAGTTAAGGCCTAATCCTGACATAGGCTCGAAGCTCGTGCCATCCAGCGAAATCATGTCGCCAAAACCTGCAACAGCAGGGCCGGCATCACAACCAGCAGCAAATTCATCGGCGGCGTGGGTTAATGAGTAGCCAATCCAGATGTCATTACCGGTAATACCAACCGGTGAGGAGAGTTGGATAGTGTTCCACCCCAGTGGGCTTACAGCTACAGTTTCTTCGTGCAGAAGGGTGCCAGGAACAGTAGTGCTACCCTGTCCGTATATCTTAACTATAAACGATGAAGGCATGTCGTTGATGAAAACTTCAATTTGAGTAAGTTCCATACCGGCATACTGACCCATTGCTGAAGCAGGCCAGTAAGCAGAAACCTCGAAAGTACCACCGCCGGTTAAGCCAATAGCATCATCATTGACACCGTTATCATATCTTATCACCTCGTCATCGGTAACATTGGGCGATGGAGTAGGATTGACGGTATTAGCAAGGCCAAGCTGGTCAGGGCTAATCATATTCACATATTCTTCGATGGGTGTTATGGATGGAGTAGCGGCATCAGCACCATAAGTAATACTCATGTTTACGTTCAGGTTAGCGGTACCATCGTTTGAAACATTCAAATCTTTTGTATCCTGCTCAAAATACCCAAGGGCAAATGACAAGGACATCGGATCTACATCGATTATTGGGAAGTTACCGCTACCGGTAACCTGGAGTGTAACAGGAACCATAGTAACGGGCATGTCAGGATCGTTGCTGTTTACAACAATATTAGCGCTGTAAGTACCTTCGGTTAAATCGCTGGCATCAAAAGTTACAGTTACATCATCAGAATCTCCGCTGGCAGTTTCGCCTGAATTGGGGTTTAACATAATCCATGCATCCATGGGAGTACCTTCGGCAATTGCACGAATGTTCCAGTTGGCATCAAGTACAGGGTTGGCAATATGCATTGGCACCCATGAAGCGCCTGATTTAAACCAATCGCCATTTTCTACGTGCAGGCCTGCATCGCAGCCTGCCGGGAACATATCAGCATCGTGGCTAACTTCGCAGGTAACCCAGATGTCGCCACCGCTAATTTCTACAGGGCTTGTAAGTGTAATGTTGTTCCAGCCAATAATGGCAGTAAAACTCTGCTCATGCAATATTGCACCGGGAGCTCCTGCGGAACCATGTCCATAAACATAAATTTTGGAGGCTGTTACTACATCATTAACATAAACCTGTACCTCATTAATTTCCATATTGATATAAGCATTGGTCATATTGGTCGGGAACATGGCTCCAAACTGGAAGGTTCCACCATTGGTAAGGCCAACAGCACTAGCGTTGTCGCCATCATAGTTAAGTGTAACCATATCATCGCTATTACCGGGATTGGGAATGCGTGTTCCTTCGGTAATTTGAACATCAGGAATCTCAACTGATTTATAGTTAGGAGCAACTTCGCTTCCGGTGGCATCCAAAACATTCATCGAGAAATTGGGGAAGGCATTCCAAACCAGGCTTGCAATTCCGGTATTTGAAATAGTGAGGGTTTCGCTTGTTGAAGTGCCGGCATCTAATTCAACACTAAATGATGCAGGGGCAACAACGATATTTGAAGGGCCTACTGGAGGTTCAAGCTCGATTAGTTGGATGTCGTCCATAAAGAATTTAGGTGTTCCATTGGTTGTGGCGGCATAAAGATCCATCGCGGCCAATTGGTTAAGTCCACCACCTGAGGCACCAAGACTCCATTCCCATGTAGCAATTTCGGTTCCATCGGCTATAAGTGTAGCTTCGTCAGTATTAAGGTTGATAATGTTTTCCATGTGGAACCATGTATCGTAGGGATAGTTAAATGATGTGTAATTAGTGGTAGCGGCGCAAGTAACATTTGCAATTCCACCCGGGTCGAAATAAATTTCCATTCCCCATGTTGCGCCGGTTCCACCGGGAGCCCACGCCTGGAGAAGGTTGTAATATCCAACAAATCCTGAAGGAATATACATATAAAAATCAACTGCGTATTTACCTGCTGTTTTGTCGCCGAATTTCATCACGAGGTCGTTAAGGCCATCAATCATCACTGCATTAGCACCTGTGAAGGTTTGTTCGGTTGAAACTGTGCCGTCTTCTGCGCCACCAGCTCCGCTATCACCACTCCATACAGTCCAGTAATCCAACCCTTGGGCAAGAGCTTGTTCAGCAACTTTTCCACCGGCGGTATAACTTTCAAAATCTTCGGTGATTTCAGCGCCGCTGCCACCACCAATTGGGTCGCCGTTGTAAATAAGAATACCTGTTGAACTTCCGTCAGACCATGTTCCGGCCCATCCGGTTTGGTTATCCATAAATTCAGGAGCCTGAACAGGAACACCAACAGTAAGATCGTTCCAGTTGGCACCATCATCCAGTGAAAAGCCGATGCCTTCGAAGGTAGGTTCTGAAGAGCTTCCAAGCCATGTTCCGGTAGTTCCGGGAATGAAATCGAACCAACGGGCATACATTGAACCATTTACAAAAACTGATGCCCATGTTACACCACCATCGGTGGTTACATCCAATTCGGGTTCTATACCCATGTTAAGATATGAACGGAAAGCGATACCAACGGTTTCGCTTTTAAACAGGGGTTGTACAACATTTGTAGTACCGAAGGGAGTAAGCGTAGTTCCCCAGGTCATCCCTTTATCAGATGAGTAGAAGATACGACCCTGGTTGGATCCCCACCAAATACTGTTTCCAACAGCTGAGTAATTTCCGGTAATTCCATACTCGCCAGTTGTTGGAACGGGAATATTGGCCTCAGCCACTCTTGTCCAGCTTTCGCCACCATCGCTTGTGGTGTAAAGTTCGTAGTATCCATCAACCGGGTCACCTTGTGCAAAGCCATCGTTATCATTAAAAAAATGAATTACGTTGGCAAATGATGAACTACCATAAGCCGTACCTTTTTTGACCCATGTTGCTCCACCATCAGTGGTTTTGTAAAGTCCCTGGGTTGCACCGGTATTAAATACTGCCCAACAAGTGCTTGCATCCATAGCAAAAATCATTGAAAGGCCTGTTCCGGCATTAAAAGTTCCTGAAGTCCAGGTTTGGCCTCCATCAGTTGAGCGGGTAAAGCCATCAATGATAGCACCTGTTGCATCAATAGCAACTGCCCATAAGGTGGTGCTGTTGTTCATGCCAACCGAAATTTGTCCGATACCTTGCCCACTGGGCAGATCAGAACTTACTTCGATCCAGTCTTGTGCAAAAGAGGCCAACGAAATGGCCACGAAGAGCATTAATAATTGTAATTTTCTAAGCATAATAATTAATAATTTAGTTTTGAAAAATAGTGAATTTTAATTTTTAATAATAAGCTGCAAAGTTAATCATTTCAACCAAATAGGGCGAAATCCCCTTTTTTAGTCTAAAATTTCAAAAACGATTTTCCCTGCCAGCTATTTCGTTGTATTAACGATTTTTCAATTTTTTGCAAAACCTGATCATATCTAATAATTCCCCAATTTGGCCCTGTCAGGAAACGTGGGGGCACCTCACCTGCAAAGCGCTCAATAACAATGGATGGGGAAAGGTTTTCAAGAAAACAGATTACAAGTTCAATGTATTCTTCTAAACTATAAAATGTGAACTGCCCCGGATCATCTGCAAAATCCTTTGCCATTTTTGTGTTTTTAACAATTTGAAGCTGATGTAGTTTCAAGGTAGTGAGAGGCAGTTTTGATAAAATCTCAGCTTCATCAATCATCATTTGCCTGGTTTCGCCGGGCAAGCCAAAGATTATGTGGGCTCCGGTTTTTAAACCATACGAAGCAGTGAGTTCGATGGCGTTTTTTGAATCCTGAAAACTATGACCCCGGTTTATTTTCACAAGGCTTTCATCATAACACGACTCCAGCCCGTATTCGATAATCACGTAATGTGTTTTTGCTATATCGGCAAAATATCGCAACTTTTCTTTATCAATACAATCAGGGCGTGTTCCGATAACAAGCCCCACCACATTTTCAACTTCTAGTGCCTGGTCGTACCTGCGTTTCAAATTTTCGAGGCTGTCGTAGGTATTTGAATAGGCCTGAAAATAGGCAAGGAATTTTTCGGCACGGCGGTAACGGTTTTTGTGGAATCGGATACCCTCGGTAATTTGCTGGTTGATTGATTTTTCGGGTGAGCAATAGGATGGGTTAAAAGCTTCGTTGTTGCAATAAGTGCAGCCGCCTCGTCCTTTGGTGCCATCACGGTTGGGGCAGGTAAAACCGGCATCAATTGTTACCTTTTGTACCCGCCCACCAAATTCTTTTTCGAAGTATTGGGCGTAAGCGTTGAATGGTCGACCGTGTCCCCATGGAAAAGAAAAATCTGGCATGTAAAGAAGTTTAGGCTACAATATTACTCAAAATGAAAAAAAGGGGATGAATTTTCAAAATTCATCCCCTTTTTGGATAAGTATTTATTGCAATAAATAATTGCTACGCAGAAACTCTTTCAAGCCATTTTAACATAAAGAGCATCATTGTCATTGAAATCAAACAAACTCCCACAAATACGCCCCATGTTATCCATAAAGGAATAGTGGTATAAAAAATAGCACCAAAAAATAATAACTGGTTGCCCAACGCTGTGGCACCAAGCCAACCACCCTGCATAAGCCCCTGGTATTGTGGTGGAGCAACTTTAGAAACAAAGGCAATTCCAAGAGGGCTGATAAATAACTCAGCAACTGTTAGAATAAAATATGTGCCCAACAATAAGAGAGGAGTTACTTTTTGAGCATCATCAAGCGGAGTACCACCCATATCAGGATTTATGCTTGAATATAAAGGGAGATGCATTGATCCTAACGACATTAAAACGTAGGCTGATGCAGCGATAAACATACCGATTGCAATTTTTTTAGGAGTTGAAGGTTCAATACCCTTGTTCTTCAACCATCCAAATAATGCAACTACAAGAGGTGTTAAGAATACTACAAAGAATGGGTTCATGGCCTGGAAGGATTCAACAGATAAATTAATTCCCATAAAACTCAGGTTTGTATAATCACGGGCAAAGAATGTAAGTGTTAATCCATTTTGATGGAAGGAAAACCAGAAGAAAATTACTACACCATAAACAGCTAACAATGCATAAATACGTTGACGGACTTCTTTAATGTCCATTTTAATTTCCTTAATATCATTACCTTTATCATCTTTCTTTACAACAACAGTACCTGGATCGGGGAAACGTTTTTTGTTATACAAATAAATAACAAATGAAATTGCCATAGCTATAATTGCAATACCAAACGCATAATGAAATCCTTCAGTAAAAACATTCAGATAGTTATTTGCAAAAGCATTCAGGTCAGTCTGTGTTCCAACTACAGTTGCTTCATTGGCCCACAGTTGGAATTTCTCAGCTGAATCGGCTGAAATATTGCCATTAAGCTGAGAATGACAAAGTGCAGGAAGATCCGCATTATAAAGGAAATCGTGTTGTTTTAACCACCATGTTCTGATTCCAGGTGCAATGAATGGGGCAACAACAGCACCAACATTGATAAACATGTAAAAAATCTGGAATCCGGCACCTCTTTTTTCATCGCTATAATTACCCTGGTCGTACATCTGGCCAACCAAAGCCTGCAGGTTTCCTTTAAATAAACCGTTACCAAAGGCAATTACAAATAATCCAACCAAAGTTATGGTAAGGTACAGGGTCATGTTTGGAACAGGAGTAGGAGTAGGAATAGCCATTATTAAATAACCCAATGACATGACTATTAAGCCTACCAAAATGGTTCCTTTAAAGTTTTTGGTTTTATCGGCAATAATACCACCAACTAAAGACAAAATATAAATCAGGGCATAAAACGTAGCGTAAATGTAGCCGGTAGTAGTTACATCCAGCCCGAATTTTGATACAATAAACAACGACAGGATAGCCATCATTGTATAAAATCCAAAGCGTTCACCCATATTTGCGAGTGCCGCCGCAATCAATCCTTTCGGATGTCCTTTAAACATAATTGTAGTTTTTGATGAATAATTTGCTTATTAGTTTATTTAATATTTCAAACATGTTAAAGCGTGCAAAAATAACTAAAAATGAATGTCGGAGAATTTAGAATCATTAAATATAATTTTGAATTGAAAAGCAAATAGTTAACATAGAATTTAGCAGTTAAAGCATTTTTTTTCAGCGTACTTTTGTAATGATATTATCAACTTCTCGTCTTCAACACATAATGACAAAGCAAGAATTTGTTTACAGGGTGATGCCTTTAAAAGATAAGTTGTTCAGGCTTGCCAGGAGAATTCTCGACGAAATTGAGGCCGAGGATATTGTGCAGGATGTTTACATTAAGCTTTGGGCGAAAAGGGACGAAATTGAACAATACCGAAGCATTGAAGCTTTTGCCATGGTTGCAACAAAAAATCTTTGTTTGGATAAATTAAAATCAAAAGCTTATCAAAATAATAAAATAACTGATTGGAACGAACCGATCGAAAGCAGATCACCTCATCGGATAGCCGAATTGAAAGATGATGTGAAAATAGTTCATCAGGTAATTTCAACCTTGCCCGAACAGCAAAAATTGATCGTTCAGATGAGGGATATCGAAGAGATGGATTACGAGGAAATTGCAGAGGTTTTAAAAATGAACGTTAACGCGATTCGGGTTAACCTTTCAAGAGCCAGAAAAGCAATCAGGGATCAGGTAATAAAAACACACAACTATGAATACCACGGAAATTAAAATATTATTAGATAAATATTACGAAGGTGAGACTTCGATGGATGAAGATAAAATTCTGAAGGAATATTTTACCGGGAGCCAGGTGGATGACTCACTGCTTGAACATCTACCCGTTTTTACATTCTTCAAAACCGAAAGTAAAATTAAATCGGGAGTCGATCTTGAAGATAAAATTCTTGAAAAACTCGATGAAGCTACCATCATCCCATTTTATAAAAACAAAACCTTCTGGACTTATTTTGCCGGCATTGCAGCCACTTTATTGTTCCTTTTTACTTTTATTTTTGAAACACAATTCAATTTAAAAACAGACGATCAGTTGGCGGGGACAAGCTATTCAAAACAAGATGCCCGTTTGGCGTACGATCAAACCAGGATAGCTTTGGCATACATTTCCGGGAAGTATTCCGAGGCAACTAAACCCCTCAACGAAGTATCCAAATTTGGCAAAAGTACTATTGCAGTTTCTGAAATGGCAAAAATGAGTACTGAAATGGATAAAATTAACAGCAATGTAAATAAAATGGGAAGTAGTGTTGACAAGCTTAATAAATTATCAAAATTTTCAATAATTGTAAAACCTTAAATTTTAAAAATTATGAAGAAAGTAATTGTATCAATCGCGATGATGGCTTATGTTTTATTAGCATTTAATGCCAGCGCACAACAAAGCCCGACCGATGACTTATTCGAAAAGTACGGGGCTAAAGACGGGTTTACCACGGTGCATGTTACCAAAGAACTATTCAGCCTTTTTGCTGAAATATCGCAGGAATCGGATGATGCCGATGTGCAGGAAATAAACGAAGTGGTTTCGGGTTTGGAATACATCCGTATTTTGATGTACAATGCCGAGGATAGCGCAGTTGATAAAGATGTACTGGAAGATTTTAAAAGCGAACTAAGCGCAGTGAAACTAAAAAACTTTACAGAGCTTATGACCGTAAAAGAAGGCAGGGACGTGGTTAAGTTTATGATTATGAAAGATGGCAAAAAGATTAAAGAATTGCTTTTGCTCATCAACCAGCCCGATGAGGCCGGATTTATCAGCATCAAAGGAAATATCGATCTTAAATCCATTGCCAAACTATCGAAGTCGATGAACATTGACGGCCTTGAAAACCTTCAAAAGCTGAATAAGGAAGAAGAATAACAGATTATTATTTACTAATAAAAAACCCTGGCAACGTTCATAAGTTGCCAGGGTTTTTTTGTATTATACTCAGTGTTTTGGTTAGGCATTCTCAATCAATCCTTCAAGTATTTTATTAAGTTCCTCAACCTCACTTAAAAGAGGGGAAACAGTAGCTTCATCAAACTCGATAAAATCAGCATAATCAGTTTCCTGACGCCAATCAAAAAGGTGAGAATAAAGCTTTCCAAGTTCTTTGGATAATTTCCCAGTTTTAACAAAGTGAAGAAATAATTGGGTCTTTATTCCATTGTGGGTTTCAACTTTGATTTTGTGTTTATATAGCAACGCACTTGCCAAATAATAACTGGAATAATAAAGTCTGTTTACAGCAGAATTCCACCTTCCGTTTTTTATTAATAAAACAGCGTCCTCATAAATCTCATGCGATTTTGATATTCTGTATTTTAAATAATCTTCCTTACTGCCTTTCATGTTAGTAGAATTCCTTCTCTCTTAATATTTTGATAAAGTGGGGTAACGGAATGTTTTGATTCCCAGGCCGATTTTGAATAGACAAAAGTTGATATTGGCTCACCAATTTCCAATTCAATATCAAATAACGCTTCTCTAAATTCCTTTTCTAAATTTCGAGTAACCTCAAAATTATTCAATAGTATTAATATGTCCCAGTCCGAGTCTGATGTAGCTTTCCCTCGGGCATGTGAACCAAATAATACAACATCAGCATTCGGATCCTTTTTTGAAATCTGTTCCTTTATTAACTGTATTATTTGTTGCTCTTTTGCATTCATAATTCAAAGATAGGTATTTTTTCATTCCTTCTTAAGTTTCATCTATTAAGCGCTAGGCTATTCTTCTCATCACTTTTCCCCCCGCATGTGCGGATTTGTGCCATTGGCATCCCTTCGGGTAAATCCGTGCAAATCATAAATCCCAATAAGCAAAAGTTAATCAAGAAAAAAAAAGGAATGAATCTATCTATAAATTGCTTACCCCACCTGAATTAACCCGCAGGGATACCCGCCTTGCCAGCGAGGCAGGCCAATGGCACAAATCCGGGGAAGCAGGGGGAGCATCTTTTATTCCAACATGTAATGTTAGAGTATTTATTGACATTTGATGTCCTCCAACTGGAAAACCCTTTACACCAACAGTCTGGCCGCCAAGCCAGTCCCACCCAAAGGCAGGGAGATATAACGGGGTTTCCCGTATTTTGCGTTAAACTATGCCTTGTCATTGTAGTGATTTTACTATGTAGCTTTCCACAATGCGTGAAAAGAATAGTGCAAATAATGGAATAATGGAAAGCAGAAATTAAAATTTAGGAGAAAAAAAAGAAAAATGTGGGAACCAGCGGGGAATTATTTATACAGAATATTTAGGAAATATTGGGGTTATGTACATCAATTTCCTTAAGATCCATTTTCTTATAAGAGAAGTATTTATCACGGATTTTT
The DNA here is from genome assembly GCA_964593705.1 of uncultured Lentimicrobiaceae bacterium. Lineage (GTDB taxonomy): Bacteria > Bacteroidota > Bacteroidia > Bacteroidales > 4484-276 > SABY01. The sequence goes on along the minus strand of CAZQIV010000014.1, from coordinate 13,459 downwards.
ATACCAATCAGGCGAAGGTAGAGTTGCAATGGATTGCCTTGGTCGAAGGCGTACTTTTTAATGGTATCAATATCTTTTTTGTCCAGAAAGCGCTCAGGTTCAACAGAAAGTTTTTCCATACAATATTGCTGAATATCATACGCATTTTTGTCACTAATTTCTTTTTCGAGTAATTGGGATATATGATCCCACCTACGGCTGATTATGTCATCAGCCTTGAGTTTGTTAGCAACTTCTACTCCCTTTTCAGTGAGTGATACAGGACTCTGACTTTTGAAGAAAGACTCATGTCCGCCACTTTTTAAAATATCATAAGATCCCTTGAGATAGGACAAGTCAGTTCTGATGGAATCAATGTTGGTGTCCATCTTAATGATAAGATTATTGAGATTGTTATGGTTGTTGTTTATAGTAGTAACTTGTTTTGTTACCCAAAAAATTAGCCATCCAGCACCTATCAATAGACTGGCAACAAATGCAAAAGATCCAAAATCACTGGTTAATATTTCTTTTAAAATACTGAGCATATCTCCTCTCAATTCTTATGCAAACTTAAACTACTTAGCAATAATAGCAATAAATATTGTTAAAATTTAACGTAAATAGAGTGAAAATGTTTGATCAAGGAATAACCTGGAATGCGCAGACATCTGCCATTGGCCCGCCTTGCGAAGCAGGCAAGGCGGGCATCCCTATCTTTGGGTAAATCCGTGCAAATTATAAATTCCAATAAGCAAATGCTAATCAAAAAAAATGAATAAATCTATCCATGAATTGCTTACCCCACCCGGATTAACCCGAAGGCAGGTCAATGGCATAAATCCGGGAAAGCAGGAGCCACAGTTGGGGTCGATAGATTATTTTCTTCCAACCTCCTTAGCCCAACCTCCTCTATATATTATTTTTTGGTTGTGGATTTTAAAGGTAAACTTACCATACTGAACTGAAATTCCTGCCGAAGCATTTACTACCCGGCAATTGTCGGGGATATGAAAGAAGTTTTCGGCAGTAATGATTTTTTCATCCAGTTGGTCATGAATCGGAACTGATACCTGTGACCCTATTGCCCAACCAAGATGTGTATTATAACTTACCGTCAAATCATCAAGCAATTTAAAATTTTCGTTGGTTTTTATTTTGGTTTTGATGCTTGCTATTTTCCCATCATTTAAATCTTCTCCCGGAGTTATTTCAATGCTTAATTCGGGCAAGTCGAAAGCTGTTTTTGATGCCAGAATATTGATCGATTCGTTTTTGAGGTCAAATTTCATTAATTCCAGATCATCTTTCTTTTCATCCTCGTAAGGATGTTGTCCCGGCCGCGCGCCTATTTCGTAGCCGATTGCTTTTATAAAATACTTTTCTCCGTTAAGGTAGTACCAGTTGTCTTTTAATTCAATTTTTGTTTTCGATTGCGCATACCCGAAGATATTTAGAGCAAGAAGCAGGATGATTGTTAATGCTAAATTTCGTTTCATATTATTTTAATTTTATATAAAAAAAACGATGGAAAACAAACAGTGCTTCGTGGATAAAGCATTAGTAAACTAAAAAATGTTAAGGTAAGGCCAACCATAAAAGTGTTGCAAGCCAGACCATCCATTTAAAAAGTTAGGGTAGGGTATCTATAAATTTCCGCCTTGGGGTGAATGAGAATTCTATTCTTTGAACTACATTAATTCTACTTTAACAGATTAAGTTCAAACGGAAAAATCAATCCACTTTAACCCCAACCCTAAAGGGAGATGGATTGATTTTTCTGCATTCTCCCTTTAGGGTTCGGGGTAAATATGCAGAAAAATCTAATGTGTTAAAGTAGAATTAAGATAGCCCGGCTTAAACAGTAAGGATACTCGACTTTGCATGACGATTACCACAAAGTCTTTCCACTCTTTGGCTCTTTGGCTGCGTTCCCCAAGATTTAAAGAGCCGACCCATTGATTGCTGGATAGTATGCCCCACAGGGATATGGCTATCAATGCAAGCAGATTTTTACCTTCAAAGCTACCCCGAAGGGACGGGGCAGGCCGCTTTGCTGCGTTTTTAGTACTAATGACACCTATTTTTAAGGTGTTAAAAAACAGACCTCTCAGTCTCCGCCAGCTGGCGGATCCTTCGAGGTGACAAAACTCCCGGTATGGTGGTGGGAGTAGGGGAATCGGGCGCTTCGCGCCCGATTCCCCTACTCCCAAATTAATGCGTGGTCAGGGTCATTTCGATGCCGCACGTGCGGCAAGAAATCTATTTCTTAATGTCATTTCACTTTGAGGCCACTTTTTTAGGGGCTTGGAACTACCACTGACAAGGTTAGACATTATTCGGGGTGGATGTAGGTGGGCGCTTCCCGTCCGCCAACATCCACCCTATCAAACCCACTGAAGCCTTGTCATTAGTAAGGAGTGCAGCAGCCTGCCCTGTTTTTTTGGGGATTGAGACCCGCCTCGCCTTTAGGTTAGGCCACCAGCATACGGCCAGCTTCGCAGCGAGGCGAGCAAGTCGGGAATGTATTGACAAATTTTTATCACCAACAACTATGAAATCATTAATATTTTACTTTCCACTACATTTGCAGTAAAAACAAAACTGTTTTATCATGAAAAGTTATAATCACATTTTATCAAACAGAGCCACCCTCTTACTTATCGTATTGCTGTTGAGCATGCAAAGCTTTGCCCAGTTTACCACAGTAATGGATATGCCCCGCAAATACCTTTACCCTATCGATACCATTACCCGGCCCTACCCCAACGAAGCAGTTTGTAAGGACACGCTTTGGTATGTTTATTCCGACAGGGCAGATAACCCCATATTCGCTGAACAGGATATTAATAGTGAAACTGTAATTATTGCGGATTTCTTGGATGAATTTGTTGTATTGGAAGTTAAGAAAAACTGGGTCAAAGTTACTAAATCTGAAAATGTTTACTGGATTATTTGGGGCTATCAATTACTACCAATGGCAAAAATAGGCTGGATTAATTACCACAAGTTGATATTATCGTCTTACAGTTTGAGAGCAGAAAAGACAAATCAAAACAGAAAGGGTTTTGTGCTGAACACATTGGATTATAAGGTTAAACACACTTCTCAAATATATTATTATGATCAACCTTCCATGGACTCAAATTACAAGTTGCATTCGCCAGAAAGTTTTCAAGTTCGTTTTATTTATAAAGTAAACCGTGATAGCACTTTTTTTTTAGTGGGGAAACAAGCAATAATTAATGGCCAATATTACCCCGACCATAACAAAAACATTAAACCCAGTTTAGTGATTGAGGGGTGGATTCCAAAAGAAAACTTCATCCCATGGAATAATCGGGTTGCATGGGAATTAAATTGGCATATAAAGGCTAGAAGGAGTAGGGAATGGAATGATCAAATAGACAATGTGGATAAAGGGAATATCATTTTCAAGACAGCCAAAGGCGCAAATCAATATAGTATTGAGGATCCCCAATTTGTTTACCGCTTGCCTCAACGGTACATCATTGAAACGGAGGATATCTATCGAACTAGGGAAGAAGGAATACTGAATAGATTTCCACTAATATTCGATTCGAAGGCATCATCTTGTAAGCCAGATAGTGCTAAAAAAGTGGGAATTGTACTACCTATTGGATTAGGACAAAATAGGGATAGGTTAACGAATAAGGATATTAATATTACTGAATTTAAAAAAGAAATTATAGCAATTGAAGAAGGATTGAAAATTACTAACGTGGTTTTTATTATCGATGCATCAGAAAGTGCTATTGATTATAAAGATGTTATTACGGAAGCTTTGGGAAAAACAATTGAACGTTTAAAAAATGATACAGCACGGATAGGCCATATTTTGAAAATTGGGATGGTTCTATTTCGTGACGAAGTTGAAGATAGGCGTTTTGATATTTTTAATGATGGGAAATTAATTGATATCCGTATTGATACGACAAGAAAACATAATGAAACGACAAGGAAATCTATTAATACAATATTCCAGTGGATCAATACTTGTTGGACATCAAAAAGCAATAAAAATGACAGGGATTTACCTGAAGCACTATATTATGGTATTAATATAGCTTTAGACAAATATGCTTTAAATGAAAAAGGTTCTAATTATCTTATTATTATTGGGGATGCTGGTGATCATTGTAATCCTAAAAAAAGCACTACTTATGTAAAGGAAAGTATTCTAATAGAAAAGCTTGCAAAACACAATGTTAATATTTTGGCATATCAAGTAAGGCGTGGACAACACAAGACATATGATGATTTTGCACGTCAAATCAAAAGAATAATTGAAAGAACCGATTCTTTAGTATATGCTAAAATCATTAGAAATCCTCTTCCAAATGAGAAGGAAAAAATTAAATATGGTGAGCTAGATTCAATTAGTAATGGCATTAGTAGAGGTTATAGGCTTAACAATAATTGCTTGTTAAAATCCCAATTATTGTTTTTACATGAATTTGATAAAACTACTATTAGTGATAAACTAAAGACTGATATATCGGAAAATATCATTAATACTATTTATCTAAGTGTTAATGGAAAGATTCATGATATTGCAGAAGTACTTACTGACTCATTAAAAATTTCAAGGTATGAATCATCTTCAACTGCGTTGATGATTTATGAAATATTAAAAAATGATACATCTTTCGAAAAGACAGAAAGTCTATATATTCCCCAAAAGTTCGAGTATTTAACAGGTTTTACTACATTTCGCAATAAAATACAGGATTCGGTTTACCCAATGTTTCAGCCAGTAGTATTAATGGATGAAAGACAGCTTATTAAAACTAAGGATATCTTTTCAAGCCTTAGTAGTGTAAATAAAACCAAAGGATTGCGTGTACAGTTACGTGATGCAGTTATTGAGATGGTTTTGTGCTTCATTGGTGATTATCAGGTTAACTATGAAAATAAAGAAATTGGGAAAATGCTTTATTGCATGTCCATGTTTAAGATTAAAGATAAATATTATAACTGGAAAATTAAGGATATTGCTGACCCAGCTTCGGGAATACCGCTTGATGATATTAAAGCCATGAAAGATGACTTAATTCATTCATCAGAAATTCTAAAAAATATCATTGCTGTTGGTAACTCGTATCCTGCAAAAATTAAGCATATTGGGATAGACAACAGTTTGGTGGTATTTTGGTGGATACCCACAGATGTATTTCCGCATCAGTCTAAAAGCGATGATGTAACAAATTCATGGTTTTAGTATAGTAGTTTTATCATTTGTGTTCAATTGGGAAACTCAATATTCCCGTATAAAAAGTTAAAGATGAAAAAATTAGTAAATATCAAGAAAAGGCTAAGTAAGATAAAGTTAAAAACCTTGAAATCAATAATTATTGTATTTCTGATATTATGTGTTACGATAATACCTTTGGTGATTTTTATTGATAATAATAGAAATACTTCACAAAACATTAAGAGTCCAAAACAAGAATCCAAGTGTGAAATAGAATCAAATTTTGAGTATCTGATTGGTGATACTATTACCATAAATGATGTTTTTGATTCAACATTTAATATAAAATTTATAAATGAAACGATTTATAAATACTTAATTTTCAAGGAGGACTTCAAAGTTCAAAATGCTCATATTACAGACTCATTGGTTTTTAATATTTGTAGATTTGATGCCCATGTTAAATTCAAGAGTATAGATTTTTATAAGGCTGTGAAATCAAATAAAACTTGCTTTCTATCAACTGTTGGGTTTTTAGATTCAAGGGTTGGAGATATAACAAGTTTTATTGATACAGAGTTTGATGATTTATTAGAGTTTCGCTGTGATACCTTCTATGATAAAGTGACTTTTAAAAACACAATCGCAAGAAAATTCGAAATTGAAAAATCGGCATTTAAAAAATCTGTAAGTTTTCAAAATTGTAATTTTGGTAAAGCAAATCTACAAAAATTGAACATTACTGAATCGAAATTCCATGGACAATTAAATTTTGTAGGTAAAAGCATATTAATTTCTCCTGTTTTTCAGGATAATGATTTCGATTCAATTGTGAAAGTGAAATTTGAAGAAATAACTCTTATTAAACCTTTATTTCAAAAAAATAACTTTTATGGTGAAGTAGATTTTTCTGATTCAGTACATTTAGAGTATCCAAGATTTCGTAACACTACATTCTATTCACCTGTCACTTTTTCAAATATGGTATTTGATTCCATCGCAGACTTTTCTGACTCAGTGGTTTTTCTTTCAACAATAACATTTGAGAACGTTAAGTTTAACGATGCGGTTAACTTTTCAAATATACGGTTTGATTCTACGGTATCTTTCATCAATTGTGGGTTTTCATCAAAAGTTGATTTTACAGGAGCTCACCTCGATTCACTATATTTTAAATATAGGGATCTACCGGACACGTTAATTTTTAAAAATATTGTAATTAATAAAAAAGTTAGTATGGAAAAGTATCTCGAACATACTGATACAATACTTGCACTGAATAAGTGCAATATTAACCTTACAAATACTTGTGTTGAAAAGTTTTCATTTTTTTATAATGATTTTCGTTTATTATTTGATCCCAACGATGCAATGCATAAGCATAGGATTTATAATAATCTTCTCAAGGTTTACAAGGATCAAGGAATGATATACTGCCACGAAATACTAAACAAAGAGTATCAAAAATATTGCCTTGAACACGATAAGTACAATGGAGATAATCATCCATTAAATCATTTTCCTTTCTTACAAACACCATTCGGCTGGTTACTTAACAAACTTCATAGCTATTGGTGGGGTTATGCCTACGAAAAAGAAAGAATCCTGATTTGGACACTATACTTTCTTTTTATTTTTTCTTATATCAATATTTTTTTTGGTAAGTATATCTTTTCTCAAATTTATAAAATAAAAAAAGAAGAAATAATAACAAATGGAGAGGATCATTCAATGATAATGCATTTATTAAAATTGCTGAATAAAAAATTTAAATTAAAAAATAAATATATCGACAATAGGTCTGGCAATTTTGTTAACCAAAAATTGTTGAGATTATTAAGATTGGGGGAAAAACTCTATCTGTATATCCCTTTTTTAATATTACTCATTTTATTGCTGGTTTATATACTGGGCATTGATGTTTTAATATGGATTCCTATCTCTTTATTTATATTTAGCATAATTATTTTTTCTATTTTCTTTTATCTCACACGAAAATTTCCGTCCATAAAGAAATATTTTAATTCAAAATATATAAAAAAGGGATTTTTATTACCAAGTCTTGCATTCCATTATACTGCCCGTTTGTTTTTTACTTATCACCTAGATTTTGAAAAAATTAAATATGAAGAAAATATTAAAAGTTTCAAAGGCGCACTTGGGTTATTATTTGTATTGATAATACATCTTACCGGGTTAATGTGTTTAGTTTTTATAGCGAATTACATTTTAATTGGCGGGTTTTAATGCTTAACTGCAAAAGTCTGTGCTTTTAGTATTTCGGTGCGTCTGCCTCATCCGGCAAGGCGGGCTGCACCTTTGTTCTACCTGGTCAGATGGGTTTCACAAATGCCGATTTTTCATCCAGCATGCTCGCCCTTCGGGGAGCAGATTTTCGGTGCTCCGCACCTGAAAGAAAAGCCCCGCCAGCTGGCGGGGCGAAAATCCTTGCCTCGAGGCGAAGCGGGTTTATAGAAATTTCTATTAGAATTGATACGGGAGGTGCAGCCTGCCCGGGTGACGCATTCAGGCGGGCGCACCGAAATAGTAATTAATGGGACAAGGCCGAGTTTTTTCAACATACCTTATTTAACAGTTAGTTTTTCAACGGTTTACAAATAGTTGTCATTAGTAGACTCCACCCACCCCCAAATCCCCCAAATCCATGTCACCTCGAAAGAGCGAAGTCCCGCACGTGCGCATAGCCGTCAGGTTAAGGAAATATTTGTGATTTTTGAGTAAGTGAATACTACAAAAAAGGCTGAAAGCCTTTCATATCAAAAGGAGGAGCAACGCTCCTCTTTAGCACAGAAGGAATAATATCTTCAGCCTGGTAATCTTTATGGTAATAATACCTTTTCTTTGATGTTCCTCCGCAGGAGTCCTACGGACAGGCTTTCAGCCTGCGTAACATATTTGGGAAATATGCTTAGCCTGACGGCTATGCGCACGTGCGGGATCCCGACCCTCTGGGGCCTGAGACCCGCTTCGCAGCGAGGCGAGCCTGCCTCGCCAGCAAGGCTGGCAAGGTGGGAATCTATTGACAAATTTTTATCACCAACGACAATGAAATCTGTAATAATATACTTTCCACAAAATTCGCAGTAGTACCCACTAAATGAATACCTTAATCGAATTAACCAAAATGTTTCAATACGCGTAAAGCCCTTAATGTATTCCATCTACTCGGTTTCCCTGCTTTTTCCATTTCAAAATGTACCTTTCCCGGATGGGCGGCCTGTAAATTCCATCGTCCATCAGTTTTTCTTTTTTTCAGGAGTTCATCCATAGCTGCTTCCATTCTATTGTCCCTCTTTCTTCCCGAATATTGAAAATAATCCAAAGCCCGCAGGATATCATATTTCCACCTATAGGGATAAGGTATTTTCAAAAACTCTTTCCTGATAATCTTTCCTGTTTTATCGGAAAGGAATAACTGGTGAAGTAGAATAAATTCCTCTGCACTTTCTCTTGCTTTTTCAAGTTCGGTGATGCGATAAGTATATCCGGCTTTTAAAAATTCTGTTATACCTTCCAATACCGAAAGCGTTGTGTGTAAAGAACTATGGGTGGCACCACTCCTTTTATTCATGCAATTAAATCCACCATCAGGCATTATTTCTGCCAAAATGCTATCGATAACAGAATGTAGTTTTTGCTCACCTGTTTTAAAATAAGAAGCATAATTTAGAAACATCCCATTTACGCATACATCGCTATGTTCATGGGTGGAAGGGCCAAGTTGAATTCCCCCATCTTTTGCTATTTGAGATTCGATAACCAAATCGATGGTATTTTTCACATTGCAATTATCAGGATGTAGGTTCAGGTTGCGCAGGTCTAACAAGGTGTAATGGGTTGAAATCCATTTTGGCTGATAGAACGCCATTCCCCAATGTCCGTTTGATTTCCGGTTTGATAAATATCGTTTACCCCAACCCTCATTAGCAATCCTTTCCTGAAGCTCCCCGATGTTGTTCCCTAATAAATCGCGCTGCACCTGGTACTGTATTGAAACATCACCTTTTATCAACCATTCAATAATTTCTTGCTTGTTCATTATTAGTTTTTGATAAAATTAAGCCCAAATTTTGGAATACAGGGAATTACATTTTCGGCTTCAAACATTTCTTTCATTTCATCAGTCAAACTTTTATTTTTCTATCCTGCTGAATTACCGATAACCATATTTAAAGTATTCCAGGCTTACAAATGCCCTAACATTTTGGAGGGATCCACCCATTCTTCAAATTGTTCTTCGGTAACCAAGCCAAGACTTAAGGCCGATTCGCGTAAAGTAAGCCCTTCAGTATGTGCTTTTTTGGCAATCTTTGCTGCATTTTCATAACCAATGTGTGTGTTGAGCGCGGTGACCAACATCAGCGAGTTCTCAAGATTTTTCTTAATGTTTTCATTTTGCGGTTCAATACCCACTGCACATTTATCATTAAACGAAACACAAGCATCGCCCAACAATCTGGCAGACTGCAATAAGTTGGCAACCATTACCGGCTTAAATACATTAAGCTGGAATTGCCCGTGGGTTCCGGCCAATGCAATAGTCATATCATTGCCGATAACTTGCGCACAAACCATGGTGAGCGCTTCGTTTTGGGTCGGATTAACCTTTCCGGGCATGATTGATGATCCGGGTTCGTTGGCAGGTAAAATAATTTCGGAATAACCACAACGCGGTCCCGAAGCCAAAAGCCTGGTATTGTTGGCGATGTGCATCAGGCTTACTGCCAATGTTTTCAATGCTCCCGAAGTTTCAACCATAGCATCATGGGCAGAAAGCGCTTCAAATTTATTTTCGGCAGTTACAAAGGGATGCCCACCTATTTCGGCAATCTTTTTTGCCACAAGTTCTGCATATCCTTTGGGGGTATTTAATCCTGTACCAACGGCAGTTCCGCCAAGCGCCAGTTCTGCAAGGTGGGGAAGGGTGGCTTTGAGCGCTCTTAAACCATGATCGAGTTGCGAAACATATCCTGAAAATTCGTTTGCCAAGGTCAATGGTGTGGCATCCATCAGGTGGGTACGGCCTGTTTTTACAACATTTTTAAAAGCTTCAACTTTTCCGGCCAGGGTGTTTCTTAAAAGCTCAACTCCGGGAATTGTAGTTTCAACAATCATTTTATACCCGGCAATGCTCATTGCTGTTGGAAAAGTATCGTTGGATGACTGCGATTTATTTACATCATCATTTGGATGGATAAACTTTTTATCATCCTCCAATAAACCACCATTGATAACATGGGCACGATTGGCAACCACTTCGTTCATATTCATGTTCGATTGAGTTCCTGAACCTGTTTGCCATATTACCAGCGGGAAGTTATCATCAAGTTTCCCATCAATCACCTCATCACAAGCCCGTACAATAAGCTTGCATTTTTCTTCAGGGAGGACTCCTAATTCAAAATTCGCCAGTGCGGCCGATTTTTTCAGAATACCAAATGCGCGGATAATCTCTTTGGGCATTGAGCCGGGATCACCAATTTTAAAGTTTTCTTTTGAGCGTTGTGTTTGCGCACCCCAGTACTTATCGGCAGGAACCTCGATAGTTCCCATTGTGTCGTGTTCAATTCTTGTTTTCATTTTAAATGTTTTGTATAAATATTGTTATTGTTAATTTTTTAAACTGACATGCATTGCTTTAGCTATTTTTTTTGGGATGTCGGTGTTGTCGTAATAGCCATCAAATAATTCAGAACCGGCTCCAATGGCAAATACCGGAACAGAGATTGCCGTATGCGACCAGGTAGTCCATGACAATCCGGCTTTATTGTTAAGGATATGAGTGGCTGTAACAGCTAAAGGATGATAACCTCCATAAAGCACGTATTCTTTATCGTGTCCAAGCTCCAACTTACTTGTTGAAACAAAATAAGCATCTTCCAGCATTTGTTTTTCATACTCGGTTAAACTTATCCCTGAAACCCCGCCCAAACCAAAATAGTCCTCAACGAGCTGCATTGCAAATCCAAGATTTTGATTCCGACGCATTAAAAACAGTGAGTCGGCAAGCGATGAAAAAGATTGTGCTGAAATTTTCTGGGATTTCAAAAGTGAAAAATCACTGTCGTATTTGGTAAGAGCGCTTCCAAGGGCAAAGCCGCCAGTTTCATGATCGGCAGTAATGATGATGAGTGTTTCGTTGGGATGCTTTTTATAAAAATCTATTGCCGCATCAACACTTTTGGAAAGGGAAATTACATTATTAATTACAGTTACACCGTCATTTTCATGCGCCGCCCAGTCAATCTTCCCTTCTTCACACATGATGAAAAACCCCTTTTCGTTGTCTAACAACTCAATGGCTTTCGACACAAAATCTTCAAGCGGAATATCCTCATCTGTTTGATCGATGGCATACCTTAGCGCACCAGAGCTTTCGATAACACTGCCGGTGGCCAACACTTTTCCATCTCCCTTTTTTAGGTTTGCAAAATCCTGCTTTGTTTGGGTAATCAGATAACCATTTTTACGGGCAAGGTCAAAAGCAGAAATTTGGCCGTCTTTTCCAGCGGGATATTTAACACTGCCCCCACCAAAAAAATCAAAATTGCTCTTTGAAAGCTCCAGGGAGATTTCATAATACATCCCACGTTCAGGCTGATGCGCGTAAAAACATGCAGGGGTAGCATGGTCGATACTCACGCTGGAGATAATGCCAACTTTATAACCTTCAGTTTTTGCCCGCCCGGCAATTGTTTCAAGGGGTTTTTCTTTGGCTGCATCCATACTTATTGTATTTACCGATGTTTTTTGTCCGGTGGCAAGGGCTGTTCCGGCAGCGGCAGAACCGGTAATAAAGCGGTTTTTAGCATAAGTGGTGGCAAGTCCCGATACTGGAAACTTAGTGAAACTTAATCCATCAGAACCAATTTTATCATCGGTGTATTTAAGATAAGCTTCGGCAGCAGCAACATGTGCCACACCCATTCCATCGCCAATAAAATAAAAAACATATTTGGCTTGCTGCGCGAATGATGAAAAAGAAAGGAAAAGCAGGATTGAAAGCAGGACACAGAATGTGCGTGAACAGTAGTTTTGTTTTGTCATAAGAAAAAAATTATTCAAAGTCAAAATGATAAACGAAATTCTAATTTTTAGTTAAAGTCCAAACGAATTAATAATAGCTGCAAATGTAGTCAGCAATAATATAATTGACAAGGTGATTGCTTGGAAAATGTTACAGATATTTATTTTTTTGAAGATTGAAGGGCAATTTCTTTTTTTAAGTGTGAAAAATATTATTTTTGCACCCGCAAAATTTTTCTATGAAATAGACCTGCGATAGAAAGTTCTTAAAATAATTCTGGGGCATTAGCTCATCTGGTGCCGAAAAATAGAAACCTATGGTTTCGTAATTTTTCGAGCATCCACGAAAATCTATAAAAATCACAGATTTTTGATTTTCGGGATACCGAAAAATAGAGGTTTGTGGTTTCATGATTTTTCGAGCATCCTCGAAAAGTTACGAAAATTGTCCGTAGGACTCCTATGGAGAAAATTTTCTACTTTTCGGGACTAGAGCATCTGACCCACCAAGTTCTTAAAATAATTCTGGGGCATTAGCTCATCTGGCTAGAGCGTCTGACTGGCAGTCAGGAGGTGATCGGTTCAAGTCCGATATGCTCCACAAAATAAAAAGGTGGTTACTTATGTAACTGCCTTTTTTGTTTTTATGAACAATCTCATGGAATATTTTACCTACATACTTCAATCCCAAAAAGATGGTCGTTATTACTACGGCCAAACGCAAAACCTGCGCAAAAGGCTGGAAGATCATAAGCTCGGAAAATCCACCTACACAAAATTATTCCTCCCCTGGAAACTTTTTGCCTGTAAAAAATGCGCATCCAGGGCCGAAGCGATGAAGTTTGAGAAAATGTTGAAAAACACGCACGATGTTGAACGAATGTTGAAATTCATCGCCAGGCACGATTTCATTATCACTAAAAACCCTGGATGATTATCATACCATTTTTATTAAATACTTCCTCAAAAAATTTAGGAGGCAGTTAGGTGGTGAACGGCACCGAAAAATAGAAATCTTTGATTTCGTAATTTTTCGAGCCCAGGATTTAAGAATCCCGGATTTACAACATCCTCGGATTTTCATCAAAATCAGAGATTTTGGAAAATCCGGGATTCAAGTCCGATATGCTCCACACTTAAAATCAAAAGGTTACATCAAATTAAAGTATCCCCTCAAAAAACAGGGGTAACAAATAAGTATAAGAAGCAGTTATCAAC
>CAZQIV010000013.1:0-78880 GCA_964593705.1 uncultured Lentimicrobiaceae bacterium | reverse complement strand
TTGGTAACAAAGTCTACTTATAAACTTTCAACCGTATCTTAGAAATGAGCCTTATTTTATAAATATTTTCTCTGTTTTATGTAGTGGTACAGTGGAGCCAGTGGAGCATGCTCCACTGCCACTGCCGCTGCCACTGCGAACTATCACCACATAAACCCCCGTTTTCAAATTCACGGGGATGGCGGTCATTTCACTTTCGCTGATGTTTTGCTGTAAAACAATTCTGCCTGTCATATCCGTAACGGTTAGAGACACACAGCCTGTCCCGACCATTCGGGAGCCGTCTGTCTCTACGATACCGGTTACGTTTTTGATGATGATTTCATTATTTGCGGCATAAATCAAAATGTTGCTTTCGCTGATTTGATTTTCATTAATTCCAACAGATTTGAAATGTAGTTTGAAGCGTTGCTCATCATCCATATCAGGATTCCAGGCAAATTCGTAGGCTTTTGATAGCAGGTTGTGGAAGGTGCCGGTTTTTGTATCTTCGAGAATGGTCGTAGAAATATCTGCAATTTCCTTGATGGCGATGTTGTAAATGCCGGCTTCATCGTTTACAAAACCAAGTTGGATGCTTTCGCTTTCGGGGCGCACATCCACAGAAAGTTTCCCGTCTGAGTTCATCGAATAAATCTCGGCCAGGCCGGGTGTGCCCGACAGAAGCTTCCATGCATCATTGGCGAGTTCAAAGTTTTCGGAGGCTGTTTCATCGAATACAAGGTAGAGCGTGTTTTCAAATTCCCCGCTGTGGGCTGTAAGCACAAGTCCTTTTTCAAAACCTTTTGCCGATTTTTTGGAATTATCGTTGGTGCGCATTGCGTTATCTAAATCGAATGTTCCTGTGCTTTCTGTAACAATAAAAAATCCTTCCATTGGGTTTAGGAATTGACTTCCATCTCCATATCCGGTAACTGCTGTATATGCATCGTAGCTTTCGTTTGCTCTCCTCCAGGTGTATTTTGCACCATATCCTGTTACCAAATCCCAGTCGATGTAGGAGGGATAAGGGTTGCCGAGGAGGTTTGCGCCTTTATAACTTGTAGTACCTGTAGCATTATAGGTAATTCCGATGCTTTGATCGCCGGTATTTGGTGTTCCTGTGTAAGTAATGTATATCACGTCAGGTTTTGCGCTGGTCTGGCAATACAAGCCAAAACCTTTTAGCGGAGTTAAAGGCCCGGTAAGTTCGGTAACATCGTTCCACTCTCCTGCACTTTCGTCCCAGGTTTGCAGGTAGTAGCCCTCGAACATACCTGATTGTGCCCCGGCTACCGGTGATGAAATAAAATACCAGCTATCGTAACTGACCATATCATTAACCTCAATCGTTCCTAACTTGGTAATGGTTCCGTTGGTAATAAACGAAGCACCTAAATTAATGGTAAGGCTGGCATCTGTGTTTACAGTAAGATCGTTGCAGATTGCGGTATTTCCTCCCGAAATAACTGGGGCAGTAGCTACATTTGGAATTTCAACATTAACACCAATAACAGGTATTGTACTCCTGCTCCAGTTAGCATTGTTGCTCCAGGTACTTGAAACAGCTCCCGTCCAGGTATTGGTAAAGTATTCGTAAGCACCGATTGTGGGAGGGTTACTTCGTGTAAATCCACGCTGGTCAGTGCTTACAGAAGCATCCCAGCTACCAGCCACAATTGCAAAGCTGCCACTTTCTACAGCAAGCGTTTGCGTAGGGCCTCCATTATCCGCCACCGATGTAGCCAGGTTCAGGTTTTGATTGTCCAAAACATTTTCACCCTGACTTCAGCTTGTTTCTGTGGTACTTGGATCATCGTGTTTTGTATTGTACAATATACTTGTAGCATGGTTAAACCCTCCGGTAGCATTGGCGGCAACATTAGAAATTCCTACAATATTATTTCCATTATCGGTAAGGCTACCAGCACGACCATCTTCACTAACAAAATAGTAATCAAAATTATTGTTGTTGGCAAGTATGCTGTTCTGGATTGTCACGGTGCTATTATATGCCAACAGGCCAATGTCATAATCAGGATAATTCGTTGCTGAATTATTACTTACAGTACAAAAGTTCATATTATTGAGTGTGCTAGCATTTAGATAAATCCCGCCCATCATGTTAGATGCAATATTGTTGCTCACCGTGCAATTTATAATTGAACCAATTGTTGCAGATCCAGAAAGTAGCCCCCCACCCATTACAGCGGTATTGTTATTGATGGTTGAATTTGTTAGCGATGTTAGTGTTCCTCCATAGTACAAATAAATACCTCCTCCATAGCCTTCTCCTGTGGTTGAGGTGGAATTATAGCTGATGCTTGTGTTGTTGATAGAGCTTATGGTCTCGACACACAAGATTCCGCCACCTCCCGAGCCTGAAACATCTGTTGCAGTGCAATGGCTAATCGTACATCCCTCAATTGAGCAAATTGCATCTTCGTTTATTAAAATACCCCCACCACCATGTGCTTTCGACTCGCTAACAATTACATTATCAAGATTTAAGGTACCTGTGTTTATTAAAATGCTGCCACCAAACATAGATATACCTTCAAATGAAGACACATCCCCACCTTTGATGGTCATGTTGCTTATGGCTACAGTTTTCTCGGAAGCATCAATGTTAAAAACACGAAAGGTGGATGTTCCGGGAGCGGTAACCTGGACTGTAACTTCCACGCCGCTGCCTGCAGAATTGGAACCGTTAATGGTCAAACTTTCCGCAATGGCAAGTTCCGATAAAATAGTAATGGTTTCGGTGCCGGAAGCCAGGGTAAAGGTGATTTCATCGCCATCTACGGCATCCACAATGGCCTGCCGCAGTGAACCCGCGCCTGAATCGCTGTTGTTGATCACTACCTGATCGGTGGCGAAAAGTGTTGTGCTTGTAAACAGAGCCAGCAGCAAAATTGTGAACTTGTGAAAATGTTTCATGTTGATTTTTTTAATTCATAAACACTTTATTTGTACGATAGTAAAAATACAAAAAAAAATCGCAGTTAAATTGTTTGGGGGTAAAAGAGGTAGCCATTTTGAAAATATTTGGTTTTTTGAAAAAAATTGCTATGGGTGGCTTTTGTTTTTGACGTTTCGATCGCGAAACTTCTAGATTGGAAAGTCGGGTCTTATCCAACCGGAAAGTCAGGGCTTGACTTTAAGTCAAACCCTGACTACAAATTTTCTTGTTTGATGCTTCCATCCCGAAGTTTCGGGATTGGAAAGTCTGGGCGATATTTTCCGTAATAAGTCACCCGGTGAATAGCTTCCAGGAGTAAATCTTTTTTCCGGCGCAAAAAATCAATAGCTTAGGCGGAATTCACCGGGTGACTTTTAAAAGTCTATCCCAGATAGGTCATTTTGAGAGTTCACCCAAAATTTTTGGGCATAGTGAGGAAATGTTGAGTGAAGCGAAATCCTGCCCTTGCGGGAACATTATGGAATAGATTTCTTGCCGCAGGTGCGGCATCGAAAAGATTTCTCCCTACAAAACTTGCTACGCTGCTTTTTTCCAGTCGAAATGACAAAGCTCCGGGCTGTGTTGGGGTGGATGAAAGTGGGCGCGAAGTGCCCACTTTCATCCACCCCAACAAACCATTGTCACATCAAAATAAAAAACAAGCAGGCAGAATAAGGGAAATAATCCTTAGCCTGACGGCAATGCGCATGGGCGGGAAAAGCAATTCCCAAAAAAATCCCCGTATTTTTTATAATTTTTTTTTAAACCCCTTTTTATCCAAAACTTACCCGGCGCTCATTTTTTGGCTGTTTGCCAATGTACTGTGGTGTTTTCTGAGCTTATTTTAATATGTCGAGAATTTATATATTTTAAAAAACTGTTAAATAAAATCAAATATTTGATTTCGCTTTACCCAATGATTACTTTTATACAGAATTTTACGATTGTTAAAGTATATAAAAACCAAACATTAATAATTACTAAATGATACACCAAGCTATAAGCCATATCATTAAAACCTTAAACAATTACCTGCAAATTAAAATAGCAGAAGCAGATAAAGTTGTGGCTAACTCGCTGGTTTCGCAGGATGGATCACTTCAAAGCAACATCGATAACAAAATTGTGGTTTCGCTTGTAAATATTGAAGAAGAACGCATTGCCCGCAACCCGGATATGTACCGGAAACAGCCCGATGGATCACTCGCTTTGGTGACACCTGAAATTAAACTAAACTTATATTTGCTGTTTAGTGCATATTTCCCCAATGATTATAACGAAGCCCTGAAAATGCTCTCGTTGCTTATTGCATATTTTCAAAAGATGAAACAGTTTACCACTGCCAACAGCCCGGATTTACCTCCTCAACTGCAAAACCTAAGCGTTGAACTTTTTACCCTGGGACTGGAACAACAAAACCATTTATGGGGTGCGCTTGGTGCCAAGTACATTCCATCGGTGGTTTACAAAATGCGGCTGGTCCCAATAGTTGATGATGAAATAACAGGAATTGGAGATTCCATAACTGAAATAACGATAAATGAACCAAAAAGCGATTAAAAACATAAAACGCACATAAGCATGATTATTAAGTATGAAATATTGTTTGAAGTGGAAGTAAGGCATGCTTACTATACGGAAGCATCTGTACTTGATTTCGACATAGAACCTACCCCCGAATGTGCTGAACTACTTAGCAGGCTTGGCTATATTTTTCGCAGAAGTAAGTGTGGTTTTAAGATATTTGTGCAGGTTGTCCCCGAAACAAACCCGGCTCAACTAAGCAATCCTCCGGGTGATGGATCACTCAGGTTTTCGTTTATTATGTCGCTTCGCAATTCATATTTTGGTGGCATTTCCGATATCGCTGACTATAAACCATCCTATCAGATTTTTTATTTTAGTAATCTTAACGATGATATTGAGGACAATCATCGCTACCTTGGCGACCATATTGATGGCGCAAGAGTGGGAAATCCGCTAAGTTTCATTAAATCCGATATACTCAACTACAAGTTTTCCAGCCCTGTGAATTCGGCAGCATTTACGCTTGAAGATATTTTTGGCAACAGTTACCAGCTTGAGAAAGCGGGGTTTTCGTTTGCGAACCCCACCGATGAAACCAGTTCATTTCAGCATAATCTCGGGGCTGTTCCCGGCATCAATATCGGCAGGTTTGTGATGGCCGACAACCAGGCAGGTTCGCTTCCATTTTATTATAATCCTGCCCTTTACGGGAAAAATGTTTTTGGCATTATCGATATTTTTACCAATACCAACAATTTTACCATCCCGCCAAATAATCTCGTTCCTGAAACTTACAGCTTTATCGAAAATGATGCATTAACGGGAAATGGTAATTATACCGTGGGGTTTGAAGCCTCGCAGATTAAATGGATGTATGTATGCTGCAAGAACCAGGACAACACAGGAAATGGGATTTCGGTGGATAACCTTACTATTGAAGGCCCTGTTGTTTTCAGCAAGTCGGGTGGTGACGACATTGAAGAAAGACGGATACTTTCCGATGATCCCATTACATCGTCGGATCAGCAGGTAAATGTAATTCTTAAACATGACGGTATAAAAATCTGCGACCTGCCAAACCCCGCCATAGGATCGGCGCTTAAAACTGAAAACAATGAAATTTATTACGAAATGTACATATACGTTTAATTAACTAAATATTTAATAACATGAGTTACAAAACACCGGGAGTTTATGTAAAAGAAATATCCATATTTCCTCCTTCGGTTGCCGAAGTGGAAACGGCTATCCCGGCCTTTATTGGATATACCGAAAAAGCTGAGAAGAAAGGGGCGCAGTTAATCAACGTCCCCACAAAAATTTCGTCTCTGCTCGAATACACCAACTATTTCGGGGGCGCTTATGCTGTTGCTGCTGTGGATGTGGAAGTGGATGAGGATAACAACTATGCGGTTTCCGAAGTAGTGATCGATACCCGATTTTACATGTACGATGCCCTTCGCTTGTTTTTTGACAATGGTG
This sequence comes from uncultured Lentimicrobiaceae bacterium, assembly GCA_964593705.1. Classification (GTDB taxonomy): domain Bacteria; phylum Bacteroidota; class Bacteroidia; order Bacteroidales; family 4484-276; genus SABY01. The sequence goes on along the minus strand of CAZQIV010000013.1, from coordinate 72,930 downwards.
GAGGCCCCTGCTACATTGTGTCGGTAGGGCTTTACAGTGCTGGCGCTATTGAAATGGGCGACGAAACCGATCCTGTTAACAGCCCCGGCTTACGCGTAGGTTTGCACAGGCTGAAAAATTTTGATGAGCCTACAATTATACTATTCCCGGATGCAGCATTGCTGGGCTCGGCCAACGACATGTTTACCCTGCAGAAGCTTGCGCTGGAACAATGCAATAAATTGCAGGACAGGGTGGCAATACTCGACCTGCCCGAAGATAGTGGCTGGAACGAAGGCATCGAAGATTTCAGGAACAATATCGGAATCAACAACCTGAAATACGGAGCTGCCTACACCCCCTGGCTTTACAGTACAATTGCCAAAGATGTTGACTTCAGCATTTTTAAGGATAATGTTACCGACAGCACGGATACGGCCGTTGATCTGGCTTTGCTCAGCTCCGACAGCGACCTGAACAGCCTGGTGAAAACAGCCAATGTTACAGTAGCTGATATTGCTGAGGTCAAGGCTACAGTTGATGGACTCCTGGGCGGTTTTCCAGGCATAAAAGATCATTATAAAGAATTAAAAAATGCTTTCCTTTCATCGGATGCCAATCCTGAATTCATTGACCTGACAAATTTTTTAAGATCAGTTGCCCTAAGTTTGCCCGCGTGGTCGTTGGCGTTGGAAGGGAAAAACCTTTCAAACGATCTTAAATCTTATGTAAATCAAATTCTGAAAGAGGCCGTTTTTAATTTGATTGGTTTCGAGAAAAATCCGGACATACAAGCGATTACCGGTAAAAATGACGCAGCTACAGATACAGATTACGTAGCTTATGAAATGCCCCTGGCATGGCTTCTTGAATACGATTCGGATGATGATGATGTGATTCTTGATGATATTTTATCTGATAGCATAAATTACAGTTCACTAACAGATATTGCCGTGCCCGTGATGCAGGATATTTTCGATGAAATTTCTTCATTTATCGATCAAATCACTGCCGCTGCCGACACCCACTCATCCAATGCTCAAAAAGTATTGTACGAAAGTCATCCCATTATCGGGAACATCGTTAGCAACATTCAAACTGAAATGTCAAAAGTTCCGCCAAGTGGGGCAGTGGCCGGCGTGTATGCGAAAATTGATAACGACAGGGGCGTTTGGAAAGCGCCTGCCAATGTTAGCCTGAACTCGGTTTCGGGAGTTACCGAAATAATCGATAGCTACGAACAGGAAAGCCTGAATGTGGATGTGAATGCCGGAAAATCGATCAATGCCATCAGGCCGTTCACCGGAAAAGGAATCCTGGTGTGGGGTGCACGCACTTTGGCAGGCAACGACAACGAATGGCGCTATATCCCGGTTCGCCGTTTCTTTAATATGGTGGAAGAATCAGTAAAAAAATCAACAGGATGGGCAGTATTTGAGCCCAACGATGCCAACACCTGGAACAAGGTTCGTGGCATGATTGAAGGATACCTCTACCAAAAATGGCAGGACGGCGCATTGCAAGGCGCTAAACCCGATGAAGCTTATTTTGTGAAAGTTGGCCTCGGACTTACCATGACACAGCAGGATGTACTTGAAGGAAGGATGATTGTAGAAATAGGAATGGCTGTGGTTAGGCCTGCAGAGTTCATCATTCTCAAGTTTTCACATAAAATGATCGAATCATAGAATACAATATGTTTGAATAAAAATTAATATAAATCATACAATTATGGCTTATCCAATGACAGTATTTCACTTCCTGGTTGAATGGGGTGGCACCCAGATCGGCTTCTCGGAAGTGACAGGATTAAACATTGAGGTTCAACCCATCGAATACCGCCACGGCCTCAGCCCGGAATATTCGGTAACGAAAATGCCCGGCATGAAAAAGTATGGGAACATCACCCTGAAAAGGGGTGTGTTTAAAGGCGACAATGAGTTTTATGCATGGTACAACCAAATCAAACTCAACAAACCAGAAAGGCGCGATATCACCATTAGCCTGCTCGACGAAGAGCACAATCCCGTTGTGGTGTGGAAGGTGGTAAATGCCTGGCCAACAAAAATTACTTCGCCCGACCTGAAAGCAACAGGAAACGAAGTGGCCATTGAGCAGATAGAAATCGTGCATGAAGGCATAAGGATAGACAACGAATAAGAAAAGTAAAGTTTAAGAGCTGAGTTTTAGAAATCGGATGTATGGAAGATGTGCATAATATACCTGTAGGATTTCATTTTGCCGTGGATTTTGGCCTGGGCATTTCTTTGAGCGATCACTTTTTTCAGGAAGTAACAGGTCTTGGTGCAGAGATTACCACCGAGGATTTGCGCGAAGGAGGCGCTGATGTTACCTACAAACTGCCCACAGGCATCAAGTTTAACAATCTCGTGCTTAAACGTGGATTGGTAAATAACTCCAAGGTGCTGGACTGGTGCAGGGATGCTATTGAGCAGTTTAAGTTTAAACCCTCGGACATCACGGTTGTGTTGCTCAACGAAAACCACCTGCCCATAGCCACCTGGAGATTTTTTGGTGCCTATCCGGTAAAGTGGTCGGTTTCCGATTTTAAAGCACAGGACAATTCACTGGTAATTGAAACCATGGAACTTGCTTATCGAATCATGCGAAAATTGTAAATTATGCCTATCGAAATTAAGGAACTCGTAATTCGTGCTGAGGTTGGCAGCAATGTTAAGCCCAGCGCTCAGGCCGGAGGAATTACAAAGGAACAGCGGCAGCAGCTGGTTCAGGATTGTGTTGATCAGGTAATGGAAATTCTCAAAGAAAAAAAGGAGCGATAAATGGCCGGACACTTAAAAAAGTTGACGATTGAAGCCCACCGCCAGCCGGATTATTCTGATTCAGCTGCGGAGACCTTTACGGCCATGTTCAATCCCACGGCTTATACCCAAAAGTATGAGCTGGAATATCAGGACGAACAGGGTGCCGGAACCACCAGCAGCCCCCAGGTTTTTGGGAAGATCAAACCGCAGGACTATACCTTCGACCTTGTTTTTGACGGCACGGGTGCAGTAGTTGAGGAAAAGGATGTACATAAAGAGGTGGAGCATTTCCTGAAAGTAACAGGTAAACATGACGGTGAAATCCATCGCCCTTTATACCTGAAGCTTGCCTGGAGCAAACTTGCCTTGAAGTGTGTGCTGAAATCGGCAGAAATCACTTATAACCTGTTCAAGTCGAACGGCGACCCGCTACGGGCAAAGGTGAAAGCCGTTTTTTCGGAGAATATCGAAGAAACGCTGCGTGTGGCGAGGGAACGGAAAAACTCTCCCGACCTCACCCATGTTCGCCAGGTGCAGGATAAAGCTACGCTGCCTTTGATGGCAAACAGGATATACAACGACCCGGCTTACTACTTTCAACTTGCAGCGGCCAATAAATTAAAGCATTTCAGAAACTTAAAAACGGGAACACAATTGACTTTTCCACCCATAAAAAATAAGGATCAATAATGGCTAACGAAAGAAGAATACCTACTTCACAGCCATCCGATCTGGTTACATTCAAATTGTTATCGGAGGGCACGCAGGTAAGCGATGTTTACCAGGTAGTTTCGATTGTGGTTACGAAAGAGGCCAACAGGATTAGCACGGCTCAGGTTACTTTTACAGATGGCGATCCTGCTCTGGAGGATTTTCCCGTTAGCAATGCCGAAGAATTTTTACCCGGCAAGGCCTTCGAGGTTCATGCAGGTTACCATTCTGATGAACTTGTAATCTTTAAAGGAATCATTGTAAAAAGCAGCATCAAGGCACAAAAGGACAGGACTTCGGTTTTCAGAATATTGTGTAGCGATAAAGCCGTAAAACTTACAGTTGGAAGGAAAAATAAATATTTCTACGATTCCACTGACAGCGACATCATCCGGGAAATAGCTTCTGAAACCGGACTCCAAACCGAAATTGACGACACCGGCGTAAGCCATCAAAGCATGGTACAATACTATGCCACCGATTGGGATTTTATCGTTTCGCGTGCCGATACTATGGGAATGCAGGTGTTTACCGACGACAATATCCTAAAATTAAAAACCCCGGATTTATCAGCTTCACCGGAGTTGTCGCTGATTTTTGGAGACAACATTCTTGCCTTTGAAACCGAAATGGATTCACGCGATCAGTTTGCCGGTGTTAAAGCCACATCCTGGGATAAAGCCAATCAGGACATCATCGAAAGCGAGTCGGAAACTTTTGCAGGGCAACTTCCCGGAGATATCACACCTAATGACCTTTCAGAGATCATCGGTTTGGATGCTTTTGGATTATCGCATGGTGGTGGGCTGAAAGATATGGAGTTGCAGGCATGGGCCAATGCACAAAATACAAAAAGTAAGATTTCGAAAGTCAAAGGCCGTTTTCAAATACAAGGCTACGGCGATATAAAACCGGGAAATATGGTGGAGTTGAACGGAATTGGTAACCATTTTAATGGCAATGCTTATGTATCGGCTGTGCGACACGAAATTAGCTCCGAAAACTGGATAACAAACCTGGGGATCGGAATTTCGGGAAAATGGTTTAGTGAAGAAACAGAGGGCATTATCGACACCCGGGCATCGGGAATATTACCTGCCGTTAATGGCTTGCAGATTGGAATCGTTACCGCACTTGAAGGTGATCCTGATGGCGAGTTTCGTGTGCAGGTGTGCATGCCACTCATCGACAGGTCGGAAGGGGTATGGGCACGGGTGGCCTTGCTCGATGCCGGGGACAATCGCGGATCATTCTTCAGGCCTGAAATTCAAGATGAAGTAGTGCTCGGTTTCATGAACGATGACCCGCGCAACCCCGTAATTCTGGGCATGTTGCACAGCAGTGCCTTACCATCCCCAGTCGCTCCTGCCGATGATAACCACGAAAAAGGCTTCGTTACACGGAGCGAAATGAAGCTGATGTTTGACGATGATAAAAAAGTGATACAAATAGAAACCCCCAACGGAAATACATTGACCTTTAGCGATGATGAGGGTAAAATGGAGATCACGGATGAAAACAATAACAAAATGACCATGGACAGCTCGGGAATTCTGATGGAATCGGCCAGCGATGTTACCATAAAAGCCAGTGGCGATATCAATATCGAAGGAACGAACATCAGCCTCAAGGCACAAGCAAACTTTAAAGCCGAGGGTAGTGCAGGATCGGAAGTATCATCGGGCGCCATGACAGAAATTAAAGGATCGTTAGTAAAAATAAACTGATAAAAGATGCCGGCAGCAGCAAGAGTTACAGACATTTCAACCCATGGCGGAACCATCATCGGCCCTGGTGATCCTACAGTTTTAATTGGAGGGTTGCCGGCAGCAGTGGCAGGCGACAATCATACCTGTGTGCTGCCGCCCAATGTTCATCAACCAACGGTGAGCCCTTTCCCCACAGGAAGTACAACTGTGCTTATTGGTGGTAAGCCCGCCCTGCGTGTGGGCGATGTATGTATTTGCGGCGCTTCGGCGGCTATTGGTTCACCAACGGTATTAATAGGATAATTATGAATTCAGATCACAAATTTATAGGAACAGGTTGGGGCTTCCCCCCCACTTTTACAAAAACTGACCAAAAAGTGGAAATGGCCTCGGGAAGATTGGATATTGAACAAAGCCTTGAAATATTGCTGAGCACAAGGGTGGGCGAAAGAATTATGCAAGCCAAATACGGATGTAACCTCGACAGGCTGATCTTTGAGCCCCTTGATTCTACTTTGATAACTTACGTAAAAGATTTGATCGAAACAGCAATTCTATATTTTGAGCCACGAATCCTGGTGAACGAAATTTCCATCGAACCTATCGTAAATGAAGGGAAACTGGAAATTAACATCGAATACACCATCGCTGTTACCAACACCAGGTACAATTATGTATTTCCATTTTACAAAACCGAAGGAACAACAGTATAAACATTTTAAATGATGAGTAAAAAGTGCTTTAAGCTGAACCCCCTGCAGCGGGACGGAACGAATCAAAACCAACGCCTTGTTGATGCGCTGCACCCTCTCTATGTTTCGGTGGACGAAAGGGAAATGGACGACCTGCTGATCTATGCACGAAAATTTGCCCAAACCATTAAATTCTACAACAACAGCAACCAACGAGATGGCAACTGGCAGGTATTCATCGAAAAGGATATCAGCACACTGATTTCAGTTATCCTGAATAAAGACCTGGAGGTGCTAAAATCAGATTTCGATTTAGCATATATCAAAACAAGCGGGAATAATATCCCCGACAAAAAACAGGGGATTGGGAAACAATTTAAAACCCTTTTTTCGGCCTTCACTGAAATAGATAACTGGTATCAAAACTCGGTGGATGGCCTTGATCTAAAAACATCACTAAAGGTAAAAATCCAGTCGGTATTAAATGAAGCCCTCCGAAATACAATTTCATTGTGCCGGATTTTTAAGGAAAGCACAGGCCTGGATTTCTGCTATGCTGATAATGCAGATTTTGATGAGCTTTGGAATACACAAAATATCGAAGACATCAGCCTGATAGACGATCCCACGGCGTTGGATTCAGATCCTGACGCGTTGAATGAGGTCGCCACTGAACTGAAAAAAATATTCGAAAAAATATTCCGTGAACTTCGCGATTTGCAGGATGATGCACCTACTTTTTTAGAGGAAACCCTCAACGATTATCCCGAACATCAGCCATACATGGCCTTGTTCCTTACCTTCATCAGCCTTTTCATTCACGCGCGTAATCACCTGAACACCATCACACGACGCCATCTCGATTTTTATTACAGGGATGTGCTGCAACTTGAAAGCAAACCCGAACAGCCTGATAGTGTGCACCACATTTTTGAATTGGCGAAAGCTTTTCAAACACACCTCATCCAAAAAGATACCTTGCTCAAAGATGGTAAAGACAGCCTGGGCGCTGAAATCCTATTTGCAAGCGATGATGAATTGGTGGTAAACAAAGCCAAAATTGATGAGGCTACTGCCTTTAAATCGATATTTATTAAAAAGGAATATAACAATCAAAACCCAAATAGTGAAACACCCTACATTATCCAAAATATCTATGCGGCAGCTAAAGCAAATTCTGCTGATGGCATAGATGCTGATATTGAAGATGCCGATGGTAAATGGCAAACCTTTGGTAATGAAAATATGCCCTACGCAAAAATCGGGTTTGCCGTGGCTTCGCCCATACTGCAATTAGCCGAAGGCCGGCGCATCATTACCTTTACCTTCGATTTTGATGATCCGAAAAATAAAATATTCAACAACAGTTCCTTTGTCATTAATCAGATTTCCTGCGAATTAAAAAACAATATTAAGGTATATTTGAGTGGAAAGGAAGCATGGGTATCAGGACAAATAACTGAGGTACAAATAAAAACCATTTCAGATAACAGCGGGCAATATATTTTCAAAGTTGAACTGGGGCCTGAGTCTCCTTCGATTGTAAATTTTGATAATGAGGTATTGAAAGATGGTTTCGAAACAATTTATCCTGTTGCAAAATTTATCCTCGACAACGATGGTTTGGATGCTTCCCAATTGCAAGGATCGTTTGTACCATTAAACAGCATCGATGAAATCGACACCTTAAATGAAGTACTTGTAAACAGGGCACTCCAGTTTATAAATAATGCAAAAACCGCAAAAGATATTGCCGGGACAGAACCTGAAACCGGGCCGGTAGCTGATAATCCGGAAACAGGCTATGGGGATCAAATTGATGATTATGACATTGGGATCACAGTTGCCAAAAGAATAATCGAAGCAGGAAACTTTTCTTCCTTGCGGGAATTGACTGCCATAAAAGGCTTTGGTATCGACAAACTGAACGATCTGCTCTATTCGACAGACTGTGCTAATGTGGCAAAAATCCGCAGCAATTCAGGAAAATATGATCCTGAAATCAAATACAATAAGGGCGATTATGTGTTTTATGAAGATGAACTTTTCAGATCGCGTGCAGGAGGGCTGAAAGCTTACAGGCCGGATAAAAACCCGGTACAATGGAAACATATCAGCAAATCTTATCCTTACAAATATTTCAGGCCGCTTGATTTGACGAAGCTAAATCTTCATGTTGAAGTAACAGGGTTGAAAAATATTATTGTAGAAAATGATGTAGGAAAACTCAATGCCGCGAAGCCATTTATGCCCTTTGGCCTGGTTCCCGCAATCGGGAGTTGTTTTTATATTGGCAGCCACGAAATTTTTAAAAAGTATCTGGCCGGTCCCAATGCTTACGAATTAAAGATCGACTTGAAATGGACCAACTTGCCTGATAGTAGTTTCAGCGACCACTACAAAAATTATCAGTACAAATCAAACGGGACATTCACCAAGTATTTTACCGGCAACAACGATTCATTTAAAGCCGATATTGAAATTTTGCACAAAGGCGAATGGAATCTGCTAAACTCCAACCAAAAACTATTTAACACGGTTGGTAGCATCCTAAAATCAGAAAAAACTTATGAAATAAATGATTTGATTTCCGACAGAAATCTGGCACTCAAACCTTTCGAAGCTTATGGCTTTGGCTTTGAGCGTGGTTTCCTCAGGTTTAAATTAAATCAGCACTTTTTCCATAAATACTTTGCCGAGGTGGTTACCAGTGCAGCCCTCAACCCTGACGAACTTGGCGTTCCGAGGGTACCTTATACTCCTGTAATTTCTGAAATTTCGTTGGATTACAGTTCCTCGCAGGAAATTGATTTTACAAGCCTTTCAAAAAGTGATTTCGAAAACCGGGTAGAGCAATTGTTTCACATCCAACCCTTCGGCATCAACGAGTTTTTTGCCATTGGTGAAGCACCGGATAAAAATGTAAGCACATCAAAAATGCTGGTTCCGGGATTTCTTGTGAGTGAAAAGGATGAAACCACCGGCGAAATCATAATTGACAGTAAAGGAAATAATGTACGCGCTGATGCGGAAGGCTCAATGTTTATTGGCATTGAATATCTGGAACCGGAACAAAATCTGGCCATTCTTTTCCAGGTGGCCGAAGGAAGTGAAAATCCCGAAAAGGAAAAACAAGAAGTAATATGGTCTTATCTGTCCTACAACAACTGGATTGATTTTGATAACACCGAAATTATCTCCGATGATACCAATGGATTGCTCCGTTCAGGCATTATCAAGTTTTGCATGCCTAAAACCATGAGCAAAGAAAACACCATGCTACCGTCGGGTAAACACTGGATAAAGGCATCCGTTCCCCGCGACAGCGATGCGGTTTGCAAGGCGATAGCCATTTTGCCCCAGGCCGTGAAGTCAACATTCTTCAAAAGCGGGGGGAACGACCTCGACCGCCTCGGCGAACCCCTTGCCGAAGGATTGGCAAACAAACTGAAAGTGGGCAGGGCAGAAATAAAAAAAGTGCTCCAGCCTTTTGCTTCCTTTGGTGGCCAGGCGCAAGAGATGCCTGCCAATCCCGATGATGCCGAAGAAACAAATACTTTGGGCAAGGAAAATAATGCATACTACATCCGCGTAAGCGAAAGGCTCAGACATAAAGGCCGGGGGGTTACCATTTTTGATTATGAAAGGCTTGTGTTGCAGCAGTTCCCCGAAGTGTATAAAGTGAAATGTGTGAATCACACCAACAACGAAAGTGAACACGCCCCCGGAAATGTATGCGTGGTTGTAATTCCTGACCTGCGCAACAAAAATGCTGTGGATCCGCTGGAGCCACGTTTGAGCCTTAACAAACTGGAAGAAATCAAAGCCTTTCTCCAAGCTTTGATTTCCGATTTTGTAAATCTTGAAGTAAGGAATCCGGTCTATGAAAAGGTAAAAGTTTCGTTCAACGTACAGTTTTTACCGGGAAAGGATAAAGGTTTTTACACTAACAAATTGCAGGACGACATTCAGCGTTTCCTAACGCCCTGGCTTTATGATGAAGGCAAAGACCTTGTTCTCGGCGGAAGTGTACATCGCTCGGCGCTGCTCAACTTTATCGAAGAAACCGACTATGTAGATTTTCTTACCGAATTTAAAATGTTTCATACCGATGCCTATGGAACCACCAAAGAAGTTGAAGAAGCCAAAGCATCCGGCTCATCGTCTGCCCTGGTGTCGGGCAGCGAACATGTAATAAACTTTGATATCGATGTATCATGTCTGAAATAGATCATCTTATAAAGAACCTGAAACTGAAGAAGAGTCAGGACTATAGTTTCCTTCGCAGCGAAGGCCTTGCTTATATTGAAAAGTTGGGCAGCAAGCTGTGGACCGATTATAATATCCACGATCCGGGCATTACTACCCTCGAATTGCTTTGCTATGCCATTACTGATCTGGGTTACCGGACTGATTTCGAAATTAAAGACCTGCTTACCAAAATTATAAATGGTACCGACCCCGACACCGGTGATTTTTATACAGCAGCCGAAATACTCCCCGCGGCTCCCGCATCTTTCGATGATCTCCGGAAAATGCTCATCGATATCACCGGCGTAAGAAATGCCTGGATTTCAAAAAACACTGACATTGCTTATTGTTTGGATAAAATAGCAGGGAAGCTCAAAAATAATTGTACTAAATCCGGTGATGAGCTGCTCACGCATCTAAATGGTTTGTACGATGTATTGATCGAAACCGAAGATGACATCAGGGAAGATCAGCGCATATCTTATGTGGCAAAAAAAGACAAGAGCGAAACAGGCAGCTATGAAGCAACCGACTTAAAAGGCATAAACTTTAAAGTACTTTATCCCTTTGAGCTTTTGTCGGTAAGCGTATTTGCAAAAGATGCCGGTGATATCACCATCCGCTTGCTTAAAAAAGATGACGAGGGGAATTACCTGGAGGAGAAACTCATTACTACTTCCCTTGATTCGGCAGACGAAAAAGTGGAGATCACCACGGGCTTCAAGCTTACAAAGGGAGACTACCGGATTGATGCCAGGGGCACAATTCCCTGGCTTTATAGCAACGATACATACAATTATTCTAAAGTTTCACCCAGCCTTCTCCACCTCCAAAGCGGTTTCGATGGAGCTTTTGATGATGCTAAATATTATTTTTTTTACGACTGGAAAGTTGCCTACAAAGTAATGCCTTTCGATAAAGAAAAACTTGACATCGGTGAACAGTACCCGGCAATTGGTGGCTTAAATGAAAAGGGTTCAGGAGCTCCGGGTGCTTTTATCCTTCCCGGCAATAAGGGACTGCGATTCAATGTTTATGGAAAAACCTTTTTGAATTCAGTAAAAATATTCCCTGAATCAGCGGGCTTGGTGCAACTGAGCATCAAAGATTCTTATGGTGCTGAAATATTTTTTGATGAATACCAGGTAGCTGCCGACCCTGATGAAGGCTTAAATCTTTTAATTGAAACCTGGCTTGAACCCGGAGCTACTTATGAAATTCAGGCCGGTGGTTCCGTTAAGCTGTACCGGGAAACTGCGATAAGCTCTTTTCAAACAAAGGCCAACCCAGGCCTGGAAATTATCAGTGGCTCACCCACAGCCGATTATTATTTCTTTTTTTACAACTGGGAAATTATCCATTATCATCCTGTGCCTTACACGGCCTGGCTTACCAAAACTGAAGTGCTCGAAGCTGCCGAAGATTTGATTTATAAACATCGAAACCTGTGTGAGGATTTGATGCAGGTGAGGGATTTAAAAAGTGAATTTATTGGTGTTTGTGCAGATATTGAAGTTACTGATGACGCAGACATCCAAAATATTTTGGCTGAGATATTTTTCGGGTTGGAGTTTTATGTTTCTCCCCCGGTGATCTTCTACACCATCGCCGAATTACAAAACAAGGGTTATACAAGCGATCAGATTTTTGAAGGGCCGGCTTTGCAACATGGATTTATCGATAACGAGGAATTCATGAAAATACAGCGCACCTGCTTTTTAAAAACTTCCGACATCATTCAAATCATCATGGACATCCCGGGTGTGATTGCTGTAAAGGAAATCTCGCTGCTGAGCTACATCGAAGTTAGTGCTGAAAATCCGGTTAAACCGGGCGACAATATTGTGAATCTAAATGGAACAAAATTTATAGTAACAGAAAAAGACTGGATTTTGGAATTGGCCAATCCGGCAACAATGGCCCCCGATTTTGATCCTGAAAAATCCAAAGTAGTTTTTTATAAAGATGATCTGCCCTACCTTCCCAATAAGGCAAAAGCCCTCGACCTATACAACGAAAAACGCTCGCTGATGTCTTCAAGAAAACTGAAAGGTATCCAACGCGACTTCCCCGTTCCGGTGGGTGAGTTTATGGATGTGGAAAAATATTTCCCTGCTCAAAACGACCTGCCACCAACTTACATGGTGGGCAATAACCGGGTTCCTGAATCAGAAAGCGAATTAAGGAAAGTACAATCGAAACAATTCAAAGCTTTCCTGATGTTTTTCGAACAGATTCTTGCCAACTATTTCTCGCAATTGAGCCATGTTCGCAAGCTCTTCGACTGGAAGAATGAGGAAATAAAAACATATTTCACGCAAGTGGTTCAGGACATTTCAGGTTTGGAAGACATATACATCTACGATGAAGAAATTTCAGATCCGGATATGGCGGAACAGGTTTTTGCCAAATTGAATCAAATCATCGAAACAAAGAAAATTGCTGAAGACCGGAAAAATCGTTTCCTCGATCATCTCATTGGCAGGTTTGCCGAGGATTTTACAGATTACAGCTTGCTGATGTATGCAGTTTATAATGAATCGGCAGCTCAAAAAATAATTGCTGACAAAAGAGATTTCATGGATGATTATCCGGCCTTGAGCCGCGACCGGGGAAAAGGCTATGATTACCGTTTTCCGTTTTTGAGTGGAAATCTTACAGGACTGCAGCGCAGGGTTAGCCGGCTGATGGGCTTCGATGAAGTAAGCCGCAGGAACCTTGCCGGAGACCATTTATGGATCGACAGGCTGGAAGCTGATGAGGATGGAAACTGCCTGAAAGACACCTGGCGCTTCGAATACCGGAATGCTGAAGGTGAAGTGCTTTTTAAAAGTATTTGCTGCGAAAGCCGCGAAAACATCTGCATTTTATTGGATGCCACAATTCGTATTGGCGCTTGCCTCAAAAACTATCACTTTGATGAGGATGAACAAATATGGAAACTTAAAAATAATTGTGAAAATGGTGAAGTAATAGGCATTGTTAAAACTGCGGAAGATACTTCACTGTTCGAGGTGAGAGATTATTTTAACATGCTTTCGCAAAATGAGGGCTTTCACCTTATCGAACACATCCTCTTGCGCAAAAGAATTGACGAAGACCCTTTTATGCCGGTTCAGATTAATGCGCCCGATGTGGAATGTGAAAATGCGTGTATCGAAGTTAAAGACCCCTATTCTTTCAGGGCTACAGTTTTCTTGCCTGCATGGCCAAAACGTTTCCAAAGTATTCGCTTTCGTAAAATGATCGAACGGACACTGCGACTGGAAGCACCGGCACACGTCTATCTGAAAATATGCTGGCTCAGCCATTGCGACATGCTGGGCTTTGAAAAAGTTTACAATCTCTGGGCTGAAACTTTTGCAAAAGCAGGTGTGCAATATAAAGGCCATCCAAAGATCGGCCTAAACGATTTTGCCCCGGGATCGGAAGCTCACCAATTGTTGTCAGAACACAGCGAAAGGCTGGAGAAGCTGATTTACAAATTGCACCATGTTGACAATGTGCAAGCGCTTGCAGGGCTGCACGACTGCGAAAACCCCGACAGCGAAAACCCGCAGATTACACTCAATCAAATGAGTTTAGGATCAAATTAATTAACAAGCAAATCTTCATTATCATGGATACGCAAAACTTCTTTCCGAATTTTAAACCCAACCAGGTATTAACCAATACACAACTGAACCAGTTGCGACAGTACCTCGATGACCAAACCAGGCTGAGCAGGGTGAGGCTTACCGGGACAGGCATCGTGTGCGGACTTTTCGGAAAACCCGAAGGACTAAACACGGTAAGAATAATAAGCGGTTTTGGCATTAGCTCCGATGGATACATTATCGAAGCCGGAAATGCTACCTATACCAAATACCGGAATTATGTTGATCCAAAAACTGTTGAACCGGACGATGATAACGAAGAACCCTACCCGGAGTATGAACCCTGGCGCACTAAGTTTCTGCCCTATCAGCAAATCCAAATACTCGAATTGTTGAGTAATGAACAATTGGACGCACCGGATTTTGTTGAAATTAAGGACAATCAGTCACAAGTACTTTCTCCTGTAATTTTTAAGGATAAAATTTTGGTGCTTTATATTGAAATTGTTGACGATCCGCTAAAAAGCTGTATTGTAACCGACTGCAACAACAAAGGCGAAAATGTGGTTTTTACGGTCAGGGCGCTGCTCATAAATATAGAAGACCTTGACGAGATAAATCCTTGCACGGAAAAGGATGCTTTGATATATTTCCCCCGTCTGATTACCTACCTGCAATCAACCGGAAAAACATTGGCTGATATCGAAAACAGCGCTGAACTGCATTCCGGCTACCGGGAAATTACTAAATTAGTTGCCAATGAAATTTATAGTAAAGTAAAAGCATCTTACAACAAATACAAAACCTTCCTAAATCTTGAACCTGAATTTGAGCAGGATATCAACAACCTACAGGTTACGCTGGACAATATAAACGGCATCGGATTTAATCAATACCGCTTCGACTTTATCCGCCAATTGGCAAAGGTCTATAACGAATTTGCCGATGCAATGTGCCCACTCATCAAAGATTGTGTTTTTGATGGATATTTTCCGCGTCATCTCATGCTTCGCGATTTTATCGAAGATGAAGGTGAGTTGATTGACTCAGGAAAACACAGGCATAATTTTATTCCTTCTCCGGCTCGGAACGTTATTCACGAAGATCTTGAAAAAGCCCAAAAACTATTTGCCAGGATTATGATTCTATCATGGAATCAGAATTTCGGCGGTGCCGATAAGCTGAAAATCACGCCCGGCCAAAATCTAAACTACAATTTGGGTGAAAGAGCAATACCCCATTTTTACAAACTCAACAACATCGAAAAATGGTGGCAGCCTGATGGATGCTGTACTTTACATCCTCCCCTGTCATACTCAAAAAATTTGATGAGGGCGAACATTTCAATAGGAACTGCCCTCAACCCGCAGGAGAACCCATTGCATCTTGACCAGGGACAATTTGGTTTTTATCATATCGAAGGACACCTCGGAAAGCAATTAGGATCTATCATAGAAAAACTGAATAAAATCAGGAATGATTTTAACCTTGAATTTGATATCGTGGGACTTTCCTTCGATCAGTTATCAGGGGGGGCTTTCTTTGAGGGACTGGAGTCTGTTAAAGAAGTTCTTGATAACATCGAAGCATTGAGAAAATTATTAGAACAAGCAATCAACAATGGCGTAAGCCAAAATGCGGAACAGATTCGTACTTTAATGGAACAAATTGCTGCAGCGGAAGAAAACCTATTGGCTTTAAACAGCGACTGGGTTATCCAAAGAAAAGGTGTTTTAGCCGGTTGCAATATATCACATTTGCAGGCCGACTACCTGCAATTGCGAAGTGAACTGATATGTACTTATGATAAAATTTTAAATGCCTTAGGGAAAGTTCCCAATGTTTCGCCGCCTTCCGGTACTGACACCTGCGTTAATTTCGATACCCTTGAGGATGGGAAATTTTTTGATGGAGATGAATTTCCAAGTGGTTCTGAAATATTTCGCGAGAATAATATCCCTGTAACCATGCACGACTTTTTTTGGACCAATGGCGGTGTAGGATACAACTGGGCAAAAGCACAGCAGGCCGGCCCGGGATTTGGTGAAGGAATTATTTTGTGGACTAATAATGTTAATATAGGTTTCGATTTTTCACAACTCGAAACTTTACCCAACAAAGTAAGTTTTTACTATAAAAATGATGGCGGAAATGAGAATATCCAGGTAAACGATGGCCAGCGCATAATTACACGTATAAAAAACGGCGAGGGTGAAATCGCACCCAATGTAAACCTACAGGTAACTTTGATAAATGAAGCCGACCAGGTGTATATGGCTACCCTAACCGGTGGGGTGCAGACACTTCAAATTGGCGGCCAGGAATTTTCAATCGATCAGGTATGTGCACTTTATGAAGAACAAGGTATGCCGTCCATATCGATGAAATATGTAAACCTGAAAAAGAAATCGCTCGAAACTACAATCGCCGGACTTGAGAAAAAACAAAAATCAATAAAAACAGAGGCCGGCAGAAAAACGATGGATTTCAGGATTGAAACCCTTAACAACGAAAAAAAGAACCTTGAGAACATAAGCTACATCTCAAATTCGATCAATTTTATCAATAGGGATATTCTGGTACACAGCAACCCTCTAATAGTTAAGGGAAATACCGGCGAGCCGGAAGGGGCTCGCGTTTTTTCTCCCCTTGCAGGCGGCAACAACCCAATGCAGGATCTGGCATACAGCCTCTATCTTGGCATCCTCGACATAAAAACAAAAATTAAAATGTTGCTGGAAATATTGCCAAAAGATGTACGCGGATTCAACTATTTGTTGTATTCATACATTGCCAAAGAAATTATGGAGCAACTAATAAGGGTTAGGATGATTGTAAATTTCCTGCTCGATCTGTTAGTTTCACTAAGCGGAACCACAGCCCCGCTTATGCGTTTCATTGCCGGCCCAATAATTTCAATGTTTGTAAAAAATCTTTCTCAATTAATGGATTTCCTGAATGCTTATCAGAAAATCCAATACAACTGCTTCCCTGCCGAACTGGCCACCATCTATTTCCACCTGGGTCATTTATTGAATGTGCATGTGGGAAATTTCAAAAAATTCGCAAGCAAACATTCGGGAATGGAACATTTAGCCGGGGTTCCAAAAGGAGGTACCTTTGTTATTGTTAGCGAAAAAACTACGGAAAAACAATTGGTCAGGGCCGATTTTGCATTGTTTGGCAAGTCGAATTGTTGCTGCGAAATCGATCCTTCCGACATTTGCCTTCCACCGATGGCAGTAATCGATCATCATACTTTCGAGGTAATACAAAGACCTGAGACGGGGACTTATGAACCCATTGCCTATAATTTTGATGTGTTGAAAAATGACCTGAACCTAAACAATTATGGCACTCCTCATAATATTATCCTTCGCGAAACGACTTCCAGGATGGGAGCAAATTTAACTATACTCCTGGACGATGAAGGCAGAAAACTCATACAGTATGAATTGGAATCTCCACAAATCGGAATAGATGAGTTTTCGTATGAATTAAAAGATGACAGTGACAATTGTAATCTGGCCGACATCGGAAAAGTAATTATTTTGATCAGGCAAAAATCGGATGCCCCTGCTTATACCGGCGAAGACATCGCGGTAACGCATATAAACCAGTCGGTAACTATTGATGTGGCCATGAACGATGTTGCAAATCCACAATTGCTTTATTCAGGTTATTCGCTCAACACACCTTCAACTACTTCTAAGGGAAATACTGTTCAGGTGATTTCCATCGAGAATAGCAGGCAGGCGCTTAAATTTTATCCTAACGAGGGTTTTCAGGGCCGCGATAGTTTTATCTATACCATTGCCGCGGGCAACATAAGTGCAAAAGGCCTGGTTACCGTTTTGGTAATACCCTGCTGTGATGGAAATGCCGCTGCACCGGCAGGAATTATCCAGGGCTTTGTTTTTGAAAAAACCATCCAAGGTTTGCAGGGTACTTTAAGCGGCGGAAATGCTGAGCTTTTGCAAGGCGGAACCTTGCTCCAAAACACAGGAATAAACAAAGGTCAGTTTATTTTTGATAATGTGCCGGCAGCCACTTACGAAATAAGGCTGAGCAGAAACAATCCCACTACCGGTGAGCCCACACACGAAACGAAAACTTTAACAGGAATCAGCCTGAATTCAGGGCAATCTCTTACCCTCGAAACTGTTGAATTGCCGGAACTAAAGCGCAATGCACCAAAGCTGAATATCCCGGTGTTCATAGGCGACTTTAGCGTGGCAAGCGAAAATCTTGGTAAAGTTGCAGGATTAGAAAAAACAGCCGCTGCAAAAGTTGTAGCAGATATAATGACTTTTAGGATTACACCACGAATCGCGCTGCTTGATGAAGTTAAATCTGCCAATCTTGTAAACGATAAAAAGCTACTGGACAAAACTATAGAACTGGTAGCCGGCGAATCACGGGCGCAAGGCAAAAACACGCTGAGAGCATTCAAAAATACAGCTGCTAATCTCATCAAAAACTTTAGCGCTGCCGGTGGCGATGAACAGAAAGCCTATCGTACTTTGATTAATGTAATGACGCATACCATGCTCGATGAAATTGCATTACGCGAAATCAGTGGTGTTTCTGCTGATACCGGGAAACAACTTACCGAAATAGCAGCAAAACTGAAGGAAGCCGGAGTTTCGGTAAAAAATCTTAAAGGCAATTGGAAAAGCATCGAATTGAAAAACAACCTTAAAATCAATGCAGTTACTGAAATAAATAAGGCTTTTAGTTAAGATGGTAAATCACATCATCCATAAACAAATTTTTAAGCTCCTTGTGGACTCCGAAGATCAAGCCCATGAAATAAGGGAGGCAGTGCGGCAAACTTTTAACGATAAGGTGCTGATAGCAATGGATGAGGTTTTTACCAGGCTTTCGCCGGATGACAAGATTTACCGTTTCGATCGACTTGAAATTGACCTGGGAAGCATTGAGCCGCAAAACATTGAAGCTGAACTTGTGGAGAAAATCACTTCAATGGCTGAGCAGCTTATCCGTGATAAAATAAATGCTTCCCCTTTCGATGCCGGCGAAAAAAATGGTATGAAAACATTTCCTGCCACCCGATCAGTTTTTGAAGCATTTGTCGATTTTCTGCAAACCGGATTGCTTCCCTGGTGGTTTTCTGATCATGAAAAAAAAATGCCCGAAGTACTCTTCGGTGAATTGGCACAGCAGCTTGACCCTGTTAAGGCACACAAACTAAAATCCATCCTTGAGCACCAAACCGCTTTCACAAGGTTGAATGCGCAGTTTTCAGATAAATTCACCGATGAATTAATCCAGGCTATTGCAACTTCAATATCAGGTAAATCCTTTTCTATTTTAAATAAAAAGAAAAATAGTACAGAATATTCGAGCCTAATTTCAATTTTAATTACTGAAATTTTAACCGCACTTAAAAAAAATCACATCACCGAAAAGGTAAGAAAAGAAGTAAGAATTGCACTGCTCGAATTAATGCCATTGCATGATATTGCCTATAAATCTATGCCGGTACATCGTTCCGGAAGAAGTCTTACCCCGGAGCTTAGCAATATTATTGCAGGAAGCTTTAAAAAAATGATTGATGTATTGGGAAAACAAGGATTTGAGCAAAAACACATCGCCACACTTTTGTCGGATATTGCAAAGGCGCTTCCCGAAACCGGCTATTCAGGATTTTGGCTCAAAGCCCATAAAAATGAATTTAACGATATTGAAAATATCCCGGCTGAAAAAACTGAAAAACAAACAATCTTTAAGCACGATGAAAAAGAAAATATCGATACTAAAAATAAAATTGAAAAAATAGTGCAGGATGGAATTTACATCCAAAATGCCGGATTGGTATTATTGTGGCCATTTTTAAAGCATTATTTCACCAAACTGAAATTAGTTGAAAATGATGCTTTTTTAAGTGATGAAAAAAGGGAACGCGCTGTTCTTTTGCTACAATACATTTCAAGTGGCACTTCTGAATTTCCCGAACAACAACTTGCGTTGAACAAGCTTTTGTGCGGCCTGCCATTACATCATCCGGTAGCCAACGAACTGCAACTGACAAAAATGGAAATCAACGAAACTGACAAACTCATTTTAGCGGCCATTGAAAAGTGGCAAGCCATCGGAAAAGTGAGTATTCCGGGCTTCCGAAATTCATTCCTGATGCGCGAAGGAAGGTTAAAAATCTCCGACTCTGCATGGGTATTAACCATTAACAGGAAGGCCTGGGATCTGCTCATCGACAGGCTACCATGGTCGATAAGTATGATTAAATATAAATGGATGGAGAAAATAATTCAGGTTGAATGGTAAATAATTAAACGATGCCGGGAAAAAACTCAAATATTACTTTAAGCGCTCAGGATCTTGAGAAAGAACTGGCCTGGCTGGAACTGGTTATTCAAACACGGATGGCACTTTATTTCGGGAAGGAAAGCCAGTACAGCCGCGTTGAAGAGATTGTACCCCCGGATTTGACTTCCGAAAAATCCCTGTACTCAAACCTGATCAGGCATTATAAACTCAGCCCGCACGAGCGTTTGACGATACTCCTGGCATTGGCTCCACATATTAAACCCCAGGTACTGGATGTGTTCTTTACCTTAAATCAAAATACAAATCGCGGTTTTACTGAATTTGGGGGCATCAGGGGAAACATGCATGGTGGATTTCTCCCTACGGGTGAAACCGTTCTGTTTGTGCTGGCTGCTGATAAAATCGAAATGCGCTTGAATTATCAGCAACTATTTAATCGCGATCATATTTTTTCGCAACACAACTTATTAAAACTGGATACTCCTCCCGAAAACGAGCCCATAATGAGCGGCAGCCTTTTGGTGTCGGAGGAACTGATAGACTTGATAACACTGGGTTATATCCGTAAACCGGACTTTAGCCGTAATTTCCCGGCCAAGCGAATTTCGTCAGGAATTACCTGGGATGAACTGGTGTTGAACCATGATACCCTTGAACAGGTAGAAGAAATTATTAAATGGATTGATCACGAAAAAACTTTAATGAATGATTGGGGATTGAGCCGCATATTAAAGCCCGGGTACAAAAGTTTGTTTTATGGTCCCTCGGGAACCGGGAAAACCCTCACCGCCAGCCTTATCGGACAACGAGCAGGCAAGGAAGTTTACCGCATCGACCTCTCAACCGTGGTATCTAAATATATTGGTGAAACAGAAAAAAACCTGGAGAAGATATTCGGGAAAGCTGAACACATCGATTGTATTCTGTTTTTTGATGAAGCAGATGCCCTTTTCGGGAAAAGGACAAGCGTAAGTGATTCGCACGATCGATACGCCAACCAGGAAGTATCATATCTTCTTCAGCGCGTTGAAGAATATCCCGGATTGGTGATTTTGGCTTCAAACTTTAAAAGCAATATGGATGATGCTTTTCTGCGCCGCTTCCAAACAATCATCCATTTTCCCATGCCCGATGAAACGGAACGGCAAAAACTTTGGGAACAATCTTTTTCTAAAAAATCCAACCTGGCAAAAAATATCGACTTGTCGGAAATTTCAAAAAAATACAGCCTTTCAGGCGGCTCAATTATTAACGTGGTAAGGTACGCATCATTGATGACCATTTCCCGGAAATCTTCAGAAATTCAAAGAACTGACATTATTAAAGGCATTCGCCGGGAATATCAAAAGGAAGGGAAAACAATGTGATGATAACAAGCAATTCGAAAATACCGGAAACAAAAAGTCCATCACGTGCCATCGCCAATGCCATCGTTCAACCCAAACTGAATGTAAGTACGCCCGGCGACCGCTATGAGGTGGAAGCCGACAGGGCGGCTGCACAAGTAGTGGCAGGGATATCTGACAATTCACCTAAGGTTTCATCTCAGCAAAAAACAAGCGGAGATGTCGATATTACAAGATTGCAGCGACATGAAGAAGATGAAGAGGCGCAGACTAAAATACAAAAACAATGCTGCGAAGAAGAGGAAGAAGCTCAAATGAAACTTCAGCGACAGCCTGAAGAGGAGGAAGAAGAATTGCAAACAAAGCTGCAAAAACAGGAGGAAGAAGAAGAGGAGCTTCAAGCCAAAATCCAAAGACAGGCCGAAGAAGAGGAGGAAGAAGAATTACAAACCAAATTGCAGCGTCAAGCTGAAGAGGAGGAAGAAGAACTTATCCAGGCGAAAAATGAAAATGATACAAGGGCACATAAGCAGCACACAAACGGAATGGTTGAGCAAAGAATTAACCAAAGACGTGGGGGTGGCAGCCCCATGACTCAGAATATTCAAAGAGAAATGGAAGGGGGATTTGGAAATAATTTTAGCAATGTGCGTATCCACAGAGATGCTGAAGCTTCAAAAATGTCCTCCGCGATGAATGCACAGGCTTTTACTACCAGTAATGATATTTATTTCAACGAAGGAAAATACAAACCTGACGATAACTCAGGAAAAAGCCTGCTTGCCCATGAGCTAAGCCATGTTATTCAGCAAAATGGCAAAAATGGAGACATATCCCGCAAAACATCAGCAGGAGTTACAGCTGGAAATATTATGGTTGAGGATGCATCGGGTATGGATGAAAAACATATTTCCATTCAAAAGCAGGAAGATACAAAAGTTCAGTTGGTTGGTGAAGAAGCCCCAATAGATGCGCCAACACCAGAGCCTGATACCCACCCAACACCTGAACCCGATTCACCTCCAGTAGAAGCTGCTACTCCTGAACCGGCAGTACCAACACTAAATCTCACCCCCGGAAATACACTTACCCGGGGAGATAATTTCAAGGCAACCTTCATGTTTCAACCCACAGGTGCAGAGACCTACCGCATTACCGCGTGGACCTTTACAAGCGATGAACATGGAATCGTAAGCAGACGAGCTTCAGACGCTGACTTTCAAAACAAATGGGGTGGTATCATGGCCATGTCGGGGATTCTGGAAGTTACCTACCGCATTACTCCTGATGGTGGCGAAGAAGGTGCAGAAGCAAGCCTGACCGAAGACATTACAGTAAACGACAGAACGGGCACGGGTTGGGAAGCAATTACTCAGCAAAATGCAGAAGGAGCTATGGCAGGAAGCCCCTCACCCCCGGTTGTTTTCAGCGATCTCGGGCATCATGATGTTCAGGTTCAAATGCCGGCACTTACGCTCAGCACCATAAGCGAAGGACCAAACAGAAGATTGCGCTTTGTGGAAAGCCTCACAGCCGGAATTTATTCGTCAACACCCACCATCCATCCTGACCTGAATGATAATACCAGTACCTTCCATACCTTCCATCAACATCCGGGGAGACTATTTCTTGTAGTGGGAACTACCAAAACCCTTATATCGCCATCGGAATACAGCAACCTCAGTGTACAAGGTTCAAGTATTAGCTTTGATGTGCCTGACTGGGAGACATTTTATAAAACACACAACGTTTATGAAATTACCGCCACCGCTAACGGCAACACCTTTACCCTACCTGACTCAGCCTGGGTGCTGGATTCGAACAGTGAAGATGCGCAGGTTGCAATAAGCGATGAAAATGCCATAAGGCAAGGACTTAATATTGGCCCGGATGACGAATATGAGCCACATATCAACGTTAGAGGTAGCTGGTCAGGCCACGAAATGATGCAGGCAGCAGCCATTCTCACCGGCACCCAAAGTCATGAGTATGTTGACACAACGCACAGCCACCGGGCAAACTTCCTGAAAATGATGAGCGCCCTTGAACCTGAAAAAATGATAGAAAAAAAGGTTTCTGCACCGGGGCATACGCTTAACCATAATACCATTTTATCTACCTGGGAAACCGAAATACTGGAACCTAATCACGAAATTGTGGATGAACAGGCCTCGACCGATGCTGAAGAATTTGTTGCTGAAACCGGAAACACAATGGCAGGTGTGAATACCGACCCGGGTTCAGGTGCCTTTCTTGGCTCTATATGGAACATAAGCGGTGATGCAGAGATGACAAATTAAAGCCTCTGTTTCCCGCTGATTTCGCTGATTAGCGCAGATAAAATCTATGGGGAAATATTTTTCGAATATTGAAAAATACCGACTTTATGAACACGCACGAATTAAGTCTGGCAGATCAGGGTCAGGTTTTATGTTAATCCTGAATCGTAAAAAATCTAAGTGAATCTTTGTGCCTCCCGATAGCTATCGGGATGCCTTCGTGGTAACTTTCTAAAAATCACCACATAGACACTTAGATCACTCAGAACCACTAAGTAAAAAAGAATCAAAAAATAATTGAATTTGCGACACACTAAATTACGACAAAAAAGTTGTAGCTAATTGGGTTGTAAACTATAGGTCAGGAGTTCTGTAATGAGAATATAATTTCCTAAAACAAAGGCTGCCCAAAAACCCGGGCAGCCTTCATAATTAAAACCCAACAATTTTATTTAATCCGGTAAGTCAGGGTATGACTTGAAGTCATGCCCTGACTACTAAAAGTCACGCCCTGACTACTAAAAGTTAAGCCCTGACTTTTACCATTAATGCAACATTACCTTTCGGCAAATAACCTCGTTATTAGAAACAAACTTTAGGGTATATAGCCCGGAGCTTAAATTACCCCGGAGTATCTGGCCATTCTCATCTGCAACCCCCGACTTCACAACCTCACCCCCGGAATTAATTATTTCCCAGGAAACGATTGATTGTAATCCTTTGATGTTAATCACATCGTGAGCAGGGTTTGGGAAAATGGTAATTTCATATCCGCCTGTGATGCCCGGAATTTTTTCAGCCTTCAAATTATCTATCACCGAAAGCCCGTTGGCAGTAAAATATCCATCATAATACTCTGTGCTATAATCTGGATATAATTTCAGGTATTGCCCTGTAGTTGTTCGGTATGCCATTAGTTTTAAGGGTTCATTTTCGCTTAGTCCATCACTTTCAAATGTAGTGTAATCATCAGCAAATGCTGCAATAACAGTGTTTCCATTTTCATATTCGGACAATCCTACGCATACACCGTTTTGCTTGAACACCCCAATCCAGTCTCCTGATTGTATTATTGAATTGCACAGCAATTCAGGGATGACAATAAGATGAGAGGTTCCGGTGTATGCCGGATCTGCCCACGGACTGCCATTTGCAGCCCGATTTGATGAGGGCGTAAAGTGATCGCCTTTGAGGCAATTGGGGAATGTTATGGTGGAAGCGCTATTTAACTTTATCAGATATGATTTCCCCGGTTCGAGGGTGTTTAAAGATTGAATATTAAATTCAGGCCAGTAAACGCGAATACCGGCGATGTCTTTGGCCAGTTCCAGATTTGTGCCTGCCTGTTCGAAAATGGCTGATGCATCAAAATCGCAGTTGCCCAGCACAGGCAGGTAGTGCCATCCTGCGTCCAGATTGAGTGTACGATCTTCGGTGAAGAAGCCATCTACATTCAGGATTGCACTTTCTTCCAGTTTTATCTGTGCCCCAACTTTTGTATTCCAACCATCGTAGGAGTTAAGAGCGCCACCCGGCCAGTAAACATTTTCAAAATCGCTGACGATTATCAGGTTTCCGCTTAACTGATCAAACATGTTATTTACATCCGAATCGAATACATCCTGATAAGTGGAGAACCCACTCCAACCGGCAGGAATTTGGATGCTTTGACGCTGCAAAACGGTTATCGAAACAGGATCGCTCCAGGCAATATCACAATCGTTACTTATCAAACACTGATAAGTCCCGGTGGCTTCGCTTGTTACATCCTCAAGAACCAGGTTATAATCTTCTGCCCCCGGAATCACTTCATCATCTTTGTACCATTGCAACCACGGGGGTTGGGTACTTGTAACTTCCACCCACAGAGTTGTGCTCTCACCTTCAATCACAATTTCATCTCCTGATTGATCTACAACTTCGGGCAGGAAATCAATAAATATCATCACCGAACCCAGCATCATTTTGTGGCAACCTGTTGTAGCATTTACACCTTTTAGGGTATAATGACCATGCACGGTGGTGGTGACCCAGATGGGTATGGCCTCGCCGGTGCCCTCAAATATTTCTCCGCCCGGATTGGGTGAGGCATTTACATAAAGTTCATAGTTAACTCCGACCTCCGAATCGAGCAACCAACAAATAATGGTGTCATTTTCATAACAAAAATGTGTGCTGTCCTGGCTCAGGCCATAAGCCTCGGGGAGGGGATTTACAATAATATTCACGGATGCTGTTTCCTGGCAACCATTGGCATCTGTAACTGTGAGCGTGTATAGAATTGTGCTTTCGGGTGTGGCAAAAGGATTGGCAATGTTGGGATTGTTCAGACCGGTTTCCGGTGTCCACGTATAAGTGTAATCCGGAGCTCCACCCGAAGCACTGCCTTCCAGCACGGTTGTTTGGCCGAAGCAAATTTCTTTGTCTAAACCTGCCGTAGCATTTAGGATTGGATACTGTTGAACATAAATATTGCTTTCTCCCACACAACCAACAGCATCGGTAATGCTTACAGTATAAACTGTGGATTCATCCGGATTTGCTAATGGATTTTGGATATTTGGATCACTCAGGCCTTCCACCGGATACCAGCTGTAAGTGTATGGTTCGGTACCTGCAGAGACTTCGGGCTCAAGTATAACAGATTCGTATTGGCAGAACCATGCTTCGGATGCCAGATCAATTTCAAGAGGGGTGCAAATCCTGATGGTACGGGAGGTGCCTTCATTTGTAGTGCAGTGATAGTAGCCCCTTTCGGCTGCAGTGATTGCAGCAAAATCCAAATGGTTTGTCGTTGCCCCATCTATCACATCATCGTTTTTATACCATTGGTAGGTTCCTCCAGAGCCGATCACCGCCTGGAACTCTGATGGGGTGTTGATTTCACTTGCATCCATCAGGTAAATATCCTGGTCGAGCAAACCCTGCCAGCTACTTTCATCTATTTCCCATGTCCCGTAATTATACACATTCCCAAACACATCGTTGTAAAGGTCATAAGAATAACCTGGCCTGTTAATTATTGATCCGTTATTTGTGAAATTTCCATCAAAAACAATCGTTGGTTGTTGAGTGTATTCATCATTTTGCATCACGCCATCAAGCACACAATCCATAAAAGTATTCACCCTGGTATCGACAGCCCCACTAATAAAAACAGTATTGAAAGTTGAAGCACTCAACCAGGAGTTGTTAGAGCAATTGATGGTAGAAAAATCACCTCCGTAAACCATTGCATATTGTATAGAGCTATTAACAAGGTCGAGGATGCCCCCATCCGGAATGTGGAGGTTCTGGCTGCTTAAATTTGCATCAGTATTTAATAAGTACAACTCGTTTGTAATAGTAACATCGCCCCCTTTGGCACTGATAGTAATGTCATCAACTTCAAAAGGGTTTGCACCAAGCGATTCGATATAATGCATATCGTCCCCATCAAAAATTAATCTTTCTGTAGTCCATTCACCGTTATTAATAACCACATCCTGTACCCTAAAAGAGATACCATAAGTATCATTGTCAATAATATGGCCATTATTAATAAAATCACCGGTTGTAGTAATTTGACTATCATAGTTATGGCTGGCTCGCTGACTGATGGTATCGCTAAGCGTAACATCATCAAATGAATTATTAGTCCCTCCCATATAAAGGTGGCCTTCGATAGTAAGGTCTTCAAATGCAACATTTGAGGCGGCACCATTTCCGTTTGAAATTAGTTTAAAGCCATTGCCTTTAATACCTACATTTTTCAAATCACCACCTGTAACTTTCATATCACCATTCTGTAAACTGAAAACATCCCAATTGAAATAAACTATGCAACTGTCAAGTAAAACTTCATCATCACATTGGACAAGGCCTCCTGTTTTTGTAGATTCGATATCTGAGTTTGAAATTGGAAATACGGGGCTATAAAAGTGCTGAATTTCATCGCCGGTAAATACTATTTGCTTATAATTTGCTTTACCATTATTGTAGTAGTTTCCATCAACCCGCATATCTATCCAGTATGTATCACTGTTGGTAATTACACCATTGTTTACAAAATCACCATCAACAAATAACACAGGATAGTTATTAAAATCCTGGTGGTTCATCAAAGTGTCGGTAACAGTTACATTGGTAAAGTAGTTGTTAGCAGAAGAAAGCTTGCATATTCCTTTTAATTCAACATCACTGAAATGCATTTCTGAAATCTTTGCATTTCCGCTCTGACGCAAGTATTGGTTGTTGCTTGTAAGAAATCCGTTCGCAAGCTTTCCCCCCTGCATAATTAAGGCTCCATTGTTCAGGTTTATGGTTGCCCCATCAAGATACCAGTTTGACCCGATGAAGGTCATGTCAGAATTAAAGATAATGGCACTTGATGCAACAGTGTCACTAACCTTGTCAACATCAATGATACCTCCTAAGGATGTACTGTAAATAGTCTGGTCATTAATTCCTGCAAAAACCAGGTCTTCTATGTCTATCGAACCGTTGATGATGAAATCATTATAAATATATAACTGGATACCATAGGTATTACCTCTATTAATAACACCATTGTTAACAAAATTTCCATCAGCCAATAACTTGACATGGTGGTTATAACCAGGATGATTCCTCAGGGTGTCGGTATTGGTAACATTGGTAAAGGAGCTGTTGTTATCCCGAAGTTGGCAGAGGCCCTTCAACTCCACATTGCTTAAGTGCATGTTAAAAATCGTGGCGCCTCCGCTTTGACGCAAATATTGATTGTTGGTTATAAGAGAACCATTTTTAAGATTTCCCCCCTGCATAGTTAGGCTTCCGTTGTTCAGGTTTATGGTTGCCCCATCAAGATTCCAGGTTGACCCGATGAAGGTCATGTCTGAGTTAAGGATTATAGCACTTGATGCAACTGTATCGTAAATCTGGTCAACATCAAGGATGTTTCCTAAGGATGTGCTGTAAATTGTCTGGTCGTTTATTCCTGCAAAAACCAGGTCTTCTATGTCCACCGGACCGTTGATGATGAAATCATTATGAATATATAACTGGATACCATAGTAATTACCTCTATTAAGAACACCATTGTTAACAAAATTTCCATCAGCCGATAACCTGACAAGGTG
Organism: uncultured Lentimicrobiaceae bacterium; assembly: GCA_964593705.1. Classification (GTDB taxonomy): domain Bacteria; phylum Bacteroidota; class Bacteroidia; order Bacteroidales; family 4484-276; genus SABY01. The sequence continues at coordinate 44,173 of CAZQIV010000013.1, read as the reverse complement.
ATTATAACCAGGATAATTCCTCAGGGTGTCGGTATTGGTAACATTGGTAAAGAAGCTGTTGCTATCCCGAAGTTGACAGATACCCTTCAACTCCACATTGCTTAAGTGCATGTTCCAAATCGCGGCGTCTCCACTTTGTCGCAAATATTGATTGTTGCATGTAAGAAAACCATTTTTAAGATTTCCGCCCTGCATAATTAAGCTTCCATTGTTCAGGTTTATGGTTGCGCCATCTAAATCCCAGGTTGAGCCAATGAAAGTAAAATCAGAATTAACAATTATTGAACTTGCAGCCACAGTATCAAAAACATCATCCACCTCGATGACAGCTCCTTTTGCTGTGCTGTATATGGTTTGGTCATTGACTCCTGCAAAGGTCAGGCCTTCAATTTCCACCGGGCCATTTACTTCAAAATCGTTATGTATAAATATGCGTAAGCCATAGTAGTTGCTTCTTCTTATTACACCATTATTAGTAAGATTACCCTCAAAAATAACCTCGGGATAGTTATAAGAGCTATGATTTTGCAGTGTGTCGGAAATTGTTGTGGTGCCTGTAAAAACACAGTTTAAATAACAATTAAATACTCCACCAAGAACGGCTTCATCTATAAATGCCTCCTCAATGAATGCGGTTTCACGCAAAGTAACTTTATACCCCGATACTTCCAATATCCCATTGTTCAAATCAACATTAGCATTATGTATTTCCCAGTCGGTATCAAGGATGATTTTTGAATTCACATCACGATCTTCAATGTTATCACAAAAAATATGAGTGCCAGGATCAAAGTTTACATGCTGATCTGATGCACCATCAAAATAAACATTTGAGGACACCCAGGAGCCGCTACTGGAAATATCACCATCAAAATAAACATTTGAGGATACCCAGGAGCCACTGTTGGAAACATCACCATGAATGATAAAATTAAAGTGATTGTTTGTTTCCTTTATCATGCCATTATTTGTAAAGTTACCGAAAACCTCCAGGGTACGCGATGAATTGATAAGGTTTTGCAGAGTATCAGCGTTGATCAGTTCACCACTGGCTGTGTTCCCATTACCAATAATGAAAACTCCTTTGAAAGTAAGGTTTTCGAGCATGCAACCCTGAGCATAGGAACCATCGTGCATCATCAATACCGAATTATTACCAATAATGTTAGCATCAAGAAGTTCTTCTTCAGAAAGTGCCACCTGAATTCCAGGAGTAAACTCTACTGTGGCAGAATTCATAATCAGTGCGATGTCGATGAAGCTTAGGTCCGTTGCAAATTTTAGGGGACTTGCAGGGTTGATATCTTCGAACTCGATTGCAGAACGGGTTGCTTCAAAAACCTTTCCGGGGGCTGCCGATACAATTTGTTCAGTACTCCCGGTAAATTCTACCTTCGGACTATTCCAAATTCCGTTCAGGTGAAGGTTTCCACCCAATTTGATATAGAAATAATTGTTGGTATATTTCACTACTCCGTCCACATTTAAATTGCCGAGTATCACAAGCGTGCGCGATCCATTTATCTTGTTTTGAACAACACCTGAAGGGGCAACATAAAGGTGCATACATGAATCTTCGGTATAAATATTTATTAGATGATTTACCACCACACTATCGGCACTGGTGGGAACATTGCCACCTGCCCAGGTGGCACCAACATTCCAGTCGCCATTTTGTGTTGATGTAATTGTTTCTGCCTTTAATGATACTGCCGTGAGCATGAATACGGCAAAAAATAAAATAATGATTTTTGTAAAGTTAGCTTTCATAATATTAATTGTTAGGTTAATAATTTCATTTATTGTTTATGTTTTGACTAAATTTCTCAATGATTTTTTTCAAGGCTTCTTGCTGTAGTTCCAATCTTTTTTTTGTTTCAGAAATCGGATCTTTTTCTTCCTCATTTTTCTTATTGCTTTGTTTTGGCGATATTTTTTTACGGCTTGCCATTGTATTGTTTTGATAGGATGCAAAGCTATACCGGAAGGTAGCCCAGATGCAAATTTATAGGGGGTTCAAAGGGTTATGTTAGGCGTTTCAAAAAGTGGCAAAAAGCTGAAAGGTCTATTTTACTGTACATTGGATGCTGTATATTTCACTGATTTTTATAAACCCGGTTCTTTTACAGGGATAAATTGAAAATTGGATTCTACAAAATTGGAATGAAAAGAACCAATTATTTATTACTTCTAACAGGAAATTATTTTTAAAAAAACACAATAATTCGACATGACATATTATATTTTGACTAAATTTGTCAATTATTAATTTGATTATTATGAAATCTTTTGGTGATATAATTCGGGCCGAACGAGAAAAAAGAAATTTATTCATCAGGCAGGTTGCAGCAGCCATGGATACGGATCAGGCTTTAATAAGTAAATTCGAGAAGGGCACGCGAAATCCCAGCAAAGAAATGGTTGAAAAACTTGCAGGTTTTTTTAATTTGGATAAGGCTGGTTTATTAACTGCCTGGTTGAGTGATAAACTGGTTTATACCCTTCAGGACGAAGATAATGCAATAGAAGCATTAAGGATTGCCGAAGCTAAAATTGAATATTTAAAACAACAACAATGAAAAAAATTACAATTAAAGATACCATCGAACTTTTGGGTTTCCAGCCCGAAAAAGATAACAAGGATAAATACTTTAAGGAATATCCAGATGTTAATTACACGCTAAATGTTCGTTTGGATCAGGAATTTTTCGACTATGGGAGTGTGATAAAAAAGGGAGATGAAACAACATCGAACTTTCAAAACGCTGAAAATCTTGTTGTTTTAGAGTGTGTTGATCAACTTTTAAGTAAAGGCTATAACCCCAAAGATATTACACTTGAAAAAAAATGGAAGCTTGGCCGCACCGGCAAAAGTGGTAAAGCCGATATTACTATAACAGGATTAGATGGCAAAACACTCATTTTGATCGAGTGTAAGACTTATGGGAAAGAGTTTGAAAAAGAGAAAACCAGAATGCAAGAAAATGGAGGGCAGCTTTTTTCCTACTTCCAGCAAGACAAAAACACCAGGTTTCTTTGCTTGTATGCATCCATTTTTTTTGGCAATCGGATTGAACGGCAACAAGCTATTTTAAGGGTTGAAGATAGTAATACCGATCAGCTTGAGCAGGATAAATATCCTGAAAAAATTATTAGTTACGCAAAAGCCGGGACTATTGATGAAATGCTCAGCGTGTGGAGTTATAAAACCGGGAACGAAAAAAATTACCTGACCTCAGGTATTTTCGAAAACTCTATTCCTGTCTATCTGCCTGGATATACTCCATTGAAAAAAGCTGACCTTAAAAATTTCGAAAGAGAGCATATTGAAGGAAAAAGCGGGGTCTTTAATCAGTTTGAAGAAATATTGAGGCACAACAATATATCTGATCGCTCCAATGCCTTTAACAGGATGATTTCGCTTATCCTTTCAAAACTTACTGATGAAGAAAAACAGGAAGGCGATATCCTGGAATTTCAAATACTGGAGGGTGGAGAAACACAGGAACAATTGATTGATAAATTGCAAAAGCTATACGCCAGGGCTATGGATAAATTTTTAAAAGAAAAAGTTGTTGACCATACGCTGGAAGAGATTGAGAATGAGATAAGAAATTTTCCGCGACAAGCTGCCAAAAACAATCTTTTAAAAATTTATACTGACCTTAAATATTATAAAAACAATGAATTTGCATTTAAGGAAGTCTATAACCAACCCCTATTCAGGCAAAACATTAAAGTACTCGAAGAAATTATCAGGCTCTTTCAGCCATTTCGTTTTAGATATAATCAAAAATCACAGTTCCTGGGCGACTTTTTTGAACTGCTTTTAGAAAGCGGATACAAACAGTCGGAAGGGCAGTTTTTTACACCAACACCCATCACCTATTTTATTTTATCATCAATCCCTATTAAAAAAATTGTTTACAATAAGTTAGAAAATGAGGAGCTGAGTTTTTTGCCTAACATTGTTGATTTTGCTTGTGGCAGTGGGCATTTTTTAACCGAAGCCATTGAGCAGGTTACTTCAGTTATCCAGGATATTCCCTCCGAATACGAACATAATTATCCCCAACTGGCCAACTGGCGCAATAACACGCTCTGGGCAGGCGAGTGTGTGTTTGGTATCGAAAAAGACTACAGGCTTGCACGCACAAGCAAAGTAGCCTGTTTTATGCATGGAGATGGTGAAGCCAGGGTAATATTTGGCGATGGGCTTGAAAAACATGAGGATCTTTTGCCCGATGGTACCTACGATGTGTTGGTAGCCAACCCACCATATACCGTTAAATATTTTAAGCAACACCTCAACGAAAATAAACTCCCACAGTACGACCTTCTGAACAACAATTTTATCAGTAATGAATCAGATGATATTGAAGTTCTGTTTATCGAGAGGATGAAACAACTGCTTAGGTCAGGTGGGATGGCAGGGATCATTTTACCCAGTTCCATACTTAGCAACACAGGTATTTACACCAAAGCCCGCGAAATTATTCTGAAACATTTTGAAATAAAATCTATTGTTGAATTTGGCAGCGAAACCTTTAGCGCAACAGGAACCAATACTGTTACTTTGTTCCTGAAAAAACGCCACCCTGATTTTGTGTTAAATTGTGAATATATTGCAGAGGATTATATTTTGGGAGTCGATTTTGAACGCCGAAACGATTTCTTCGATAGCCGAAATTTTTATCGCAGTTATGTCGAAATCTTAAATCTCGATTTTGATGATTATGTTCAATTTACAAAGCGAAGTATTACTGAAAATTTTTTAGAGTCAGCATTTTACAAAAATTACTTTCAGTGGTATGAAAAATTAACAAGCACAAAAGAATATCATGCAAAACTCGACAAAGACTACAAAAACCAACTGAGAGAATTGGAAGCGCTTACCGATGAAAATGAAATTGCAATTAAAAAAGAAATTGTAGCAAAAATAAAAGCCATGAACCAACGCTTGCGCGAGGAGCGCTTTATTGATGCCGTGCTAAGAGATGAAGTTGAAAAGTTTAACTATTTCCTGTTAACCCATCGTGAAGTAATTTATAATGAAAATGTTTTTCGGACAGAAGAAATTGAAAGTCATGATAAACATGGCAATACGGTTATTACCAAAATAAAGCACTACCAAAAAAGCTTTGTACCCCAACAAACCCTTGTGGTAAAAACCGGGAAATCAAATGCTGAGCAAAAGGAGTTTTTGGGCTACAAATTCAGCAACAGGCGCGGATACAAAGGCATGGAATTTAATGGCGACACCAGTTTGTTCGATGTTAAAAACAAATTCAATCCTTTGAAAGTTAATAATTACGTTTATAAAGCTTTTAATGATGAAATGCCTGGGGTTCGTGCTGAATTAAGCGAAAATTTATTTTATGTAACACTTTCCGATTGTATCAGTTTCGACAAGGTTGATTTTGATAAACGAATAAATCCAAGTTATAAAAGCAAGACCCCAACAGGGCTACTGTTTGATTCTCCATTCAATGAATCAATGTTGAATATTGCTGACTTACAAAAAGGGACAAGCATTACAAAAATAAATACAAGTACTGGAAATATTCCTGTAGTTGCTGGTGGCAAAGAGTCCGCCTACTATCATAATGTTCATAATCGGCAGGGTAACATTATCACTATCAGCGCATCAGGGGCTTATGCCGGATTTATAAATTATTGGAGTAGTAAAATATTCGCGTCCGATTGCACTACTATTAAAAGTAAAGATGAAACGAAAATATCAACCAAGTTAATTTACATAATTTTAAAATCAGCTCAGGAAAAACTTTTTAGTTTGCAGAGAGGACAGGCTCAACCACATGTTTATTCAAAAGATTTAGGACAAATAAGAATACCTGTTCCACCGCTCAAAGTTCAGCAACAAATCGTTTCGGAAATTGACCGTATCGATCAAAAAGAAAAGGAAACAAAACAAGAAATTTTAACTCGTATAAATAGCCTGAAACAAAATTATCAGCAAAAGCAACAGGCATGGAAAAGGATATCGCTTTCATCTGTGGTTGAAATTATTGGTGGTGGAACCCCAAGTACAAAAATCAAAAGTTATTGGAATGGAGATATTCCCTGGCTCTCGGTGGTTGACTTTAATAATGATGAAAGATGGGTTAGGGAAACAGAAAAAAAGATTACAAAGGAAGGGTTTGAAAACAGCAGCACAAAATTCTTAGCCCCGGGCGATTTAATAATTTCGGCACGCGGAACTGTTGGTGCTTTGGCGCAACTGGCTATTCCCATGACCTTTAATCAATCTTGCTACGGATTACGATCAAAAGAAGGTTTAAGCAACGATTTTCTCTATTTTTCGCTGAGGCATGAAATACAACAATTCACCGAAAATGCAACAGGCACGGTTTTCGATGCCATCACCAAAACCACTTTTCAGAATATTACTATTCCACTTCCGGATATCGAAACCCAGCTTGCGTTTGCTGGTGAAATGAGTAGTATTGAAGATGAAATTCACGAATTGAAGTTGTCGGTTTCAAGCGTTGAGGAAGATAAAACATTGGTGTTAAATAAATATCTTAGCGCGAAAGACTAAAAATTAAGTTTTTCTCTCAGCAATTTCATCCCCGATTTACTCACATTTATTTCCTTTCCGTTTTTTAATATCAGCACAAAACTATCTTTTGAATAGGGTTCGAGTTTTGAAATTTCTGATATAGCCACAATAGCCGAGCGGTGTACCCGTATGAATTGATCGGGGTGGAGGTGTGCTTCGAAAAAAGAAAGTGGTTTTTGCTTTAAATATTTTTCGTTTTTCGTGTGGATTTCCACATAATCATCGGCGGCCTCAATATTTACAATATCATCGCTTGGGATTACATGCACCTCGCTGCCATCCTTAACCACAATTCGAGGGAGGTAATCATCACGGTTTTCATTTTCTATATTTAACTTTTCATAAGCCGATGATTGCGATTGCCCCGTATTAATTCTTTCCACGGCCCTGGCCACAGCCTCCGAAAATCGTTTTTGGCTATAGGGTTTCAGCAGGTAATCGAGGGCGCTGTGCTCAAAGGCTTTCAAGGCAAACTCATCATGGGCAGTCGAAAAAATTATCAGGGGTTTTTCGTCCAGCACTTCCAGCAATTCAAAGCCATTGATTTTTGGCATCTGGATGTCGAGAAACACAAGATCGGGCTTTGTTTCATTTATGGCTTTTAAGCCCGTAAAACCATTTTCGCATTCCCCAACGATTTCAATTTCGGGATGCTTTTCCAGGTACCTGATAATTACCTTACGGGCCAACTCTTCATCATCGATAATGATGGCTTTAATGGTAGATTTTTCCATGTTTATTTCGTGGTTTTATCCTGTTCAACTTTTGGTATTATAATGTGGACGGTAAAATAAAAGCTGCTTTTTTCGATCGAAAGCAGATCCGAACGTTTAAAGTGCAACTTCAATCGTTTTTTAATATTCTCCAGGCCCAGACCTTGTCCGCGTTTCGACAGATTCCCGGGCGAATAGTTATTCCCGATGCTTATTCTTAAATCGCCATGATATTCAATACATCTTGTAGCTATGGTTACCGTATCGGTACTTTCGTTTACTCCATGTTTAATGGCGTTTTCGTATATCGGCTGCAAAATCATATTTGGAATTTTGCAATCCAAACATATTTCATCAATATCCTCTTCCACCATTAGTCGGTTTCCAAAGCGTATCTTTTCGATATCCAGATATTTTTCGATATTTTCCAATTCACTTTTTAGGCTCACTTGTTCATCATGATTTTTCCGAACTGTATAGCGGAGAAATTCAGAAAGTTCCATGAGCATTTCACCTGCTTTTTCTGAGTCGGACATTATGAGTGAGTGGATAGAATTTAAACTGTTGAACAAGAAATGTGGGTTGATCTGCGATTTCAGCATGTTAAGTTCCGACTGCTGAATGGTTTGCTTGAGTTCAGATTCTTGCAAAACCTTTTCATGGTATTGCCTGTAATAATTAATGAGGTAATAAATCATAACAAGCAGCGCATAAACCATGATTAAATACACAAAGCGCCAGGGCAGCGAATCGTTAAGGAAGTTGATGTAGCGGGTTTCATCTTTAAATAGCAATGAAAGAGAATAATATCCGCTAAACAACCAGATTAAAACAAGAATTCCGCCTGTAACCAGGTGGTCGGCAAGAATGAGGTGATACTTTTGCTCACTTATTGATAAGTACTGTACAATATACCAAATGCCAATTCCCAACAGAAAAATCATTACAGTATAGATTCCGGCATCGGCAACAGCAATTTTTAGCGGGAAATCAAAAGGGAAATATAGGATAATAAAATGAGCAATCATAATAAACCCCATCGAAAGGACATATATAAAAAAGTGTTTTTTATTTGAAACGATTGGGTTAAGCATAATCTAAATTAATTTAAATAAACGATAAAGAATGTTCGATAATTTTGCGTGTTTGAAATGAACGGTTAAATTTTTGATTCTGTAACTTTTTTGTGGACACTATCAAGATCATTATTAAAAAATAGATTTCTCTCCGCCAGTCGGCGGATCGAAAAGACAAGGCTAAGGCATAGGGTGGGGTGGATGAAAGTGGGCGCGAAGCGCCCACTTTCATCCACCCCAACAAACCCACCAAAGCCCTGTCACCTCGAAGGAACTTGCGACTGAGAGGTCTGTTGAATGATTGTTTTTTCAGTGTTTTAAAAAAAGTTGTCATTGGTAGCTTAATAGCTTTTTATTTCGCCACCTCCGAAAATTACAACACCCTGAACGTGCAGTAATTTTTGCGGGTCTTTGTCAACACCAGTTCTTTTATACCGTTTGTCGGAAAAGCCACCAAATACAGCGGTTACATTCACTTTTACATCCCAGTCGGGAGGAACAATTAAGGTAGAACCACCGAATATCGACACGACTTCAATATCATTTTTTTCATCGGAAAGGTTGGCCTGGGTAAGATTAATTTCGGAACCACCAAAGATGCTGGTTATTTTCCCGCCCCTGAAATTCTGACTGGTGATGGTTTTTTCAGTTCCGCTAAAAATCGTTACTTCATCAATGTAATCGCCGTCATCATCGCCTGAGTATTTAGAGCCCACATGGTTAAACCGGTATCCGTGTCCCTGGTTCTTTTGATGATTTACCAAAACGGCAATCCCAATACCTATAAGTATAAGAGGCCAAAACACCTGCCAAAAACTTATGTCCCAGTAATAGAACTTATCCAGCATAAAAAACCCGCCTACACCAAGTAAGATGTATCCGCTTACCTTGTGTTGAGCCGAAAAGATATTAAAAACCCCAATAACGATAAGGAGCATTTGCCATGAAATTAACACATTGCTAATTTCCCAGGGTAAAATCCCAATACTTCGTAAGAGTAATATTGCACCGGCAGTGATGATGATCACCGCAAAAATTAATGTTCTCGATCTGTTTTCTGTTAACATAATTGTAAGTTTTAGTGGTTTACAAAAATTATTTATTTCGGCAAAAATAGGATTACTAATATGTTTATTTCAAACAGAAATCGGCGAATGACAGGTGAGTATCGGCGAGTGAAGAAAAATCGAGAAATCATAATTACCGCGAAATCTGCGGGAAACTTTATAGCCTCTAATCGAAAAAGTCGACTCTATGGACAAGCACTAATTAAACAACTCCACCCGCCAGTCGCCGGGTTCAAAAATTGTAAATTCGAAGATGCAATAAACCAAGCGGGTGTGTAATTTATTTGGGGTGGTGTATTTTACCAGAAAAGTAACCGGGAAATTTACTTCAATAAAACCTTTTGATTGTCCCAGCTTATATTCGTACCCGCTGTCGGCGGTAATTAGTAAATCAGTGATACTGGAATTTTTTCCGCCATTTTGCGAAAAATCAATAAGCACCCTGTTTTGTGCATCGCTGTTTTTACGGAAGTTATGTCTGTCGATGGCTACTGATTGAATCACTTTTGGTTTTCGGGGTTTCGGGCCTGTATAAACATCGTTTTTCCATAAACCCTGGATAATAGAATCGTTTCCATTATTAAAAAACCTGTAGATGCCTTCGCCTTCTTTAATCCCATCGTTAAAATTGCCTTCGTAAACTTCTCCTGTTGACCAGGTGTAAACGCCATAACCATCAGGCCAGCCCTTTTTAAATTTCCCTTCGTAGGTGTCTTTACCAATGGCAAGACCCTCGCCATGCGCAAGACCTTTTTTGCATTTCCCGGTGTAAACACTGTCGATTTCGGGTAGCAGCACCTTGCAATTGCTTTGTGCTTTAATTAAAAATGAAATAAAAATGAGGGTAACGATCAGAAAGACTGGTTTGTAAAGTTTCATACTTTGCTCCTAATTGAAATGAATTTTTGTTTTTATGTTAATCACATTCAAAGGTACTCATTTCAAATAAGCAAAATAAAAAGATTTACAATTTGCTTGTTTCATTTTACAAACTTCCAATGCTATCAGCGATTTTATTAATGCTCTTCGATTTAGTGGCATTTATTCTTTGCCACAGCCTGTCCCGATTAACGGGAAAAACACTAAAACACAAAATCCCACTAAACTTAGCTACAATTAAATTTAGATTATTTGGAGAAAATAATAAGTAAATCAGATCATTACGACATAATTTATTCTAATTAACATGTTTATAAAATAATCTATTCTACGGGGATGTATTACTCAGGCATTACTAAGTTACTGGTGCTGATTACCGGGATAAAAAACTTGTTTGTAATCAATTGCTCTTTATCGCCATCAGCAAAATAAATGTGCTCTTTGGCTGGTGATGACATGATAGCTATTAAGCCTGCATCAATGTTTTTGGCATATTGCAGGGTTTGTTTTGCATAACCAATTGAATAGCTATATAGTTTTTCGTTTACCCTGATACATTTCACACTTTCTTTTTCGAATGTTGTTTCAGCCAGTTTAATATTGTCGATGAGCTGCCGGGTCCATTTCATATCTGGTTTTTCGATAGAATATAGATGCACTTCGGCATTAAACCAATTTGCAAATTTTACAGTGGCTTCAACTATCAAATGAAATGTATTATGGGAGGCTACCGGTATCAATATTTTATTAATTCCGGCCTCAGGTAATAGGTAATCTTTTTGCACTGTGATAACAGGAACTGGCATTGTTTTGAGCAGCCTTAATATATCCGCACCAAACATCACCTCCCTAAAACCTTTAAATCCATGTGTTCCGATAATGGCAAATGAATATTCAGGATTTGATGCTTCCCGGGCAATCTCGTTAAAAACACTGCCGCTTATTAAAATATAGTTACAAGAAATACTTTCCCTACCATTAACTTTATCACTTATCGTTTTGAGTTGTTGCTCAACATCAGGGCGGGATTTGATGTGTTTTACATGTAAAAGTGTTAGCGCCATCCCGGTTTTTTTGGCAAAGCTAATCGCTGTGCCAACTACCGTGGCGGTAATTTCGCTAAGGTCGATGGGTAAAAGTATTTTCCGGGTTTCCATAATCAATCAAAAGCCAAAAAAAATGCAGTTTCTATTTGATTATACTCATTCGCAAATCACCATGAAATATTTCTTTTTACCTCGCTGGGCAAGTAAATATTTACCAAAAAGAAAAGCTTCATGGTTGACGAGTAAGTCGCTTTTTACTTTCACTTTATTAAAGGAAATAGCATTGTTTTTAAGAAATTCACGAGACTCGCGCTTTGATCCTGCAATGCCGTTTTCTTCCAAAAAGTCAACCACACCAATGCCTTCTTTTACCCGATCAGCAGTAACTGTACTTTGAGGTAATGTTTGCGCAATTCCTGACAACATTCTTTCACCCAGAGCCTCAAGGTCTTCGGCAGAGGAATTTCCAAACAGGATTTCGGAGGCTTTCAGGGCATCTTCAAAATCCTGTTCCGAATGTATCATGGTTGTTACTTCGCGGGCCAGAACTTTTTGAAGCTGCCGCAAGTGGGGAGCCTGTTTATGTTCCTCAATCAATTGCTCCATTTCGTCTTTCCCAAGCAGGGTAAATATTTTGATGTACTTTTCGGCATCCTCATCAGAGGTATTAATCCAAAACTGGTAAAAAGAATAAGGAGGGGTTTTTTCGGGATCGAGCCACACATTGCCGGTTTCGGTTTTCCCGAATTTAGTCCCGTCCGCCTTTGTAATTAAGGGGCAGGTAAGTGCATAGGCTTTTTCTTCGTGCCCTAATTTGCGGCGTATCAGCTCGGTTCCGGTTACAATATTTCCCCATTGGTCCGAACCTCCCATTTGCAATTTGCAATTGTAATCCCTGTAAAGGGTAAGAAAATCGGTTCCCTGAACCAACTGGTACGAAAATTCGGTAAACGACATCCCCTCTTTGGCTTCAGCGCTAAGGCGGGTTTTCACCGAATCTTTTGCCATCATATAATTTACGGTAAGATGCTTGCCAATTTCCCTTATAAAATTCAGGAAGCTGTAATCCTTCATCCAATCGTAATTATTAACCAGAACAGCACCATTTGGGCTTTCTTCTCCAAAGTCGAGAAACTTTGCCAACTGGGCTTTAATCGCGTTTTGATTGTGCCGCAGGGTTTCTTCGTCAAGCAAATTCCGTTCTTTCGATTTACCCGAAGGATCACCGATCATCCCTGTGGCACCGCCAATTAAAACGATGGGCTTGTGGCCATGAACCTGGAAATGTTTCAGCATCATTACCGAAACCAGGTGGCCAATATGCAACGAATCCGCGGTAGGGTCGATGCCCACATACGCAGATGTCATTTCATTATCTAACTGTTTATCAAGTTCGGGGGTCATATCGTGAACCATGCCCCGCCAGTTCATTTCTTCAATAAATTTCATATCCGAGAAAATTTTTGCAAATATAAAATTATCAAATCAATACAATCCCCCTCCTTTCAATTCCAGCTAAATAAAACAGAATAAAATAAATGGTGTTAATTTACAAACAACAATTACTTTTGCCTGATGATACTTGTTACAGGCGGTACAGGATTGGTCGGGTCGCATTTGTTGCTTCAATTGGTAAAGCAGGGTAAGCTTGTGCGTGCGCTGAGGAGAAACAAACAAAGTGTTGAAAAAATCCATAAAACCTTTTCATGGTATGATGCGGAAGCAGATCGTTTGCTGAAACAAATCGACTGGGTAGATGGAAACGTTTTGGATTTGTACTCGCTCGAAAATGCCATGGAAGACGTTGACTACGTGTATCACTGCGCGGGCAAGGTGTCGTTCGATAAGCGTGATATAGGATCCTTGCTGCAAGTAAACCAATCAGGGACAGCCAACCTGGTTAATGCAGCTTTAGAGGCCGGCGTAAAAAAGATTTGTCATGTAAGCTCCGTGTCGGCACTTGGTAAAACCCAGCAAGGCGAAACCATAACGGAAAATCATTTTTGGAAAACCTCACGCCAAAATTCAATTTATGCTGTGAGCAAGTATGCTGCAGAACGCGAAATATGGAGAGGCCACGAAGAAGGACTTGAAACGGTTGTAATAAACCCTTCCATCATTATCGGGCCCGGCGACTGGAAAAATGGAAGTACCCGCTTGTTTTCGACCATATATAATGGTTTGCCTGCCTATACCAACGGGGTTGGAGGTTATGTTGATGTGCGCGATGTTGCCGGAATTATGATCCGCTTGATGGAATCAGAGATTTCCGGGCAACGTTTTATCGTCTCTTCCGAAAACTGGTCGTTCGAAGACATCATTACCCACATTGCCTTAGCATTGCACAAACGGCCTCCAATGCTAAGGCTATATCCCTGGATGGGTGAACTGGGCTGGATTGCAGAGCACATTCTTGGTGTTTTTGGACGCACACCTACCTTCACCAAAGAAATTGCCCGCTCGGCTTTTCACCAGTTTTATTATGATAACTCAAAAATCAAAGAAGCACTTAAATTTGATTTTATACACATCGAAAAAGCGATTTCTGATACTGCAAAGATTTTTCTTAGAGATAAAAATAATGCATCGAAAAAAAATATTATTTAGTTACATTCCAAAAATTAAACATTGTACTTTTGCATTTCGATCAAAAATAAACTAATATTGAATTTCATTAAACAAAAGTGATCATGAAAAAAACCGGATTGTTTTATTGGCCAAAACGGGGTAATGTTGAAACCTGTGCTTTAAAAATTAAGGAACAATTTGAAGAAGGAAGTATTGAGTTAGACACCATTAAAAATATTGATGCGTGCGATATGAATGATTACGACCTGATAATTGTTGGCGGATCAACGGTTGGCGCCGATTCCTGGGAAAAGGCTACAAAAAACAACTTTTGGTTTAGCTTCTTTTCAAAAATAAAGGAGGCCGACATGCAAGGCAAACCTGTTGCAATTTTTGGATTGGGAGATCAAATTTTGTATCCCGATCACTTTGTTGACGGAATGAAAATTATCAAAGAAGAAATTGACAAATGCGGAGGAAAACTGGTTGGACGATGGCCTGTTGATGGATACGAATTTACTAATTCTGATTCTGTGGAAGACAATATGTTTTTGGGGCTTGCCTTAGATAATGACCAACAAGAAGAACTTACCGATGAACGCATTGAAAAATGGCTTGACCAAATAAAAAAAGAAGCTTTTTAATAAAGTTTTTTTTGTTTTCATAACCTCCATTATTAAGCCTGCTGATTCATAACAGCAGGCTTTTTTTTTACTGCCGGCTTTTTTGTTTATCTGGCATCATTCGCCATATTTATCCTTTTGAGTCGAAACCGACATCCTGATTTAGGGTCTGCTGACAAAGGCATAATCCACAAAACTAATATAAGTTAACCCATAATATTTGATTTTTTGCGCAAGGTTTTGGAGAATCTTTGTTCAAAAACCATGCATCAAATATTTCGGGGCATCCGCATGAGGCATTCAGACGGGCGCAGCGAAATATTAATGCTAATGATATGGTTTTGTGTTTTTCAGCAAGCCCTAAATAATGGCTATCATAGTAAACAGATTTCTCCCTCCAAAACTTGCTACGCTACGTTTTTCCAGTCGAAATGACAAAGCCCCGGGCTGTAAATGGGGTGGATGAAAGTGGGCGCTTCGCGCCCACTTTCATCCACCCCAACAAACCTGCCAAAGCCCTGTCATTTCGATGGAGCGAAGCGACTGAGAAATCCCTTATAACCTATAGTCTCATAATTTGTTTCTTGCAAATAGTCGTCTTTTTCAATAATCTGCGGGAAAAATTACAAAAAGACGAACATTAATTATTATATCACAAAATCAAACACTATTTACCAACAATAAAATTTACATACTTTTGCCGACCAAAATACGTTTTTAGTCGGTATGTTTAAAATTGGAATATGATAAAAGAAGAATTGGTAAAAGAAGAAATCATCAACCAGGCACAAAAATTATTTAAACAATTTGGTCTGAAAAAAACCACCATGGACGAAATTGCCGCCGCTTCTGGCAAAGCAAAAAGTACTTTGTATCACTATTTCAAAAACAAGGATGAGGTTTTTGATGCTGTACTTATCAATGAATTGCACCACCTTAGAGCGCTTGTGAAAACAGAAGTTGAGCAGGAATCCTTTTTAAAAGAAAAACTTAAAGCATACTTTCAGGCCTTTCATCGCGAAACGTTGGATAAGATTAATCTCTTCAGAATTTTGAAACAAGAGCTTAAATCTGAATTTGAAAAGTCAAACCGCTTTAACAAGATAATTGTGTATGAAACAGCTTTTATTTCTAATCTTATTTCTGATGGATACGATTCCGGTGAATTCAGAGGTATCGATAAAGATGATATCTCCTGGTTTTCGGAAATACTTATGGTCGCGTTTTTAGGTATCGTGCGTTATACTATCGAAAGGGAAGGTATATTTGACGAAAATAAAATTAATAAAGCTACAGATGTGCTGATTAGCCGCATCTTCACATAAAATTTTTTACACCGTCACCGACTATAATACTGATTTGGTTGGTATGGTGATAATTCAATATGTTGAAATTTTAAAAATAATTTAAATCTAATAAAAATAAACAATGAAAAAACTATTAATTATACTAGCCATGACAACACTGTTCGCAGGATGCAAACAAGAGTTGAATGAATTAAATAAACCAGATTTAAAAAAACCCGTTAAAGTAAAGCTTGCAAAAGTTGAAGCATCGCAGCAGCAAAGTGTTTTAAAATACAGCGGAATCATCGAGGCTGCTCAAACCATTTCGTTAACATTTCAAACCACTGGCATTGTTGATAAAATATATGTGGAGGAGGGCGATTTTGTAAAAGAAGGCCAGTTGTTGGCCGAAGTGGAAAAAGGAAGTCTGGTAAGTATGCACCAGGGAGCTTTGGCAAAATACGAACAAGCCATCGATGCACAAGCCAGGTTAAAAAAAGTTTACGACAACCAAAGCCTCCCCGAAGTAAAATGGGTAGAAATAAACAGCCAGGTATCGCAGGCTAAATCAATTCTTGAAGTAAGCGAAAGAAACCTTGAAAACTGTGAACTTCGTGCTCCCACCAGTGGCATTATTGGCGAAAGAAACATTGAGCCCGGCATGTCGGCCATACAAATCATCGCGCCTTTTAAACTGGTAAAAATTGAAACCGTGATGGCAAAAATTTCTGTGCCCGAAAATGAAATCAGTGTCATGGAAAAAGGCTTTGAGGCACAGCTATGCGTAGCGGCACTCGACAAAAAATTATATACCGGGCAAATTTCCCGGATAGGCGTTGTTGCCAACCAACTTTCTAAAACTTATGAAGTAAAAATCAGGGTTGAAAACCGTGACCAAAAGCTTAAACCTGGCATGGTGTGCGAGGTGGAAATTTCGCTTCCACCCACCCAAACAGTATTAACTGTGCCCATGCCATCAGTAAACCGGGACGCCAATCAAAAAGCTTTTGTATATACGGTGAACCCTGCAACAAACCTTGCTGTAAAAAAACAAATTCAACTGGATGGTATTTTGAATGATAAGCTGGTGATTGCATCAGGCTTAAAAGCCGGAGACCTGGTAATAGTCAGCGGCAACCAAAAAATTACCAATCAAACAAAAGTTAGCTATTAAGCAATAAAATTCTTAGTGCCTTATGCCATAGGCTCGCCTCGCGAAGCGGGCATCACTATGTGAGTGGTTTTAAAAAAATACAAATAATGAAGCAAAAAATAAATTTCATAGAAGCCTCCATGAAACACCGGCAGATTATCATTGCCCTTGTTTTGGCCATGATGATTCTGGGTGTATTTGGATTATTAAATATGCCTCGCCGTGAGTTCCCCGAATTTACTATCCGCCAGGGAGTTATCGTGGGTGTATTTCCCGGTGCTTCTTCCGAAGAGGTTGAAGAACAACTAACCCGCGAAGTTGAAAACTACATTTTCAGTTACCAGGAAATAAAAAAATCAGAAACCTACTCCTTATCTAAAGAAGGGCAGATGGTAATTTTTGTAGAGCTCAACGATAATGTTCCCAACCCCGATGAGTTCTGGTCTAAGTTGCGTCATGGACTGGATGAGCTTAAAATGAAACTCCCATCAGGTGTGCTGGCCTTAATCGGTAACAACGATTTTGGCGATACGGCAGCTTTGCTCATCACCATGTCGTCGGAAGACAAAACTTACCGCGAGCTTGAAGAAATACTCAAACAACTGGAGGCTGACATCCGGCACATTCCGGCAGTTTCAAAGATTAAACGCTATGGTACGCAACAGGAAAAAATCTATGTTTACATCGATCCTGAAAAAATTAACGAATACAACGTTGATCCAACAACAATTATGGGATCATTTAAGCTGCAGGAATTATTTAATTATGCCGGCAAGCTCGACAATGGAGTTATGGAAATGCCCATCCATCTTCCTCCACGCTTCGAGTCGGAGAAAGACCTGGAAGAGCAAATCATCTATTCCGACCCCAACGGGAACATCATCCGTTTAAAAGATGTTGCACGAATCATCCGCGAATACGAAAAGCCTGATAGCTTTATTCGCAACAACGGAAACAACGCCCTGCTGCTTTCACTGGAAATGCAAGCGGGAAACAACATTGTGCAGTTTGGAAAAGATGTTGACAAAGTTCTTGAGGCATTCACCAAAAAAACCGATGCCGATGTAAAAACCAATGTCATTTCAAATCTTCCCGAAGTTGTCGATCTTTCCATTTCGCACTTCATGACGGAATTTTTAATTGCCATACTTGCCGTGATAGCAGTAACCATGATTTTATTGCCCTTCAGGGTAGCCTCCGTGGCCGGGATAACAATCCCCATTTCCATATTGATAACCCTGGGAATTATGAAACTGGTGGGCATCGAATTGCAAATTGTGTCGTTGGCCGGATTAATCGTTGTGCTTGGAATGGTGGTTGACAATGCCATCGTGGTGATCGACAACCACGTGGAGAAACTCGATCAGGGCGAAAACCCCTGGGATGCTGCATGGAAAGCCGCCACCGAATTATTCATCCCGGTTTTATCAGCAACAGCAGCCATTACTGCGGCGTTTTTCCCCTTAATGTTTTTCCTTACGGGGATGGCATCCGATTTTGTGGGAACATTTCCTGTTACCATAGGCATTGCTTTGGGTGTGTCGATGGTAGTGGCTGTTTTGCTTGTTCCTTTTATGTGTTATGTGTTTATCAAAACCGGCCTTCACAAAAAGAAGCTTGAAGGGAAACCCAATAAAAAGAGCTTTCTCGACCGTGTGCAAAATAACTATGACAAAGGTTTGGATTGGACCTTCAGAAATCCTAAATTAACCATCATCTCGGGAATTGTAATTGTAGTTTTAGGCGTATTATTGTTCACCACCATCCAGCAAAAACTCTTTCCGGCCATGGATCGCAACCAGTTTGCCGTTGAAGTTTATTTGCCCGAAGGTACTGCATTGAACGAAACAGAAAAAATTCTGGATAGCCTGGAAGTTATTTTATCACAGGATGAAAGAATTACGAATGTAGCCGCCTTTTATGGATCAAGCTCACCACGTTTCAATGATTTGTATGCGCCACACTTGCCGGCAAAAAATTTCGGACAGCTCATGGTGAATACGCAATCCAACGAAGCTACCATCGCCATTCTTGATGAATACGAACCCAGGTACAGCGAACTTTTTCCCGAAGCTCATGTAAGATGGAAACAAATTGCCATAGAGGATTTTGATGCTCCCATCGAAGTAAGGATTTCAGGAGATGATATTCCGGCACTGAAACAAAAAGCACAGGAAGTTGCAGAGATATTGATGGCTGATGAAAATATTATATGGGTACGAGATGATTGGGGTGAAAAACGTTTGGGTATCCTTGTGAATCTGGATCGTAGCAAAGCCAATAAACTGGGTTATGCTAAATCGCTTGTAGCAGCATCACTAATGACATCTTTGGATGGTCTGCCACTAACTACAGTTTGGGAAGGCGATTATCCCGTGGGGGTAATCCTTTCAAAAGAAGATGAGCTAACAAACAGTGTTAACAACCTCAATGACCAATATGTTACTTCATTACTTACCATGGAATCCTTGCCCCTTCGGTCAGTGGCCACCCTGCAACCGGAATGGACCGAAGGAATAATCGTACGCAGGAATGGCGTGCCAACCATTACTGTTAAAGCGGATATTAAAAGAAATATCATTGCATCGCAAATTTTCAAAACCCTCCGTCCACAGCTGGACAATTTGCAAACAGATCAGGGAATGATTTTAGAATATGGTGGCGACCATGAAGCCACAGCAAAACAGATGGTGCCCCTGGTAACTTCACTTCTATTGAGTGTTGTTTTGATATATTTTATTCTGCTCTTCCAGTTTAAAACTACACGCCGTGCATTGCTTATCATGTCAACCATGCTTTTGAGTTTTCCAGGGGCAGCCCTCGGATTATGGATTACAGGCTACCCTTTCGGGATGACTTCATTCATTGGAGTTATCGGGCTTGTGGGCATCGTGGTGCGTAACGGCATCATACTCATCGACTATGCTTTTGAGCTGGTAAACAAACATGGACACTCCTTTAAAGAAGCCGCCATTGCTGCAGGAAAACGAAGGATGCGGCCAATCTTCCTTACTTCTATGGCCGCAGCCATGGGCGTTGTTCCGATGATCATAAGCCAGTCACCGTTGTGGGGGCCTTTGGGATCTGTAATTTGTTTCGGGATGATTACCGGAATGATCCTCACATTATTCATCCTGCCGGTTTTGTATTGGTTGTCGTCTGAAAACGAACAGGCCAAAAAACAAATTTCAAAAGGATATTGATGCTATCAGTAATGACAATGCATGTGTTGTAGAGACAAGGCATGCCTTGTCTCTGATGCAACAATAAAGAAAAAATAAAATAATTATGAATATTATTAACACCCACGCTTGCCCCGATCATTCGGGGGGTACGAATGTCCGAAGGACTCATAAGGAGAAACATTATTCAATATCTCCAAAGGAGTCCTACGGACATCCGTGCATCTCCGCCAGCTGGCGGACAAGCGTGGCTAACTTTATACAAATGAAAAAACAATTTTTAATCATAATATTGAGTGTGATTACCTCAATGGCTTCAGCACAAACCCTGTCATTGGATTCCTGCAAAAGCCTGACCCTGGCCAACAACAAAAAAATTAACGAAGCAAGGCTTAAGGTTGAACAAGCAGAGCAGGTAAAGAAGAATGCTTTTACCAATTATTTTCCGCAGGTAAATGCAGGGTTTGCTGCCATGAAAGCCAACGATTATATTTTAAAAGAGGAAGTGCCTGAGATGAAGCTTCCGGTGTACGATGCAAATCCTGCAAATTATCAAAGCCCTACACAATTTGCCTATTTTCCGGGTATGGAGCTCAATATTCTCGATTATACCAATTTGGGTTATGTTGCTGCGGTAGAGCCTGTTTACATGGGAGGCCAGGTAAGGAATGGCAATAAGCTGGCTGCTCTGGGGCAGGATATCGATAAACATGCCTTGATTCTTTCGGAAGAAGATGCTCTTTTCAAAACCGAACAACAATACTGGACACTGATATCTTTTAAAGAAAAGATGAAAACCATCATTAGCTACGAAGAATTACTCGATGAGCTTTATAAGGATGTGTCGGTGGCTTATGAGGCCGGACTTACTCAAAAATCGGATTTGCTTAAAGTTACCCTCAAGCAAAACGAACTGGCTGGTAAAAAGTTGAAACTCCAAAACGGGATCGAGTTAATGAGCATGGCTCTGTGTCAAAATATGGGTGTCCAATATTCACCTTCCATCGAGTTTTCAGGTACTGAGATGAATAGCCGAAGCGTTGAGAATTATTTTCTGAATCCGGATACTGCCATTCAAAACCGCCAGGAATACATAATGTTGCAAAAAGCTGTGGAGGCCGAAAAACTTCAAAAGAAAATAGCTCGTGGTGAAGTTTTGCCGCAATTGGCCGTGGGCGTTCAGGGTTACTACCTGGATGTGATGGATAAATCGAGCACCAATGCGCTGGTATTTGCCACACTTAATGTTCCCCTTTCGGGATGGTGGGGCGGCTCACACAAAATTAAAGAACACCAGATAAAAGTGGATATGGCCGAAAATCGCCTCAGCGAAACCTCCGAACTAATGGTGTTGCAAGTACAAAAATCCTACAAGGAACTCATCGAAAGTAATATGCAGGTGTCCATTGCCGAAAAATCGGTGGAGGAAGCCGGGGAATACCAGAAGGTTACCCGTGATAATTATGAGGCCGGGATGGTAAGCACCTCCGATATGCTCGAAGCGCAAGCTATGTTTCAGCAAGCCGAAGATGCTCGCAATGACGCCTTGTGTACCGTTCAAATTAAACTGGCATATTATAAAAAAGCAGTGGCCGGAGGAAGGTAGGATTAAAAACACGCTTGGATAAGTGGAGTACATATCGATTAATCCGGCATCCAAACGTATCGATTATTTAGGATCCGTCTATTAACTCGCAACCCGCCGCACACCCCTCTAACTCTCCGCCAGTTGGCGGAAGAACCAGCCAACGTACAATTGGCGTGGGTTTCCCCTTTAGTACCTTTTCTCTAATATTCTGCCATTTTTTGGCAGAATATTAGAGAAAAGGTACTACATTAATTTGAAAATTAAAGCCGCTTCGCGGGAAACGCATCTACCAAACTTGTGAAACTAATTCCCTCCGTCAAAACAGGCTATATCACATTTTATTAATTATCATCGAATTTATCGGATTAAACTAATTAAAATTAGTTTAATTAGCGTAATTCGATGAAAAAAATCGCATAATGATGAAAAATGCTGAATGCTTCGTTTATAAAGAGATATTAGTGTATTGATTGCACTATGTTGAAAAACAAAACCGCTTTGTGGGAATGATATCCAACCGTTTGTAAATATCGTTAACATGTTAGCAATAGTGGCTTTTTAAGCGCCTAAAGCAAAATTTAAAATGCATTGTCGATAATATGAAAGGTAGGTGAATAATAAAGCTCTAAATTGCAAAATATGCATTTATAAATTTTGCCGACTAACTTGGACAAACCAAAACAGGAATACACCATAAGTTTTACATGATCACCTTGTTTGGTTTTGGCTTGTCCAAGTTAGGAGGGGGTAGCCTTGCCGGATAGGAAGGTTAGAGGGAATCTTAGATAGCGGCCATTTGATTGGCGACTGATATAAAAGCTTAATAATTTCGTTTTAAGTAAAATTGAACCCGGAATTTTCAGAGCTATTTTGAGAAACCCCTTTTCTATTTTCCAGCCTTTTCTGGTAATTACCCCATCCCCAACCTCCCGAAAATCGGGAGATTGAGGGTGAGGTCTAAAGAGGGAGACCGAGGGAAAGGCTATAAACGAGGGGATTACGCGGTTGCGCGGGCAAAATCAGAAAAGAGCTGACTTTATAGACCGACACTATTTAGAGTCTGTCTTTTTAGTAATGTCTCCCGCTGATTTCGCTGATAAGCGCAGATTTATTCTGCGCTTATCAGCGAAATCAGCGGGAGATTCTTTGGCCTCGGATCGAGATAGTTGACTTTATGGACATGCACTATTCAGTGCTGATTTACCTTAATCACTTTTCCCCGGATTTTATATTTCCCCTTTTTTTTACATCAAGACCTTAAGCTTGTCAAAACCACTTTATAAAATTTAGAGTGATTCTTAATTATATATGTACATTTATGCATATTTTTACAAAAAAATAATGTTTCATTGGTTATGATTTTAAAATTACATAGTGTTCAATTCAATAAGTATTAATTAAACAATTTGTTATGAAACGAAAAACGATTACATTATTAACCTTTCTGCTTGCCATGATGGTTACGGGTAGCCTAATGGCGCAGATCAATGCCCGACCCGGAAATTCCGGCTTGCAGGAAAGGCTCCAGGCAGTGGCACAACACAAGCTGGAGCTCGGGCAAGCAACTCCATCGTTAACCGATGGCACTGATGATTACTGTATTCCGAGTGCCAATTGCAGTTATGGTGATGGTTTTACCGGATTTATGTTTGCAGGAATCGAAAACCTGAACAGTGGTTGCAGCCCCAATGGATATGGTGATTTTACTGCTATGCAGGGAACTGCCGAAATTGGTTATGCTTACACGGCTTCATTCGAAACCGGTTATTCTGGTCAGTTCATGAGTATGTGGGTTGACTTTAACGATGACGAAGTTTTTTCAGATATGGAAAGAATTCTCACCGATCTTGAAGTAAATGATGTAGGAGTTATGGTTGAGGCCGAGATTACCATTCCCGGTAACGCTATGCCTGGCGTTCACAGGATGAGGATTGGCTCTAACTGGACAGAACCTTCATCACCCGATCCCTGCGCCTCTTTTACTTATGGTGAATGGGAAGATTATATGATTGAAATTACCGGTACTCCCATTGACTACAATGCAACAGTGATGTCTATCGACATGGCTCTTGTTATGTTGGCCGGTGATGTTACTCCAATGGCAACGGTTGCCAACATGGGCGTGGAAACCATTAGTTTTCCTGTTACCATGACCGTAGAATCCACAGGTTATTCTTCTACCGTAGATTTAGTTGACCTGGCTGTGGGTGAAGCACTTCAGGTTGAATTTGATACCTGGACAACCGAGGTTGGTGCTTATGATGTGGAAATTTGTTCTTATCTCACTGGCGATGAAATGCCTGATGATGATTGCAAAGCAATGACCGTTGTATTTTCTGCACAACCCAGACAAAAAGTTATTGCGGAATTCTTCACCGGCACATGGTGAGGTTACTGCCCGTATGCAGCTGTTGGTTTGAACCAGTTGCATCCCGAATACATTGAGAACCTCGCAGTAATTGCCTGGCACAACAATGATGAATTTGAATTCCCCCAAGGTATGGTTAGAGATGGCTTTTATGGCATTACCGGTTACCCCACCGTATGGTTTGATGGTTGGCAAGCTGTTGTTGGAGGCTATAACCCAACCTCTTACCCGTATTATGTTCCTGTAATGGAAGAACGTGTACCTTATCCCTCTAACTTCGAAATAAGCATGTCAGCAGCTACTGTTGACGGAATGCACCTTGAAGTGGAAGCTACCATTGAAATTAAAAATGGTAACAGCACCGAAAACCTGGCCGCTTTTGTTGTATTAACAGAAACGGATATTGCATCACCAGGTAACGAAAACCAGTTTTTTGTTGCCCGTAATGTGTATCCTGATGGTATGGGTATGTCGCTGGATTTTTCAAGTGAAACAAGTCACACATTTAGCACAACGGTAACAATTGAAGACAACTATATGATCGAAAATTGTGAGGTGGTTGTGTTTATCGAAAACATGGATACCAAAGAGATTTACCAGGGAACAAGTATGATGGCAGTTCTATTGACCGGAGTGGGTTCTATTGAAGTTGCTGATGACCTGCAGGTTTATCCTAATCCGGCCAATAACAGGGTGAATATAAAAGCCAATAATGAGATAAACTCCGTAAGGGTTTATAATCATGTGGGCCAACTTGTTTATGAAACCCACGGCAGTTCAAATATCATGAATTTAAACACCGAACATTTCAACCCGGGAATGTACATTTTCAAAGTACAAACCAATGATGGTTTATTCGTTGAATCTGTAATTATTGAATAACAAATTTAATTGTACTATTGAACTTTTTACAAAACCGTGAGGCAGCCGCTTCACGGTTTTTTTTATTCCTTTTAGCACATCCGGAAAACGAGACAAACCAGCTCCCTTTACAAAATGTTTTCATAAAAACGCAAGAGTTTTTATATATGCAACTCTCATCAAGACTAAATTTTGGGTGTTGATAAACTGGCCACATTAAAGAGTAAGTACCGACTTCCAACAATCAGGCGGAATTATTCGGTTAAGCGACATTAATCATTTTATTGTACGAATTATCCTGAAAAAGGTTTATGGCTATCGGGCCATAAAAACCATATAGGTGATTTCTGCTATTTTTTAAACCCATTGTATTCAGGGATGTTTTAGAGCCTTCACCACCCTACCTTTGTATCATTGATTTTAAACACAGTTCTTTTCAATTTTTTCAAATTCAACAATTCTTTAATTTATCAAATCAAAAATGGAGGTTATTATGAAAGCTTTAAAAGTTGTTTTAGTTTTAGTGATGGTATCATTTACCATGATGAGTTATGCTCAGTTTCGTGAACAAAATCCGTACAGTCAGGCATCCACCACGGTGCATTTAAAAATGTTGCTGGATAAGCCGATTTATGTAAATGCTCTTCTCACACAGGTGAACCCCGCTGTTATTTTTAACAATGATGCCGGAGACTTTATCACGGTGAAAATTGTGGTTCATAAAAAAACGTATTTCGTTACAGCGCCCTATGCTGATTGGAAATACTTTTTTAACACACATCACATCTTGCCATTTTTCAAAAAATCGCCTGATGGAATGTTTGAGAATAATTAATGTCGGTCTTTTTAGTAATTTTTCCCGCAGATTTCGCTGATTAGCGCAGATAAAATCTGCGCTAATCAGCGAAATCTGCGGGAGATTTTTTTAGATTTGTGAAAAAAGACGACTTAATGGTCAAGCACTAATTAAACCCTTGCTGAAAACGGAAATTGGGCTACCTTAGGGTGGCTCTTTTTTTTATCTAAAACCGGGTGGCAAGAACTGCCGTTTTCTTGTAGTGCTCCTTGTTTCCTTCAGGGTCAAACAATTCAACAAAAATTATATAAATTCCGATGGCGGCTTTTTGGTGGTCATCGTTAAGGCCATCCCACGAAAATTGCCCCGATGTTCCTATCAGCTCGTTGTTTACCAGCGATCGCACCAGCCTTCCACGACTATCATAAATGTTGATGGTACAATTTTTTCCTTCCGTTTCAAACCGATAATAAATATTTAGCACATCGTCCTTGCCATCGCTGTCGGGCGAAAAAACTTCAGGGTCGATGCTTATCGGGTCGCTGGTTTCGATAATCATCCCGAATTGCGAATTTTGATAAGCCGGCGTGGCAAATCCAAAATCTTCGGCTGCCGAGTGCCAGTTGGTTTTGTCATCAGAGGGTCTGTCGAAATTAATCCTTTCCAATGAAACCCCATCAAAAGAAGTCAATAATGGATATTGCATGGTTTCGCTGTATGCCATCCTGTCGATCCTCACAAAGCCTTTCGTTGCAATCAAGGCCACTCCTTCATCATTGCTAAAGGTGGGAAGGCTAACCATTTTTATAAAGCCATCAGGGTTTTCTGTAAAATACTGGGTTTGTACCACATCCGGATCGGTTGTTAGGACAAGATATTCAGATGGAAAAAACAAGTAGCCATTTTCTGAAATTTCTTTTGGTGAAGCAAGTTCTCCGGTGTCTTCATCTTCGGTGGCCAACACTAAATTTTTCAGGTCGAGTATCTTTTCTGAGCGATTATAAATCTCAACAAAATCAACACCTGTAACAAAATCATCTTTGGGATTAAACAACACTTCGTTGATTACGATATCACTTTCGCTAATTTCATCCGGTAATCCAAACGCTACTGTTTTGGTAATATCAACCAGGTTTCCTGCACAATCTGCCAGGTTTTCATCTACAACACTCAGGGTGTAGATCAATAAATTTTCAAAACTATTTTCAAAAAACAATTCAACAGACTGGTAAATCGGGTCAATTGGATTTACAAATTCAGGGTTTCCAATGTCTTTGTTAATCTCAAAAGCAAAAACGTTAAAAAGCAAAGTACTATCCAATGATTCGGAAAAATGCAGGATGAGTGAGGCAGAATCAGAAATTTCCACACGGCTGGCAAAAGGAGGTATGTTATCGGGATTAGAAGCATAAACCGAATTTTCGGCTCCGGGTGTGCCCCCATTTTGATTTACCGAAGCTGTCCAATTGTTGATTCCTCCACATGGATTTTCAGGATCAATCTGTTCTAACGACCAACCTCCTTCGTCTTTATTGGGATCGCCATACCATTCGTCAGTGTATGAAACTACCGAGATTGCAGCGCCATCAGGGTTTTGCAAAACAAGAATTTGGCCTGCATTGGTAAGTGCAAAACTCGAAAATCCATAGAATGGGCCATTGAAAAGAAATTCACCTTCAGCCTCATCATCACCCAAAATCAGGTATCCATTAGCTTGGATGAGTACATTTCCAAAATCTTTTTCTGATGACCCGATTTTCAATTTCCATCCTGATAAGTTTATAGGTGCGTTGGTTTTGTTGAATAATTCAACATATTCCCAATCGGGCAAACCTACTGTAGGATTGGGATCTGCCATAATTTCGTTGATCTGGATATCGTGGACTGAGGGCATATAAAACATAAAGTCTTCCTGAATTGGGATGATGACATTTCCTGCAAGGTCGGCAATATTTTCGATTGAAATTGAAAGCATCTGGCCATTTGGGAATTGACGGTCAAAATCGAGATGAATCAGCGCCGGATTTTCAACATCCAAAGTTACAAGCTGAGGGTATTGTATTTGCTCCGAAACAAAATAATTTTGCTTGTTTACAGCAGTAAGTGGATCGATGGCTTCGTTAAACAGCAGGTTAAGATTTGTTGAATTTATTACATCAATCTGCAATAATTCGGGGGCTTCATTGTCTATCACAACCGGGCCTGCATAAATATCATCAAAATAAAACTTGGTGCTGTTGCTCGAAGTGTATTGGCAATATACCCCGAGGTAAGCCGAACTGTTTAGGGTATTGTCATTGCCGGAGGCTTCCAATTGATAAGCCCCGCTACCGGTAGGGTCAACTTCGATAGTCCAGTTGCCCTGTGTGTCTTTTCTAACTCTTAGCCAAAGTTGAAAAGAAGATGCAATCAGCCCTTCCGTCCCACGGCAAACCGAAGTTATTTCTTCGCCATTTTGCCTGAAAAGTTCGATGGCATCATTGGAACCTGCTTCCCCAAACTGAACAAAATACCCGTTTTGAGTTGCTTCAAAATTTAATTGATCGCCTGCCAGGTAAAACTTACCATTGTTGTTTGAAGATGGGCTGAATGGGCATTTTATCCAAAATCGCCATTCCGTTTCCTGCCCCATGCTGAAGCTTGTCCCCAAATGTGAAGTGTCAGCTCCTTCAGCATCGAGCTGAAGTTGTTGATTTTCATTCACCTTAAACTGGTTGATGTCGCCACCCCAGGAGGGGTTTTGTGTAAAATCACCATCACTAAAATCGTCCCAAACCTGACCAAAACCAAGAACAGGAAAGAGAAGGAAAACTAAAAGCAGGAGTCGCATAGAGAAAAATTTTATCATTTAATCAATGGGGTAAATATACTATTTTTGCGCAAAATCAAATATTTTTAGCTCGAATGAAGATAGCAGTAGTTGGTGCAACGGGACTTGTAGGTCAAAAGATGCTCAGGGTTTTAACGGAACAAAATATTCAGCCGGAAACGCTTCTCGCAGTAGCTTCTGAAAGGTCTGTGGGAAAAGTTATTTCAGGGGAATTTGGTGAGCTCACGGTAATTTCGCTCGCTGAGGCCGTAAATCACAAACCGGATATTGCAATTTTTTCTGCAGGAGGCGCTACCTCAAAAGCATGGGCTGAAAAGTTTGCCGGACAGGGAACTTTTGTAATCGACAATTCATCGGCCTGGCGGCTAAATGATAATGTACCGCTCGTGGTTCCTGAAATTAACGGGCACACCATTAGCTCCGAAACAAAAATTATTGCCAACCCAAACTGCTCAACAATTCAGATGGTTTTAGCTCTTGCTCCCTTGCACAAGGCTTTTATAATTAAAAGATTGGTGGTTTCTACATATCAATCGGTAAGCGGTTCGGGGATGAAAGGCATGAATCAGCTTGTCAACGAGCAAAAAGGAATTGCCGGCGAAAAAGCATATCCACATCCCATTCATTTAAATTTAATACCGCATGGCGGCGATTTTAATAGCGATGGTTATACCTCGGAAGAGCAAAAGCTGGTGGATGAAACCCGGAAAATTCTTGGCGATCAAAACATCCGGGTAACTGCAACTGTTGTACGTGTTCCGGTTTTTGGCGGCCATTCCGAAGCCATAAATATTGAATTTGAAAATGATTTTGAAATCAGTGAAGTAAAACGATTGTTACAGGAAATGCCGGGAATTTCAGTTGTGGATGACCCTGTGAACAATCTTTACCCGATGCCTTTGGATGCCGCCGATAAGGACGAGGTTTTTGTTGGCCGTATCCGCCGTGACTTGTCGCAGCCTAAATCGCTCAATCTTTGGGTTGTGAGCGACAACCTTCGCAAAGGAGCCGCCACCAATGCCGTTCAAATTGCAGCATATCTTATCCAAAATAATTTGGTTTAATTTGTAGATCAACGGAAATAAAAGAAGTGAAAATTTATCATAACATATCAGATATTGCATCCATCCCAAAAGCGGTGGTAACTGTAGGTACCTTCGACGGCCTCCACATCGGACACCAGAAAGTAATCGGGAAGCTTGTAAATACTGCCCGATCAATGGGAGGGCAAAGCGTTGTGGTTACCTTTTTTCCGCATCCACGTAAAGTGCTGCAACCCGGCTTTAATTTGAAAATTATCATTTCCCGAAAGGAAAAAATAAAACTCTTTGAAAAGCTTGGTGTTGATAATTTGGTTTGCATTGAATTTACAAAAGATTTCGCCCTGACCAGCTCCGAAGAATTTGTAAAAAAATATCTTGTCGATCCTATCCGGCCTGTGAAAGTGATTATTGGTTACGATCATCATTTTGGCAAAGACCGTAAAGGAAACCTGGAATTTTTGAGAGAGATGGGCACAAAATATAATTTTGAAGTAGAAAAAATTGAAATGCAGGATATCGAAAAAATCGCCGTGAGTAGCTCAAAGATACGCGAAGTGATAAGCCGTGGCGATATGAAAACAGCCACAAAATTCCTGGGCTATAATTTTTCAATATCTGGTGAGGTTGTTAAGGGCAATCAGTTGGGGCGAACCATTGGCTTCCCAACCGCAAACGTAAAACCCGATGAACCCGACAAGATCATCCCCGAATATGGCGTTTATGCTGTTTTGCTTGAATGGAAGGGCAAATTATACAAGGGCATGAGTAACATTGGTATAAGGCCCACACTTGCTGTGAATGTGCTCACCATCGAAGCACATATTTTCGATTTCGACCAGGATATTTATGGCGAAGAGGTTTCCATTTATTTCCTGGAACACACCCGCCCTGAAAAAAAATTCCGTGACCTTGACCTGCTACGCCGCCGTCTTATTATCGACAGGATTAAAGTTAAGGGTATTTTGGGGGAGGATTTGTAATAAGTCCTCAGTGCCGGGCTTCGCCCGTGCATCCCTGCCTCGCCTATACAAAAGCCTGCACTGGCGGCAAAGCGGGCTCGAAAAATTACGAAAATCACAGATTTTCTATTTTTCGGGATTGGCAGTCTTCAGTCCCGAAAAACCATCTTAGTGACTCTTTGTGTCCTCAGTGCCTCAGTGGTAACTTTCAAAAATTCACCACTTACACTTAGTTCACTCAGAACCACTCCCAAGGGGATGCCTATGGCTAAACAAAAAAGAACAAAAAATTATTGATTTAGCAACACACTAAATTACGACAAAAAGTTGTAACTAATTGGTCTGTAACTTATGGATCAGGAGTTCAAAGCATACATTTTTTCCGGAACACACTATCTCAAACTTTAAAATATAATATAGCGGGATTGTATTTTTCAATTAAAATACCAGCCTGAATAATAGTCAAAAAATCACTGAAAATTCGGAATTCGATTTCATGTTTTCCCAGCATAGCTTGGACTGTGAACTAAAGACTACGAACTGTGGACTGAAGACTGCGTACTGCTATTTAGGGTCTGCTGAAAAATTTGTAACAATTTGGTATTTAACTCATTGCATAAATAATGTTGTGCTTTTATGCAAGGTTTTTTGTACGATTATTCAAAAACCCTTACATTTAATATTACGGTGCGCTGCACCTTTTTCCCCATTGCCGGATAAAATTCTACAAAGATTACCGGTGCTCTGCACCTGAAAGATAAGCCACAGAGTGGCGATAATATTTGTAGAAACATCAATTAGAATTGATACGGGAGGTGCAGAGCACCGAAATATTAAAGTTAACGATATGGTTTTGTGTTTTTCAGCAAGCCCTATTTGGAAGGTTCCAGTACAATCCCGAATTCCACAACTCCAGGAGTGTAATATTTGCTCATCAGGTTTTCTATTTCAAATTTCAACAGGCCCGTTTCACTAAATTTCATTTCTTTCCGAATGGAAATAAACCGCTCGTAGTAGCCGGCCTTTTTCTCTCCTAACATTTCACCATCCCCATCTTTTACTTCAAGCTTGTACTCTCTTATCCGCTCCTCGCCCGAGGGTAAATTCATTACAAGATTGATGATGAGTGACTGTGAAGGAAAATCTTCGGTGGTTCTCAGCAAAACCAAAATATCGTAAGGTTTCTCAATTTCTTCAATTTGAAAATCGAAATTTAAATAATCGAAACGTTGCCAGGTACTATCTGTAAAGTTGCGGATTTGCGAAATGGAATTGTCCTGCCGGCAGCCGGCCAGGATAATCATTAATAATAAAGCGAAAACAAAATATTTTTTCATAAGAATAAAAAAATTAGCCACCGATGCACGGATGAAATTAAATGGATATTTCATAATTAAAAAAAATTGAATCGTTAACCAAAAATGGCTTTAAAAAGTATGGAAATAATAATCACCCAGGCAAAGGCTCCCAAAAGTGAAACAACAATAGAATTGGATGATTTGATTTTGATGAAAGGAAACAAAAACAAGCGCCCGAAAAAACCTTTTTTCTGGACATAATAATTGGCTTCAACGTACAGGTTTTCGTTTATTCCTTTCGCACGGAATTTTTTCCATAGCATTTCGGCATACAATCCATAGCTGCCAAATATCAAAAAGAAAACTGAAGTGAGCGAAAACAGAAAAAGTTGAAATTCGTTGATATCTTCAAAAACAAGCAAATACGCATAAACTGAAATCAGGACACTTAAAAAAATTGAGAGATAGAAAATAATTTTCTTCATTTTTGTCAAACTTTTTTCAATTTGCAAAACTAATTGATTTTAATGATGGCCAAAAAAAGTCAGAAATATTATGTGGTTTGGAAGGGCGTACAACCCGGCATTTATAAAAGCTGGGCTGAATGTCAGCAGCAAACCAAGAATTTCAACGGGGCATATTTTATGGCTTTTCCCAACGAGGCACAGGCTAAACTTGCGTATCATGGCAATATGTGGGATTATATTGGAAAAAAGGGGGAAAAAAAGCCATCAAAAAAAACACCCTCCGGAGCAAATGAAGCAAACCTCGATAGCTGGTCGGTGGATGCGGCTTGTAGCGGCAACCCCGGTGTAATGGAATACCAGTGCGTGGATACCGGCTCCGGGATTCAGATTTTTCATGCCGGCCCCTTTAATGATGCCACCAACAATATTGGCGAATTTCTTGCCCTGGTACATGCTTTGGCCATGCTCAGGCAACAGAAAAAAAACACCCCCATCTACTCCGACTCAATGACCGCCATGGCCTGGGTAAGAAAAAAACAAATAAACACCAACCTTGTCGAAACCCCGGGAAATAAGAAAGTGTTTGAGATGATGAGGCGGGCTATGGCCTGGTTAAAAAACAACAGTTGGCAAAACCCTATCCTGAAATGGGACACCGAAAACTGGGGCGAAATACCCGCCGATTTCGGACGGAAGTGATTTTGTATTGTAGAGACAAGGCATGCAATGTCTCCTTTTGGAGAAAAGTCTATTTAGTGTGTGTCCATAAAGTTGCAACCCACCACGCACCCCTCTAACCTGCCTAGCCGGCAAGGCTGGCTTCCCTAAAGGGGAGAACCACCCAACGCATTGGTAGCGAGGGGTCTCCCCTTTAGGGGACTAAGGGGTCGCGTGGGCAAAATCAAAAAATATTCGACTTTATGGACGGATACTATTTAAGCTTGGGATAGGTATGAATTTGACAAATAGCAAAAAAGGAGAGTGATCATAACAAGCCATCAACCAGGATGTCTTCGTCCAAATCTTCCCAATGGATTCCTTCACCACCTCCAATAAATCTCCATCGGTTTCTTTGTTCATCGGTGGCATCCCTTAAGCTGGGGAACCACTCGATAGGAACGGCAAGTTCCCGGCCATCGTCAAGCCTGACATGCATTTTATCCTCGCTAAACCAAAGCTTATTCGCACAAGTAGATTTATTAATTGTTAAAGTACTCATCCCATTTAAATTTAAAATGTTCAATGTTTTCAATGATCAATTTTCTAATTTCTGATATTTCTGAAGCTTTTAGCCGTTTCGATTTTACCAGTTCGATGGGTTCAAGGGTAAATTTTGCTGTGCCATCTCCTTTTTCAATGTGAATGTGCATTGGTGTATGATCATTAATATAAAAGAAAAAACGGAATCCTTTTACCCTTAGTACTGTTGGCATTGCAAAATAATATTCAGTGTGGTAATATAAAATAGTTACTTTACAAAATTAATCAAAATCTGACAATAAAACTTTCTCTAAACTCCGGTCAACTCTCTGCCAAAAACTAAAAAATCTTTTTAGATGATAAGAAGATTTCTTTCCAGAGTATAGAATAACATCGGCAAACCCCCATCCTGAAATGGGACACCGAAAACTGGGGCGAAATACCCGCCGATTTCGGGAGGAAATAATTTTTGCTGTTGTAGAGACAAGGCATGCCTTGTCTCCATGTCAAAATATTATTATTGATTCGGTTTCCCGGATTTACCCCCTAAATTATACAAGAATTGATAATATTTACCCCCTAAATTATACAAATAAATAGTAAATTTACCCCCTAAATCAAACATTGGTATTGATTAATAATACGTTATGATATTTCAAAGAACAATCATTCAAGATCTTAGGAAATGGGCGGGAAAATCCAATCGTAAGCCATTAATTTTAAGAGGAGCACGCCAGGTTGGAAAAACAACTGTTGTAGAGCAATTTGCACAAGAATTTGACAAATTCATCAAACTAAATTTAGAAGATGAAAAGCAACTTCAGTATTTCGATCCGGTATTGAACATCAGGGAGATTGTTGATACACTTTACGTTTCCCATAATATTACATCTGTAAATTCCAAGATTTTGATTTTCATTGATGAGATTCAAAATTCTCCGCAAGCGGTAAAAATGCTTCGCTATTTCCATGAAGAAATGCCGCATCTTTACGTTATTGCGGCTGGTTCGTTACTCGAAACTGTTATAGGAAAAAACATAAGTTTTCCGGTTGGTCGCGTTGAATATCTCCGGATGTATCCCTGTACATTTGATGAATTTTTATTGGCCATTGGTGAGTTATCCGCTCGTGAAGCCTTGCAAAGAATTCCATTCCCCGATAACTTACATCAGGTATTATTGGACAAATTTAAACTCTATTCGATAGTTGGAGGAATGCCGGAAGTTGTTCAAAATTTTTCTATTGAAAAGCAGGTTCACTCACTCAATTCTCTGTATGAAGGTTTGATAGTTTCATTTATGGATGATGTGGAAAAGTACGCCCGTAACGACACCTTGACTAAAGTCATTCGACATACCATCAAACATTCATTATTATTAGCAGGAAGTAGAATTAAATTTCAGGGATTTGGTGGTTCTGATTACAAAAACCGCGAAATGGCGGAAGCTTTTCAGATGCTGCAAAAAGCATTTATCCTACAACTAGTTTACCCAATTACAAACACAACCATCCCGCAAAAGGAAAATATCAGGCGTTCTCCCAAAATTCAAATGATGGATACAGGTCTGGTAATTTTTTATTCCGGTGCTCAACAGGACATGCTACTTGCCAAA
Organism: uncultured Lentimicrobiaceae bacterium; assembly: GCA_964593705.1. GTDB lineage: Bacteria > Bacteroidota > Bacteroidia > Bacteroidales > 4484-276 > SABY01. The sequence goes on along the minus strand of CAZQIV010000013.1, from coordinate 8,974 downwards.
TCAATTGATGATGTTTTTCAAGGTAGAATGTCCGAACACATTTCGGCTCAGGAGTTAAAAGCTCTTTCAAACTCACCGCTTTCGGAACTTCATTTTTGGACACGAGAACGAGCAGATGCAGATGCCGAAGTTGATTTTGTTTTTCAGCATGAAGGCAAAATATTTCCTGTGGAAGTAAAATCCGGGGCTACCGGAAAATTACGATCATTATTTCAGTTTATCGACAGTTCGCCACATCCCTTTGCGGTGAGGGTTTATTCCGGCAAACTTCATTTGGAAAAAGGAAAAACACGCTTGGGGAATCCATATACATTGCTAAACCTTCCTTTTTATCTTGTTCATAAATTACCGGAATATCTGGATTGGATGATTTCAGAAACCATCGACTAATTCAACACCCCGTTTGCATTCGATGGCGTAATATGAATAAGTTGATCGAAGATGGGAGACTTTATTTTTTCATTTCCAATTAAAACTTTGTACCAAGCAATTGCTTTAAGTTAATATTGTATTTGCTACCTTTGACCCATGCAAAAATTTAAATTTTCAGGGCACGAAACCTTTATTTGCAAGCAGCTTTGGCTAAAAAAAGGCTATGATTTTTTGAAGGAAGGAAATGAATTTTCTGATAATGATGCAATTGTCAAATTGGGAGTTGGTAAAAATATGGTTGCATCGATTAAGTATTGGATGAAATCTATGGGCTTGGTTAATGACACTGATCTGTTAAATGAAATTGCAAATGTAATACTTGCTGATGGTGGGTTCGATCCTTATATTGAGGACGTTGGGACAATTTGGCTGTTCCATTACCTTCTTGTAACCTCAGGTTATGCAGCCATTTACAATATCATTTTTAACGATTACATTAAAATTAAAAACGAATTTACTAAAACCGGACTTCAAAATTACATCAAACGTATTACACAAGAGCATAATGGGAATTCATATAATGAAAAAACGGTTTCTAATGATGTTAGCGTATTCATAAGAAATTATCTTATGCCAGGTATTGAAAAATCTTTTAGTGTAGAGGACGAGCACTCTGGCTTGTTGCAATCCCTTAACCTCATTAGGAATTATAAAAAACAGATAGACGGTGAAAAAACGATCGACTATTATTTAATTGAAAGAATGGAAAGAGATTCCTTACCAAAAGAGGTCTTTCTGTTTGCCCTACTTGCCAATAATTCTTATGGTGATAGTGTTTCTTTAAATGAATTGGTATCTGGAAACAATTCAGTTGGAAATGTGTTTTTGTTAAATAGGGATGGGATTTATCAGAAGATAGAACAGTTAGTTAATGAATATGATTTTTTATCCTATTCGCAAACTGCCGGAAATCCTGTTCTCCAATTTTCTTTGAAACCTGACCCACTCACAATTTTAGCAAACTACTATGAGAACTAATACATACACCCCTTCAATAAACATCAATAGAGATATAGATTCTAAATTCAAATACCTCCCTACCCGAAACACCCAATCTGTATTTAACCAAATCATTTCAAACTATCATAAAGGAAGTAGGTCATTTAGTATTATTGGTTCATACGGTACCGGGAAATCAGCTTTTATTATCGCAATGGAACAGTCCTTGTTAAGAAAAAAAAATATCTACGATGCCTCATTATTATTTGATAACCAACAAAACTTTGAGTTTATCAATATTGTTGGTGAACACACTTCATTGATTTCTTCAATCACCAAACGTTTCGGAATTGAAACAAGTGAATTGTCCACAGGTGATATTGTATCTACAATTGATGAATATTGCAAACAAAATAGTAACAGGGTTTTAGTTTTGGTTATCGATGAATTTGGAAAATTTTTAGAATATGCGGCCAGAAATAATCCTGAAAAGGAATTATATTTTATTCAGCAATTGGCTGAAATGGTCAATGATAAATCAAAGGAAATTTTGTTTTTAACTGTACTTCATAAAAACTTTAATGCTTATTCTCTTGAATTAACATCTACTCAAATTGATGAGTGGAATAAAGTTAAAGGCAGGTTAGTCGAACTCAATTTTAATGAACCCGTTGAACAGCTACTTTACCTTGCCGCCGAAAAAATTAATGATTTAGAAAAATTTCCCAAGGATGATAAACGGATTAAACCTATTCATGAAGTAATCATCAGTGCTAAACTTTTCCCAATGCGTGATTACGATTCGTTTTCATTTGCACAAAAAATCTATCCTCTTGATTTGCTTTCAGCATCTATTTTAACTTTATCCTTACAAGAATATGCCCAGAATGAAAGGTCTCTTTTTTCCTTTATCGAAAATGATGATGAATTTGGTTTATTCAAATTTGACAGCAAATCAAATCCATTTTATAATATTGCCTGTGTTTATGATTACTTAAATTTTTATCACTTTTCTTTTTTATCAACAAAGTACAACCCACATCTTAACCAATGGAATTCTATCAAACATTCAATCGAGAAAGTAGAGGCGGTATTTGAGGTAGAAGCTGATGATGCAATAAAAATTGTGAAAACCATTGGTTTACTGAATCTCTTTTCGAAAAAAGGTGGAATAATTGATAATTTTTTTATTGAAGTTTATGGCAAGAATGCTTTGGGAGTTTCTGACCCGAATAATGTCCTTGAAAAGCTTGTTGCTCATAAAATACTTCATTTTACTAAATATGATCGACGATACAAAATATTAAACGGAACGGATCTGGATTTTGAGTTGGCAATTAATGATGCTGGTCAATTAATCGAAAGGATTAAAGATATAACACAGCATCTGAATAAACACTTCAGTTTCCCGGTAATTTCAGCAAAACGTATCTCATACGAAAGAGGTACACCAAGGTTTTTTAACTTTTGGATAAGTGATGAGCCGATTCATATTGTGCCAAAAGATGAAATAGATGGGATCATCAATCTTGTTTTCAACAAAGACCTTTTAGAATCGACAATACAAAAAGAATCAAAAAAATCACAGCAAGCTATTTTATATGGATGGTACACCAATACTGAAAAAATTGAAGACACTATATTTGAGATCGAAAAGATTTCAAAAGTCATTAGTCGAAACTCTGGTGATGCTATTGCAGTGCAAGAGCTAAATATTATTTTAGCTCATTATAAGAATTTGCTCAACTATTACGTAATTGAAAACCTTTATACCAATGATGGCTCTATCAAGTGGTACTTTCAAGGCAATGAAATGCGGTTAAATAATCAAAGAGAATTCAATCAACTTCTATCTGATATCTGCAATCAGGTTTACACTTTTACGCCTATCTTTAAAAATGAATTAGTAAATAAATCAAGAATTTCCGGGACAATTTCATCAGCAAGAAGAAAACTGTTATCAAAGCTTTTGGTAGGGGAAGAAAAAATTGATTTCGGTTTTGAAGAAGAAAAATTTCCGCCAGAAAAAACTATTTACCTGGCAATGATCAAGGCGACAGGTATGTATGATTTTGTAGATTCTAAAGCAATTCTAAGGCAGCCACGTGAAGAGTCCTTTTTAACGCTGTGGGATACATCCTGCGAATTTCTTAATCAAACTTTAACTGTTAAAAAATCAGTTCAGGATTTTATAGAAATTTTAAAGAGAAAGCCATTCAAATTGAAACAGGGTTTTATTGATTTTTGGATTCCGATCTTCTTAATTGCCAATAAAAATGATTTTGCGCTTTTTGGTAAGGACAAAATTACCGGTGAAATTACGTACATCCCAATTCTAAGTGATGAAGTTTTTGATTTGATTAATAAATCACCACAGAATTATCTTATTAAAAAATTTGATTTTACCGAATCTAAAAAACAACTTTTTAATAAGTACCGGGAAATCCTTAACCAAATTGAGCAAAATAATATCAGCAATAAAACATTTATTGAAACACTTCGCCCTTTTTTAGTTTTTTACAATTCATTGCCCGAATATGCAAAAAAAACAAAACAACTAAGTAAAACATCAATCAGTCTGAGAGATGCAATTGTTAATTCAACCGACCCGGAAGAAGCATTTTTCTCTGATTTTCCGTTAGCATTAGGGTTTGAACCAGATGATTTATCAAACGATGATAAAAAATTAGAGGAATTTACTTTATTGCTTCGTGAAAGCATCCATGAAATTAACTCAGCCTATGATCGGTTGGTAAATGAGGTTGAAAGTTTTATTAATCAAGAAGTGTTAGGCGAAAGGTTGGATTTTCCAAACAATAAAGAGCTCCTTCAATTGCGATACAAAAAACTGAAAAAGGATTTGATCAAGCCAAAACAAAAAGTGTTTTATAATCGCATTGTTACCGTTTTGAATGATCGAAAATCCTGGATAAATTCGATATGCCAGGTATGTATTGGGAAAAGCCTCGAAAACATTACTGATGAGGAAATTTCCAAACTTAAATATGAAATTTTGGAGAACATCCGAGAACTCGACAACTACACCGAATTATCTAAAAATGAAATTGATCCTGATCGGGAAGAAATAATTAAACTGGAGGTAACTTCATTTTTAAAAGGGCTTTCGAAAAAAATTATTCGGATTCCAAAGAGTAAAATCGAAAAAATTAATACTTTAGAAAAATCTTTTAAAACACAGCTTAAAGCAAACGACAAATCCTTTAACATAGCTCTTTTAACTAAACTGCTTCAAGACGAATTGAATGACGAAAAAAATTAGACATCTTTTAGGTATTTCAGGAGGAAAGGACAGTGCAGCCCTGGCCATTTACATGAAGGCAAGGTATCCTGAAATCGATATGGAATACTATTTCTGCGATACCGGAAAGGAATTGCAGGAAACCTACGATTTAATAAATGAACTGGAAACTTTTCTGGGGAAAAAGGTTACGTTTTTGAGGGCAGCTGAAAACAGCCCCAAAGATCCTTTTGACCATTTTCTTGACTTGTACGGTGGCTACTTGCCTTCAAGTCAGGCTCGGTGGTGTACCAAAAAATTGAAGCTTGAACCTTTTGAAAAATATGTTGGGAACGATACAGTAATCTCTTACGTGGCTATTCGTGGAGATGAAAACAGGGAAGGCTACGTATCCACTAAACCAAATATCCAAACAGTTTTTCCTTTTCGGAAAAATATGTGGAGTATTGAAATATTGAACACAGTATTGCATAATGACAGCATTTTGAAACTTTTGAATATTTACATGGAAATTGCTTCAGCCCATGTAGTCGAAAAAGCAAGCCCAACTATATTGGAGCCACTCTCATCAAAAATGGGATTCAGTAAAAAACTGAATACCTTACTTGAAATAGATACACCTACTTTTAATCATGCAGTTTTCCATCTCTTAAAAGAATCAAAATATCCAATCGCTAAGCTTCAGGAATTTTCATTGCTTAACAATGATGAAATAATTGTAAAGGAAAATGTAGTAAATTTGTTTGAGGAATATGGGGTGACATACCCAAAATATTATAAAGAAGTTGAATACGAGGTAAACGGAGAAAAAGGGACCTACGCCAGGAGCCGTTCGGGATGTTATTTTTGTTTTTATCAGCAAAAGATTGAGTGGGTTTGGCTTTACGAAAGAAACAGGGAACTTTTCGAAAAAGCCATGGATTATGAAAAAGATGGCTACTCCTGGAATGAAAACGAAAGCCTGAAAGATTTGATCAAGCCTGAACGCATGAAGCAAATCAAAGAAGAGCATTTAAAGAAAATCAGAAATAAACTCCTTGCCAAAAAGTCCAACAAACTGATTGATGTTTTGGACGATGCGGAAGGAATTAGTTGTGTTAATTGTTTTATATAGATAATATGGAAATTAAGAAGTTAAGGTTTGAGCCCGGTGCTTTATCTATTATTCAAATGGGTGAAGAATTAATAGGTCATCCCTCAACCGCCATAAACGAAATCGTAAAAAATGCTTATGATGCTGATGCCTGTAATTGTTGGGTATATACTCAATATCATAATAAGGCAGAAAGAACATTTTTAATTGTTAAAGATGATGGTATTGGAATGACAGAAGATATCTTGTTTGGAGATTGGTTAAGACCATCAGTTAGTTCAAAGAGAAATTTAGATTCAATTGCTATAGTTAGTAAGATATTTAAGCGGAAATTTTTAGGATCAAAGGGTATTGGACGATTAGCAGCAATGGCATTAGGGCGATATTTGACAGTTATATCTAAGCAAAATATTGAAAATGAATATAATTGGTTAAGGCTTGATAGAGAAATATTTAAGGTTGAAGATTTACTTGATAAAATTACTTTTCCAGGGGGTAAAATAAAAAATTACCTAAGTTTATTTGAAGATGAAAACATTTTGAAAATAAATAATATAAAAAGAGATGGTTATTTGATAAATATTCTAAAGGATAATTTATTAGATGATTTTAGTGAAGGGACATTAATCGTTGTTCAACTTTTAGATGAATCCATACGAACTATTATTGAAGATGAATTTAATTCAAAAGAAATAGAAAACACCTCAATATTTAAAGCATTAAGAGATTTGATAACTCCATTAAAATTAAATATGGAGCTACAAGATGAGTTAATAGACCAAAAAATAATTAGTAAAAAACAAAAAATTGATAATGGTGAAGGTACGTTTGATCTTTATTATGGGATCAACTTCATTATTGATCACATTAAAAGGAAAATTGATTTTCTTCCCGTAGACACGTCACCAATTCTAAAATATTATGACTATAGAGTTTATGGAAGAGCTCTAAAAGATGCCTCAGTTAAATGTCGATACGAATGTCGAAGGAAACTGGAAGATGAATTTGTAGAAGACTTTGACATTTCATCGTCTTTTAATCTTTCAGATGAAAATTTAAGGATAAGAAGGATTGAAGGTATTGAAATTGATAACAAATATAAAAATCCTAATGTAGGTGAATTTTATTTTGATTTCAGGATATATGATTTAGATAGTGATGCAAAAGAAAAGTTAGCTAAAATTTTAAAGGTTGATGGAAGAAGAGAAGCTACCAGAATATTAACTAAATATCTTGGATTAAAAATTTCTAAGAATGGGTTTGGTATAAAACCTTATGGTGAAGAAGAAAAAGATTGGTTAGGCTTAGGAGCTAAACGTGTTCAAAAACATATTGAAACTATAGGTCCAAATCAAATCATTGGGAATATTTTTTTGTTTTCCCCCGAAAATGATACGCTCAACGAAAAAACCAATAGAGAAGGCTTTTTTGAAAATAAAGCTTTTATAATTTTTAAAAAGATTATAGATGGTATTCTTGAAGAAACAGGAAGAAAACGAGCTTGGTATAGGAAAAGACATAACCTTGGAAGACAAACAAAAAGTAAGCATGATAGGCCAAACACAGAAAAATTCATTCAATATGTTTTAAGTTCTACTACAGATTTGAAATTGATTGACGAAGCGAGGAAATTCATCGATGAAACAAATACTGCATTCGATAATATTGAACATTCTCTATCTTTTTCTCAGCGGTTAGCAACGCTTGGAACAGGAATTGAGCTTGTCTATCATGAACTAAGTCAACCTATCTCATCCTTGGGCGCAGCAAGAACAGGGATAAACATAATTACAAAAAAAATAAGTCAAGATGATATTAAAAATAGAATAACTTTGAGAATCCAAAACATATCTAACTCAATTACTTCCTTACAAGAGCTTAAGAATTCATTGCAACCTGCAATAGGTAAGAGTTTACCAAAAAGGTTTTCACCTCTTGATACTATTAAAAAAGTATGTTATTTATTCAACCTGGATCTTGAACGTCATAATATTGTTGTTGAAATATCTAATACATTAAACAATTATGAAATAAAGGATTTAGAATATATTTTTTGGGTATCTTTTCTCAATATTGTGAATAACGCTGTTTATTGGCTTCAATTTACCGACAAGAAAAGAATTATTATATTTGAGCTATTAAAAGATACCATTGCAATAAGTAATACTGGACCAAAGCTTCCTGAACTAGATTTGGAATTAATATTTGATTACGGAGTAACAAGTAAAAAGGAAAAAAATGCAACAGGTCTAGGCCTTTCTTTCACAAGAAATTTACTTAGCCATAGAGATTGGGAAATTTGGGCTGAAAATAGAGATTATGGGCCAATATTTTATATAGGAAAATCAGACTAAAAAAAAGGAAAAAAATGGGTATAGTTGTATTGCTTGAGGATGAGAAGATTGTCCAAGAGGGATTTAAATCAATGATTGAGGATATTGATTTAAATATGGAGTTATTAATTTGTAAAAATATCTCTGAATATGAGGAATTACAGAAAGATTCTAAATTATCATTATCTATCAGAGTGTTAATTTTTGACCTTGCAAATAACGTAAAAGAAATAGAATCAAAAAATTTCAAAGCTAAAGACTATATAGATGAAAACTATAAAAAAAACAGAGTCCCAATTTTCATTCACAGTGGTTATTTGACTGAATTAGAAGACTACGAAAATTTTGGCACGATTTTTAAAATCGAGAAATCAGGAAGTTCAATTGAAACAATATGTAATAAAATCAAATTTTTTAATGATACTGGATTTCTGGAGATATTTTGCATTAATGGGATTCTGGAAAATAAATTATTTGGTTTTTTACATGATTCATTTGTCAATCAATTTAAGGGTGATGAAATTGAATTAATTTTAAAATCAATAAATTCCAAGGAAACTGAAGACCCAATTGGAAGAACATTAGAGGTCTTTGAAAGAATTGCACTTCGTGCAGTCTTCGAAAATCTCTCACATGAAAAAAAAGCTAAAAATAATGATATAGAGGAAATTCAACTAAATGCTATTGAACATTATTTTCGAAGAACTACAAGGTATAAATATTGGACTGGAGACATTTTGAGCAATAAGGAAATTGGAGAATTGTCTATTCTATTGACCCCTCGATGTAATATTAGTAATAATAATTACGATAAATTTCTTTTATGTAAGATCATCAAATTTACCACAGAGGAAATCAAAGAGTTTAACCCAGCTTGCAGTTAAATTCGTATAACATCTTTATTTTGAGGTGAGTTGC
>CAZQIV010000012.1:0-79919 GCA_964593705.1 uncultured Lentimicrobiaceae bacterium | reverse complement strand
CGCAGGTAAATCTTGAAGAAGGTTTGGTGGCCTATTATCCATTTAATGGAAATGCCAACGATGAAAGCGGAAATAATTTTAATGCTACAACTGTTGAAAACGTTACCTGGGAAGGCAGCAATATTGTAGTCAACAATTCCTCACTTGTAGAGTTTAGCTCAGACATTATTATTGGTGATGAAGCTACCTATTATCTCGACTTTAATATCGAAAGCATTACCCAGGAATACTATTATGGTATAAACTTTTGGGTAAATGGAGGAACGCTTCCTGTTTTTGATGATGAGGCAGGAACATTAATCTACACCAACACTTGGTGGGATAATCATGGTTTGGATCTTGACATTAATCAGGATGGAAACGATTATCATTTACCTGATACCTATTTGAGCACAAACAATGATATTGATGCAGATAGATTTTGGAATATTCCCTTTGAAACCGGTTTTTCATTACACGATTTTGATTTGTGGACAAGCTATTTTAAATGGGGTTCTTTTAGCAATTGTGGCTCCTATTGCTCTTACAATCCAACGGGTGTAAGAGCCATTTGGAGTTCGCCAAACTACTACGATTTTGATTACAGCGACTACGGCACCTACAAAGGCTTTTTGTACGGATATTTTTTCACAACCTTCCAGTCCGCACCCATACTCGACATCAAAGGGCCACTTGCTGTAATGGCCGATGATGAGAATATTCATCTATATTTTGGTAATTATAGACAGCACCTTGCAAGTTTTCCTTACAGCGTAGGGCAATGCAAATTGATTGTTAAAGTAACTAATTCAAATGAATTATCTGTTTATTTAGATGGTACACTAATTGACACCTATACTACACCCTGGGATTTTGGTTCAGGCTCTTGGTCGAGTACCGTAGTTCTGGGTGGAGGTTTTGAAGGTTCGGCAGACGAGTTTAGAGTTTACAACCGTGCCCTTAATGAAGCTGAAATACAAGAATTGAATAATGGGGGTGTTGAACCAAATGTGAGCTTAGCAGGTAATGTTGTTGAGGAAACTACCGGTCAAGCCCTGGCAGAGGCAAGTGTGGAAGCCACAAACAGTACTAGCGGAACTTCTTACATGGTTCAAACAAATGCCCAGGGCAGTTACCAATTTGTAAACCTACCTTCAGGTAATTATAATGTGCAGGCTTCCAAAATGGGATTTCAAACACAAACCGTCGAAAATATAGATATAGATAATGAAGAGACCGTACAGCTCAATTTTGAACTGAATTATGTACTTACGCTTTCGGGTCTTATTATCGATGCAGAAACTTCACAAGCTATACAGGGAGCCGAAGTTTTACTCGCCGGGTCAAATTCTAATGACCAAACAAACTCCGATGAATCGGGCTTCTATGGTTTTGATGAGCTTGCTGCAGGAAACTATTATATAATAGTTATTAAAGATGGCTATCAAACCGAAAACCGGATGATGTATTTATCCGAACCCATGACCTATCAGGAAAATTTTGAGTTGGTAGCGGTTTCCGAAAATTCCCTGGTCATCAATGGATCGTTGGTGGCTTATGCCGATGAAATTTCAGAGGGACCTACCGGGTATTATATTTTATCAGGCACCGTAAATATTAACGGGATTTTGTTTTTTGATGGTGAAGTGGAGATTGATAAACGAGCAGGCGTTCAGGATGTTCTTATCTCGGGCGATGACTATATTTATGCTCAAACCCTAATGGATACATACCCACTTAACGATTTGTATCTTCCCTGGAGTTTTTCTGTCCATGACGAATTGCTGATTGTGAATAAGGATGCATACTTTTTTGAAATGCCGGTTTTGGTCGCTGGTTTCCCACTTACATTAAATGCTATTGAAGTTGGGGAAAAGCAGTCTGGTGAAAAATTTGTCTCCACCAAAGTAATACCTGAATTTCCTTTTCCATTAAGTGAAGTTGCTAACTTCTATAAAAAACCTAATGAGCTGAGTGCGTTTACTTTTGCAATTACCTACGATGATTCCGGAGAGCACATTGATGATGTAAATATCCTAATCGAAAATTATAATTATGTGCTGTTTCAAATAAACAAACTGCATATCCAATACGAATATGCCAAAGGTATGTTCGAGGGAATAATAATTATTCAGATTCCTGGTGGGAAAAAAAAGAAAGACTTCGATGGCATGGGGGAAATGTCGGACATATTACAAATACCGGTTGTGCTGAGCGATTCCCTTGGTGGAAATCAAAGTACCATTTCCTTTGGTGAGTTATTAGAAATTGACGGTGACAAGAAAAAGAAAGAACCATTAGTAATTGAGTTGGGTATTGGTTTTATTGATGGGAAAATTGATAAATTGTATGCTGATGTGAGTGGAATTTGTGTCCCTTTGCCGATTGCCGGTATGAAACTTACCCGAATAAAAGGTGGAGTTTATGATTTAACAAAAGAACAAATTACCCTTAAAGCAGAGGTGGATATTGAAACGGGATTTAAAATTCCTACAATTAGTAGATCTCCAATTCTGCTGAACAAATTTAACCTAACCATAAAGCCATGGGATTATTTTAAAGGCAGTGGTGAACTATGGATATTAGAAAGAAAGCTCGCCGGAGGATACATCGAATACAAGAAAAATGAAAATATGGCCGTAGAAGGTTTCTTTGAATCACCTTTAATAAGGGGACAAGCAAATTTAAATATTTCGGGAAAAATGCTTATTGGTAATTCTGAGGTTGAAATCAGCACCCCTCCCAAAGATCAGATAAAAAAACATGCTTATAGATGGCTTGGCGGGAAAACAGTTGGTGTATTTATGACTGATTTTAAGTTTGACTGGGCTCGTAATGAATACTACGTTACCGCGACCATTGAAAGAGACCTGGATTATTTATTTGATCGCAAGACTTTTGCTTTTACTCAACGCTTTAGCTACGATGATAAGTCTCCCTATTTTCATCTCGCTATTGGCTTAAATGGTAAAAAGCTGTATCATATTTTCAAAGGCCAAAAGGATGGAAAAGAAGCCATCGAATTTCAAGTACCTGAAAACACACCCCAAATGATGATTGTGGCAGAGGACAGCATAAACCCTCAACTCTTCGATTTTACACTTCAAAACCCATCGGGACAACTCTTCGATCAAAACAATACCTCTTATGCTCAGTACGAAAATGTACAGCAAACCGTAATGATTATCGATAAACCAAAAACAGGCGATTGGTTTTTCCTTACCGATTATGAGGGTGACATTGCCTTATATACCCAGGGCATGAACCAGGAACCTACTGCCTTTACGCTGGAACCACAAAATCGCAGAACCCGGTCAAATACAATTTCATTAAATTTCACAGACTATGCCGACACACTTGAAGTAGAAGTGTATTTTGATGACGACAACAAAAACTATAATGGGACTTTTATCGATCGCTTTACCCTGGTTAACAACGGAAGCCTTGAATTTGTGTGGCAAAACGATGATATCGAAAACGGCGAATATTTCATTTACTCAAGAGTTGATGACGGTAAAAATAAAGCAGTAATTCAATATGCCCCGGGTTCTATTATGGTTATGAATGATCCTTACACCGAAATACCTCAGGATTTTGCAGCTATTCAGGAAGTAGATTCAGTACTCGTTTCTTGGAGCAAGCCTGAACTGCCCGAAACCACAGCTTCTGTAATTTACTGGAAAAATATTTCATCAGGGAAAGTGGACCAGCTAAGCTTAATTGATGCGGAACAAGCTGTATTGGAAGATCTGGATTATGGTCAGGAGTACCAGCTCTGGGCTTGTTTTATTAATGAATATGGAACCTATAGCGAGCCAAGTAGCGTAGTAAATTTTATTTATGCGAGTAGTGCGAAAAACAATCCGCCATATTTTACCATCGACCCGGATACCACTTTTGTTTTTGTGGTTGATCAGGAATGGCAATACAATCTTACTGCAAATGATGCCGATGGAAATCCTTTAACTTTTGATATCCCCAACGATACTTTGGGAATAACACTAGACGGTGAGGTAATGACCTGGACTCCGACAGATGCGCAAAAAGGTGTTTACAATCTGATGCTTACCGTAACAGATGGCAGTGCTGTGGATACAACTTACCAGGAATTGCTTGTTTATACCCAGCATCAGGTAAGTGTTGATCTTGCTTTTAGCTCGGTAAATCTTTACGAAGACGATAATATGTTTGTGAAGATCAGCAATTATTTTTGCCCCGATTATTACCAGCAGGCCACTCTGCGAAATATGCGTACACAGGAAGAAGTTCCGGTTGAATGCAGGAGAGTAAATGATTTTGATTTTATTGGGCAGTTTGGATTGTCGTTTATTAAACGCAGTGAAATTCCGGTTGCTAATGGCGATACTATCGAATTAAAATACAATGATGGTAAAGAAGAATATCTGGCTTATGCGTATTATGATAGTCTGCCCCAACCCAGCGACCAAACTCCACCAGGTACTATCGCCGACCTTCAGCTTGATAAACTGCCAAACAATCAATTAAAATTAAAATGGACAGCGACCGGAAATAATGACAATCAGGGCAAAGCCTACAAATATGACATCCGTTATGCGTATCAGCCCATCAACGCGGAGGATGTTTATTTTACCGCGTTTATCCTTGAAAACTATCCTTATCCCTCCCTTGCAGGCGAATTGGATTCGCTGATTTTAGATTTAACAATGCTTACAAATGTTGAAGATTACGACACCGTTTATTTTTCAGTTAAGGCTGAAGATGAAATGCAAAATCGAGGTGTCTTGAGTAATAGTCCGGGAGAGCAATGTTTACTGTCACCTCAAAGCTTACAAGCCGAAATTGTAGATGTATTTATAGTTAATCTTGATTGGGCAGGGCCGGCAAAAGGTATGTCTACCTTTGAGTACTATAAATTATACAGGAAATATAAGCAAGGATTATTTTACGAAATAGCAACAGGTCTTGAAAATACTGATTTTAATGATAATTTAAAAGATAATCCCGATGGGCAGTATCAGTATGCTGTTCAGGCCATTTACGAAACAGGTGTTAGCGACACGCTCTACTCCGATGTTATCACGATAGATCGTTTTGAAGATGTGAACATTCTATGCAGCCTCGAAGATTCCACCAACTACCAGGGCATAAATTTTTCTATGCAGGGATTGGATTCTACTTATGCCCAAACTTTCAGTAAAACCACTAATATGACTGGATTGGTTTTGCTTGCGGATGTTTTTAAAACTGAATATGCCGTTAATATTAGTTTAGATGGCTTTGATGTGATAATTGATACCATAGAAATTACAGACCAGCAATCCGTTTTTAGCTATAAATTATGGTACAGTGCAAGATTAGTAAATCTCGATATTCCAAAAGGCTGGAGTGGTATTTCAAGTTCGGTACTACCCGAAAATGATACCATTGAAACCTTGACCAATTCGATTGTCGATCAGCTCATCATCCTTCAAAACGACAACGGCATGTATTGGCCCGGTCAAAATGTAAATACCCTCGGCAATTGGAATATGGATTTAGGTTATAAAATTAAAGTAGCCGAAAATGTAAACATGACAATTTCCGGTAATCGATTGGAAAACCAAAATTTGACCATGGACTTAAGCTGGAATCTCATGCCTGTACTTTCCGAGTGTCCCGCTGATGTTGCAGACCTGTTCAGCGGCAAAGACGTGAGTATTGTAAAAGAAGTGGCCGGATGGCGTGTTTACTGGCCGGAATTTGGAATCAACACATTAGGCGAACTACAACCCGGCAAAGCATATTTTGCTTTGATGGGCAGCGAGGAAGAAATTGAATTTCCCGAGTGTGAAACCCCCTCTTCCCGAAAACTTTCGGGATCCGCCAACTGGTCGGAGAGAACAGATCAAGTTCCAAACGAAGCACCAGGCCAGTGCGGTAGCACTCCCTTTCCGCCAGCTGGCGGAGAAGGGGGCGGTGCCGAGACGAAGTCTCGTGCATGCACGAGCAAAGCTCGGCAGGATGGGGTTAACCCCACAGCCATTTCTCACAACATTGCCCTGCCTGTTTCTGCCAACACCAATAGTATGTTATCTGATGGCGATGTGATTGGTGTATTCGATATTTCAGGATCTTGTTACAGTTTGGCTGAATGGACAGGAACAAACACTGCTCTCACAGCCTTTGGTGATGATCCGATGACTCCTGAAAAAGATGGCTTTGATCAGGGAGAAACAATGGTCTTCAAACTTTTCAGGATGGAAGATGAAAGTGAAATTACGTTGGATGTTGAGTATAATTATTCCATGCCACAACATGACGCTTTCGCTGAAAATGGCTTATCAGCAATAAATAATTTAAAAACCGGGAATACAGGTTTTGAAAATACAGGACAAGTGCAGCAATCCCAAATTGTACCCAACCCGGCACATGATGCTTTTACCCTGATTTTAGATTCTGAACCGCAAAGCGAAGGAACTTTAGAACTCTACAATCTGAAAGGTCAGATGATGATGCAGGTAAAGATTAATGCCAAATCAACAAAGGTAGAAATCAACGATCTGCCGGCAGGCGTTTACATCGCGAATATTTCAATCGACAATCAGACGATGATTAAACAATTAATTAAACATTAAACGGTGGATTAGTCAGGGCTTCACTTGAAGTGAAACCCTGACTTTCAGAGCGCAAACCCTGACTTTGGAAAGTCATCCGATGAATAGTACCTAAGTAATAGACACCATGCATAAAGGAATAATGAAGTGCCTGGGAGTAATTCATCGGATGACTAATTCCCGATAGCAAGTCACCCCGTGAATCCTACCCGAGCAATTGTGGTATTTCCATAGAAGCAGAATAACTGCCGGAGCTAATTCATCGGATGACTAATCCCCGGTTGAAAGTCAC
Source organism: uncultured Lentimicrobiaceae bacterium (assembly GCA_964593705.1). GTDB lineage: Bacteria > Bacteroidota > Bacteroidia > Bacteroidales > 4484-276 > SABY01. The sequence goes on along the minus strand of CAZQIV010000012.1, from coordinate 73,073 downwards.
CCCGTGAATACTGCCTGAGCAATTGGGGCATTGCAGCAGAAGCAGAACAACTGCCGGAGGTAATTCACGGGGTGACTGATATCACCATCTTTATGTTAGTTTTGCCAAATATCGTTTTGTTAATTAAATAATAAGATATGAAATCCTTCACCATTCATCAAATTAACGAAATCCTAAAAGGCGGGTTGTCTGGCAATACCGACCGACAAATTAATGCCCCCGAGCAATTAGAACGGGCAGGGAATAATCACATTACGTTTATCGGAAACACAAAATATGCAAAGCTTTGGGGAGATTCAAAGGCCTGTGCCGCGGTTATCGACGAGAAGCTTGAGCTTGAACCCGGCGAAAACAGGGCGTTGATCCGTGTTAAAAATCCTGATTTAGCCATGGCAAAAGTGCTGGAGATTTTCGATCCGGGGCCACCACAATTTGATGAAAACATACATCCTTCAGCGGTGATTCACTCCTCGGCTCAAATTGGTAAGGATACTAAAATTGGAGCGGGATGCTATGTTGGAAAAGATGTTGTGTTGGGCGATGCCGTGGTTTTATACCCAAATGTTACCATTTTTGATGAAACAAAAATTGACACCGGAACCATTTGCTGGCCGGGCACTGTAATTAGGGAGCGCAGCGAAATTGGCAGCTATTGTATTTTTCACAACAACTGTAGCATTGGTGCCGATGGTTTTGGATACCGCCCCAGCGAAGATGGCCGCGGACTGGTAAAAATCCCCCAGATAGGTAATGTGGTAATTGGCAATGCTGTTGAAATTGGTGCCAACTCATGCGTTGACCGGGGAAAATTTAGCTCGACCATTGTTGGGGACGGATGCAAAATTGATAACCTCGTGCAAATTGCCCACAACTGTATTTTGGGCCGTTCGTGTATTATGGCCGGCAACAGCGGCCTGGCCGGATCGGTTACACTTGGCGATGGTGTTATTATTGGTGGCAGCGCTTCAATCAAAGATCATACTACTATCCATTCAGGAGCAGTGGTAGGAGCAGGTTCGGGGGTGATGAATGATATCCCGGCAGGCAAAACATTTTTAGGTTATCCTGCCCGCGAAGCCCGCGACATGCTTAAGCAATGGGTGGCCATGCGTAAGCTGGTGTAATTCACTCGGACAATAGTGATAAACATTATACCTTCGGTATTACTGTAAATTAAGTGGGACGAATTAAAAATAATTAAATTGATATTATTAATATCATTAAAAAAAGTTTCACAAAAATGGCAGCAGAACCATCCTAACAAAATCTGTGATCAATAAACAAAAAATGAAGGAAATGGATATGGTTAAAAACAGGCAGCAAACTATGATTAATGATCCAGGGCATCAAAAAAACCATCTTTGTATTTTGAAGACAATGGTGCGGTACATCCATTTCTTAAATAAATAGTCCCCCCGTCCTCCGAACTATATCTAAGTACATGTTTAACATTGATAATGTATGATCTTGAAACCTGGATAAAATCATGTTCAGGTAAAAGGGAAGAAAAATAACCCAGATTTTTTGAGGAAGTCATCGCATCATCGCTAAGGCGGAAAATCAGGCTTGAATTCAAATGGGAGCGCAACATGATTATTTCTTCGCAGGGAATAAACTGAAATCCATTCTTCACGGGAATCCTCAACCTGGTATTGGTTTCGGGAGTATGAAATTCGTGTATCAAATTCTTGATTTCATTAATTTCACTTGAAACAATACTTGATTCTATTTCATTTTTAACCAACTCCACGGCCTCCAATACTTCATCAATATCCAAGGGTTTGAGCAAATACTTTTTTGCACCATACTTATTAATTGCATGTAAAATGTCGTCGGTTTGTTCGGAACTGGTAGTAAAAATAATTTTGAAATCGATTTTCTCTATGGCTTTCAAAATATTAAAAGCTCCCTGGTGATCATTACCAAGTTTTATATCCAGAAAAATCAATTGAGGGTGATGGGCGTTAATGCTTTCAATTGCTTGATTTACACTACTGCAAACTCCGGCTATCTCGATGGTATCGTTGCAGTAATTTTTTAATATCCCCAAAATTACCTCCTGACCCAGGATTTCATCTTCAACAATAACAGTTTTTAGTTTCATGAATAACAAATATTTAAAATTGACCTGAGCAAAAACGATGCCTTAGAAGTAATTAATTTCGATGTAAGGCTGAAAGCTTTACCTTTCGATTCATTCCAAATTTTTCCACAGGATTAGGGTTGTTTCAAATTAGGAATTATCGAACAAATATGAGATTATTTACTCAAAAAAACAAAATTATTTTGGAGGGAGAAATCCATTCCCTCTAATTCCCGCAAGGGCGGGATTTCCCCGAAGGGTCGGGATCCCGCACCTGCGGGACTTCGCTCAACATTTCCTCATTATGCCAAAAACATTGTGATACTTTGTGCCTTTGAGCCTTATGTGGAAATTTTATAATCAACAGCCACCAAGACACCAAGGCACTACATTAATTTGAAAATTAAAGCCGCTTCGCGGGAAACGCATCTACCAAACTTGTGAAACTAATTCCCTCCGTCAAAACAGGCTATATCACATTTTATTAATTATCATCGAATTTATCGGATTAAACTAATTAAAATTAGTTTAATTAGCGTAATTCGATGAAAAAAATCGCATAATGATGAAAAATGCTGAATGCTTCGTTTATAAAGAGATATTAGTGTATTGATTGCACTATGTTGAAAAACAAAACCGCTTTGTGGGAATGATATCCAACCGTTTGTAAATATCGTTAACATGTTAGCAATAGTGGCTTTTTAAGCGCCTAAGGTTCACTAAGATTAATTTATTAAACACAATTATTCTTCGTGCTGCTTTGAGCCTTCGAGCCTTCGTGGCAAAGGAATAAAGGATGGCCACTCACATAGTGATGCCTATGGTACAAGACATCAAGGCACACAAAGAAAAAACATTGATGAGAAAACGTTCATTAGGAAATATGGCCGATGTGCCCGGTGTAATGCTGCTAACTGTTAGGACTGGAGACTGCCCACTGAAGACTGCCCACTGAAGACTGCCTATCCCGAAAAATAGAAAATTTTCAATTTTCGTAATTTTTCGAGGATGCTCGAGCGAAGCTCGGCACTGCCCACTGAAAACTGCCTGCTATAAACGCTTAGGATTTATCGGACAAATAAATGGACAGGGGTAAAATGATATTAACCCTTGTTCCCGGAAATTGAGCATTTGTAATATCCACCGGTGAGAGTTCAAATTTTATGGATGTATTATAGACCTTGTTGAGCATTTCAACGCGTTGCCTGATGTTTTTAATCGCTGTTGATTTTCTTATGTTCCCGGATTTAAGTACTTTGGAATTTTCGATGCCTATTCCGTTATCAGTAACCGAACATAGAATATTTTCGTTATTTAATTTGAATTGCACCTCCAAAAATCCTTTGAATGGCATTTCTGCAAAGGCGTATTCGATGGCATTCTCTACAAAAGGCTGTATAAGCATGGGGGGTATGCTTTTCGACTTCACCTGATCTTCGGCAGTTATGCTATAGTTGAAGGTATCGGGGAAGCGAAGCTCTTGCAAGAAAACGTAATTCTCGAGCATATTTTTCTCCTCATCAATCGTAACAAAATCTTTTTGAGAGTTCTCAAGGATCTCGCGCATAAGCCTTGCAAATTTCGTTAGGTATTTGTTTGCCGAGCGGGTATCATTATTCAAAATAAAACTATTAATAGCATTCAGGGTATTGAAATAAAAATGGGGGTTCATCTGGCTCTTAAGGTAATTTAACCGCGATTTGTTCGATTCGCACTCAAGGTTTGAAATGATAATTTCTTTACGCAGGCTCTTATTTCTTAACCTGAGAAAAACAACCGATAATAAAAGCAAGCCCATCAGAAAAAGCAACAAAACCTGGAAACCCTGCTGCTGAAAAACCGGGGGACTTTTTACCCTGATTAAATATTTTACAGTGTTGTCATCCCAATCCCAGCCCTTGTAGGTCGATTGCAGTTCAAAGTTATAAATATCCGGATTTAGTGCATTGTATCTCGCAATCTTATTAGTGCCGGTAGCATTTTTCCAGTCGTGGTCGAAGCCATTGAGCCTATAGCGATAAATCCGCTCATTTGAATTTCTAAAGTCGAAAGCATTAAAAAAAATATTCAAGGAATTTTGATCGTAGGGAACATTTAGCATTTCGTTTGCCCTTAGGGGATAATCCAATTTAATTAGTTGGCCGTTGCCAATTACCGAGGTAATTTGGGGTGTAAAATCAATATCAAAATTCACAAAAATTTCATGATGAAACCTGATAACTCCTCCAATACCTCCAAAATAATAATTCCCCGCCTGATCCTGACAATAAGCGCCTGTATTAAACTCTGGGAAAGGCAATCCGTTTGCAGTACTGTAATTTTTAAAGGTTTCGTTGATTGGGTCAAATCGGGCAATTCCTTTCCAGGTACTCATCCAGAGGTAGCCATTATCATCACCAAAAATCACATTCACCGAATTGTCGATCAGCCCGTCCTTGTTATCGAAATGCCTGGTAAACTCTTCGGTTTTGGGATCGAAACAATAAATGCCGTTGTGGATAGTGCCAAGCCACAACATTCCATCGGAGGCCTCGTGGATACAAAAAACCTCGGGTGAAGTTTCGCTACCAGGTGGGACAAAGGTTTCTAATACTTTAAACTGCGCTTTATCGAAGTTGACTAATCCTTTTCCAGTTGCCAAATAGAAAGAACCATTTTTTGTTTGTATCATATCCCTGAAATGATCCTCAATAAAATATGATTTCACCAATGAAATTGAATCCTTTTTTAATGCCAAATAAAACAAGTTCTGGGTATCTGATACCCAAATAGCTCCTTCACGATCTTTATAAATTTTATAAATATGATAATCAACTGTGCCGACAAGGGTAAAGCGATTGGAAGAAATATGATAAACAAAAAGCACGGAATCGTAATTGATCAGGAGCCTGTTGCTATCGAGGCCAAATATTTGAAAAGCATTTACCCCACGGGTAAGTTTGTGGTATTTTTCAGGCATTTCGAGATGATTCACTTGGTTTGTTTCAAGGTTTATCTGGTCAACCCTACCACCCGTTGAAGCAATCCAGAGCTTATTATTTTCGGTGTAAATCGATGATACCGAAGCCCATTGTATAGATTTTTCGACCCCAGGTTCGTACAACCAGGAATCAAAATTCAGTTGCGGCTCGGTGTATTTATACAATCCGTCAAGACCTCCTACCCAAATATTGTGCTGCCGGTCGGGATAAACAACATAGGTGGTTTGATGCTGTGTGAATTGTTGAATGGGATGATCGAATTCGAATTGTTTTGAAATTAAATTATAAATCAGGATGCCATAATTATTGGTACTGAAAGCCAATTTTCCGGGAGTAATTTCTGCCTGAATATCTACATTTTGATATTCCATTAATGAGCCTTTTACAGGCGGAAGGTCAATGGGCTGCAATACCCCTGAAGCTTTATCAGTAATATAAATATCATTTGGGGCACTCCTAATGACAAAATCTCCGGTAGATATTTTAATACATTTAATAGCATTATCTGGATTTGCATTTCCCGGAAAGTGGTAGCTGGAATCTGAGGCAGATATTTCAAGCACTTCCGTAGTTTCGAGATAAGTGTAGGTAAAATGAAACAAGCCCCCCCTCGATGACAACCACAAGCCTGAACTATCAGGCACAATGGCAATTTCCCATTTGTTCCGATTTTGGTGCAATTCGCTCATATCAATATAATGGATGTCGTTCAAATCGGTACTAAAGGAGATTAATCCAAGCTTATCCACAAACCACCCATTTCCGTTAAAATCGAAAGCCATTATCCTGCCAGTCAATGGGAATTTTAAGGGTTCCTTATAGTCTTCTCTCAAATAGACCCTTTGAAAAGCATTCTCCCTTTCGGAATACTTCATGATTCCCTGGTGCGAAACAGCCCATACATTCCCCGAGCTGTCCCCGGTAATCATTTCTATTTGACTACCAATAATTGAACTTGTATCATCCGGCTTTTGTTGAAATATGGTAAAATTTTCGCCATCAAATTTACTCAGGCCATCCCAGGTGCCAATCCAAAGGTAGCCTTTCGAGTCCTGATAAATTGATTTCACATGCTTGTGCGCCAGGCCATCCGAGCTTGAATAATGCTCCACTTGTTGGGCATGGTTCTGCATCCCGAATAAAACCAGGAATAAAAAAACTAAAAAAACAACACGCCTAAATCCTTCGACTTTTACCATAATTCGCACAAAGCTACAAACAAAACAATTAAAACACTGCCAAAATCAGGGTAAGTCATCACACGAAAAACCACTTTCGCACGCTCAAAACCCCATTTCGTCATCGCATAAGGCCGTTTCGACATGCTTGCCCTCAAAAAGGTGAAATTATATTTTAATTTTGTTCCTTACTAAAATGAAATAAAAATGAAGTACTCAAATTTTATCATCTACACTTTCGGAATAATGCTACTGCTTTTGCTGGCAAATTGCAAAAAAGATAAAAAAACACCGGGTCTTTCAACCATGCCCGTATCAGAAATTACTGCAACCGATGCGGTAGGTGGAGGAGAAATTATCAATGATGAAGGTCAGGGCATTTTATCGAGAGGACTGGTATGGAGTGCAGAAAAATCTGCTACCCTCCAAAACAATCTTGGCTTTTCGGAGAGTAAATCAGAGGATTATTTATTTACATCCGAAATTTTTGATTTATCTTCCGGTCAACTCTATTATGTTCGGGCCTTTGCTACTAACAGCGATGGAACAGGATATGGCGAAGATATGGAATTTGTAACAATAGAGACGAATGGTGGATCCCCTTATGGAGGAACACCCTGCCCCGGCATGGCATCGATTATTGATACAAGAGACCAACGCACCTATACTACAGTAAAAATTGGAAGTCAATGCTGGCTTCAACAAAATTTGCTATACCTTCCGGAATTACATACTCCAAATAATTTATCAAATATTTCGGCAAGATATTATGTATTCGGTTTGTATGATTTACAAAATCAGGAGGATTTTATATCTTCATTGTACCTTGCTTACGGGGCATTATACAATTTTACGGCTGCCCAGTCAGCATGTCCCGACGGATGGCATCTGCCTTCATCAAACGAATGGAAGAATTTAACAACTTATCTCGGTGAAAACCCCGGAGGCAAACTTAAAAGTACATTAACCCAGCCTTATCCCCACCCACGCTGGACAGCGTTGAACGTAGATGCCAGCAATGAAACCGGTTTTAGAGGCTTGCCCGGTGGCAAACAAATTAATGAAGATTTTTCCGGGCAGGGAAATAGTGGTGTCTGGTGGTCGGCCACTCCTGCAAATGATACCGAGGGACTGTACTTTTTGCTTCAAAATAGTTCGGGAATGGCTACAATTAATAATTACCCTAATGAAAGTGGATTTTCAGTTCGTTGCATTCGCGATGGAGATGTAAGTGTGCCCACTGTGAATACCTTAAACGTATCCAATATTTCGGCATTCACAGCGCTTATCGAAGGTGAAATTGTTAGTTCAGGGGGAGCTTCGATTACTGAAAGTGGCGTAGCCTGGAGTACAAACCCATATCCAACTGTCTCCGATAATTTGAAAACATCCGAAGGAAATCAAATTCATTTTTCTGTTGAAATTAATAATCTTGATGAGATTACAACATATTATGCTCGTGCTTATGCAGTAAACTCAGCAGGCATATCTTACGGATATCAACTTATATTCACTACCGATGATAACAACTACCCTCCTTGTCCGGGTTTACCTTCATTTACCGATTCGCGTGATGGAAACACTTACGAAACTGTTTTGATAGGCAATCAATGCTGGATGCGACAAAATCTTGCCTGGTTACCAGCTGTTCACAAACCGGAAAATGGTAGTAGCTCCGGGACAAGATATTATGTGTATGGATATGACAGCACAATTTTGCAAGAGGCGATAAATCGTGCAAATTATATAAATTACGGTACGCTCTACAACTGGCCGGCAGCATTGTCAGCCTGTCCACAAGGATGGCATCTTCCTGAAAATGATGAATGGCAAATACTAACATATTATCTGGGGGGAGAAGAAGTTGCCGGTGGTAAAATGAAAAGCAAGCATACAGTACCCGACCAACATCCACGTTGGATAATGCCCAATGCCGAAGCAAGCGACCAAAGCTTTTTCTCAGGTTATCCGGGGGGTTTCCGAATCCATTTTGGCTATTTTAAAGATATTGGCTCCTTATGTCAATGGTGGAGTTCTGATGTAGTTCTGCAAAACTCTGCCTGGATTAGAATCCTCAGCAGTGAAAATGGAATAGCCGAAAAAGCCTATGCCTCAAAAGAAAACGGATTGTCGATAAGATGTATTAAAAACGACTTTTAGGATTTTCAAGTTTAACCTGAAAAATTCATGAATTTTTCACTCTGTCGGCTAAAAAGCCGACAGAGCCGAATTTCCAAAGGAAATTCGAGGGTTAACCCTCGAAAATATTTAAAATAAATATTTTCGGCCTTCGGTGATTAATTCACAAATTCATTGAATTTGTGAATTAATCAGGTTAAAAAAGTAACAATATGAAAACCAAGAAAATATTTCTATTTTTAAGTATATGTTTATTATTTGTTTTGGCTTGTGAAGATGACAAAGTTGAGCCATTGAATGATATACCGGAAGTGGTTACTGAAATTCCTGAATATAGCTACGGAACCAAAGCAATAATAAGTGGGTCAGTGATTGACACTGGAGGTTCTGCAATTATTCTTCGGGGCTTTTTCTTTGGCTTGAGCCAAGACCCTGGCATTAACGATAGTACAATAATCTGTGGCACAGGAACGGGTGTTTTCTCCGCTGAACTCTCGGGCTTAACCCACAGCAAAACTTATTATTTGCGTTCGTTTGCAAGCAATACTCAAGGTACTGCTTTTGGCAAAACCAGGCAATTCGCTACCCTGGGATTGAATATTCCATGCCCTGACACCCCGGAAATTTCTGACATAGATGGAAATACATACAATACTATTTTGGTTGGAGATCAATGTTGGATGAAAGAAAATCTTAAAACAAGCAGGTACAAAAATGGCATTGAAATAAATATAGATAAAAACAGAAAAATCCCTACACCCGAAGGCACTTATGCATATTACGACAATGATTCTTTGCTGTGGCAATCCTATGGTGTACTTTACGACTGGCCGGCTGTTGCCAACGAAAATGGCCTTTGCCCTAATGGATGGCATGTCCCTTCAAATGATGAATGGAAAATTCTATCCGATTTTTTAGGTATAGCATCAGATATTGGTGGCAGCTTAAAGAGTGAAATTACCGTACCCCACGCTCATCCAAGGTGGGATATTCCAAATATTGGGGCCGACAACGCCACAGGATTTAGTGCTTACCCGGGGGGATACAAATTAGATACAAATACCTTTTTAATGCTTGGCCAGCGAGCTTATTGGTGGTCATCTACACCTGTTGATTCAAATCTTGCCTGGGCCAGAATATTAACCACCGATAGTAAAGCACTTATTCGCACCACCGAAGGCTACAAAGAATATGCATACTCGATAAGATGCCTGAGGGATGAAGATGGATTTTGATATGAAAAACTGAAAAATTCCATAAATGCTGAAAACTACTTTCGCACGCTCAAACCCCCATTTCGTCATCGAATAAGGCGGTTTGGACATGCTTAAAAATTCAAAGAAAATAATGTAACTTTGTGCAAACTTTCTTGACTATGAAAAAGCCGGACGAAACACCACAAGTTAACGAACCCCAGGCAAATTACGGAACGCCGTTAAATGCAGAAGAAATTTGGAAGTTGTTTCGGGAGACTGATAGACAATTTAAAGAATCAGATAAAAAATTTCAGGAATCCGAAAGGGTACTCACCGAAAAATTTAAAGAGACAGACAAAAAAATCAAAGAGCTTACTTACTTATTTTCTTCGCACTGGGGCAAATTAGTCGAATCGCTAGTTGAAGGAGATATGATAAGGCTGCTAAACGAACGTGGCATAAAAGTGCAACGAACCCACACCAATGTTGACGGCAATTACCAGGGCACAAACTTCGAATTTGATATAATTGCCATAGATGGAGAAACCATAGTAATTATTGAGGTAAAAACTACCCTCCGGCCAAATGATGTGAAAAAATTTGTTTCCAAACTTAAAAATGCCAAAATCTGGATGCCCGAATTTAAAGATAAACATATTATTGGTGCTATGGCCTATATTAAAGTTACAGGGGGCAGCCGCACCATGGCCATCAACAAAGGACTATTTGCCATTCGTGCAACCGGCAACAGTGCTTCTATTGTAAATGACAGTTCATTTGAACCCCGCAGGTTTTAAAGCACAAAAGCCAAAGTTTCCTTATTAAATCTTTCCTTTATTTTCCATGCGTTTCTTACCGAATCTACCTTGACTATTCCATAAACTTATCGCAATACCAGCTTCAAATTCATTTTCAATCAATGGTAAAAAACCACTTTCGCAAGCCCAAAACCCTATTTCGTCATCAGATATTGACACTTAATTATTCAAAATAAAAAGTCCGTTTTGCACATTCGGATGTGCAATAATTATTATTTTTGCACAAATTGATGTGCAATGACAGAACTACTCGAGAATTCAGATCGCCTGGTACAAAAAGTTCAGATGAAATTCAAACGTTACCTGTTTGAACTGATAAATCCAAACAATCAGTTGACAGGAATAAAAGGTGCCCGTGGAACCGGAAAAACTACGCTGCTCCTGCAATGGCTCCACCAATTGGGATTGCCGGCTTCCAAAGCAGCATATTTCACATTAGACGATCTTTACTTCCTGTCGAACACGTTGGTTGATACCGGACAGGATTTTTACCAACAGGGCGGGAAGCTGCTTGTACTTGACGAGGTGCATAAATACCCACAGTGGGCAAGGGAGATCAAGATACTCTACGACCGATACAGCGATCTTCAGATTATTTTCACAGGATCATCAATCATCGATATTTCACGGCAAGAGGGAGACCTGAGCCGTCGTGCATTAATGTATGAGCTTCATGGTATGTCGTACCGCGAGTATTTGCTCATGAACGAATTAGGTAATCCTCCGCTTTTAAGTTTACAACAAATTACCCAAAATAGAGAAAGTATTCGGGGTTTATTTCCTGAACAATTCAGGCCTTTATCCCATTTTGAAGCATATTTAAAATTTGGTTATTATCCCTTTGCAAATGAGGACTTACAAGGTTATTTCCAGCGCCTTCGACAATTGGCACGATTAATAGTAGAATATGATATGGCAGAAATCAAAGGTTTCGACATTCGTAATGCCAGGAAAATGTTGCAGCTCTTGCACATTATTGCCGGTCAGGTTCCCTTTAAGCCCAACCTGATAAAGCTATCGGAAAAAAGTGGCATACACAGAAATTCAATTGGCAATTATCTTTACTTTCTCGAAGAAGCCCGGTTAGTCAAGTTGCTTTACCCCTCAGGAAACAGTATTGCCACGCTTCAAAAGCCCGAAAAGATTTTTCTCAACAACACGAATCTTATGTTTGCTTTGGCTACTGAAAAACCTTCAATTGGCGCTGTTCGCGAAACATTTGCTTTTAGTCAGTTAAATGTTTCACATTCGCTTACCCAACCCAAAACCACCGATTTTGAAATTGATAATGAATTGAAATTTGAAGTTGGAGGCTCAGGCAAAGGGACTAAACAAATTGCCGGACTTCAAAACGCCTTCATTGTAAAAGACAATATCGAATATCCGGTTGCAAATGCAATTCCTTTGTGGATGATTGGATTACTCTATTAGCATACTTTGATTGTTCCAATATAGATTTCACACCAACTAAAAACCACTTTCGCAAGCCCAAACCCCCATTTCGTCATCGCATAAGGCCGTTTCGACATGCTTGCCAAGGGAAATGGGAGGAGATGATTTATCATAACAGGAATATTTTTAAACACTTTTCAAAAAATTAAAAACTATGAAGGAATTTTTAAATAAAAATTGGATAATACTAAGCATTCTGACTGCGGTTTTCTTCTGTCTGGCATTTTTAAGTACGTGTTCAATACCAAAAAATATCATCGTACCTTTTGATGATTTATTATCCGTTGAAGTGTATGAAAGTAAATTGCAGCAAGATTTGGAAAGTGGATATGAAACATATTCTTTAGTACATTCATTTCCTTATGAAATCGAAGATATTGCAATAGATTATCCTGAAAAGAAAGCACTAATAATTTTGGGAAGGGAAAGGTATAACCCAAGCACAAACCAGGGCTTATTATTATATTATGACCTGGTTGAAAAAAAAATCCTTTAGACAAAACAATCGTATGAATGGGAGTACAAAACATGCCTGAATGACTGGCTTTGGTTTGAATACGCATTTTTAAATTACCAACCTGTATTTCTGGAAAATGAAATATTATTTTATGCAAAAAACAAAATATTTTCTGTAGATAAAAAAACGGGTAATCCAAAGTGGGACAGGGAAGTTGAGTGTTGCATCCTGGATACCAGCAATATGATTGCATTTACAGGTGATCTTATATCATTCGATTTAAAACAGGTATGAATATCTGGGAAAAGGATATCAAAAATAAATTCGGGGTTACTGGTTTAATTATCGATAGTTCTAATCTGCTACTTGCTGCAAATGGATTGCAACGATTTTCATTAAAAAATGGAGCAGGTTGGAGCATTAAGATGCCAACCGGCAGAACAAATGAAACAGGAACTGTTTTTGCAAATATTGGCCTTGCCCTATTAACTGGTGGTGGTGATGGCTCGAGCACCTCATATATCGAACCTGACAAATGGACTGCGATGTGCTAAGACATATTATTGTTAAACGACACGATATATTTTAGTGCAAAAGATGATTTTTATTGCAGGGATGAACGATTTAAATTTTGTGGTGAATATTTTGCATTTTCATTTAAAAATGTGATACAGACAAATGGTCAAGTACCAAGCCAGGAATATTTGTTTTATGGGGGCATAACAGGGAAGCTTTTTTGGAAGGTTTATGGTGAAATAGGTTTTGGGTTTGGTGTAGTATCGCAGGGAGGGGAAGTTGGCCCACTTTTATCAATTCCGGGAGGTATTGGAATAGTTCTATAAAAAACAATAAAACGATGAAAAACATATTAATTTCCGATTAACTATTCTCGATTAACGAAAAGAATTAAGACACGTAGAGTTTATAAAAACGGGGGAAAGAAGGAAAAGTGGAGTTCTTTAACCCTGCTTTTTCAAAAAATCGAAGAGGAGGCGAACGCCAAATCCGGTTCCGCCCAAGCCCCGGTAAGCATCACGGCTTTCGGCAAAAGCTACACCTGCAATATCGAGGTGAATATATGGGTAATCTGTAAATTTTTCGAGAAACTTTCCCGCGGTAATCATCCCGGCTTCGGGAGGGCCTGAATTAACGAGGTCGGCAATGTCAGATTTTATCAACCCGGCATACTCATCCCAAAAAGGAAATTCGGCAACACGCTCGTAAACGGCATCGCCGCTTTTTTTGAGTTCCTGCATAGCCTCACAAGCCCCCGTGTGCATTGCCACAACTCCATATTTTCCGATGGCACGCTGCGCCGACCCGGTGAGGGTGGCAGCATCAATCACCAGTTCAGGATTATACTTTTGGGCATAGCTGAGCGCATCGGCAAGAATCATCCGCCCCTCCGCGTCAGTATTAATAACTTCAACGGTAAGGCCATTGTGCATGGTGATTACATCGCCCGAAACGTAGGCATTTCCATTTAAACGGTTATCGGTTGCCGGGATCAGGGCTATGATATGTAAAGAAAGTTTGGCTTTGGCAGCGGCATAAATGGTTGCAGCCATCATTGCTGCCCCACTCATATCACACTTCATGGTTTCCATGTATTTGCCGGTCTTGATGTTGAGCCCGCCGGTATCGTAGGTTACTCCTTTGCCCACAAATATAATTGGCTTATCGTTGTTACAAACCTTCGGTTTCCATTCCATCACGGTAAAGGTCGGGGGGTCGACACTTCCAATGTTTACCGCCAGGAGGCCGCCCATTTTCAGGCTTTCGATTTTCTTTTTGTTTAAAACCTCAATTTTAATTCCCGCTTTACTGGCCATTTCAACAAACTGCTGTGCCATTTTTACAGCGTTGAGCTGCATCACAGGCTCGTTAACCAAATCCCGGGCCTTGCACACCGCCGAAACCAAAATATTTAATTCGTCAACTTCACTTGCTTCGATATCCTTCGAAAAAACCACAATAACCTGGAGCGTATTTCCCTTTTCAGCTTTATCCTTACGGTATTTAATAAATTGATAGCTACCCAGGGCCATACCTTCGGCGAATGCAAGTAAGTACTCTCCGGCAACTTCCGATCCGGTAACAGCAATCGAAGTTTGTTTTCGCGAATTTAAAAACAACTGCAGGCCATCACCGCTTTTGCGGAAATTTTCGAGCGTTTTCGAAATCTCCTTTTCATCTTTTACAATCCTTACAAAAACCCAGTAGCCGAGTCGATTAAAATCGAAACCATCGGTTTTATGCGTTTTATAGCTTTCGCTAATATGATCTATTTCTAGTGTGGAAAGGATGCCGGGAGTTAAACTGTTAACTTTGGTAGTGAGAATTACAACATTTGATAATTCTTTCAGATCGTGAATTTTATTAATTTCTACTGTCATAGATTTACAAATTAGTGGAATAAAAACACAAAATTTATTTTTTCATTGCCCTGCGGGGAAGGTTTAATTAATGCCCGTATTTAAAGTAACTTTTAGAAAAATATACGATTTCAGATTAACGATTTTAGATTTAAGATGTTGGTTATACTCAACAAAATCTAAAATCCTAAATCGTTAATCTTTAATCCTAAATTAAAAATTGTCAACTCTATTGACACGCACTAATTAAGTATAGACAGGCTCAGGAAAAAAACCATCAACCTACACGAGGCTTTTGGCCACTTCAAGGGCTTTGTCGTAATCGGGGTGGCTTGTATTTTCTTTTACGTATTCCACGTATTTAACAATTCCTTTTTGATCGATTACAACTATGCCGCGGTTGAGTAGCCTCAATTCTTCGATGAGGAATCCATAACCCAATCCAAATTCAGCATCTTTATGATCGGATAAGGTTTTAACGACGTCAATGCCTTCGGCGGCACAAAACCTGCCCAGTGCAAAAGGCAAATCCATCGAAATGGCTAAAACTACAGCATCGGTAAGTTTCGCTGCTTCAACATTAAACTTCCGGGTTTGATCGGCGCACACCGGCGTATCGATAGATGGCGCTATGGATAATATCCTGATTTTGCTCTCAAAATCGCTTAATTTAACTGGTGAAAGATCATTGGCCAAAACTGTAAAATCCCTGGCTTTATCTCCAACTTTAACCATGTTACCCAATAGGGTGAGCGGATTGCCCTTAAATGTAGTTACTCCTTCGTTTTTAATCATTTTCATTTAATTTTAATATGAATAATCCAATTTGATTTCTGTAAACATTTGCAGATATTAACAACATTATTAAAATACTTGTTCAAAGCAAAAAGATTTTGAGGTTCTACAACCATATTTTTAAATATGAAATCAATTTTCATATTAGAACCGATTTCTCAGTCCCCGAAGGATCGGGATCCCGCATGTGCGGCACTTCGCTCCATCGAAATGACCGGGTCTGAGTTATCAATAAGGGGAGATGACATTATGGAATAAAGTTCTCACCATAAGTTGGCGGTTTGAAAAGATTTCTCCCTCCAAAACTTGCTACGCTGCGTTTTTCCAGTCGAAATGACAAAGCCCCGGGCTGTGAATGGGGTGGGTGAAAGTGGGCGCGAAGCGTCCACTTTCACCCAACCCCCCAATCTTCCAAACCCCTGTCACCTCGAAGGAGCGAAGCGATTGAGAGGTCTGTTTTATCAGTAAGGTTTTTAGCACCTTTCAAAACAATGTCATTGGTATCGAAGGGAGAAATCTCTTTTACCCTCACAATCTGTTTCTTGCAAAAAATTATCATTAGTATCCGCCAACTGGTCAGGGAGAAATCTAAGCATAAATTGAAAATTTACACAGACTACATAGTTTTTTAATAATTTGACTATTTCCAATAATGTCTATCTTTAGCAAAAATTCTTCGATAGCTATGCTGCGCACCATCATCATCGATGACGAAGACCATCAACGATCGATCATCCAAAAAATGGTTCATCGCTACTGCCACAACATTAAGCTGGTGGCACAGGCCGATGGTGTGAAAAGTGGCGTGGATGCCATCAAAAAACATAAGCCCGACCTGGTTTTGCTGGATATTAAAATGGATGACGGAACAGGTTTTGATTTGCTTGGCCATCTGCATCCCATCGACTTCAAAGTAATCTTCATCACCGCTTTTGATCAATATGCCATCCGCGCTTTCCGTTGCAGTGCCATCGACTATTTACTTAAACCCCTCGATCCGGATGAACTTGCTCAGGCTGTTGAAAAGGCAGAACACCTCATTCAGAAAAATTTTAATTCTCAACTGGAAAACCTAAAGGAACATCTGTCAGCCGAAAGCACGGCCAATAAAAAGATAATCATCAAAACTTACGATAACATTCACCTGGTGCCAATAAGCGAAATCCTGTATTGCGAATCAGATGGAGGTTATACAAGCATCTACCTTACAACGAACCCGAAAATTATGGTGTCGGCCTCGCTGAAGGATTATGACGATATGCTGGGCGATAGCGGGTTTTTCAGGGTACATAAATCTTACCTCATCAATTTGAGGCACATCCGGCGCTTCGAGAAAGCCGAGGGTGGATCGGTGGTGCTTAATGGAGAAATTAAATTACCGGTGGCCTCCCGAAAAAGGGAGCATTTGCTGGAAATGTTTGATAAAATTTCTAAATAACAGCGTATGGCAAGATTTACCTGCTTAGTGCTCATATTTGTCTTCGGAAGTATTTCATCTTTTGGCCAGAGGGTTTACCAGGAAACTGAATGGTATAAGCTGGACAGCCTGGAATCTGTTTTGCCCGATCAGGAAGGAATCGAAAAGATTAATACCCTGTATAGGTTATCTGCAACTTTGTGTTTTGAAGATTTTGACGAAAGTATGCGTTATGCCAATGAAGCACTGGAATTATCAAAAATAGCAGCTTACCCGGAAGGAATCGCTGTAGCTACAAGATTCAAAGGCCATGCCTATTATTACAATGGTGAATTTCCTAAAGCACTGGATCTTTTGTGGAAAGCCATGAATATGTATGAGAAATTGGGGGAAGATTATTATGTTGCAAGAACCCTACTGGAAATAGGTACGGTTAACCTCGCAGCATTGAATAATGACGTGGCAAGGGATCTTTTCTGGAAGGCAATACACCGATTAAGAAAAGTGAAAAATCCTGGATTGAAAGTGGGCGCAGTTGCAGATACCCTGGTATTGTATTCTATCATAGGAAGAACGTTGAGGGTTTCCGGCATGCCGGATTCCGCTTTGTATTTTTATAAAAAGTATGTGGATGTTTTTGAAAAAAATAATTTTGAATTAACCAACCAGATGGTACATGTGGGGATGATTTCGATTTGTTATTCTTTTTTAGGACAATACGACAGTGCTATTTATTATTACAGGAAAACGCTCGATTATCCTGAAATAAATCCAAGTATTAAAATTTTAAAACAGGAGTATAAACGAAGGATGGCAACCTTATATCTTGCCACCGGAACAATAGACACCGCCATGATTTACCTGACGGATGCCTGCGAATTTTTATCAAAAGAAGGGTATTTGATGCCATCGCAATTGGCTTCGCTGCAATTGGGTGAATTATATTTATCGATGAAAGACAGTTCCAAAGCCAATTTTTATTTTCAGCGATCGGAGGAACTAATGGAAGAACAATTGAAAAAGGGTTCAATCTACAGGTTCGATTCACTCAAATATACGGTTTCGTTTGGATGGGAAGTTTTGGCTCCCCTCTCAAAAAAATATATTACCGAGATTATTTATAATAATGCCGTGAAATTTTATCATAAAATGTACCTTCTCCAGAAAAGCAACGACAATAAAGATGCTTACCTGCGCTATCTCGAAAAGTATGCAACTACCAAGGATACGCTAAATAAAATAGAGCGGCGCAGGGAAATTGTTGAGGTGCAAACAAAGTATGAAACAGCGCGTAAAGAAGAAGAAATTATAAGCCTTTCGCAGGAAAATGAACTAAAAAACTTTCAGATTAAACAATCCCGCGTTATTCAGTTTAGCCTGGCAGGCGTTCTTTTTCTGGGTCTTGCCTTTGTGATCCTTTTCATCAGGCAAAACAAATTAAAAGAAATCCAGGAAAAAACCAGGCTGCAGCAACAGCTTTTCCGCTCCCAGATGAATCCCCATTTTATCTTCAATTCATTGGGCAGCATCCAAAACTCCATCATCAACGAGGAACCTGATAAGGCAGTGAAATACCTTTCGGGATTTTCTAAGCTGATGCGCAATATCCTCGACAGCAGCCACCAGGAGATCATTCCCTTGCAGGAAGAAATTGAAACCATCCAAAATTATCTCGATCTTCAACAACTCCGCTTTCCACGCAAGTTTGATTTTTCCATTCATGTAAATCCAGGTATTGATACCGAGGACATATTTATCCCGCCCATGCTTGCCCAGCCCTTCATCGAAAATTGTATCGAACACGGTTTTAGACAAAAAAATACTAAAGGCCACATCAGCGTTTCGTTTAATCGTGAAAACAACAAGCTGATTCTAACAATCGAAGACGATGGCATTGGCCGTGCCAAAGCATTGGAGAACCTCCAAAAGCACGATATAAACCACAAGTCGATGGCCACCGAAATCACGCTGCAGCGGATAAGTGCCCTCAACAAAAAACAAAAAAAGAAAATCACGCTGGAAATCATCGACCTGAAAGATGAAACGGGCGAAGCCACCGGAACAAAGGTGGTGATAGAAATTCCTATTGAGGTGCATTAAACCCAAAGTTCGATGTAACTGTTTAGCAAATTTACAGGTTTGGAAAAAACAAAAAAGAGGCCGCAAAGCATCTTTTTTGTTTTTCATCATGTTTGCTATTTGTGGTTTCAAGTGCGAAGCCTTATAAAATGCACTTGCGGAATTTGTTTTTTACGCTTTTGGATGCTTAAAATATCTCTCCCTTTCGTTCGTTTGCATGTTTGTTTAAGCAGGACTAATTAGGCACAAGAAAAAAAAGCATGAGTATCAGAGCGTTAATCAAAATAGGATTTCTTTCCTTTATTATCTGTTTCCCGGTGTTTTTATCAGCACAGCAAACCAGGATTTATGACGATCCGGAAGCCTCGTACAGTTTAGGTTTGGATTTGGTTGAAAAGATGCAGTATGGCGCTGCACAGGAAGTGTTTCATGGCTTGCTCGACGGGCTACCGGCCGGCATATCGGTGATGAGTCTTGATGCCCGGTTTTTTGATGCACTTTGCGACTTTAAACTCGACCATCCCGAGGCCAAACAAAAATTTGTGGATTTTATCCGTTATTATCCTGACCACAGTAAAACTAATCAGGCCCATCTATACCTCGGTTTTATCTA
Source organism: uncultured Lentimicrobiaceae bacterium (assembly GCA_964593705.1). GTDB lineage: Bacteria > Bacteroidota > Bacteroidia > Bacteroidales > 4484-276 > SABY01. The sequence goes on along the minus strand of CAZQIV010000012.1, from coordinate 53,490 downwards.
TTATGAATCGCGCAAGTACCGGGATGCAGTTGAGCAGTTTACAATAGTTGAGCCTTATTTGCTGACAAGTGCTCAAATGACTGAATACCTTTATAAGATGGCTTATAGTTATTTGCAACAGGAAAACTACACAAAGGCCAAAGAAGTGTTTTACCCGATCCTGAATACTGAATCCCGCTATCGCGATGCAGCAAATTATTATTATGCCCAGATAGCCTATATGGAGCAGGATTACGACAATGCCCTGAAATATTTTAGGGCGCTCGATAAAAATTCTGAATTTGGTCAGGAAGTACCTTTTTATATTTTGCAAATCAATTTTACCAATAAAAATTATAACGAAATTACGGCCATTGGGCCGGATTTGATTGCAAATGATATTGATGATAAAAAGAAAAAAGCTGAAGCGGCACGCATTGTCGCCGAGGCATTTTATATCAATGGCGATTTTGAAAAGTCGCTTGAGTATTTTAATATCTACCAGGATTTTTCGCGGAAGTCGCTTACGCGTGAGGAGAACTACCAGCTTGCTTATGCTTACTACCGAAGCGGCGATTATGAAAATGCCATTTCAAAATTTCAAAAAGTTGCCGGGGACAAGGATGATATGACGCAAAATGCCTGGTATCACCTTGCCGATTGCTACCTTAAAACCAACGAAAAAAAGTTTGCACAAAGTGCTTTTTATTCCGCTTTTCAAATTGAGGGCAACGAAAAAATAAGGGAAGATGCCCTTTTTAATTATGCCAAATTAACCTACGAGCTGGCCTACGATCCTTTCAACAGTTCGATTGAGGTGTTAACACAATACATTGTCGACTACCCCGGTTCCGAAAGATTGGATGAAGCCTACATGTATCTCACCAATATCTTTTTATCCACGAAAGACTACCAAACTGCCATTGATGCCATCGAAAAAATTCGGGTAAAAAATCAGGATTTAAAAGCGGCCTATCAAAAAATAACCTACCAGCGGGCTATACAGCTTTTTAATGCTGCAATGTACGATGAAGCAATAAAGAATTTTAATAAATCATTGTCGAATAATCATGATAAAATCCTGACGGCAAAGGCGCGTTACTGGGCCGGCGAAACTTATTTCAGGATGGGCAACTATACGAGGGCCATCGATAATTACGATGATTTCATGGTTTCGCCCGGGGCTTATAACCTCGATCTTTATCCCATGACAAAATACAACCTCGGATATGCTTATTTCAACCTTAAATATTACGATAATGCAGTGTTGACTTTTCAGCAATTTGTAAGCCGCCCTGCCCCGGAGGCTGAAGGTTTTGTAACGGATGCCATAGTGAGAATGGGCGATTGCTATTTTATTACCAAAAACTATAAGGAAGCCGTGGGTGAATATGATCGGGCAATTCGCAGGAATTCACCTGACAGTGATTATGCGCTTTTTCAAAAAGCACTCTCGCAAGGCGCTACAGGAGACAATAACTTAAAAATTGAGGCACTGAAAGATCTCATACAGAAATTTCCGGGATCTACGTATAATGATGATGCATATTTTGAAATTGCCGAATCATACTTAATATCCAACGATAACAGGAACGCGCTGGTTTGGTATAATAAAATGTTAACAAACTTTCCAAAAAGTAGCTATGTAGTTAAGGTGATGCAAAAAATCGGTTTTGTTCATTACAATCAAAACGAAAATGATGAAGCCATTGTAATACTCAAAAAGATTATATCAGACTATCCCGGAACACCGGAAGCAAAGGAAGCCCTCGAAACAATTCGCAACATATATATCGACAAAAATGCCGTAGGTGAATATTACGCTTACGCCGAAACTGTGCCTTTTGCAAACGTTACAGTGAGCGAACAGGATTCGGTTACCTACCTCTCGGCCGAGATGCTCTATATGAACAATAATTGTAATGCTGCTATAAATGCTTATGCTGATTACAAACGGCAATTTCCCAATGGCGTATTTATTCTTAATGCAAATTATTACAAATCGGAATGCGATTTTAAGTTGGGGAATACGCAGGATGCATTGAATGGGTACAACTTCGTTTTGGAAAACCCCAAATCGAAATATACCGAGAATGCACTGGTTAAAGCCGGAAAAATAAATCTTGATTTTAAAAATTATGAAGCGGCCCTCGATAACTTTGTGAAATTGGAAGCAAACGCTGATTATCAAAGCAACATAACCCTTGCCATCGACGGGCAGTTGACCTGTAACTACAAACTTGGCTACTATAAAAAGGCCATTGAAGTTTCGGATAAGCTGATTAAGCGTGAAAAATTAAGCAACGATCAAATCCTGAATGCTCATTTTATTACTGCAAAATCAGCCATGGCCATCGATGACATTTCGCGAGCCACAAAAGAATTTGAAATCACAACAAGTTTAACAGATGGCGAAAAAGGAGCAGAGGCCAAGTATATGTTAACATCCATCCAGTTTAAACTTAAAAATTATCAGAAGGCGGAAGAGATGGTTTTTGAGTTGGTTAACGAATATGCCGCTTTTGAATACTGGAAAGCCAAAGCATTTATTATGCTTGCCGAAATTTATACTACAAATGACAATGTTTTCCAGGCGCGTCAGACTTTACAAAGTATTATCGATAATTATCCCGGTGAGGATTTAAAAAATGAAGCCCGCGAAAAGCTTGATGTACTGGAGCAACAGGAAGCTGAGAAAGAGATGAAGTTGCAGGATACAACAGGAAATAATTTGAAGCGCTAAAGAGAAGAGTAGTATTCACCAGGAAAACAATGATTCAGGATATTGAAAGATTAAAATATGACAAAAATGCAATTTAAATATTTCAGAAATATATTTCTACTGGTTTTGTTGTTGTGCATTCAGGCTAAGGTTTTGTTTTCGCAAAATCAGGAGGTAACCATTGTGGCACCTTACAAACCGGTGATTTCCGATGCCATTAAAAAATCCCTCACTCCACAAATACCAGAAACAAAAGTGGAGGTAGTCCCCATAAATTATAGCATCAGCAGCGAACCGGTTTATACAACTTACGAAATTTCGGCCATCAAACCCTCGCTTATCGAAGTGAAAACCGAAGAGGAAATGCGCCGGAATTACCTGTGTGCCGGCTTTGGAAATTATACCATGCCCTATGTTGAGCTTTTTACCAACAGCCTTAGCTCCGAGGATTTTTCCATTGGTTTTCATGCCCGTCACCTCTCGTCAAAAGGAGATATTCAGGATTATGCCAACAGCGCGTTCAGCCAAAACCAGGCAAGCCTTTTTGTAAAAAGATATTTAAAAGAAAAGATTTTGTCGGCAAAGATTTATTACGACAGAAACGTGGTGCATTATTACGGGTTTAAGCCCGATGAATTTATAAACAACCCTGTTTCTGACGATGATCTTCGCCAACGTTTTTCGCTGATTGGTGCAAGTCTGGGATTAACCTCGAATAAGAAAAGGGATAACAAACTGAATTATGGTGCAAGGCTGAGTTTTTACAATCTCGACGACCTTTATGAAACAAACGAATTAATGATTGGGCTCAAATCTAATTTCAACTCTAAAGATGAATTTTTTGATTTTGTAGATAAACAGGAAATGGGTGTGGATGTGAATTTCGATTTTTACAATAATAAGGATAGCCTCGATAGTCAGGGCACTTTTGTTGCTGAAATCAAACCATATTTGCGTTGGAATTTCGAATTTCTGGATTTAACCATTGGCATAAAAGGCGCTATGGCATCCGATTCTGCTGCTGAGTTTTACGTGTACCCGGAGGTTCGGGCTTCGTACCAGGTTATCCCTAAATTCCTCAGGTTTTATACCTCGGTAACAGGAGGACTTGAGCGCAATTCATTCAGGTCGGTCTCAAGTGAAAATCCCTGGGTAAACTCCATTTTTCCTTTAGGATTCACCAACACGAAGTATAAGATAAAAGGTGGCGTTACCGGGAAAGCAAGCGAAACGATCGATTACAATTTTAGTGTGGCTTATGCCGATATTGAAAATATGATGTTTTTCAATAACGATTACATGCTCTCCTACAGTCCTGATATTACTCAAAATTTTGGGAATAAATTTACGGGCATTTATGCTGATGGGCAGTTAACTACAGTATCGCTTGAGCTTGGCTACCAGCAAAGCAAATATTTTAATATACTGCTCAGCGCCAACTATAACGATTATCAACTCCTTACCCAGGCAAAACCCTGGCATAAGCCAACTATCGAAGCATCCCTCTCAGGAAAGTACTTGTATTCCGAAAAGATTTCTTTTACCGCCAATCTGTTTTTTAATGGAAAAACTTATGCCCAGGTGGTGGAAAACGGAGCTCCAAGCATTGAAGAAAATAAGGCTTTCGTAGATTTGAATCTTGGATTGGAGTATCATTTCAACGATCGCGTTTCGGCTTATGCCCGGGTAAATAATCTTACCGCAGCAAGATTTTACCGGTGGTACAACTATCCGTCTCAGCGCATTAATGGGATGGCCGGGTTTACATTTTCTTTTTAATTGTTTTTGTTGATAAAAACCCCTGCCCAAAGAGTGTAAAATAATGAATATTAGAAAGATATTTAGTATTTTTGCATCAAATTTTTAGCATATTTTCCAATTAATTGATTATGACAGCAGAAGAGAAAAATTTGTCTTCACAAGATTATTCAGCAGATAACATTCAGGTACTCGAAGGACTTGAAGCTGTAAGATTACGCCCTGCAATGTACATTGGCGATGTAAGTACAAAAGGACTTCATCACCTGGTTTACGAAGTTGTAGATAATTCCATCGATGAGGCGCTTGCAGGTTACTGCGATACCATAGGAGTAATTATCCATAAGGACAATTCAGTTACCGTTACCGATAATGGCCGTGGAATCCCTACAGGATTGCACGAAAAAGAAAACCGTTCGGCTCTTGAAGTAGTAATGACAGTGCTCCATGCCGGGGGTAAATTTGATAAAGGATCCTATAAAGTATCCGGTGGTTTGCATGGTGTAGGTGTTTCGGTTGTTAATGCACTTTCCACCAAACTTGTTGCGACAGTTTACCGCGAAGGGAAAGTTTTCCGTCAGGAATACCACCGTGGAAAACCTGTTGAACCTGTGAAGGTCATCGGCGATTCAGATGAAAACGGCACCATGGTTACTTTTATCCCTGACAATACAATTTTTATTGTTTCAGAATACAATTTCGAAATCCTGGCATCCCGCCTGCGTGAGCTTTCGTTCCTTAATAAAGGCATTAAACTAAAAATCACCGATGAAAGAGAAACTGATGAAAACGGTGATTTTGTGTCTGAAAATTTCCTTTCCGAAAGAGGGCTTGCAGATTTTATAGATTACCTTGATGCAACCCGCGACAAATTAATGCCCGATCCCATTGCCATCGAAGGAGAGAAAAACGAAATACCGATTGAGATTGCCATGCAATATAATACCTCTTTCAGCGAAAATCTTCATTCGTATGTAAACAACATTAATACCCACGAAGGGGGAACGCACCTTGCAGGTTTTAGGCGAGGCCTTACCCGAACACTTAAATCGTATGCCGATAAATCGGGGATGCTTTCAAAGCTCAAATTCGATATTAGTGGTGATGATTTCCGCGAAGGACTTACAGCCATTATTTCAATAAAAGTTCAGGAGCCCCAGTTTGAAGGGCAAACAAAAACCAAACTTGGTAATTCGGATGCGATGGGTGCAGTTGACCAAATGGTTAGCGAATCATTGTCGCATTATCTCGAAGAAAACCCGAAAGAAGCCCGCACAATCGTTAATAAAGTAATTCTTGCTGCCACCGCGCGTCATGCCGCACGTAAGGCACGCGAACTGGTTCAGCGAAAGAATGTGCTTTCTTCAACCGGGCTACCCGGCAAATTGTCCGACTGCTCTGAAAGAGATCCTGCGCTTTGCGAGATTTATCTCGTGGAGGGTGATTCTGCCGGTGGTACGGCCAAACAGGGTCGCGACCGGAAGTTCCAGGCCATTCTCCCTTTACGCGGAAAAATCCTGAACGTGGAAAAAGCCATGCTGCATAAAATCTTCGAAAACGAAGAGATCAAAAATATGTTTACCGCGCTTGGAATTTCCATTGGGACCGAAGAAGACAGCAAAGCGCTAAATCTTGTCAAGCTGCGCTATCATAAGGTTATCATTATGACGGATGCCGACGTGGATGGAAGCCATATTGCCACGCTTATCCTTACCTTCTTTTTCAGGTATATGAAAGAGCTGGTTGAGAAGGGCTATGTTTACATTGCCACCCCACCACTCTATTTACTCAAAAAAGGGAAAGACGAAAAATATTGCTGGTCGGATGATGAACGGAATGATACCATTAAAGAATGGTCGGTAAATGGCGAAGGCAAAGGCGTACACATTCAGCGTTATAAAGGTCTTGGTGAAATGAACGCCGAGCAATTGTGGTCGACTACAATGAACCCGGAAACCAGAATTTTGCGTCAGGTTCATATCGAAAACGGTACAGAAGCCGACAGGATTTTTTCGATGCTCATGGGCGATGATGTAGCCCCACGGCGTGACTTTATTGAAAGAAATGCTAAATACGCAAAAATTGATGTGTAGCGATTGTGAACGCTACTTTTTTTCATTGTTTTTTTTCCTTCCGGCTAGTGTTTGCCGGAAGGTTTTTTTATGCCTGTATTTTTTTAAGATATAGAAAAACGGAAACAATAAGCAACATGGCAATTCCTGTATAGGTAAGCCTTAGCGTACTTTTATGTTTTTGCTGCTCAGATGCTGACATTTCTTTTCGAAGATGTTTGTTTTTTTGCATGATTTTATTATCTCTTTTTGATGGATTGAAACTTGAGGTAAGTGAGCAACCGCCAGAACCATTCTAAGGGGCCAAACCTAAAATATTTTAACCATAGTGGTGAGATAATTAGCAAAATTATCCATATTGCAAGCACAAAAAACAATTGTGGGGCACGCTCAACTTTTGAAAAAAGGGCTAGGCCGTTTCCATAAAAAACAAACATACCGATCAACGACATCAGGATGTAATTTGTAAAGGCCATTTTGCCAACGGACGAAAGTACTTGTTTAAATCTAATCAGGTAGGTTGATTTAGCAATAAGCATTACTACCCCAATATATCCCAAAGCGGTAAATACACTCCCAAAATAATTGAACACACTCCCAAAAAATTGTGAAAAAAGCATATTCCAGTCTGCTTTAAAATTTTCATATACACCCCATCCCGACAGCAAAAATCCTATCGGGATGCCAATTAATGCCATCCGAAGATAAAATTTTCGTGATTTATTGGCTGAGAGTATGCCGGATTTAAAAAGTGCCATTCCCAATAACATCATTCCCGTAACCCGCCAAAACACAAACCAGAAGAAAACGAAGGTTTGCATCAGTATCACATGTTCAACACGAAATTGCATCTGCGTTAGCCAACCACCACGGCGAATAGAAATTTCGTTCTCGATATTGTCCAACGCGGGAGCCCAGCCTTTCATATTTTGATCAATGGACTCCTGTGGCCAAAAATCAGTAGTTGCTCCTGCAAAAAGTGAAAATAATGCCGGTACGATTAAAAACACACCTCCAACGATTAGCAAAGTTTTTATTGATTTTTTTCTGAAAACAAAAACCAACATACCACACAGGCTATAAGCCACCAAAATATCGCCGTACCAAATAAGATAGGCATGCAACAGGCCAAAAATTAAAAGCCAGAACATTCTGCGGTAGTGCAACACACCCGGGCTTAAACCTTTTGCGGCAGCATTAGACGTGAACAGCAATACACCTGCTCCAAATAATATGGAGAAGATAGTCATAAATTTTTCGCTGGCAACAATATGCGAGAAAATCCATACCCATTTGTTAATCCCAGATAGATCGCCCCATGCGGCGGGATTCATATAGGCAGCGCTAATCATCGAGAAGGTTTGAATGTTCATAATAAGAATACCTAAAACAGCTATCCCTCTTAATAAATCAATCGAAAGGATTCTTTCAGAAAGCATTTTCTGAGTTTGAATTTCATTTTCACTCATTGTTTCGTTCTTTTTATTGAGGCGAAAAATAATACTTTTTCATAAAACAGCCTATTGCACTTTTGTAATTTAATTGTTCCTTTATTTGGTAGCTATTTCACGGTAGTTTTAAAAAACCATTTTTTTTTGTTTCTTTGTTCTAAAGTATTTTTACTGAAATGAAACATCGGCTAATCAATATTCTTATTTCTCCCTGGATGGTTGCATTGCCCTTTTCGATGGTGGCATTTATTCTTCATCCGGTTTGGTATGGATATTTTCCCATTTACTATGCTTCATTTCTCATTTTTATTTTGCTTATCCAGCGTCTTTCCGAAATCAGAAAAAAAAGAGAAGATGAGTTAAGATACAGGCTTATTATGCTTGAGCTGAATTCGATAAAAAGCAGGTTAAATCCACATTTTGTTTTTAATGTGATGAGTACTTTATCCAATCTTGTGTTGAAGGATGAAAAAACCCGGGCTTACGAATGTATAACCTTATTCTCAGGATTTTTGCGTCAGATTTTTGAAAATAGCGGGATGCTGGCAATCCCGCTTAAAGAGGAAATATCGTTGGTTGAAAAGTATATTAAACTGCAATGGATACGATTTTCAGGATGTTTTGATTTTAACATTAAGGTTGACGATCAGGTAAATTTAAGCAGGAGGATTCCTAAAGCCTTAATTTTAACTTTTGTAGAAATGGCTATAAAGCATGGTTTATTTCAAAAGCAAAGAGATGGTTTGTTGGGCATTAGAGTTACTGTTGAAGAAAAAGATACGGTAATTAGCATTGAGGATAATGGGGTTGACAATGAGCAAATTGAAAAAAAACCGGACAGGAAATTAAGAATGGCTCTTTTTATTATGGACGAATACCTGGAAATTTTAAATGCCGCAAACAGAAGCAAAATCATTTATTGTACCGAAACAATTTTGGATAAACAAAAGGCATATTCAGGAACCAAAGTAATTATCAGGATTCCTGAAAGTTTTAATGCTGAATTCAATAGCTTAAAAGCATAAAATGATGGTATTACTTAGTCGTAGAAAATTTATGAATTTTCCGGGTTAATCAAGGAATGTTTTTAGCAACCCATATAATTCGGTTGCTTTTATTGGTTTCGAAAGGTATTCATCGCAGCCTGCTCCATAGCTGTTCTCCCTGTCGCCCTTTAAAGCAAAGGCAGTTTGGATTATTACCGGAAGGGACGGGCTGAATTTTTTAATATGCTCTGTGGCCTCATAACCATTCATTACCGGCATACGTACGTCCATGAGAATGAGGTCAACATCGTTGCCTCCAATTACATAATCCACTGCCTGTTTTCCATTAAAAGCCCTTTTTATTTTTACCCTTGTTTTGCGCAGCATGATCTCCAGCAATTTAAAATTGGAATCTTCATCCTCGGTAATTAAAACAGTTTTATCCGGCCAGTCCATTTCCTTTTTATCTTTCGCCGGTTGATGCAGTTCGGATGTTAACCCGGCGGGCAATACCGGATTGAAGGGAAGTAGAAAATGAAATGCTGAACCTTTGTCTTTTGTCGATTCGATTTTGATATCGCCATGCATCAAACGGGCAATATTTCTGGAGATTGACAGCCCTAAACTACTTCCTGATGCTGTGCCCGTATAATTATCGTTGGTGTAGGTAAACTGGTCGAAAATCAATTCTTTTTCTTCCTCGGAAATCCCCGTTCCGGAATCTTTTACATAAAAGTCGATAAACTTCCTTTCGTGTTGTTCCAACAACGAATATCCAAATTCTACTGAGCCTTGCATGGTGTGTTTGAGCGCGTTTTCGAGTAGGTTCATCAGAACCTGATTTATACGCGAAGAATCCGAATAAAACACAAGGTTTTCATCAATTTTATTTTGTTTGGTAATAATTTTTACATGCTCCCTGTCAAGCTTTACCTTTAACTTGTCGATAATATAATAATTGTCATATAGGATTTTATTGGCCGAACATTTAGTATTTGAAATGAGTAGTTGCCCTGCTTCAATTTTTGCAATATCAATAATGTTATCAATGGTGGCAAGCAGTTTTTTGCTGTTATCAATTATCAAATCGAAAAACTCTTCATGGTCATCTTTTGAATAATCATCGGATCGCAGCATTTGGGTAAAACCAATAATGGCATTCATCGGGGTACGAATTTGGTACGATATATTGGCCAGGAAAGCCGTTTTGAGCTTATCCGATTCTTGGGCAAGATTTTTTGCTTTCAACAACTCTCCCTCAATGTGCTTGCGCTCTGTTATTTCTTCTTTAAGATATAAGTAATGTATAGTTTTTTTTCTCGAATTTTTAATCGATGAAATATGGGCATATTCCCAGCATGTTTCTCCTGATTTTGAGGTGTTTTTATATTCACCCTTCCATGACCCCTCTTTTTTTAGTGTGTCCCATACTTCTTTGTAATGATCTGCATTACTTGTGTAAGGATCAATAATTTCAGGGGTTTTCCCTATCAATTCCTTAACCGTTTGCCCAGGGATTAACCCTGCTTTATTGTTAGCATACATGATGCGACCGGAAAGATCGGTTATCATTACCGAAACAGGGCTTTGTTCCAGGGCTTGCAAAAGCTTGTGGGTTTCGTCCTGGGCTTGCTTTTTCTGGATCGAAGCGCTTACCTGCACTGAAACAAAATCCAATAGCTCTACATCGGCCATATTGATGGCGAATTTATTGTTGGAATCCTGTAGTGTGATAATACCCGCCGACTTCCCGTTAATTTGCAGGGGTACCCCTAACCAAACCTCTGGCGGAGGGCTGTCCAGGTTTATTTTCCCCTGACGTTCCAGCTTTTGTATTTCCAATTTACTTAGAAAAATAGAACGGTTGCGTTTGATAACAAGCGCATCCAACGATTTCGTCATAGGGATTCGCTTGTAATATTCCTTATCGTCTTCAACGAAAGGGAACAAAAATTCACGTTTATCCCAATCGAACAATAACAAGTCAATTTTAGAGGCCAGAACTATTTTACCCAGTTCTGTTTTGATGATCTTGATCAGGTCGTGGAGGTCCTTAGATGCATTTATGGCAAGCACCATATCCTTCATAAGGTCAATCTGTTTTTTAAGAATTTTGTGATCATCAATGTCCATGATCATACCCTCGAGAAACGATTCTCCATATTCGTCAACTATTTGCCTGCCGTGTTCCCAAACCCATTTTATTCGTCCATTCGCGGTTTTTATACGGTACTCAAGTTGGAAGGGTAAATTTTTCTTAACCGCTTTTTGAATGGTAAGCCAAACATATTCCCTGTCTTCCGGTAAAATGATATCCGAAAAGGTAATCTCTTTATTGTTGATAAGACACCGTGCATGATAACCTGTAAGTTTTTCAATTTTCCGGCTAAGAAAAATCATAGTCCAGTCACTATCATTTTTACACCTGTAAGTAATTCCAGGTAGATTATTAACCAGCGTGTTGTATTTGCGCTCGCTTTCGTTGAGATGGTCTTCATTAATAATTCCTTTGCCAATAATTTCAAGTGTTGAAGTAAGGGATTCATATCCTTGTTTTGCAGATAAAATAATGCTAAATATATTTTCGAATTGAGTTGTGATGTTTGAAATTGGATATTCTTCATCAACAATTAAAATGGGCAAAATTGATAATTTAATATCCGAAATAATTGGCTTTATGTTGTTTATCAGTAGCTGATTTTCTTGTTTTGTGACAGGAACAAAAAATCCTTTTGCTGATTTTAGAACATTCGTGGTAAGGGATGAGATATTTTCAGGCACAATAATCTCAAAATTGCTAAAATACTTTTCAGCTATTTTGCTTGTGGCCAGTGAGTCCCGGCTTGTTAAAAAACATATCAAAATGTTTTTCATTGTTATGCCCGTTTTGAATTCTTAGGAATTTATTCTCCTGTTTGTTGTAATAGTAGTTAGTTATAGAATATTGAATGTTGGTTTGATGGAGTAAAATTGCTGGTGCTTACTTTCATTTAATCAAAAATGCTCCTCAAAAATACAATAAAAAAAACAAATTATTATCTTTGTTTTATGAAAAAGCAAATTCAGAAGGTTTTGGATGTTTTAGATCAGCTATCCATAAAATATGAAATGTACGAACATCCACCGCTCCCTACTATTGAGATAGCAATGGAGTACTGGGGCGAAATAGACGCAGTGCATTGTAAGAATATTTTTTTTAGAAACCACAAAGGAAACCAGCATTATCTCGTAATTCTAAAACACACAGCCAAGTTGGAAATTCATGATTTGGAAAAACGCTTGCAGCAGGGAAAGCTTTCGTTTGCTTCAGTAACGCGCTTACAGCGATTCCTTTGCATCGAACCCGGATCGGTGTCGCCATTCGGGCTTATCAACGATACCGAAAACCACGTGCATCTCTTTTTGGATCAAAACCTGCAAACGGCCGAAAAGATCAGTTTTCACCCTAATATCAATACCGCCTCGGTGGTGATTGCCTATGATGATTTTATTAAATACCTCAACTGGACTGGAAATACTTACGAGTTTCTTCAATTGTACGATTAATACAAACTTAACATTTAGTTTTCTTCTGCAAATTTGCCCGGGTTATGCATGGCCGGAACGGAGCAAGTTTCTGCCAATGATAACTTTTTGTAAACCATTGAAAAAACTAACTAATAAAAAGACCTCTTAGTCCCCGAAGGGTCGGGGCAGGCTGTTTCGCTTCATCGAAAAGACAGGGCTGTAATGTAGTTGGGGGGGGCATCGGGTGCTCCGCACCCGATGTTCCTCCTCCCATACAAACCTGTGTGAAGCCCTGTCTTTTCGAGAGTTCACCCAAAGTTTTTGGGCATAATGAGGAGATGACATTATGAAATAGATTTCTCCCGGCAACACACCGCTTCACTGTGTGTTTTGGTCGAAATGACCCCGTCCACGGGTTGATTTGGGAGGAGAGGAATCGGGCGCGAAGCGCCCGATTCCTCTCCTCCCACTACCCAAACGGAAGCGTTGTCACCTCGAAGGAGCGAAGCGATTGAGAGGCCTGTCTAATAGTAAGGCTTTCAGTGCTTTACACAAACATGTCATTGGTACTGCAGGGGGAAATCTTTTCAACTGCGAATTCCATCTGAAGTTACAAACCAATACCACAATAATAAATTCTTATAAATCCAATTCATTTCTTTTCTAATTTTGACCGGCCAAATTAAAATGATATGGAAAGCAATTATCAGAGGCTGATTATCTATTATTTTTCAGGAACAGGAAATGCCCGACAAACTGCGGAGTGGATTGCAGAGGAGGCTGAGCATCGTGGCGTTTTGATCTCACTTGTCAACATCGAAGATTTTGAAATAGCTGATTTACCCCCGGCTGATGAAAAAACCCTTATTGGATTTTGTTCGCCCACGCATGGTTTCAACCTGCCGCCGGTGATGCTCAGGTTTTTGTGGAAATTCCCCAGACAGAAAGGCACGGATGTTTTCATTGTTAACACCAGGGCAGGTATGAAAATTTCGAAGCTGTTTTTGCCCGGCCTTGGAGGTGTAGCCCAATATTATGCTGCTTTGGTTTTATGGATAAAGGGATATAAAATTAAGGGGATGCAGCCCATGGATTTGCCTTCCAACTGGATTTCGATCCATCCCGGTTTGCGGCAAAAAGTGGTGAACTCAATTTTTGAAAGGTGTGAACGCCTAACCCGGAAATTTTCCAACAAAATGCTTCTTGGTAAAAATGTTTACAAAGCGCTGTGGTCGCTGCCTTTCGATGTGGCTGTTGTGCCAATAGCAATGCTTTATTTCATTGTTGGGAGGTTTGCCATTGCCAAAACTTTTGTGGCAACAGGCAAATGTACCCAATGTGGATTGTGTGTAAAACAATGCCCGGTGAAGGCCATAAAAATGATCAGAAACAGGCCCTACTGGACTTTTAGTTGCGAAAGCTGTATGCGCTGCATGAACAATTGTCCGCAACGTGCCATCGAAACCTCGCATTCATTTACCATAGCGCTTTGGTGGATAATTTTATCGTTTATTGCCCCCTGGTCGATTTCAAAAATTTACAACTTCGATTTAATAAACTTAAACCGCCAAGGCTTTGTGTTTGGGCTTTTGGAAGATGCGCTTACCTGGTTTATCGGGTTGGTTGTGGTTTGGCTTGGCTATGAATTGATTCATCGCCTGATGCAGTTTAAAGTGTTTGATAAGCTGGTGGTTTACACTTCCTTCACAAAATATAAATTCTGGCGGCGATACAAAGCACCCTGAAAAGATGGTTAAACAGGGGCTTATTGCCAAGGTCTAACATTTTGATTTCAGATTGTCGAATATTGATCGGAGATTTAAGATGGTTGGTGTAAGGAATCCCCAAAAATCTTAGATCGTCCCGAGAAGTAGAAAATTTTGGCATTACCACGGGTTTAATGGAAGGGGAAATCTATTTCCTATTGTCATCTCCTCGTTATGCCCAAAAATTTTGGGTTAACTCTCGAAATGACCCCCTTCTACGATTGATTTGGGGGGAGCGGGAATGCGAACGCGAAGCGTTCGCATTCCCGCTCCCCAACCCTCCTCCAGCCAATTTGTCACCTCGAAGGAGCTTGCGACTGAGAGGTCTGTCCAGCAACGTGTACTCCGACTTCATACAAATACTTGTCATTAGCAATAGGATGCACGAGTGGAGCTCGGCATTAATCTTAAATCATTATATCATTGACTTTTTTAATGAGGGCTAAATTGAATATTTCTGCTTGGAAAAGTATTGATAAACATTTTTTAACCTTTCCTAAATCCTTTAATCTGTGGAGCTTTCGTAGCTTTGCCGCAAACTCGTTTCAGCCGTGTTACGAGTTTTGCACAATTGTTGGAAAGAATTAGTAAATCTAAAAATGAAATACGATGAGAATAATAAAAGGAATGTTTACCCTGCTGCTCATCATGGTAGCAATGGTTTTGTTTGTGGCCAATAACCCACCCATGGAAAAAGACTTTGATAAATTATGGAAAACAGTTGATTCGCTTGAAAATCTACGACAGCCCCGTGCTGCCATGGAAGTGGTTGATGAAATATACAGCCTGGCTAAAAAAGATGAAAATATTTCCCAAATCATCAAAACACAACTTTACCGGATAAAGCTGTCATCGGAATTTGAAGAAGAATATTTGGTGAAAGCAATCGATAGAGTAAAGGTCGAAATTGTGGATGCCGGAAAACCGGAACAACAAATCCTGCATTCCATCCTTGGTGAACTATACCTGAAATATTATCAGAACAAGCGCTACAAAATCCTCAACAGGTCTGCAACAATGAATTTGGATGATGATGATATCCAAACCTGGGATGCCACCAAAATTATGGATGAATCCAAAAAACAATATCAACTTTCCATTAATAATCCTGGTGAGCTTCAGAAATACAACATCAAAGCTTTTGAAGCCATTATCGAAAAAGAAAAAAAATCAGAGGCATATCGCCCTACCCTTTTTGATTTCCTGGCCTGGCGTGCCATCGATTTTTATATGAACGATGAAACAGATATTAAAGTAGCATCACGGCAGTTTATTCCCGACAGTAAAAAATATTTTGATAGTGCCGATAAATTTGTGAAAATTGAATTTCCGAAAGAATTTGAGTTATCCAACACTGTAATGTCTTTGCAGGTATTTCAGGATTTGTTGAAATTTCATCTCAACGATAAAAACCCGAAGGCATTGATAGATGTGGATTTGAAACGTCTTGAATTTTTATATCAAAAAGCCGATATTGCCGATAAGGATGAAATATATCTTGGCGCATTAAATCAATTGAAAACTGATTATAAATTCTCGGAAGCTTCAACCGCTGTCGATTTCCAATTGGCGAAATTTCATCATCAAAACGCAAATAAATACAAGCCGCTCGAATCGGAAGATTATCGCTGGGAAAGTCAAAAAGCTAAAGCCATCTGCGATGAAGCTATCAAAGCTTTTCCCGATTCTGATGGCGCCCATAATTGTGAAATTATCCTGCAAGGAATTTTAGCAAAAACCATCACCATCCGCACTGAAAATGCCAACATTCCCGGTAGTCCGTCCCTCGGTATTCTTCCTTGGCGCAACATCGACCGGCTATTTTTAAGGTTGGTGAAAATGGATTATGAAGATTTTAGGGAACTAAAACAGGGCACAAGTCAAAAAGATATTGCAAAGGCGCTGGCAAATAAAAAATTCATCAACACCTGGCTGCTCAAGCTTCCTGATGATAAAGATTACCAGGTACATTCAACAGAGTTTCAAATACCGGCATTGGCTCCCGGCTTTTATATTTTGTTAGCCTCCGATGATGAAGATTTCAGTTCAGGGAAAAATAAATTGGCATGGGCCGATTTTTGGTCAACAAATCTAAGCTACATCAGTCAGCGATTAAATGCCGGGGGCTACGATCTTTTTGTGCTCGACCGCCAAACGGGCGAACCTTTAAAAGGTGTACATGTAAATGTTTATAAGCGTGATTACGATTACCGTAAGCGCACTTTCGAAACCCAGTTTGTATCAGGAAAACAAAGCGATGACAAAGGCTTTGTTAGAATAGATGACATTGACAAGGTTAGGGGAGGCATTAGTATCGAATTACTGAAAGGTGAGGATAAATATGTTCCGGATGAAAATTTCTATTTATCAAAACCACGCGAGAGGCAGGAAAAAGCACAAGACAGATCATTCTTTTTTACCGATCGTGCGATTTACCGCCCCGGTCAACTG
Source organism: uncultured Lentimicrobiaceae bacterium (assembly GCA_964593705.1). GTDB lineage: Bacteria > Bacteroidota > Bacteroidia > Bacteroidales > 4484-276 > SABY01. The sequence continues at coordinate 36,798 of CAZQIV010000012.1, read as the reverse complement.
GTTTATTTCAAAGTTATCGTGCTCGAAAAAACCGGTGAAAAGTATGAGGTTAAGCCCGATTTTATGACTAAGGTTGAATTCTATGATGCAAACGGTCAATTGGTTTCTTCGGTGGAATTGTCAACCAACGATTATGGTTCGCTTAACGGATCGTTTACCATCCCAACCGGTTTGCTCAACGGCGAAATGCGTATTAAAAATGAAAGTGGCAGCACTAGCATTCGTGTTGAAGAATACAAGCGTCCAAAATTTGAAGTGAACTTTGAGCCGCTTAGTGGAAGCTACAAGTTAGGCGAAACAATTACCCTTACCGGAAATGCGAAAGCGTATGCCGGAAATAATGTTGATGGAGCTCTGGTGAAATACCGCGTGGTGCGCGATAGCTTCTTCCCAAGGCCATATTATTACTTCAGCTCTTATTGGCCACAGGCAAAACCAATCGAAATTGCCACGGGCGAAATTAAAACTGATAGCGATGGTAACTTTGAAATTAGCTTTCAGGCCATTCCCGATAAATCCATTAATCAACAGTTTAAGCCTTCGTTTAGCTACACGATAAGTGCAGATGTTACGGATATAAATGGTGAAACCCAATCGGGAACCGAAACAGTTAATGTGGGTTCTGAAGCGATTGTGCTTGGGGTTGCAATCCCTGAAAATGTGAATATTCAAAAACCGGGCAATTATGAAATTTTAGCAACAAACCTTAACGGTGAAAAGCAGGAAACGACTGTAGAGATTAATATTTACAAATTGAACCAGCCTCGTGGATTACTTAAAAACAGGTTCTGGCAGCAGCCGGATAAGTTTATCATTTCCGAGGATGAATTTGTGAAAACATTCCCAAACAGCGTTTACCGCGATGAGTCCGATCCTTCAAATTGGGCAAAAGGGGATAAGGTTTTTGAAATGGAAATCAATACACTGGTGGATTCAATTTTACCTTCTGCAATTTTTAGCAAATGGGATCAGGGCAAATATATGGTTGAAATGACCGCCGTGGATGTTTTTGGCACAGAAGTAAAAACCGAGAAAATCTTCACTTTGTTTGATCAAAACGCCAAGCGGCCGCCTATCCTCACCTATCAATGGTTCGAGCCGCTTAAAATAAAAGGCGAACCTGGCGAAACGGCTCAAGTACTTTTGGGTTCTTCCGCAAAAAATGTGCAGGTACTTTACGAATTTCAGTTCAAAGGGGAAACGCTCGAACGTAAGTGGATAAATCTAAGTAATGCGCAAGAGCTAATCGAAATTCCCATCAAAGAAGCTTATCGTGGAAATATTAATTTCCAATACAGCTTTGTAATCGACAACAGGATTTATTCCGGTACACAAATTATTGAAGTTCCTTACACCAATAAAAAACTTGATTTGGCTTTCGAGACTTTCAGGAGTGAGCTGGAGCCGGGTGGCAAGGAAAAATGGACCATTACCATCCGCAACAAAAACGGCGATAAGGTGGCCGCCGAAATGCTGGCGTCCATGTACGATGCTTCGCTTGATGCTTTCCTTCCCCACACCTGGAATTTCTCTTTGTACAATTCCTTTAACCAGATCAACGCATGGCAGGCAAACAGCAATTTCACAACTTCATCTACCGGTGAATTCGATTTTGATCCTGTTACTTATAAAAATTACATTTTCCCCCAATACGACCGTTTGAACTGGTTTGGCCTGGGCAACTATGGTGGTTATTTGATGAGAGATGCGATGGGAGGCATGAAAAGCAGAAGTGATATGCAGGCTGCACCAATGAATGAAGCAGCCAACGAAGAACTTGTAGTTATGGCTGATGGAGAAGTACCTCCGCCTCCACCAACTGGGCAAGGTGAAATATCACCAAAAGAGGAACAAAGTAAGGCTACTGAAACAGGTTTTCAGGTTCGGCGCAACTTTAATGAAACGGCCTTTTTCTATCCCGAACTCAAAACCAACGATAGCGGTAATGTAGTCATAGAATTTACCCTGCCCGAATCTTTCACACAATGGAAATTTATGGGTTTGGGATACACCAAAGATTTGATGACAGGATTTTTGCAAGAGGAATTTACCGCAGCCAAAAAATTAATGGTCGTGCCCAATGCTCCCCGTTTTTTCAGGGAAGGAGACACCCTTTGGTTTTCAACTAAAATCAGCAACCTTTCCGATGAAAATTTGGATGGCTATGCACAGCTTCAATTATTTGATGCCGTTTCGATGAAAGAGGTAAGTGCTGAAGTATTGAGTGGTGGGACTTCAAAAAGATTTCAGGCTGACCAGGGAAAAAGCACCACGGTAAAATGGCAGCTTGTAATCCCGGAAGAATATGGCGTACTTACTTATCGTGTGAAGGCCAGCGCCAGAAATTTTACCGATGGCGAAGAAAAATCTATTCCCGTACTTCCAAACCGCATGATGGTAACCGAAGCGATGCCTATGCCTGTCGGGGGAAACGAAACCAAAGAATTTAATTTTGAAAAGCTTATCAAATCCGGCGAAAGCCAAAGCCTGGAAAATTATCGGCTTACCCTCGAATTTGCATCCAATCCGGCATGGTATGCCGTACAGGCACTACCTGTTGCTTCCGAAATCAAATACAATAACGCCATTTCGGTATTTACTTCCTTTTTTGCCAACAGTATTGCTTTCCATATCACCAATCAAAACCCTGAAATTAAGAGGGTGTTTGAAAATTGGCAAACCGAAACCCCTGAGTCATTCCTTTCAAAACTGGAAAAGAATCAGGAACTGAAACAGGTGTTGCTCGAACAAACTCCCTGGGTGCTCAATGCACAAAATGAACAGGAGCGTAAGCAACGTATTGCCCTGCTCTTCGACCTGAACAACATGCAAAACCGTTTGGATAATTCTATTCGTTTGCTTGAAAAATACCAGAAGCCGGGAGGAGGATTTTGCTGGATGGACGACATGCGCGAAAGTCGCTACATAACTCAAATGATAGTAGTGGGATTGGGGAAACTCAATCACCTTGGAGTGATTGATGCCCTGGGCGATGATCGCGTAAAGCGAATGATGAACAGTGCGGTGCGGTTTTTAGACAGCGAAATACACGAAGATTTTGAAGAATTAAAAAAGCGCAATCCTGATAAAATGGATGAAAATCACCTGTCATCACATCATATTCAATATCTCTACGCGCGGAGTTTTTACAAACATATTATGATCAACCCATCGCAGGAAACTGCCTATAATTATTTTGAACACCAGGCTGAGACCTACTGGCAAAAACAAAATAATTATTTACAGGGAATGATTGCGCTTGCTTTGCACCGAAATAAGAAGGATGCTGTGCCCACATTGATCATTACTTCACTAAAAGACCGGGCGCTCCACAACGATGAAATGGGAATGTACTGGCGAAATGATGCGGGATATTTTTGGTATGAGGCTCCCATCGAAACCCAGGCCATGATGATTGAGGTTTTTGATGAAGTTGTTAGTGACCGGGAATCAGTTGAAGAAATGAAAATGTGGCTGCTCAAACAAAAGCAAACCCAGGATTGGGATAACGACCGTGCTACCATCGAAGCAGTTTATGCCCTGCTCGGGCGTGGTAACGATTTATTGGCAAGCAGCGATTTGGTGAATATTACAGTGGGCAGCGAAAGTATTGGCAAGGAGGATATGGGAAGCGTTGAGGCCGGAACCGGATATTTTCAAACTACCTGGGAAGCTTCTGAAATTTCCCCGGAAATGGGCAGTGTAATCGTCGAAAAAACCGATGAGGGTATTGCCTGGGGTGCCTTGTATTGGCAATATTTTGAGGATTTGGATAAAATAACACAACACGAAACCGGACTTTCGGTGCAAAAGGAAATCTTCGTAGAAACTGACACAGAAAAAGGCAGGGTGATTACACCGCTTAATGATGGCGATGTTTTACAATTAGGAAATAAGGTAATGGTAAGAATTGAAATCCGCGTGGATCGGGATATGGAATTTGTACACCTGCGCGATATGAGGGCTTCGGCTTTTGAACCTACCAACGTACTTTCCGGATATCAATATCAAAATGGCCTGGGCTATTACCAAACCACGAAAGATGCTTCAACAGATTTCTTTTTCGATTATCTCCGCAAAGGCACCTACGTTTTTGAATATCCATTGATTGCTTCACAATTAGGTGATTTCTCCAACGGCATCACAACCTTGCAGTGCATGTATGCACCGGAATTTGTATCCCACTCGAAAGGGGTGAGGGTGAGGGTTAAATAGTGCGTGTCTTTAAAGTAACATCTATAAAAATATACGATTTCAGATTAACCCGCCTTGCCGCCAGAAGTGGCTCGTGTGCAGGCGAGGCAGGCGATTTTAGATCTAAGATGTTGGTGATATTCAATACAATCTAAAATCTCCTCCATAGGAGTCCTTCGGACGATTCCCGCAAGTGCGGGATCAATCTTAAATCAAAAAATCATTGACTTTATAGACAAGCTCTAAATAGGGCTGGCAAGTCATTGATGGTGATTTGGCTTCGCCGTCATTAAATTGTCATTGATAAAAATCAAGTTTTGTATTGTGTCAGGCCTTTCCCCTTCAGGGGTCAGGGGTGCGTGGGGCTTTTTGGTCATTGATTACTTGTGTGTTCTTCTGTGTACTTCTGTGGTTCAAGAAATTCATTAGTTGTCGTCCCGAAAAGTAGAAAATTTTCTCCAAAGGAGTCCTTCGGACAAGCTTTAATCAAAAAATCGTTGAATTTATGGGCAAGCACTAAATAGTTACCGGGAAAGTAAAAATTTATTTATCTTTGCTAAAGATCACATAATAAGCAGGTTTAAATTTGCATGATTAAAATAATTATAATTCACGGGCTGCAATGATTAAAATAGTGATGTGATTCTACTGATAATTCGCGGCATGCTATCCGACTATTAACAAATATATTATAAACAGATGAAAAAAATATTAATTTTTGCATTGGTCATATCTTCATTAGCAATTTTTGCTCAGGCTCCTGAAGCTTTCAATTATCAATTTGTTGCCAGGGATTCCACAGGGCAGATGTTGACTGATTTTGATCTTGTTATAAAAATCAGTCTATTGGAAAATAATTCCAATGGTATAGCAAAATATATTGAATTGCACGAAACCCAAACTAACAGATACGGGTTGGTCGATCTAAAAATAGGTGTCGGATTATTGATATCCGGTAACTTTTCTGAAATTGAATGGGGTGATGACACATACTATATAAAAACAGAAATTGATACCGAAGGAAATGGGGACTTTATTTTTTTAGGAACATCACAGTTGTTGAGCATACCCTATGCCCTCCATTCAAAGACAGCTGCAATGAAAGAGATTACGGTATTGAGTCAGGCAGAAATTGATTTACTTACCGCCACTGCAGGCACCGTAGTGCTTAATTCCACCACAGATTGTCTTAACTATTACACAGGGCTGGTTTGGATGGAGATGTGCGGGAATTGTTCTCCCCAACCTTCTCAATCTATTGCCGGTGAAAGCCAGACAATTATTGGAGATCAGGCAACCCTGAATGCGAACACCCCTCAGTCAGGAACAGGAAATTGGGAAATTATTTCCGGTATTGGTGGCGTAGTTGCCGATCCATTAAATCCAAATAGCCTTTTTACTGGCATTCAACCCAATGACTATATTCTGAGCTGGACCATCACCACAGTTTGTGGTAGTAGCAGCGATGAAGTACAAATTCATTTTATCAATGAACCTCTCCCTCCTTCTGATGACTTGGTTTTTGCTCCTTATGTTGATTGTTTACTCTGGCCCAACTTCGACATCACTGATGTAAGTGGCACGGGTATTTGTAATTACACCTGTGCATTTATTGTTGATAACGAATGGGAAACAGGGGCCAATGCCTGTTGGGGTGGCTACCCAACTTTGGGGATGGATTATTACCAGGACAAAATCACTTCGTTGCGTTCTCATGGTGGCGAAATTATCATGTCGTTTGGTGGTGCCACCGGTGTTATGCTCGCCTATGCTGCAGCCGATGAATTTGAACTTCGCGATGCCATAAAAATCGTGATTGATGCTTACAATTTAAGCCGAATTGATTTTGATATCGAAGGTTTTTTTATTGCTGAACAACAATCGATAGCCCGACGTTCAAAAGCTATGAGGCTTCTCCAAAATGAATACCCCGAACTGTAGATCAGCCTTACACTTCCCACCATGCCTACCGGTCTTACCGCTGATGGGAAAAATGTGGTGCAAAGTGCTATCGATCAAAATGTAAACCTGACCTGTGTGAATTTAATGGCGATGGATTATGGTCCATCCGGAATCGATATGGGAGATGCGGCTATTTCGGCCGGAGAAGCACTTTTCGGGCAACTTAAAGATATTTACCAAAATGCAGGACAAAGTATCCCCGATTCGGTGATATGGAGAAAAGTTGGCATTACGCCAATGATAGGAGAAAATGATGTGCCCGGTGAAATATTTACAATTGACGATGCTAACGATCTGGCTGTTTGGGCTGTTGAAAAAAAGATTGGCCGTTTGTCGATGTGGTCGGCAAACCGTGATAAAGCCTGCCAAAATCCCAACGATCCTCTTTATTCGTGCAGCCATATAGAACAAAGTTTATTTGAATTTTCAGCTATTTTTGGGGCTGTGTCAACAAATTCATGTAATCTCAAAAACAATAATAAATGAGAATGGAAAATTGATTTAACACTGTCCGGTTAGTTAATGGGGATTTTCATTTGCCAAAAATACTTGTCAGTTGCATGACAATAGTGAACCCTGACGAAAGTTAGCCCCTAAATTAGAGAGGTTATTAGCTTTTTTGGGTAAGCTAAATGATCGCGAAATTTTAACCTACCATTGCCTGATTACAAATCCATCAAAATCCTTATAGGGCATTACCACAATTTTTACCTCATCAACCCTTGCCCATGATGGACCTGAATGGCACCATAAGATAAATTGATCCAAATTTTCTTCCTCGCCGGTGGCCTCAACATAAACTGAGCTATCGGGTTCATTTTTTACAAAACCGGCGATGTTTAAATTTTGGGCTGTTTTTTTGGTGTGATAACGAAAACCAACATTTTGTACCCGGCCTGAAATTTTAAGTGTGACAGCTTTTTTCATACTTACATCATCAATCGTTTTGTGATTACTGAACCTATGCGCTCAAATAATTGCTTAGGGCTAAAAATCCTCCATTCCAGTGTATCCAGTAATCCCCCGAAGGCGATGTAATAATCTATTCCTGCATCGGCAAACTCTTTTGTTACATGCTCCCTAAAGTTGATCGCGGCAATCCAGCCATCCTCAATTTCGTCAAACCACTCCTGGTAATAATCATCTTCGGATGAGAAATATGTCATCACATTTTCACCGATGATGATGAATTTATTGATACCCTCTTCTATCAACAATTCGACAATGTTGCGCTTTAAGTACATGATGTCGTTGTGCAAGCAATCATTCCATTCACCTATTATTTCGATAATTACAAAACCTTCACTATAATCGGCATACAATATTTTTATGTACAAAGTTGAAGACCCAATTTCGTCCCACTGAGGGTGGATAAGGTAGTTGTAAACAGCTTGAGAAAATTCAAACTCGCTGTAATCGCGATTGTAAAATGGCGACCTTTCATCGTCAGCCGCTACATAAAGATGCCGCCAGGAGTAGTGAGGTTCGATTTCGTGCATTGTTGATGGAGAGTTTGTTTTAGTTATTGGTTATTTGTCATTTATAGTCATTTGTGGTCATTGGTTGTCATTTGTGGTTATTTAGCTTCGCTGTTATTTATTGTTATTGATAGAAATCAAGTTTTATTTTGTGCCTGGCCTTTCCCCTTTAGGGGCCAGGGGTGCGTGGGGCTTTTCGTTATTTTGTTTTGCCGTCATTTGTAGTCATTGATTACTTCTGTGTACTTATATGGTAAAAAAAGTCATTGATAGTAATTTGGCTTTGCGTAATTAATTGTTTGACTGCGACTGCCAACTGAAGGCTGCCCACTGAAGACTGCCCATGCCGAGCTTCGCTCGTGCATCCTCGAAAAACTATGAAATCAAATCCCGAACCTTCGGGATGGTTTTTCGGGACTGCCTACTTCTTTGCCCTGTAAAGTTTAACATTGATTTTTTCCTGTGTTACCATGCCTTGCGAAACTGTTTCTTCAACGAATGGCATTATTTTTTGGATGTTTTCTTCGGTGTCAACCAATTCAATCAGCACCGGCAAATCTTCCGACAACCTCAAAACTTTTGTAGTATGAATGTGGCTGTTGGCTCCAAAACCCATAACTCCCCGAAAAACTGTTGCCCCGGCCAGTTTAAGCTCTCTTGCTTTCAAAACGATGGCTGCATAAAGATTTTCGCCCTTCCAGGTGTCGGACTCCCCAATGTAAATACGTAACTTTACTCCATTTTCAAAAATGCTCATGGGTTTAAAATTTTAAGTTTAGAATCATCTTTGATAAAACAAATCCTCCAAATACAAGCAAAACGCCAAGTACATTACTTGCAACGATGTTGATAAATGCAAATTTAATATTTCCATCGCGGATAAGGTTGAGGCTTTCAAATGCGAAGGTGGAAAAAGTAGTGAAGCTTCCAAAAAGACCGATAAAAAGGAATGAACGGACATTGGTTGAAATGTTTTCGCGACCCAACAAGCCCCAGAAAAAACCAATAAGAAATGAACCGGCAAGGTTAACAATAAGTGTCCCCCAGGGGAAAACACCACCGTAAAATTTATGGGGTAAACCGGAAATCCAGTACCTTAGGATTGCGCCGGTAGCGCCACCCAGTGCCAGGTATGCTATTTTAATCATAAGATAAAAATTTATGCAAATCTATAATTAAACGGCAAATTTAATCCCGGGAAGTAATTTCAAGCGATGATATAAATATCCCATCTGATTTTTATCATTAAGTGTGATATTCATGGTAAGGCTTACAAATTTACCCTTGCTACTGCGCTGCGATTTCACAAAATCATAATTTACGTTGGCATCTTCGAGTACCAGTTCCAGGTTTCGTTGCTGAATATTTATTTCCTTTTCTGTATCAAGAATAACCTTTAAGTCATAGTTGATGGGGAAGTTCATCTCTTTTTTATCGCCATCTTTTCCAAAAGATCCCGGATTAAAATTCACGTTTTCCACTTATTCTCCTTTTTGTATTGTTCAGTTATCCTTTTAACGAAACAGCATTTGTATTTCAATTTTGATCAATGTGCCTGCGATAAAATCCATTTTTGCTGCCAATCATCGGTGGGCGAAAGGTGAGAATTATTCATCATGGTTTTGATTTCTACCATGAAGGCAGGAAGGTACAAAGATTAAAAATTCCGTCATAATTTATTGATCCAAAATCAATCCTTCTCATCTGCCGGCATACTTGCCCACACAAGCCTTATCTCGCCATAGCCATAGTCATCTCCCAGCACCTGTTTTACTTCCGAAATGGTTACAGCCTCTGTTTCGGTGATACATTCAGCGATGTGTTCGGCACGTTTCTTTTCCATGAGGTGTCCAATTTTCACGATTCCCTTTTTCAGGAAGGGTACAAAATGTCCTTGTATTGTCCCGACTGTTAAACCACGCTCTTTGGCTATTTCCTCAATCGTTTTGCCATGCTGATACAAATCAAAAGTTACATCCTGGGTTTTGGGTTTTGGAGCTTTCTTTTCTTTTGATTTGCTTCGCGATGGTGTAATTTTCACAATTTCTTCGGCTATTTCTTTGCGGTCTTTGTAAAGATTACTTTTTTTAATCGATTCTTTTGATAGCTCCGAATCATCAAGTGTTGATTTTAGCAGCGCTTCGCATTTGTAAATAAAATACAGTTGCCTGAAAAAAGTGTTTTCAACATCCTTCAACTCGTTAACATAAGCTTTTACCTTTTTCTCGCTGCTAATTATTTTAATGTGGTCGAGGATATGTTTTGAAAAATCTTTGAGAATGGGTTCGAAATAATTTTTCGCTGCAATTATCCTTTGATGCAGGAAATTTATATCTGGTTTTTCCGATCGTGTTATTGTGGTAATCTGGTTAATGAATTTTTTTGATACCTCCAGCGGATCATCCATTTTATTCAGTAGCTCGCCGGCCCACAATTTATGTTTTTGTTTTGTCGATTTCCCGGCATCCTTATCATAACTTCTGTAATGATAAACCAACTCACTTTTTAGTTGATTAAAATTAAAAGCTTTGAGTGCTTGCTCGCCAATAAAGTTTACGCGTTCGGATTCCAGGTTCTCATCCAGTTCAGTGGATGGGGGTTTTTGTGTTGAATAATTGCTCACATGTTGATCTATATTGAGACTGTTGGGCGATAATCGGGATGAAAGCGCAAGCCCCTTTAAACTGCGCAATCTCGAAAGTGCAACATAAACCTGCCCCGGGGCAAATGCACCTGCCAAATCCAATATAGCTTTATCAAAGGTTAAGCCCTGGCTTTTATGAACGGTTACCGCCCAGGCCAATTTTACAGGATAATGTGTAAATGTTCCAACGATCTTTTCTTCGATCTCATTATTTTCGGGCTGGAGTGTGTATCGCTTATTTTCCCAGGTATATTTTTCTAGCGTTACCGGATCGGAGTCATCATCAAATTCAACCACTACCTCATCCATATCAAGTTTTTGCACTGCACCAATTTTCCCGTTAAAATACCTGCCTTCGCCGGAAGCATCGTTTTTTACAAACATCACACGTGCCCCTTTTTTCAGGGTCAGGTTATACTCAAGCGGAAAATTGTGCTCGGGGAAGTCATCTTTTACTGTTGCTGAGTATGTAAAGGTTTTGCTTTTTAAATTATGCAACGCGGTCTTATTTTTCTCATCGGCTTTGTAGTTATGCGTGGTGATGAAAATGTAACCTTCGTCAATTTTTTTTGGGTAATCGGGAGTAAACGTAAGATTGAGCCTATCCAAATCCTGCTTTGAAGGGTTATTATTCCTGAATCTTCCCAGCAGTTCAATAAAATCCTGATCGGTTTGCCTGTAAATTTTTTCAAGTTCGATGTAAACCGGCGGGTTATTTTTCAGGGCATGGGCTTCAAAAAAGTAGGCTGATTTGTAGAAGGGTGACAGATACCGCCATTCGTTGTCTTTTATTACCGGAGGAAGCTGCAGCAGGTCACCGATAAAAAGCATTTGCACACCACCAAAAGGGATGTAGCGCTGACGCCGAACCGATCGCAGCATGGCATCGATGGCATCCAGCAGGTCGGCACGCAGCATACTCACTTCATCTATCACCAGCAATTCGATCTCCCGCAAAAGTGTTTGTTTTACCTTGTTCATCCGCCGGTTGCGGCCAATAGATTGGGGGGTATTTATTTCCACGTTAATTTCGGTCATGCCCGGCGGAAGCTCGGCAGGGATAAAACACCCGAAAGGCAGTTGCAGCAGCGAATGTAGGGTAACCCCGCCTGCATTAATAGCGGCAATTCCGGTGGGTGCTGCAACCACACATTTTTTATGGGTTTTTTTAACAAAACTCCTCAGGAAGGTGGTTTTGCCTGTTCCGGCTCTGCCTGTAAGAAATATGTGCCGGTTGGTACTGTTGGCATATTTTGAAGCAAGTGTTGCCAAATTCTCCGAATCAATTTCCTTCATCTGTTCAGGGTTTGGATTTAGAAGTGTAAAAGTAGAGATTTTTTAGTCATCCGATGAATAACTCCTGAGAATTGTCACTGATTTTAGAAGTTAATGCAAAAGCCCGGGTGGAATTCATCGGATGACTTGTTCAAAAGGGTGGCTCAGTCATCCGATGAATAACTCCTGGAAGGTGCAACTGTTTCCCTAAGCAAAATGCAAAAGCCCGGGCGGAATTCATCGGATGACTATTTTCTTTGAAAAAAGCTGTCAGGTTTTCTACGCTAAGGTCTAATTGACCGGGCGGTTCTCCTGATGGTGTTAGATATACACCATAGTATCTGGGAAAACTATTTTATGCTAAAAGCAGTCGGTAATTTACCACAGCGAGGCTCGTTTCAATGCTTCACGGAAAGAGATATTATCCTCATCGGCCATTTTTAGGATTTGAATTATTTTATCTTGTCTTTCCTTCATCGGGGTCATCATGGTACGACGATCCCATATATTGTATCCAAGCATAAAAAGCATCATGCTAAACAATATCCCAAAACCCCAATACAGAAGCGTTTGTTGATCGCTGATGCGCTGACTGTTGGCATCCAGTTTTGAATAGACTGCTTCAAATTTATCATCCATTTCAGCACGAAGTCCCTCAATTTTGGCATCCATTTTATTTTCAAGTCCTTCAATTTTGGCATCCATTTTATTTTCTACACCTCCAATTTTCGCATTAATTTCATTTCTAAAACTTACCATTTCGTTGCGAAGCGATGAAATCTCAGCTTCCACACGAATTAAGCGGTCGCGATCGGCAAGGGTGTAAGGGATCTCCTTTTCCTGTGCAAACAGGCCACACGACAGAAAAACGACAACCAGAAATGCACTAATTATTTTCATGATGCGTAAAATGATTTTCAAAAATACAACAAGGTGTTGAAAAAACAAATTTTATTAATCAATAGCCCAACTTGGACAAGCCAAAACCAAACAAGGTGATCATGTAAAACTTATGGTGTATTCCTGTTTTGGTTTGTCCAAGTTAGTCGGCAAAATTTATAAATGCATATTTTGCAATTAAGAGCTTTATTATTTATCTTCCTTTCATATTAACGACAATGCATTTTAAATTTTGCATGGGTATCTTATCTCTAATATTCTGCCATTTTTTGGCAGAATATTAGAGATAAGATACTAATCCCACTCAGGGAAATTTTTGAATGCCAGGGCAAAAATATTCTGGTATTTCAGTTTGGATTGTGCTTTGTCATACCCTTTAATGCAGTCCTGTTGAATGACTGAAGTCTGATCCTGGTCCATATTACCGCATTGCAACAGGTAATCTGCAAAATAGTAAATAGCATTATAAATTGCTGCTATTTTGGTGGCATCATAATAGATGACAAAACTACAGGTTAAAGCTGATATAATTTCGTCCATAGTTTTGGTTGAGAAATCCCAAAGTGAATTTTTTATATTTTTGGTTTCCGTATGCCAGGTAAATAGATATTCTGTTAACATCAGGGAATAATAATGTGCAGCAATCCATGAAATGCCTGTTTTCTCCTTTAAGAAACGTATATAGTTTAGCCTCATGTCATAATGCAGTTCTGCTCTCTTTTGCTTTGTTAAAGATTTCGGGATAACCCACTCGATATATGGCTTGTAAATCTTTATAAATGTAAGTGTCCAGAATGAAGGGTCGAAATGATCCGGGTTTATTTCAACCTTAATTTCTTTTAACTCTGCAATTAATTTTTCGATATCAGCATCTGAAAAATCCGGTTTAAGATATGCAGCATATTTTGCAGCTATTAATGGGATAAGTATTTCATGCGATCCCAAAATATCATCGGAGGTGCAAACATCTTCATACACTTTACCAACAAGATGTAGTAGTTCATCGGTTAAATCTTTTGCATTTAGGATTTGAACTACCTCAAATAGCTTATCAACAAATGCAACAGGATTCTCCAGGAAATAATTAAGATATTCGGGAATTTCGGATGTGCGATTTTTAGAGATCAGCCAGACAATAATGTCGGAATCGAAATGCCCGAAACTTTTGATATAAACAGCGGGAAACTCCTTACGAAAGCGCATCATAAATTCGATGTGATCGTCAATTTTCCCAAGTTTTAAATATCCGGCCCCCAATTCAAACAATACTTCCATGTACAAATCGAGGTAAATTACCAAATCGGGACGGGCAATAATGAAATCCTCGAGATGCTGCCTTTCGGCCAAAGCATCTTCACATTCAAGATATTTTGCCCACCATTCATTCACAAGATTAATGTCTTCATCTGATAATTCCGGATATTCATCACTATTGATATATTCCTCATCCTCATCAAATTCATCATCAACATCATCGTAATTAAGGCTATCAAAAAACTCGTCATTAAAAAATTTAGCCATTCCCTCATTCTCTCCAATATCCATCAATGGTTTCAGGTAATTTTGCCGAGCCTGCTCCTTTTCTGTATCTTCATCCTTAGCCATGCAGCACTTTTTGTATTTCTTACCGCTACCGCAGTGGCAGGGATCGTTTCTTTTTAATTCTTTCATTGTTAAACAATCTTTTGTAAACCTGTTTGATAAAAATACGAAATCAAATCCCGAAGTTTCGGGATGTTTTTTCGGGGCTGAAGACTAGCAATGCCGACCTTCGGTCGAGCATCCACGAAAAACTATGAAATCGGAGATTTCTGGTTTTTCGGGACTGTCTTCTGTCAACCAAAATTGTCCATCATCCCCTAAATCGGCAGCTTAAAGCGCATCACCACTTCGCCTGTTTCTTTGTCGATTTCAATTTTCTGGTTTTCCGATCCCATATCCTTCCCCGTACTCATTTTGAACAAGCCCGAAAGGAATTGCATGCCGTTGTTCATAACCTCCTCCAGTTCCTCAGTTTTTGTTTTGGGAGTTGGTTCGGGTTTGGGGTCAGGAGATGTAGTTGCGGTATCTGTTGGTTCATCATCCGGTGCATCTTCCGAGAGGTCGATTTCGGTAGCTGTGGTTTTTGGGCTTGTCGGTTTGGAAGATGGAGATGCTTCGGTATCGGTTTTCTCGTTTGTATCAAGTTGTGATGATGTCTGGGCTGGGATGGTTTCAAATTCATCATCAGGCACAGGTTTTTCGCTTTCGCTGATAAACAGCTCCAACTGTTCGATAAATTGAGACCGCCCTTTACTGCTAAAGTCTACAAAATTGGTGGCTGCATCTTCGCCCAATACGCCGTCAAACAAGCTCTGCTTTACAAGCAAACCTGATGCAATGTGTGTTTCGATGGAATCGCGGGTAATAAAATTGATTATCGTAAGATTGTTACTTTTTTGGCCAAGCCTGTCGATGCGGCCAATACGCTGATTTTTTTTGGCCGGATTCCAGGGGAGTTCAAAGTTTACCAGGGTATCGGCAACTTGTAGGTTTAAACCTGACCCGCCAGCTTCGGTTGACAAAAATATTTTGTAATTGGGATTGGTTTCAAATTTTCGGATCAGTTCACCGCGGGCTTTCACAGGAACTTTGCCATTTAGTTCCACAAACCCGATATTATTTTCGCGCAACAATCTGCCTATCAATTTATGTACTTTTATCCATTCCGAAAAAATTATGATCTTCATATCCTTGTTCCGCACATCCATTTTTTCGAGCAGCATATATTCGAGTTCCAGAAGCTTGGGCGATTCGTTGGTTTTGTCGTCAATCAGGTAGGTAGAATCGCACACCATGCGCATGCTTGTGAGCAGCATTTGTAAACGTTGCAAATCATACGGGGTAAGAAATTTTTTTCGGATAATTTGTGCTATACCCTGTGCATACGAAGCATGATAATCGGCCTGCAGGGGCGATAAGCTCATGGGAACATTCAGTTGCTGTATATTGGGAAGCTGGTTGAGTACCTTTCGTTTTTCGCGCCTTAGTAGTATGGCATTTAACTTTTTGTTGAGTTTTTGAAGGTTGTAATAACCATTTATTTTGTTGTGCTTATCGGGGTCGAACAGGCAATGTTGATACGAAAATTCCCATAAGGGACCCAGAAATTCAGGATTGATAATACTCATGATGGAAAAAATATCAATCAGGCGATTTTCGATAGGTGTTCCGGTAATTACCAGTTTGTGGCGCGGTTCAAGTTTTTTAAGTGAATTGGCAGTTTTTGTTTCGTAATTTTTTGCACGTTGTGCCTCATCCATAATCAAAAAATCAATACCTGCATCATTAATGGCTATTTGATCGCGCAGCACAGTTTCGTAGTTCACGATAAAAAAGTAGTAGTCATTGTTTAGGTATTGACGTTTACGTTCATCGGGAAACCCCTGAATTACCAGGGCTTTTTCATCAGTAAACTTTTCAATTTCGTTTTTCCATTGTTCTTTTAGCGAGGCCGGACAAACGATAAGTGTTTTTTTATAATCAAATATTTTCTTTTTCAGGATGGCTATGGCAATGGCTTGTATGGTTTTACCCAAGCCCATTTCATCGGCAATGATTGCCGCTTTTTTGAAAAGCGCAAACTCAATTCCTTCTTTTTGATATTCGAACAGGTCGAGATTTATATCACTGTAATCAGGTGTATGTACCGATTTTAGTTGTGCCAACATATCATCCTCGAAGGCATTAGCCAGTTTTTCGCGCACTTCGGGGCGGATGCAAATCATGTCATTGTTTTGTGCGGCCTCGATAAATCCTAAGAAATCCCTCACTTGCTCATCTTCGATATATTGCATATTTTTAAAATACCGTGAAATCAGCACTTGTTCTTCCACAGGAAGTTTGTGTGGGTAATGCCATGTTATTTTATATTCGTTGAGCGGGTCACAATATATTTCGATAAATGGACAGGTCTTGCTTAGCCGCTTATGCAGGCGATCGTTTTCTTTGAGTGCTTTAAAAGCAAACATGATATGCTTGGTAGTGCCCAGTTTGTTGAGCTTCGAATCCATGCTGTCGCTATATCCTGTTTCGTACTCAAAATCGCGCAGAAAAACTTTATATTTCACGCCATTTTCATTTGTTAGCGTATGATCTCCATAAATATTTGAAGCCCATTTTATGCGGTATTCAGCAGCATTAGCTTTTTGTTGGCGTTCTTTAAGCACACGCCTTATCATGCCCTCACGTGTATATTTTTTATGCTCAATATATTCTTTAGGGTTAAGCAGGTTCAATTCATTTTCGATTTGCAGCAGGCAGGCATAAGCCATCCGATCCCAATCGTGCAGGCTGTTTTCCGATAAAGGGACAATGTGTTCATATTCGTCAATATTAAGGCAGTATTCAAGCATTTCGCCACTTGAATCATCGCTCACGATAAGCTCGAATTGGGCGGGCGACTGGGTAAGAATCTGGCAATTGCCGTTGTTAAAAATGATTTCACCCCAGGCCAGCTCCTCTTTTGTTAGTTCCCCTTTGAGTTTTTGTTTTTGAGCCTCAACTATTTCCTTAATATTCATAAGATTTTGGATTTGATGATAAACTTTATTTCTGCTTTATTAAGTCTAAATTTTCCCGAACACTCTTTTTCAATCTGTTCGCAAAAATAATTTTATAGCTGAACTTCTGCAAGGAATTCAAAAGGAAAATAGTGAAAAGGGATTTCATCATTTTAAACATTAGGATATAAAAAAGCCTCCCCGCAAGTTGCAGAAAGGCTTTTTGGTTTTTGTTGGTGGTAAAACCTAACAGGTTTTTATGCCAGACATTTGCAATCCTCCTTTACAACCTCATCCCCCGACCTCCCGATTTCCGGGACAGGCTCTTCTCCTAAATGAGAAGGGGAGCGTACTCGCCTGGGGTTTGGGTTTATATTACATGATCTTTGGTTTCATGGGCAAATACCTTCAAATCCCGGGAGTTTCAGCTCCCTTCCCCAGTTTGGGGAAGGGTCGGGGATGGAGACCTCTACTGCACCACCAGCTTTTCAACGGTTTGTAATCCTCCTTGTGTTATTTTTAAATAATAAATTCCTTTCGGATGAGTAGAGAGATCGATTGTGAAATTGTTGGTTTCATCTTTGCCAGTTGCGATGATGGAGCCGTGGGTATTTGAAATTTCCCAGTTGAACTCTGACAGTCCGCCAGCTGGCGGACTGTCAAAGGTTGAAACATGAAAAATCCCTGTTGATGGATTTGGATAAACTGAAATATTGAATTGCTTTCCGGCAAATTCTTCTACTTCCGTACTTTCCAAACTCTTAACCGCCGATAATCCATGATTCACAAAACTTCCGCCCTGCGGCATCAATTCATCATATTCAACTTCCAAAACAAACTCATTTCCGGTTTCAGGATTGAAAATGCGAAAGATCATGGCTTCGCTTTCGGTCATTCCGTCAATTGCAGGCGTGGTTGGGTCGTCACCAAACACAGTGAGTGCATGGTTTTGGTTTTCAAAAATAGCCGCTCCGCAGCATAAACCAAACTGGTTGTAGATGGTGATGATGCTACCTTCGGCTATTCCGGCAATCGCTTGCAAAGGAATGGCGATGGTGTGGGTGATGGGGGTTCTTATTACCTCACCCCCGACCCCTCTCCTTGAGGAGAGGGGAGTTCCCACGCACGAGCCGACCTCACGGCAAGTGTGTTGGCTGGTTCTCCCCCTCAAGGGGGAGTTAGAGGGGGTCTTGTCGGAGGGAGTTCCCACGCGCTGGCCAGTTCCCGTGCGCTGGCTGGTTCTCCCCCTCAAGGGGGAGTTAGAGGGGATCCTGTAGGAGGGAGTCCCACCGCGCTGGCCGGCTCCATCCACTGCCCCAGTATTAGTGCCTGTGCGCGGGCCACCTCCCTTCCCCTGCAGGGGAAGGGCTGGGGATGGGGTCATATTAGCGGGGGTGCATGGGAAAAACTCCAATTCTACATCCTCATCCACCAGCACAAAGTAAGCCTTGCCGGGAATAAGTTCTCCAAGCGTGTTTACGCCAAACTGTGGCCAGTAAACTCCTGCACCGGCTACTTCTTTTACGATTTGAAGATTGTCGATGATTGTGTTAAATAGTTCTTCTACCGGATTATTGCAATTATTAAGCACAGGTATAAGATTCCAGCCCTGAACCAATTCCAGCGTTGGATTTCCGATTTTAGAACCTGCAATCGGGAGCTCCAAATTGTTGGCAGCTTTTACCTGGTAGCCGGTTGCGTAGTTCCAGTTGCCGATGGTATTTACACCTGCAGCGGGATAATAAAAATCCGTCATCGAAGCAAGGATGACAAAGTCGTTGCCAAAAGGCGAAAACATGCCTTCCACGCCTTTGTTGAGTGGATTGAGATAAGTGGATACACCACTCCAGCCTGCGGGGATATTCAGGATTTGCTGAAGATAAAAGTTGTAGGGCTGCTGGAATCCCTGCGTTAGGGTAAGCTCATCATTTTGGAAGGTTTCGATAACAGGTGGAATTCTGCTGCAACAATATGCCGGGAAAGTGGGACAGGGATAATTCGGATATCAATTATCTCGAGCAAGCAAATCTTGAATGAAATCTAACAGGTCAGCAAAGCCTGTTAGGTTTATTATTGACCACAAAACAAAACCATTTTAAACTCATCATCATTCTTGATAAGTTGCCAATGATAGTAAGGAATAACTAAACGAACATTTGGGAAAAGCAATAAAAAATCTAGTTTGGTTTCTGTTTCGGTCAATCCATATCGTTGGCTGACGACTTCTAAATATTCGGTTAAAATTTCATTACTAATAGATAATTCATACTTACTATTTATCAGCTTTTCAAAAACCCAATAATATTTAAGATGAGAAACTAATGAAACCAAAAACACATTGGTGTCCAGCACAATTTTCAACATCTTTACTGATTTTCTTCGTTTAACCAATTATCAAGGTCACTATCTGTAACACCTTTATTCTTTGCTTGAAGACTTACATTATCGATTAATTTTTGGGCAAAATAATTTCCCAGGAGGCTTTTTACTTCCAGTAAATCCTTATTACTCGGATTAAAAGAATAAACCTTTAATAATTCTAATTGTAAACTTGTAAGTGGTGCGCTTAGGTTGGTTTGCATAATACTTATCTATCAAAAACATACAAATCTTTTAATTATAACTTTTTTAAAAACTAATATATTTTTAACACCCTAACAAGTTTAGAAAACCGATTCAGTTTTTTGCACAACTACTGAAGCACCAACTTTTTCACGGTCTGTGTATCTTCATACGCTATTTTTAAATAATAAATTCCTTTCGGATGAGTAGAGAGGTTGATAGTGAAATTGTTGGTTTCATCTTTGCCAGTTGCGATGATGGAGCCGTGGGTATTTGAAATTTCCCAGTTGAACTCTGACAGTCCGCCAGCTGGCGGACTGTCAAAGGTTGAAACATGAAAAATCCCTGTTGATGGATTTGGATAAACTGAAATATTGAATTGCTTTCCGGCAAATTCTTCTACTTCCGTACTTTCCAAACTCTTAACCGCCGATAATCCATGATTCACAAAACTTCCGCCCTGCGGCATCAATTCATCATATTCAACTTCCAAAACAAACTCATTTCCGGTTTCAGGATTGAAAATGCGAAAGATCATGGCTTCGCTTTCGGTCATTCCGTCAATTGCAGGCGTGGTTGGGTCGTCACCAAACACAGTGAGTGCATGGTTTTGGTTTTCAAAAATAGCCGCTCCGCAGCATAAACCAAACTGGTTGTAGATGGTGATGATGCTACCTTCGGCTATTCCGGCAATCGCTTGCAAAGGAATGGCGATGGTGTGGGTGATGGGAGTTCTTATTACCTCACCCCAAGAGACCTCACCCCAGCCCTCTCCTGTAGGAGAGGGAGTTCCCACGCGCTGGCCAGTTCCCGTGCGCTGGCTGGTTCTCCCCCTCAAGGGGGAGTTAGAGGGGGTGCGCTGGGAGTTAGCGGGAGTGCATGGGAAAAACTCAAGTTCCACATCCTCATCCACTAACACAAAATAGGCCTTTCCGGGAACAATATTCCCTAGAGTATTCACTCCAAACTGTGGCCAGTAAACTCCAGTGCCTGCAACTTCTTTTACGATTTGCAGATTGCCCGTGATTTGACTGAAGAGTTCCTCCACAGGATTATTACAATTATTAAGCACCGGGATAAGATTCCAGCCCTGAACCAATTCCAGTGTTGGGTTTCTGATTTTTTTGCCTGCAATCATGAGCTCCAGGTTGTTGGCAGTTTTAATTTGGTAGCCGGTTTCATAGTTCCAGTTGCCGATGGTGTTTACGCCAGCCGCCGGATAATAAAAATCCGTCATCGCTGACAGGATGATAAAATCGTTGCCAAAGGTTGAAAACATACCTTCCACACCTTTGTTGAGCGGATTGAGATAAGTGGATACACCGCTCCAGCCTGCGGGGATATTCAGGATTTGTTGCAGATAAAAGTTGTAAGGTTGCTGGAAACCTTGTATGAGAATGATTTCATCATTTTGGTAAGTTGCAGTAACCGGCTCGCCGAGGGTGAAACTTAGTGAAAGGTTATCGCTTTGGAAGTAACCGCCTGCCGAGGCAATGACTTGCTGGGCATTTGCCTGGAATGATAAGAGGGCAAAAGCCATGATGCATATTAAAAGTTTAAGTGTTTTCATTTTCGTTAGATTTTTACTTTGTGTATTTAATTTTTAAAATAGCGGGTAATTTGTGTATGCACGTAAATACAAGGTATTTCACTAGCCCCGGGTTTCAACCCGGGGTATAATGAGTTTAGAATTACCTCCCCGCGATTTCGCCACGCCAAAGGCGTGGCGAAATCGCGGGGGTTTTTTATCCTCCCAATTCAATCCCCGCCTTAAAAGGCGGGGCTATTGATAGTTACAACTAAAAAGATATTTACTGAATAGTTATTTTTAAAGGTTCAAATCAAATTCCCTTATTCAATTATTATCTTACCCGTTTCAACCTGAACACCATCTTTAGAAATCACGTACTGATATTCGCCGCTTTTACCTTTTCTTTTGTCCTTTGAAGCAAGCCTAATTTTGTAAATGTCCGACCCAAGCGAATCTCCAAGTTTCGGATTTTCGGTGAGGTCTTTTTCCAAATGTACCATCTCGTTCCCAAGAGATGGAAATTTTTGCGCAAGTCGTTTGAATTTGCCCTCAAACCAAGGAGTTGGTATTACCTGATTTGTCATCTACAGGTCGTTTAACATTTGAGCGACAGTTCTTTTTGGTAGTTTCCCTTCCTGCATTTTTTTCACATCCGACAAGCCGGCGACAATTTCCTTTACTAGCAAATCAGCCTTAGCAGGCTTAAACCTGACCACATCCTCATGCTCAAGTAAAGTACGTATAGCTTTTCCCTTTTTGGTTCGCTCGTTGATTTCGATGGTGTAAGTAGCCATAATTCTTATATTTATTGCAAAGTTAAAAAATTTGCTTCCCAAAAAGGTTTCACCTTTTAAAAGATGAAACTTTTCAACACCAGCAATAACTTTTCACCTCTTACTCCCAAAATCAATTATCCTTAAGGCAGCGGACTGAATGACCCCATTGAGTAACATGATAATCACGTAAAATCCCCGCCCTATCATTTTTCAAATGCCTCATCAATGAAGTAGTAGCACTTTTAGTAGATGACCACCAGTAGCCGGACAGGCCAAGCTGCAAAAATAAATCTGTAGAACGCCAATAACCACCGGGTAAAGCCGTAAAGTCACTACTATTGGTAGCCCCAATATTAGGTGAAGTTCAGTGGGTTGTGCCGGTTTCTTTTAGCTTTCCTCCGCCATCAACTCCCCTATACTGCCCCCACGAACTACATGATATTGTAGTATCAACCTCTTGTTCTAAAGTACACCACTCAGCATCTGTGGGTAAGTGCCATCCCTCCATGCAAATCCCCTGCAAACCTTCTGTTGTTGTGTATTCCATCATCTCATCCCACTGAAAAAGGCCACCATAAATATCACAGTTTGCTTCAGAATCATCATAACAATATTTTTCAATTATCTCATTATCGGTTTGGTTACTGCTGCCATTAATTAGCGTTCCAATATTCAAATTCTCCGCCATCCAGCATTGCTCGCCAATTTGTACGGTTGCGTAGGTGTTGCCAGCGCGGGTATCGGTAAAGGTGTCTCCGCAGGTAAAAGGTGTAAAACTGAATGACCTGATCGCCCGGACGCTGTTGGTGCCGATTTTACCACTGGAGCCCTGGTTGCCAAAGCCGAAGTTCTGTGCCCAGGCTTTGACGATACTGTACTCCGAAGAGCTCCAATAGGAGTCGGCAGTAAAACCACCAATGAGATCCTTGTTTATATAGAGTTTGTTCAGTTCGTCTTTGCTTGGCAGATACCAGTCGGTGTAGCCATTCAACTCCAAATCGTTGCATATTTGCGCGGCTATGCCGGCTGAGCTGCATCCCACTACAATATCGAGGGTGTTTTGGTAGCCGGTGCCTAATGCAATCCCACCAGCACCGGTAATTTCCGTTCCGTGACAGCCCCATTGTGCGCCGGTGCTCTGGTCGCTGGCAGCAGCAATTATTCCATTTATCTCCCCTCCAACATATCCTGGGTCGCCGGCTTGCAGTATGTAGGCTACAATACCTCCATCAAATTCATCGCCAATTTCAAGCTGCGGCGGTGCAACAAAATTTATGTTTACTGTATCATAAGTCGTATCGCAGGGTGTATGTATTTGCCATTGCAATGCGTAGATTTCATTTATCTGGCCGGTGAAGATTGTGGCCGGGTTGGTAGCATCCACAAAGTAACCGTTTTCGCCGCTTAAAATGCTCCACAGTCCCTGGCCAAATTCAGGTGTATTTCCCCCGAGTGGGGCACTTGTGCCCGTTACATTCAACTGGTCGGGGCCGGCATTTGCCTGGCTTGGGTCGGGAACACAGTTTGTTATCAGGTTGCCATCGTCGTCAACGGCAATTTCGTAGCTTGTCCCGTTGGGCGAATGTAAGGTAAGCGAAGCCGAACTTAACGAGTAGGGCACGCTTAAGAGTTGTGTTGTTCCCATCATCTGAAAATCAGAACCGCCATCGGGGTCTATTTCAAGCTGCAGAAACCAGGAACCGACACCCTACAGGATGTCATTAAAACTACCTGTGATTACCTCATCCGGATTTCCGATTTCAAGATCGAACAGGCCTGAGCTGTTAGTGACCAATTGGTGTAAGCCGCTGTAAATTTCCGTTCCAGTAGTGCTTCCATTCAATATGGAAATTTTGACGGAGATGGCCTGGTTAATTAATGGAACACCGCTTAAATCCCGGGCAATTGCCTGGTAATTGAAGGCTTGCGGTACCTGTGCGAAATTGGTTGTTGCTGCAAGGAGCAGCGCAAAGAGCAAAGTAAACTTTTTCATAAGAGTTAGAGTTTTTGTTGATTGCCCTCAATACCCCGATGGGCATTTATTTAATTAGTCCCGAGAACATAGTGATTCGGGAAGTTCGACTAAATTATTTCGTTTCGCCTGCGGCTCACAAAATCATAGTCTCACAAAAAAAAGCGTGGGTACTGTAACCTATCCGAAGTCGAGGTATCGCCAAACACCCACTGTTACAAATAAGAACAGCCCACGCCTGAGGCGTGAGCGTTGCACTTATTTTCTTGTAACAGTTTAAATTTTGGCGATTTTCGACTCCAAGAAAAAAGCTAACGCTTTTTATATTTTTATTTTAGTTTGTTTATGTCATTGTTTTGGGTTTGTTAATGGTTTGATTTATAATAATTCAAATTTACGTTTTACTTTTACATATTTGCGCTTCATTCGTTGTTCTTCCTTGGTTTCTGTGGTGGATGTAGCTCTATCAAGGAAACTAATGGTTGTGCCATTATGTATTTCATCCAATAGTTCCGGCTCCTGGATTATGGTCTCTATAAAATCCAGTCCAATAGCTAAATCTCTTTTAATTTTTTCGTTATTTTGCATTACTTCATTTTCTTAATGCTTCATATTGAATAAGCAAATCTGTAATTATTCCTTTTTCTTTTGAAAACTTTACCCTTATCCTGTCGGCTAATTTGTTACCAAGATAAATGTAAAATTCTTTTTCGTTCATAATAAATCGCTTATTTTGTTGCCACTAAAAATTCACATCTTTTTTTCTTTACCATTTTCTACCAAATAATGAAGTATCAACATAAATGGTTTTCATTGCAGTAAATTATTACTTTAAAATAAAACATTCTCTCGTCTCGAAATCAATCCATCAGTCAGTTCCCGAAAAACATCCTCGTCAAGGTCTTTCCAGACACCGGCATACGACAAGATCTTTTTCTTTTTACTGATTTGCCCTTCCAGTTTTCTCAAATATTCATCCAACTCCGAAAGCTGCTCCATCGGAATAAGCTGAATTCGTTTGAGTATCTGTTTCCTTATTTTTGTTTCAGTAGTCATATTGTATTATGCTATTCTGTTTTTTTAACACCCAAAAATACAATTATTTTATCAGCTCTCATAAAAAGTAGTATTGACCAAATTGGATTGAAAGTTTATGACACTTCCTCTGCCTTTCGCTTTTTGAATTTTGGATGTAATGCCTTTCTGTTTTCCAAATATTTGGTCAATTCATCATAAGATAAATCTTTGATATCATTGCTGATATTATCACGGATTTCTCTCATTTTGTCAACCATTCGTTTTTCTGTTTTATTCTTCATTATCAGCTTTCAAGCTACAAGCCTTTTCTTATTTTGCTCCCACCAGCCATTTTTAACTTCTTTGGCCAAAAGGTCAATTTCGTCCTGCGTGGCTTTCGATTTTGAGGTTGCCTCACTATACACGAGGTAATCGAGCAGGTTTTCGATTGCTTCCAACTTTACCCAGCCGGGCAAGCGGATGAGGATTTCGTCTGTGGTTCTTTCAATTTGCATTTTTTCCGTTACAAATTTTCAATATCTTCTTTTGTAAGTTTTGTTTGCTGCATAATTGTTTCAATCGGAACGCCGTTATCTTTCAATGTTTTGGCTAAAGCGATAATGATTTTTTTATTCTCGATATTTCGTTTTTTCTCTTCAGCAAGGGCTTTATCTTTCTCCTTGCTACGTTTTTTTTCTTCTGTAAGGGCTTTGTAGTTTACTTCTGCTTTTTCTTTAAAATAAGATATCTGGTTGTCACGGTCGATGAGAACTTTCAGGTATTCATCCTCGGCATAAAGTTGTTCTTCGAGGTCAGGGTTGTTGATGTCGGCAGATTGCAAGCGTTGAATAACCCTTTCCAGGAATCCGGGGAAAAACCTGCGAATTATTCTAAGCCGGTGCTCATTGTTTTTCACCTTCGATTTTTGATCGAAAATTTTCAACAAAGCAAACAGTTTCTTTTTGTATTCATCATTTTCGTAGTCGCTTTCGTTGATCTTGCTCAGGTTAGGAAGCTGTACAACTAATCCCGCACGTGCGGGATCATAAGTAAGATTATCGATAAACTCATTGGTTTTTTTCAGTGGCCTGTTTTTAAAAACGCCTTCTTTTATCCGGTTGGTTCTGATGAGCAAATCGTTGATTTCGTTTTCGATCCTGAAATTAAGGATAAAGACAGGGATTAACCGGATGGGCTTGTTTATCTTTTCAACGGTATGCGATACCGGATGGATGATTTCTTTTTCTTGTCTTCGCTGGAAATTTTTGCTGATGTACCGCTTAAAACGAAAAATGTCGTCAGGCTCGCTGGCTTTTTGCAGCTCTATCATAATCAACTCATCGGTGCCATCGGGCAACTCAACGGTTGCCGTAAAATCGAGATGAAACAAACGGATATCATCCTGAGTTTTGGGATCTTCAATCTTCGCTTTAAACGATTTTTTCTGTGTGTGTGTTTGGGGTTCGAGTTGTAATGAGGTAATCTTTTCGTTTATCAGGGTAGATAAAACGATGGTAGCACTTTCGGGGTCTTCCATCAGATACCTGAAAACCACATCGTAAATGGGGTTGGGGATAATGATGAATTCGCTGTCGCCGGAAATGTTTTGTTCGGTATCCATTGCATTAAGTTTTTTTCAAAAGTAAGAATTGTTTTTAAATCAATTTATTAAACATATCCTCTGCATTCTCACATTCAACCAGGTTTTTACCCTCATCCGTTTCCTGCAAGGTTTTTTGAGTTGTTGTGTTTGGCGTTTTTATCTTAAAGGGAACCCCCTTGTTTTGCCTGATTTGATTGTAAAAAAGGCTTATTGCTTCCGAAACAGACAGTCCAAGTTGATGAAGAATTTCTTCTGCTTCATGTTTTAGGCCGGGTTCGATGTTCGCTTTTTATGTTTCTGTTTTCGACATATTAATCAACAATTCATGCTTGTTACAAACTTACATTTTTTTGAATAATCGGCAATAACATAAATGATTAAAAATAAAAAGCCTCCCTGCAAGTTGCAGAAAGGTTTTTTGGTTTTTGCTGGTGGTAAAACCTAACAGGTTTTTATGCCAGACATTTGCAATCCTCCTTTACAACCTCATCCCCCGACCTCCCGATTTCCGGGACAGGCTCTTCTCCTAAATGAGAAGGGGAGCGTACTCGCCTGGGGTTTGGGTTTATATTACATGATCTTTGGTTTCATGGGCAAATACCTTCAAATCCCGGGAGTTTCAGCTCCCTTCCCCAGTTTGGGGAAGGGTCGGGGATGGGGACTTCTACTGCACCACCACCTTTTCAATGGTTTGTAATCCTCCCGGTGAATACTTAAATGATTTCTATTCATTATTTCTGGTTTAAAAGAAAAAGGATCTCTTTATCGTAAAATAAATGGCACAACCGCTGCGATGATTCCTGTGAAAATTACCACCATAATAAAAAGATTGTACCTCAGGTTGTAATTTGCCAGTAGCGACATGTCGTAATATTTGTCAACATCTTTGTCTTTGTACATCTGTATCAGCCCTGCCAGCAGTTTCTCCCTGGTTTCCTTTCCTTTCATCAGACCAATAACCACAACCAGATTGACGAGAACGATCAGGCAGACGAATACAAACATAACAATGAGCATAGCATTGTCCGTCCTCGAATCTACAGACATTTCGGAATTCACCGACAAGGTGATGAGGTTGAGAAGAATGGCGGTAAGAATAAAAATGGTGTCGGTGCGGGTGTTTTGATTTAATTCGGTGGTGATGTGTCTGTGAACATGTTCGATCATAATTTTGTCCTCCGTGTTTGATTAATATCTATGATTATTTTTCAAAAATACTCAATATAATAAGGAAAGGCAAGCTATTCATTTTCAATTCCATTGGTGGAATGATTCAAAAACTCTTGCATATTCCTTTTCTTCATCCGGTTGCATACTAAAAAAAGAGATCCAACAATGATAAATGGAAAGGTGATAGCCAGAATTATTCCAAGGCTCATCCAAACAGAATGGTTCATGTTGTAGTTATGAATGAAAATGAATGGACTAAAAACTATACCGATAATTATAAATAAAATGCCGCCAATTAATTCCCATTTCCAGGCAATGATAAGTAGGGCGAGCAAAACAAATGATGGAATTAGGTGGATAATAAATGCACCCAGTTGTTGCCAGATAGTTAGCTCAGTAGAAAAGGAATCCAGGGCGAACAGGCTGATAAACAAAATTGCCAGAATGCAAAGAATCCTTGGGATCCAATAAATTATACGATTTAATTTTTCCATTTAAATTAAGATTTAATTATTTACTTTTTGATTTCAGACAACTTTCTCAACAAACCACATTCCTATTTCCCCTTTGCCTTTGGCTACTATCTTACCTCTCGATTCAAATCTGAAGATGGTTTCGTCTTTAATAAGTTCATAAGTGTATTGTGATATATTCACTTTCCCAACTTCGCCTGAGCTTTCCATTCGTGAGGCAGTATTTACGGTATCGCCCCAGATGTCGTATTGGAATTTCTTAACACCTACAATACCTGCTACTACAGGGCCAGTGTGAATTCCAAGCCGCATTTCAAAAGGAAGTTGCCCGGTGGCTTCTCTAACTGCTTTTCGTTTGACTATAAAGTCAGCCATTTCCAAAGCAGCAAGAACGGTGTTTTTGGTAGAGTCTTCGCTGGAAACAGGCAAACCTCCGGCAGCCATGTAAGCATCTCCGATGGTCTTGATTTTTTCTATCCCGTATCTCTCGCAGATACCATCAAATCCTTTGAAACAATAATTGATTTCTGCTACTAGTTCAGTGGCGCTGAGTTTTTCCGACATTTTGGTAAATTCACTAAAATCAGTAAAGAGTACGGAGACCATGTCAAAATCACGGGCTGCTGCTTCACCCTTTTCTTTTAATTCTTCTGCGATTTCAGCAGGCAGGATATTCAACAAGAGATTATCCGAACGGTCTTTTTCTTTTTTTATAATGGCCTTTGCTCTGCGAGTATAGCGCAAGCGGCTGTACAAGGCGATAGCCACTATTAAAACCAACAATCCTGAAATGTAAGCGATGTTTCTTGTCCTGTTTTTCTTTCGTACTTCTGTATCGTGGGCATACTGCACCTCCAAATCTTTTGCAGTCTGTTTCAGGCTATCCGCCAGCATTTGTTTGGCAAACTCCATTTGCTGGAGTTTTTGCGCTGTTTCCTCATTGTTCAAACTGTCGGTGAGTACCAGCATTTTTTCGTGGTACTCCAAAGCTTTGTTGCCATTGCCAATACCTTTGTAGGCATTATACAGGCATTTGCAAGCCTTTTGTTGCTCAGGAATTCTGCCGAGTTCTTCGGCTAATTGTAAGGCTTTCTCGCACCATCCTTTCGACTCCTTATAATTTCCTTGTTTTTCGGATAGCTCTCCGATGTTAAGAAAGCACACTATTGTTAATTTTTTATGAGAGATTTCCTCGGAAATTTTTAAACTTCGCTGTTGAAACTCCAGCGCTTTCGCATAATCACCTTGCATTGAGTAAATAACACCTATGTTGCTTAGGATATATGAAGCGTGATAGTTTAAGTTTTGTTCTTCACAAATCGTTAATGCTTGATGGAAATTTTCCAGGGCTTTGATGTCGTCGCCCTGCTCGCCGTAAATAATTCCGATGTTAGTTAAGCTATTGGCGATTCCTTTTGTTAAAGAGATTTCCTCACTGATCTCTAATCCTCGCCGGTAATTTTCCAGGGCTTTGGGATAGTCGCCTTGACTATGGTATAAGGCTCCAATGTTGTTCAAGGCATTAATTATTCCATGTTTATCGGAGATTTCCTCTTTTATCTTCAAACTTCGCTGGTAGTAGCTAAAGGCTTTGGGATAGTCGCCTTTTTATCAGCGATTTCTTCCCTGATCTTTAAATCTTGTTGGTAATAATCAAGGGCCTTGGGATAGTTGCTCCTGATCCAATATGAACCCCCTTGTGCAGTTAGGGCATCGGCCATCTGCATTTTCAGTCCTTTGGTAAGGGCAAAGTCGTATTGTAATTGGGCATAATAAAAGGCAGAATCCGGGTTGGAATTTATATAAATTTTCCGGGCAATTTTGTGTATCGCTTTTAGGCGGCTTGTATCGGGTGCGCTAAGGTCGTTCCACACGCGAAGAAGGGAGTCGAGCTTTTGTTCTTGGGCCTGACTTACGAGCGTTGCAAAAAAGAACAGAAAAAGAAGCAGAAGTTTTTTAATTTTCATATGACTGTTGTTTTTCATAATAGTTCATTTTTTATGGCCGGTTAAAACCAGAAACCAATTTCTTAAAACGGTGAAAGATAGTAGCTCTGTTCATGTACTACAAAATCCGGTGGACTGTAAATAGCTTTGACCGGTTTTCCGGTAGCAGGTGAGTGGAATGGATCCAGATCATTGGCCATGTTAATATATTTTTCGCCCAACTCTGTGTTTCCTAAATGACGATTTACAGTTGCCAGTTTTCTGTAAGTCCAGGCTTTCATCGGATTGCATGGCTCCGGAGTAGAGTTCAGGTATTTCTGAAATTGTTCTTCCATCAGTGGTGCAACTGAATCAAGCAAGGCAGGGTCTTGCATGGCTGTCATCAGGAAGTATCTTCCTAAGTCCAGGTAAAGTGCATTTTTTGACGGATCGATGTCGATGGCAGTTTGATAGAACTTACTTGCCTTATCAAAATTATCTTCAAACAGATAAACCCTGCCCAGGGCTTGATGTGCGTCAGGATTATTTGGCACTTTTGCAATAATACTTTTCCAAAAAGCTACATAGTCAGCATCTTCAGGCATCAATATTTCGCGGGCTTTAGCACCCGAAACAAGATCTGCAGCTTCCAGTTCCCGGGCATACTTTTCAGCTTTTTCCAT
Source organism: uncultured Lentimicrobiaceae bacterium (assembly GCA_964593705.1). Classification (GTDB taxonomy): domain Bacteria; phylum Bacteroidota; class Bacteroidia; order Bacteroidales; family 4484-276; genus SABY01. The sequence goes on along the minus strand of CAZQIV010000012.1, from coordinate 6,092 downwards.
ATCACCACCCATATTTGGCGGCAACATCCCGAAAAATTCCACAAGCGTAATTTTGTTTTCATAATAGCTTGGGTCTAATTTAAAAACTGAGTTGTAGGTTTCTTCAAACTTCAATAGATAATCAGCAGCATTTTCGTCACCCATTTGTAAGCCCATGTAAAAGTGCAGGGTTTCGATGCTGCCTTTGTATGAAAGATACCAGGCATTGTCAGGGCTAATTTCAACGGCAAGATTGATATATTTCAAAGCATCATCCATAGTAGCCTTTATTTCACGAGGGTTCGTCATTCCAATTTGCTGGGTGGTTCTGCATAACTCATACCAGGCCATGGCGTTTTCCGGTTCATTTCCGGTTAATTGTAGAAGCAGGACTTGTGCAGAATCGGCATAACCAGTCATTCTCAAATCATAAGCTTCAAATACTTTTTGATCGGTTTTTTGACCTGTGCAGGAAAATATTCTGGCAAAGATCAGGAGCATTAAAATGCCTATTGGCATCAAGCTGAATTTTTGATTTACTTTTCTTTTGATTTTCATTTTATTAACTCCTTATAATTAAGTTAGTATTTACACAACACACAAACTATTTCAACACCTTCCTATTAAAAAGTGTCTTTCTTTTTATTTCCAAACGGGATGGTGATTCCAAGCCATGGAAGAGCCACAAAGGATTCCATTTCGCTAAATAGCGGAATTATCAGGCCATAATCCAGGCCGGCACTTTTAATAATTTGACGTCCTCCGGCAGATATTATAACAGCTGTTTCATCACCTGCCTGGATAAAATAATTTTCGGAAATGAAATAACCCCTGGCTCCGGTGCGAAACATAAAATTGAGATTGATCATCGGTGATTTTGCCCATTGGCCACCGGCATAGCCATAACCAAGTCCAAAGCTCATGTTATTATCTTTAGAGCCAATAGTGCCAATGCCATATAGTATTCCAAATCCCGTTTCTTCTTCACCTATTACTGTTCCTATCAAAGCACCTGCACCAAGGCAAAAGTTATCTTTTTTAACTGGAATGGAAACTTTTGGTGTAAACCAAACTGGTGTTGGCCCCCCGGCAAAAAAGAACAAAGGGATTAAACCTCCGCCAATAGAGATGTTGTTTGTAACACCAACAGCAAAAGAATTAACCATGACCCACACATTTTGGTAATAACCTTCACCAGCTTTTAGTCCATAACCATTGGGCGAAAAGAAATAACGCGTAGCTTGCGGGTTATCCATCCAGTACTTTCCCTTTTTCATTTTTTGCAGGTTGACTGAATGCATTTCTTTGATGTTGGTTTGTAGGATGGTTATTTCACCTAATTTATCCGATTGAAACACAAGCTTTATCGAATCCTGATCCAGCACTTTTCCAATGTAAGTGTTTCCATCGTTGGTTTCGATGTAGTAAGTAAGGGTGTCTGGCTGTGTTTGAGCATTGACCATGATTGCGAAAAGGATGAATGCAAAAGCCAAACTGATTTTGTAAAATCTTTTAATTGTTTTCATAATTGCTTTCTTATTTATAAATTAGCCTGTGGGCTCTCCAACACTCCACTACTCCACCACTCCAACACTCCACTACTCCATTCCTTCACCACTCCAACACTCCAACACTCCATTCCCTTACTTCCTGATTTTTAAAAACATCAGAATAAGGACTAACAAAAGCAAAACCCCGGATACAACAAATGCCCACCTGTTTACTACCCTCGACTCAGCCTTCATTTCATAATCTTCAAACAAAAACTTGTCGCCGTTTACTCCCCAGCTCACCTTGTTTCCTGTTACAGATTTCGCATTTGTTTCGGTAATAAGTCCGGGCATTTCCACGGTTTGCGAATAACTGTCCATAAAGATGGCATTCAGCACAAACGACACTTTTTCATCGAGCTCCTCAAATAATGGCGGTTCCAGGGTTTTCAGCTTTTCAGCTGATTCATTACCTGTCCAGTCCCTGTAAAAGTTGATGTAAACATCCATGTCTTCGTAATAATCATACAGTTTGTGTTCAATACTATCCCTGTAAAGCTCTACGCTTTCGGGCTTTAGCCGAGGGTCGTTTAATTTTTTAATGCCATCTTCCAAAGTGCTGATAATTTGATTTGCGATAGCTTCGACTAAAAATCCCACGAACTTCTCCCACACTTGTTTATTTTGTATTGAATCACTCTTGGTAATGGGAATTTTGCTTTCTGACAGGTAAATCATTTCTTTGGGTGTTAGCTTGTTGGGGAAATCTAATTTTTCAAATGGCATAGTTGCTTTATAGGTTTCACGAAATGTGAGATAGGAATAAAAAAAGCCAAAACTTTTATCGATGGTTAGGTTTCGTTCCAGACCTTTTCTCCAGCCTGTATCCTGGCTCATTTCGCTGTTGACTTGCTCGCTTTTCTTGTACGTTTTGATGTAGGTTAGAATGTAATCACCCTGGTCAGTAGTATCTTTAATCACCGTTTTTTCCCATGAAGCATCAATCGGGTAGGGCAGGTCAGGCTTAAAAACATCGGCCGAATCACCGGTGATTTTTATTGTACGTGTGAACGACCCATCAAGGTTAACTTTTGTTGTTACCTCAATATCCCTGCATCCACTAAATATGATGATAGTGATGCAAAGAAGGAAGTAAATGGCATGTTGTGTTTTCATGATTGATATTTTTGGTGTCCTGTAAATAATGTCGTGTTGTGGGGCAAAGTTTTTTTCGCGCTGTTGAAGTACATCCCAAGTGAAGTGATTATTGTAAATACTGTCAGGCAGATTAAACTATATCCGCTACCTGGGTCAAAATCGATGATAGTTTCCAATGATGCTCCAAATTGGTATGGAAAAAATATTATCCAAAACGGACTCAATGCCAGTCCAAATTGCAGCAAAATATTCGGTAGTATTTTATGGTTGTAGGAGATCGGTTTTTGTAATCGCATCCATTTTCTCAAAACTAAAATCAGCACTAATAGCAGAACGAGCACTAAAAATGGCACACTTCTAATAAGATAAAAACGGGTTTTAGATTTTTCTACCGGCTTTTTGCCCAGGATTATATTTACGATACCCAGACCAATTTCAGATACATCAGCACCATAGGTATTTGTTAAAATAACAATGCTTTTGTTGAGTTCAGGGACTATTAGCATGTATGATTGGAAACTTTGAACTGCACCATCATGATGAATTATTTTGTGTCCCTCGTAATTGCTAGCTTCCCAACCTAAGCCGTAATTTGAATTATTTTGATAGTTCGGTTCAAATAGCTTGTTTGTGATTTTGGTGTCTATGATTGCATTTTCCTGACCCTTGTAGCTATTCATCAATGCTCTCAGGTATTTCGACATGTCAAGAGCTGTGCTACTAATATATGCTTCGGGAATATTATCCTGATGATAGTTCATTTTTTTAGGAAGGATTGAATAAAAAAGAAAATACTGATACCCTTGCACGATGTCATTTGTTGCAAATCCGGAAGTGTTATCCATCTGTAGTGGTTTTGTTATTTCCGACTTCAAAACCTCGCCAAAGCTCTTATTGGTTTTATCCTCTATTATGTAGCCAAGCAGGCGATAATTGATGTTAGAATATTCAAACCAATTTAAATGCCTGGTAACGGGGTCGTCAATATTTAGCAAGCCACGTTCTTGTAGTTTTAATATCAATAGAGCCGTGAAAGATTTACTGCAAGAGCCAATTAAAAAGCGTTCTTCCTTCTCAACACTACCAAACTCCTCAATATAATTGATGCCATCAGCGTCGGTAATTGCCACAACTATTCCGGGGAGGTGATATGCTTGTTTCACCTTTTGGACGTATCTGGTGATTTCGGCAGATGGTATTCTATTAATACCTGAATTTTGACAAAAGACAAAATTGAATGTTAATAGAAATATTAAAGTTAATCCCTTCATCAGAATGTTGTTAAAATTTTCCTAATGTTTTAATCCTTGAAAAGTCGAACACTATAACCCGGGCAAGTTTTTTGGAAATTATTACTATAAGCGTAGGGAACTGTTCTATCTCTTAGACCATGTGGGATACTATCTTTGTTGCTATTTAAACCATAAACGGATTTTTCTCCACCTGTATTGGTGGAATCCCAAAACCTGGCCTTGTCACCAAGGTATTTAAATTCTCCACCACATGTGCGTATACCTCCAAACAACATATCAAGACCACTGCTTCCGCCAACAATAAGTTTAGGATATATCTTTTCCAAATATGGGTATGTACTCAATTTAGCACCTAAGGTTTTTGTAATAGCCCTCCATTCTTTTCCTGAAGGCAAATGCCAACCTTCTGGTGCTATATTCATTGCTGTTTCCCAATCATACAGGTAACCATATATCGCGATATTGCTATCTTTATCTTTATATGCCCAATATTTCCCATTATCTGGCTTGTATGCAAGATTTTCTGCCATAATCCATTGATCTCCGATTTTTACAGTTTTATATATTTTACCATCTCTCGGATCAGTAAAACTGCCAATTTCCGGTTTACTATTATTATTTATTTTTTCACTACTACTGCATGCAACCAGCAGTATTAATCCCAGAATTAAAATTGGGACAGTAACAATTGAATTCCTTTTTTTCATAATTTCTAATATTTTAGACTTGGTTAATATTAAAATTCTATTGTTTAATGTATTTACAAATGAACGCTAACTTGTAACTATAGCTAATGCTTTGCTATTCATCCTGCCCCTCCTTTCCAATTGTATTAATCATACTTGAATCCTCATTTGAATATTTAACCCGGGCAAAGTGTTCCCGTAAGAGATTCTTGACCTCATCATTTGAGAGGACACTTAAACTTGCCAATATGAAAGTGGACTTCAAACCATTGTCCTGAGACATCTTTAGCCTGGAGGCCAGTTTTGATTTAACAGCTTCAATGCTGTGTGATGGATAGTAGCGCAATATTTCCTTGTAATGAGATGAATTGATAGGAGTTGCAGTAACCGCCGACATTTGCTCCTCCAGTTTAATCATTTTATCAATTATTATGTACTGTTCGTAGCCAAAAACAATTATCAGACATACCGATGCTGCTGCAAGGATTCTTTTCGCTGTATTGAAAATCCGAAATCGCACACTTTGCATTTCAGGTTCAAGCTCATCGAGTGTGTCCAAAATGTCATTTGTTAACTTTTGCGGATTTGCCAGTACAGGCTCTTTTTGGCTTATCAGGGCTGTAATTTTCTTTGCTCTGTGGCAATCCTGGTAATAGGCTTTGCACTCAGGGCAATTGGTAATATGCTGAATTTCTTTTTCATCGAGTTGGCGGACATCTGCATAAACCCACTCATAAATTTTAGCTTTTACAAAATCACAATTCATCTCACCCTCCTTTCGTATGCCGGCAATTTGGATAGCTTTTTACTTACGAATTGCCGGGCATTGTACAGGTTGCTTTTTACAGATGTGGCTGGCATATCAAGCATATTTTGCACTTCAATCGAATCAAAGCCCTGAATATCCCTTAGCACGAATACCAGTTTTTGTTTTTCGGGAAGCCCTTCGGCGATGTGCGAAATAATGTTTCCAAGTTCCTGGTTCTCCAACTGCACATCCGGGCCACACCTTTCTAGGCGGCACAGGTTCTCCGAAACAGTATCGATATTTACCATGTTTGGCCGTCTGATTGACCTCAGTTTGTCGAGAGCGCTATTTATTACTATTTTGTACATCCAGCTTGTGAATTTTAATTTTAAGTCAAAGTTGCTGATGTTTTTCCATATTTTGATAAAGCTTTCCTGTACTACATCTTTGGCATCTTCCTCATTGCAAAGAACCCTGAACGCCACCCTGAAAGCATATTGCTGATGTTCATCAAGCAAATATTTGAAAGCCATTTTATTGCCTGCCTTCACTTCACGGATTATGTTTTCAATATCCTGCTGCATGAACATTAGATGTGTTAATAATGATACGTTGAAGATTTAAAAAAGTAAAATTGAAACTGGTGGTTTTTTGATTATTTTAAAAGCAATCTTATTTGATGTCTGTTTATATAGTATCAGCTCCTCCCACACCCCTCTAACTCTAATGCCATTAAGTTTAGCCATCAATAAAAACGTAAGAAGCATTTAATGCAACA
>CAZQIV010000011.1:0-80386 GCA_964593705.1 uncultured Lentimicrobiaceae bacterium | reverse complement strand
TTACGAAAATTGTCCGAAGGACTCCTTTGGAGAAAATTTTCTATTTTTCGGGACTATTAACCAATAACGAATAACTATTAACCAATAACTATTAACCAATAACCAATAACCCAATGAACCGTTGCAAATGGGCATCTGCCACCCCCGACTATTTCGATTACCATGATTATGAATGGGGAGTTCCTGTTCATGATGATTACAAACATTTTGAACATTTGCTGCTTGAGGGCTTTCAGGCAGGCTTGAGCTGGCTTACCATTCTGCGTAAGCGCGAAAATTTCAGGATGGCTTTTGATAATTTCGATTTTGAAAAAATTGCCGAATATGGCGAGGATAAAATTGCTGAACTGTTGCAGGATTCTGGTATTATCAGGAATAAACTCAAGGTGAATGCAGCAGTGAAAAATGCCCAGCATTTTATAAAAATAAGAGGGGAATTCGGCTCATTCGATAAATACATCTGGGGGTTTGTTAATGGTAAAACTCTTGTAAATCATTTTAATGACCACGATGAATTACCCGCCAAAACAGAGCTGTCCGACTGGGTAAGCAAGGACCTGAAAAAACGAGGCTTTACTTTTGTAGGCTCCACCATAGTTTATGCCTACATGCAGGCGGCGGGCATGGTTAACGATCATACCACCGACTGCTTTTGCCATAGCCAGCTTGCCCGCCCGTAGCTGTAAAAGATTGCGAGACTGCCCAAGTCTGAAATTCAAATATTTGGCGTATTTTCGCAGGCAATTTCACAACAAATATTTCATTGCGTTTCTTAATCATTTCCTTCATACTATTACACACTTCATATCTAAACGCGCAAGTTTACGAACGATACCTTGAAGAGGAAGTTGAAATTACCTATCCCAGAAAACTTGAGGTGGAGTGGGCTAATGATGTTTTTTTTCAAACCGATCGCTACTTTACAAATGGCTTAGTACTTGAGTATTATTCTCAAGGCCTTGGTAGATTCGGAGTAGCAAATTTGCTTTTCGATTCCATGTCAGAATCGGGGCCTGTTTATAGCCTTACGCTTACGCACGACATCTTTACCCCAAATAATGTATTTGGTAACCCGGAATTATGCGACAGGCCTTATGCAGGTGTGTTAATGCTCGGCTTAAAAGCCACCCATTTCAGTAAAACAAAACAATATAGATTTTATAGCGAAATACAGGCCGGCCTCCTCGGTGAATATGCCGGGGGAAGGTTTGTGCAAAATGGCATCCATGTTTTACTGCCCGCGTCCGAACCCATTCCCGGCTGGGCTTATCAAATAGACCCTGATCTCTGCCTGCAATATAACATAAGCCTCGAAAAGCTGGCTTTCAAATCGCGGTGGCTCAACGTTGATATGCTTGCAAAAGGCCGGCTCGGTTTACCTTATACCGATTTTTCGGGTGGAGGAAGGCTCAGGATTGGAATTTCGCCTGATTATTATTCGCCCGATCATTTATTAAGCAAAAACAACAACTACCTCTATTTGATCGCCGGGTTTAATTTGCGTACAGTTTTTTATGATGCAACTTTGCAAGGCGGTGCAATAAATGATAAAAATCCCCATACTATAATTAATACAAACCCATTGATCGGAGAATTTAAAGCCGGGATTGCAGCAAGATTTGCGAATTATACATTGGAAATGGGTGCTCAAAAATTCACGGCAATGTTTCAGGGTGCATTGGCACATCAATGGGCTTACTTTAAATTGGGTATCCTCTTTTAATGTTGTTAAAAAATAATAAAAGAAGATGTCTCCCGCTTCGTCTGTCTTCGTCAATTTCCATTCTCACTATCTTTGAATAAATTATTTTAAATCCGTACAATGAAATATACTTGCAAATTTGTAACACCCGCAAACATGAATAAAATTTCATTCGTGCTTCCCCGTCAGCAGGCGGACAGGCTGTGGCCATTTTTTATAAAGATGAAAAAGATCACTTTGTTAGTTTCATTCCTGGTATTATTAAGCACAATAGCTTTGGCGCAGCAAAACGACTCCACCAAAATAAATCCATACTCAGGGCATCAGCAACCCAAAAAACCGAATGCAATGAACAAGATGTATTTTGGTGGAACGCTTTATTTTACCCTGGGAAGTGGATACACATCTATCGGAGTTTGGCCCCTGGCCGGATATAAAGTTACACCAAAGCTGTCGGTGGGAATTCAGCCCGGCTACGAGTATTTGAAATACGACAGCTATTATGGTGGAAAATTTGAAACCAGCAATTATGGTATGAGAATTTTTACACGTTATCGTGTAATCCCCCAGGCTTATGCCCATGTTGAGTTTGCCGACATAAACTATGGCAGACAGGTACCCAAGTTTCCTGATGGTTATGAAAAGGTGAGGGATTGGGTTCCTTTTCTCTTTGTTGGCGGAGGGCTTAGCCAGCCTCTTGGCGGAAGTGCTTTTGCTTATGTTCAGATATTGTACGATGTTTTGCAGGATAAAAACTCACCCTTTGGAAGCAACGAATTGTTCTGGAGTGTTGGAGTGGTTGCGGGATTTTAGATGCTATGCAAAAAAATATATGGTTCATTCACTTTTTGGATAAACCGTTTTTTTATTTTTGGAGTTTTTCTCGTCAGCAGGTAAAAACTAATACTTATCACAAAACAGAAAATTATGAAAGCCTTTCTCTTTGTATTATTTTCATTTATTATTTCACTGCAAGTAATTGCACAATCCGGCGTAGAATACCTTCCTGAAAATTATCAGACTGCCATCGAAAACGGAACGCGAACTAACGATGGATTGCCGGGGCAAAATTATTGGGTAAATCACACCGATTATAAAATTGATGTAACTGTTGAACCTGAAACAGGAATGATTATGGGTTCTGCTGCTATTGTTTATTTCAACGAAAGCCCGGATACCTTGAAAACCATTGTTCTCAGGCTTTATCAAAACATTTATAAAAAGGGAAATTCCAGGCAATTTAGCATCGGCAGCGAGGATTTGACCGATGGCATGGAAATCTCAAAACTAAGTATTGATAATTCAGAGATTGATCTAAGTTCCCGAAAAGTTTATTACTCAGCTACAAACATGTACGTGAATCTTGACGACCCGCTTTTGCCCAATACAAGCAAAACCATCGGAATTTCATGGAGTTTTAAAATGCCGCAGAAACGTTGGATAAGGTTTGGACAATACAGCAAAAATCATTTGTTAGTAGGCTATTGGTATCCGCAGGTAGCTGTTTACGACGATGTGGCGGGTTGGGATAGGATTGAATATGCCGGTATGGTTGAGTATTATAACGATGCAAATAACTTTGATGTAAATATCACTATTCCGTCAGATTTTGTGGTGTGGGCAACGGGTGAGCTGCAAAATGCAGGAGACGTTTTCCAGCAAGGGATTATAAAAAAATATGAAGATGCCTTAGCTTCGGATGAGGTGATTCGAATAATTACAGGTGATGATTATAAGAATGGCAGCGTAACTAACCCGGGAAAAATTAATTCATGGAATTTTAAAGCGTTCCTGGTTCCTGATTTTGCTTTTGCTGCAAGCCGCGGGTCCAACTGGGACGCGGTGAGCCTGATAGTTAATCCGGAAGCCGGGCGCAGGGTTTTGATTTCATCGGTTTATCCTGACTCAGCAGTTCATTACGAAGATGTGGCCATGATTGCCAGGCAAGCTATCGACTACATGTCGAACGAATTACCTGGTTATCCTTTTCCCTATCCGCAAGCAACCGTTTTTGCAAATGGCCGAAAAGATGGCGGAATGGAGTTCCCGATGATGGCTAATAATGGAGCCCCCGATGATTATGCCGACCTGCAGGGTTTAACCTTTCATGAAGTTTTCCATAATTATTTCCCCTTTTTCATGGGAACCAACGAACGCAAATATGCTTTTATGGATGAAGGCTGGGCGCGTTATCTGCCCACAGGCTTTCTTGAAAAATATGCTCCTGAAGATAATTACTTCCAGCGCACAGTTGCCCAGTACCAAAGTTTTGCCGGCAGCGAAAATGAGCTTCCCCCGATGATTCCCACCTATATTTTTAACGATTATCAAACCCAGCGCATGGCTGCTTACACCAGGCCGGCGGTGGCTCTCTACTTGTTGCACCAAATGCTTGGTGATAAACTATTTAAAAAGGCCATGAAAGCATACATTCAACGGTGGAATGGCAAGCATCCGATGCCTTACGATTTCTTCAATACTTTTAACGATGTGGCAGGTGGGGATATGTCATGGTTCTGGCAGCCGTGGTTTTTCCAGCGGGGATTTCCCGATCTTGCAATTTCAGATTTAACCAGCGATAATGTGCTTGTTATCGAAAAGAAGGGGTTGCTGCCTGTTCCTGTTGAATTGAATATTGTTTATGATGATGGCACGGAAGATCAAATATTAAAAGATATGCGCTTATGGGCTGATGGATCAAAGGTTTTGAAAGTACCGGTGTTTAGCGACAAGAAAATCAGTAAGGTAATTTTAGGCAATGATTTAATCCCCGATTCAAAACGAAAAAATAATGTCTGGTTGGCAGAATAAATAAAGGTTTTCTGCGTGGAATCGATTGTCAATTTGAAAAATTAGCTTGAATATTTAAGGAATATTACCGAATTGTATGAAGATGAGAGAAACAGAAAATTTGAAATATTTACCAGAATTAGAAAATTAAGAAATGACGCACACCAACAACAAGCATAATCAAGCGGGCAGAAATTTGTAAAATGAAAATAATACCATAAAATAAATTCTTTATAACTAGTAAAAGAAAGTGTTATAATACGCCAGCCTGCATAAATTGGCAAACCGTTGAGTGTCATTATCGAATAAAAACCAGGTGCAAAATGAAAAATATTCAAAGAAGTATCTTCTTAATTATTGCAATTTCCTTTTTGAGTTGTAATCCTAATGTTGACCCAAAACAAACAGAAAATAATGGCAAAGTTGAAATTAGTAATAGTGAAATACGAAAATATGAGAATGTATTTTCAGATTTGAAAGCGCATTTAACTAAAGAAAATGGTGAACTATGGAACCACCAACTTTATGGGCCAATTTTATTAGTAGATGAAAAAAATCAATTGTTAATCGCGAACGAACCTGATAGTAACAATGTTTTAATTAAAAACGGAAAAGTATTTACAGGAACTCTGCCAAAAGAAATGCTTGTTGCTGAAACAACAATTAATTGGAATGGGAAGCTTTGGACTATGGTAACCTTGCCATTACCAAAAAATCATAATGAGCAATTAAGCATTTTTACCCACGAACTATTTCACAGGATTCAATCAAAAATTGGGTTTGAAAACTTGCAGCAAAAACCCTGTAATCATTTGAATACATTAAATGGCAGGATTTTTCTGAAACTTGAACTGGAAGCATTGAAAGAGGCATTAAGGGCAGATGAAAATAATAGCCAAACAAAACATTTACAAAATGCTGTAATCTTCAGATTGTACAGACATCAACTATTTCCTGGAGCAAAGGAAAATGAAAACTCATTGGAACTCAATGAAGGTATCGCTGAATATACAGGAACGATTTTAAGTAATTGGAATGACAAAGAATTAAAAGAACATTACATTCAGGAGATTGACACATTATACACAAACACAACTTTCGTGAGATCGTTTGCTTACAGAACCACACCCATCTATGGTTATTTTATAAAACAAAAAAATGGAAATTGGAATAAGGAAATTAGCAATAAAACTGATCTGACTAAATATGTTGCAACACAATTCAATGTAACAGGTTCTGACAATTTGGAAGAAACTATTAATGAGATAAAAAATGAATATAATTATCAAGGCATTAACAACTTTGAAACTGAAAGAGAAGAAAAACAAAAAGAATTATTCTCAAAACTTGAAGCAAAATTTCAAATTAATCCTATCTTAACAATCCCAATAGTAAGTATGAATATTAGTTTTAGTCCTGGCGATTTAATCCCGTTCAAAGATATAGGAACAGTTTATAAAAATATTAGAATTACTGACAAATGGGGTTCTTTAACAGCAGAGGACGCATTGGTAGGGAAAATGTGGAAAAAGGTTGTCGTTTCTGAACCCACTGAAATAACTGACACTATAATAAAGGGAAATGGTTGGAAACTTGAACTGAACGAAGATTGGAAATTGGTAAAAATTAGTGATAATTATACATTGAAAAAGAAATAAAGAACGCCCAACAAAAGTTAGCGGACATTTTTAATCTGAAAAATTCATGAATTTTTCACTCTGTCGGATTTTTAGCCGACAGAGCCGAATTTCCAAAGGAAATTCGAGGATTAACCCCCGAAAATATTTAAAATAAATATTTTCGGCCTTCGGTGATTAATTCACAAATTCGACGAATGTGTGAATTAATCAGGTTAAAATAATAAATAAATTAAAAGATGAAAATAAAACAAAGGGTTTAGGTTGTCCTTGGATATTTAGGCATTGTTTTTCTTTTTTACCTGGCAATTGTTCCAATAGCAAATCTCATTGCGAAAATACAACATCGTAATTCTGAATCTTTATTTCCATGGCTACACTACCCATTATCACAAATTGGCTATTTACCCTATATTATTTATGGTTTTGCAATAATTATTACTATTCTTTCATTTTTTTTCTACTCAAAATATCACAGACAGAATGAAATAGAATTAAAGAAAGGATTTAAAATTATAGTGAGCTATAAAAAGATATGATTTAAAATCCCACACTGCTCATAGCCTCGACCGTTACCCACAAGCTGAAAATCCTATCACACATTTCACACATTTGGTTTTTGCCATCGCAAAATTCCAACCCTGAAAAACCAAAAGAGTAAAATCTATCAATCACAATTTAGTGATAATTTAAATACTCATTTCGTGAGATATTAAAATATAGTGTATTTTAGTAAACTTAAACGGAGGTATTGAAATGAACCGAATTAAAGAGGTGTTAGAAACCAGAGGAATAAAACAAAAATGGTTGGCTAAACAAATGGAAAAGAGTTACAATATGGTTAATTCTTATGCTCAAAATAGAAGGCAGCCAAGTTTAGAAGACTTATACAAAATTGCAGAAATTTTGGATGTAGAAGTAAGGGAATTATTAATTGAAAGAAAACAATAATATGGCAACTTCAACAATCTTACAACAGATAGGATTTGAGAGAGCTGTTAGTGTTAATTCAGACACTCCAACTGATAGCCAAGCTTATACAATAGATTTGGTTAAAGAGTTTGGAATAGATAAAATCTATTTCTGTGATGATGAGAACAATAGTTATCCGGCAGTCTTTCTAAAACAGGTAGTTTCTTTTGATGCTAATACACTAGAGCAAATAGCAGAAGTTCAGCGTAAAATATGGAATTATAGAAAGGTTCTGTTTTTATACGTACATAATGAAACAGAAATACGCATCTATAATTGTGCTGAAAAACCGTTTGCCATAAAGTACGAGGAAACTGATTATGAAAAAGAACTTCAGAAACTTGAAATACAAAGAGCTACCCTGTCAGATAAAGAAGCATTAACTAACTTAATCAAAGTATTTTCTTCAATTGCCATTGATACTGGTATTATTTGGACATTAGAAGAGGCAGCAACAATACGGAATAAAATTAATTTGCAACGCAGGGTCGATAAATTCTTGGTTGATAGTTTGTTTAATACAGCGAACGAATTGCAATATCAAGGCTTGAGTATTGGTTTGATTCATAAAATCATTATGCGTTCTTTGTTCCTCTTGTATTTGGAGGATAGGGAGGCGACAGATGAAAAATTTTATTCTCAATTCAAGTCAAAAGCAAGCTCTTATTTCAATGTTTTAGAAGATGTTGATTCAACTTATGCTCTTTACAAAAAGTTAGCTGAACGATTCAATGGAAGTTTATTTGCACTTAACGATAATGAGGTTCGTTTAAACTTAAAACAACTTGGCTTAATCAAAGAATGTTTTATAAGTGGAAACGATGGCAGCAAACAAGTTAAACTATTTGCTGACTGGAGGTTATTTGATTTTAAAATCATTCAAATTGAATTATTAAGTGAGATTTATGAGAATTTTCTTGCAAGAATAGACCCGCAAAAGAAACAACAAACAGGTACTTATTATACACCACCATCATTGGTTGAATTAATCCTAAATGAAAAGCTTCCGGTAAATAATAATGAAGATAGCTACAATGTAAAAATAATAGATCCGGCATGTGGTTCAGGTATTTTTCTCGTTGAGAGTTTCAAGAGATTGGTTAAACGTCATGAGAATAAATTCAACAAAAAACTTACTGATTTTGATGAACTAAAAGCATTATTGACTAACAATATTTTCGGAATTGAATTACAAGCACAAGCAATTAAAGTAGCTGCATTCAGTCTTTATTTAGCCTTGGTTGACAATTTGAACCCAAAAACTATATGGCAGGAAGAAGATAACAAGTTGCCCTTTCTTATCAATAATCCAAATGATGACTCCTTAAAAGTACAAGGGAACAACCTGTTTTGTAGAGATACTATTGAAGATAATACGGAGATAGAAAAAATAGAGTTTGATCTGGTTGTTGGAAACCCTCCATTTGGAACAAAAAACTTGTTGCCATCAATAAGAAACTATTGCGACAAGAATGGTTTTGCCAAAGAAATGGTTTTACCATTTCTCCACAAAGCAATTAATTTTTCGCCTAAGGGTGAAATTGCGCTCATTTTTAACACGAAGGTATTGACTAATACCGGTTCGACATATAAAAAATTTAGAGAATGGTTGTTCAATGAGACTTATGTGGAAAAAGTATATAATTTTTCTATTCTCAGAAAAGTACCCAAAAGTTTCGGAGGACAACTATTTGGCTCAGCTGTTGGTCCAATAAGTATTGTTTTTTATAAAAAGGACATTCCTCAAAATTCTTCTGACAGAATTGTTTATTATGCCCCAAAAACATACGTTAAAAGTAATGTTCTGGAAGGAGTTTCCATTGATAGTACCGATGTGAAATTCCTTCCCAGAGAAGAATGTCAAAATTCAGAGACTAAAATTTGGAAGATTGCCATGTGGGGAGGAATGGGTGATTACCATTTAATTAATAGGTTAAATGAAAAAGTTGAGGCTACAATTAGTTCCTTCATAAGTAATAATCAAATAAAATCTGGAGTTGGTTTCCAATTGTTAACTCAAGCTAAAGATAAACCGTGGAATTCAGAAGTATTGAGCAGTTTATCTTATATTGATGCCGAAAACATAAATAGATACTATACTCCTAAGGAAAACCTGGGAACGATCGGGGATTCTATTAAAACTAAAAAAGCGATTGATTTTTATAAAGCTTTTTATAAAGTTGAACAAATCTCCCAAATAAATAAGCTAACATCTTTTCGCAGATTTGGAGATATGAATGCTTATAATGCACCACATATAGTTGTAAAGAAAGGACTAGAAAACAATGGAGTGTGTGCTTCATTATTAGAATTTAACTGTGCATTTAGGGATGGTGTTTATGGTTTTTACACTAATTCAGAAAATGAGAAATTATTAAATGTATTATTGGCATATTTAAACTCCAAGTTAAGCAGTTACTTCCTTTTTATGACGATTTCATCTTACGGTGTTGAAAGAGAACAAATAATGAAGAAAGAATATCTTTCAATACCAATGAAATTGGATGCTAAACAAATAACTACCATTGCTAAGGAAGTTAAAAAAATATTAGACAATAATAGTGACAATTCTTTGTCGAACAATGTTCTTGTTGATAACTATTTTAATGAAACAATTGAATTAATAATAAATGAAAGCTTAGGAATAAGTGCTAAAGAAGCAATCTTAATTAATGATGCAATTGAAAGCACGATTGATTTATTTCATAAAAATAAAAAATCTAAAGCACTGCTTCCTGTTATTGATATTCAAGATTATGCCTTTGTGTTCTGCAATGAGTTAAATGATTTTTTAGATGACCAGGATTTATTTGCCAATGCTACAATTTTTGATATTAATACATTCTCTCCTTTAATGGCGATTAAGATTTCATTTGAAGATGTAAGAAAGAATTTGTCAAAATCAAAAGAAGATATAAATAAGGAATTGAAAAAATTGGATAGGCTGTTATGGGAGGAAAAAGCAGCCAATATCTATTTCAGAAAGAAATTAAATTATAAGGTTAGTGATGATGTATATTATGTTGTACGCCCTAACCAAAGGCGATTTTGGACTAAATCAATGGCACTGGAAGATGCCTCAGGATTAATTCTTGAAATTTTAAATGAGGATTAATTATGGCAAGTAATGTTAAGAGCGCATTTAGAGATGCATTTAAAATTCGATGCCTAAAGCTATTAGTTTCAGCATATAAAAATGCGATACAAGATAAATCAATATCTCTCGATTGGGATGAAAATGATATAACAGCACAACTGCATGAATACATTCATTCAAACCAATTAAGATTAAACTGGTCGATTATTAGTAATGTTGAGCATCACCTTCCAAAGAAACCCATCGCCAAAAAGAAAGGTTTTGCAGCAAAATATCCCCGAATAGACTTGAGGTTCGTAACCATTAAATCCAGACTGGAATATCAATACTTCTTTGAAGCAAAGAACCTGGAACAAAAAAGTTCTTCTTTGAAACGAAGATATATTGATACCGGGATTGATAATTTTAATTCCAAAAAATATGAGAACGGATGTTTGATTGGATATTTATTGGATGGTGATGTAAAGTTAACTGTGAAAGGAATTAATTCTTTATTGGTGAAAGATAATAGGAGAAAAGAACTTTTGAGCAAGAAAGATTGTAAGCTTCACAATAGTTGTTATGAGTCTATTCATTCAAATTTGCCATGTTTGAAACACTATATATTTGATTTTACTGTCTTAATTAATTAAATATCAACACAAAAAGTCATACACGTGTTTCCGAAAAAGAACCTGGTAAACTTGCAAATCCACCTGACGAATATGGATAACCTTGAAAAATGAATTTTGCATACGTAACTGTGGTGTGCTTAACTTATGATTAGGATATGGAAGATATTAGCCAAAAATTCCCTACCTTTGAAATGTAATTTTCTCACAAGATTTACTTCGTTTAGCAAGATTAATTAACCTTGAATTAAGCGAAGGGTTTGAAAAGTGGCTTGATGAAATTACTACCTTCAACTTAAATGCAAGGAAGGCATATTTATTCGGCTCTTGTGCTAAACGAACAGACAAAGACGATAGCGACATAGATATTGCGGTGGTAATTAGCAATATGACTAAATTTTTGTGCTCGCTTTTTTTTATTTTATTCTGCCCATTCCATATTCGGTGTAGCCAACAACCCACCCCAAGCGAAATAGTTTCTATATTTGGCGGGTAATAAACTTAGGAAATACCTATAGCAAAAGATTATGATCAACAAAACATTTAACTTTTATTGCGATGAAAGCACTCATTTACAAAATGACGGGCAAATTCCTATGGAAACACTCCTAAACCATCTTACGACAATAGAAGAAAAAGATGCAAAAGGAAAGATCACCGGGGCAAGAGTTTTTGAAATAAAAAGATCGGAACGTTTACATTGGATTAAACACCATATTGAAAAACAAAAAACTACAAATATTGACATTTTTAGTTACGAAGACAGGATTAAAGGACGAGGCAATGTGATCAGAACATATATTTACGATCAGGAGGAAGCGTATGTTATCATTCTTGAACCTCAAAGGAGCAAATTAGATTATTATTTGCTCACTGCCTATTATTTGAATGAACCGGGAGGGGAAAAACAAATCTTGAAAAAACGGAAAAATAAGTTACATGAAGTCCATTAAAACCGCAAGACCCGGTAATCTTCGTGGATTATCGGGTCTCGAAACTCCTTCTTCCTATTGTGGTAGGATGAGTGCGGCAAATGTACACTAAGTGGATTGGCTAATGTAAGTTTTTAACAATTAATAAGCTAAATTAGAATGTATAAACACATGATATTGATGAATCGCACCCTATTATTTTTTGCATTTGCATTGATTATTTCAATCCATATTGTTGCACAAAATCCAATAACTTTATGGGGTAACGTTGATGCTATGCCTGATGTTAACATTCAAATTTATGAAACTGAATATGGAACCTCTACTAATAGATTTGGGGAGTATTCTTTTACAATTTTCCCATTAAATGAAAATGTTACGCTCCACTTTTCATGCATTGGATATCAAGACACAATTTTAACCGTTGATTTAACAAAGGCAAAATCCGACTCCATAAAATTAAATTTGAAACTTCGGGAAATTGATTATCACTTGGGAGAATTTGTAGTTTCGGGAACCTCTTATTTTATTAAATTATCTGGATCAAGAATATTAGATATCGAATATTTAAACAACGAAATCATCCTATTAGTTTCTCAGGGTGGCAATACGTTTGTTTATGTATATGACCTGAATGGTAATTCTTTATGCAACCAACAGTTACCGGAAAAATATAAGGAAATTCACAGGGATTGTTTTGATAACTTAATTTTAGTATCCCGGGATTATTGTCTGCAAATATTTTATAACGCCAGTGATTCTGTTTTGTATTCGGTTGATAAATTTTCAACAAATGATTTCCAAAACAAATTGAAACCGTTTTTGCTGGAATATCATGATCTTTTATTATTAGCCACTTCAATTGAAGGTAAAAACGGCTTCTACATCGACCAATATCACCATAAAAAGGCTGAATATTTCTATGTTGATAAAAATAATCAGAATGGACAGCCTGTTCATTTAATATCATTTTTTGACAAGCAAGCTTTTCAGGTCGCACAATCTATCTACGGGGAAATAATTGAAAGGTATTACCAGACAACTCCGGAAAAACAAAATATTTTTGAATTAGGAATGTGGGATGGTAATATTTTGCGTTTAGCTAATAATGACCCGGCCTTATTTGATTTGGTTTCCTGGTATCAAAATATTGAATCAAAACCAATTCGAGTTCACGTTTTTGTACAAAATGACACACTCCTGTTTTTTGATTGTGCTAATTATCAACTCGTAAAATTCGATCAGGCCTGGCATTTAACCGATACTATTTCAATATGTGAATATGACAAATTTAAGTCCATCATTCAGGATGCAAAAACCGGGCGTATATATAGTTTAGTTGAAAAAAGCGGGCTATACAGTATTGCTGAAATAAACACTAAAAATGGTTCAATATCAGAAGCAATTTTAGCCAATTCAAATACCTTCCCGGATATTGTAAAGGTATTTGATAATATGGTTTATGTTGTATATTTTAATCCATATACAAGGGCTGGCATAATAGAAAGAAAAATTATAGCTTTTGACGAAAATTGAGTTTTTCTCGCATTAAAAATGGTTTGTCAAAAAGTTTATTAATTTTGAGTTAAAATTAAATTTTAAATATCTTACAAATGGAAGCATATAAATTTGAGACAACTGTTTTAGAGAGCGGTATTATTAAAGTACCTCAATTTGAAAAATATGCCAATAGAAAGGTCGAAGTTTTTGTGGTTTTTATACCCCAAAAAATCGAGCAAGAAGAAAAATTATCAGTTGATGATTTTCTTGAAAAATGGACTGGTTTTGCAAAAGGCATTGATCCCGATATAGAAAAATATAACTACTTAATGGAAAAGCACCAATGAAAAAGATTCTTATAGATACCAATGTTATTTTGGATATTGCTTTGGAAAGACAGCCTTTTGTTGAAAAATCAAAAGAATTTTTCCGGCTAATTGTGAATCAAAATATTGAAGCCTTTTTAACAGCAACAACAATTACAGATATTTACTACATTACACAAAAAGTATCGGGTCATAACAAAACTATTGGATTTTTGAAAAGCCTCACAAGGTTCATTAATATTGCAGGGGTAGATGCGGTTTCGATTTTAAATGCACTGAATTCGGGCATGACAGACTTTGAAGATGCTGTACAAACAGAAACTGCGAAGACAAATGCAATTAGCATAGTCATAACCAGAAACAAAGAAGATTTTGAAGGTTCAGGTTTAACCGTATTTAACCCTAATGAATACATTGCATTAGTAATGGATAATTAACCCCCCTTTTGAAACGTTATTTCAAAATTAAAAATTATGAAAAACTTATACACGTTTACCACAAAGCTGTTTGCCGGCATTTTCATTGCTTTACTCTTTGTATCAGCAAGTACCTTTTCGCAGGGCTGGAATGTTGGCCCCGGCGGCAATGATTTCCGCAACGGGCTTTCACCTCAAATAGGGCCATCCGAACCTGCAATTTTGTGGCAGGGCGGGCTTAATTCGGTTTTGGCACAACAATCGGTTTGCGATGGCAATTTCCTCGCCATGGCTCGCACCCACAATATTGGTGATGTAATCAACGGAACCAAAATCGTAGTGCATAATTTGCAAACCGGCGATACACTCTGGACTGCAGGCCTTCCGGTGGATTTTCCTTCCACCGACTGGCGCAATCGTGTATCAGCCATAAAAGATGGCCTGGTATATTGCACACGCGCCGGCAACAACAACGAATCCTACCTTTATGCACTGGATGTGATTGATGGTTCTGTAGTCTGGAAATCGGATAATGTAATTGACGAAGGCTCAACCGAAGGACTGGTGTTTGCCCCCAACGGCGACCCCATCGTGGGGAGTATGTTGTATATCACCCGTTTCAATAAGGCCAACGGAACTACAGTTTGGCGCACCGAAAGGCTGTCGTATGACGATGGCGGCGGAGTGCTTGTGGCAAACAACAAGGTTTACAGCATTATAAATTTGATCAATAATGTTGGAATAGCTGTTTATAATCTTGAAACAGGTGAAGAGCTTTACACATCGGCACAACTTTCAGGTGGGCTGGTAAATCAATTGGGATTTTTTGCCGGGTCCGATGGAATAATATACCTGCCCCGCTGTCAAAATAATCCAACAACCGATTCTTTATTTGCACTTAAAGATGATGGTGTTGCTTTGCGCAAACTTTGGTCCATCCCGATTACTTATACTCCTTTTGCCACGCATGGCATTGGCACCGATGGCAGTGTGTATGCCTACAACCGTAATGGTGAGATTATGCAGCTCAATCCTGAAAACGGGGAAGTACTCAATACTTCCAAAGTTATCCTTTACGGTGATGCAAACTCACCACGCATGGCCATCGATGCTGCCGGAAATATTTTTGTGACAAATGGCGGATTTTCTCAAGGCATGTTTTACTCATTTAACCCCGACCTTAGCCTCCGCTGGGAAGAAACTTTTGCCAACATTAACATGGGTGGCCCTGCCATTGGCAACAACGGAACGCTGGTGCTTACGGGAAAAGGAACGCGGGTGAAAGCTTACGTGGGCACAGGAATGCCCGAAACCGACTTTACCAAAGTTACCGAAGGCGACTTTGTGAACGATGGCGGATGAAATTATGGCATGGTGTGGGCAGATTTTAACAATGATAATTCTGCCGACCTTTTTGTTGTAAACAACGATGGCGACAACGGCAAGCTCAATTTTTTGTATATGAACAATGGTGACGGCAGCTTCGAAAAAATTACCGAAGGTGATGTGGTAACTGATGGTGGAAGCTCATACTCCGCCAGCGCGGCTGATTATAACCAGGACGGATTCATGGATTTATTTGTTGCAAACCACAACGAAAACAACTTTTTATACCTGGGTAATGGCGATGGCACTTTCGAAAAAATAACCCAGGGAATCGTGGTAACTGATGGTGGTAAATCGGTGGGCTGCTCGTGGGTGGATTACAATGTGGATGGTTTCCCGGATCTTTTTGTTGCAAACCGCGACCAGAAAAACTTTCTTTACATGGGAGAAGGTTACTCCCGATATTTTACAAAAATTACCGATGGCAGCATTGTAAACGATATTGCAAATTCGAGTGGCTGCACCTGGGGCGACTACGACAATGACGGCTATCCCGACTTGTATGTAGCAAACTCGGGAAGTGCAAGTTGTTTATATCATAATGATTACGGTTATTCATTCACCAAAGTTGAAACTGAACCTTTTATATCTGATGTATCGAGTTGCTCGGGGGCAAGCTGGGGCGACACGGATAATGACGGCGACCTGGATTTGTTTGTGTCAACCGGCCAACTGGGCATGTACCAAAACTGGTTTTATGTGAACAATGGCGATGGAAATTTTACCAAAGTTACCGACAGCCCATTGGTAAACGAAGCCACCTGGTCGTCGGGTAGTGCCTGGGGCGACTATGATAAAGATGGCGATATAGACCTTGCTGTTGGAGGATATGATGGTCCTAACCTGCTCTTCAAAAATGACGGATCGGGGAATTTTGAAAAAGTACTGGATAATGATTTCGTAAATGATGGGAGCTACACCGAAGGCCTGGCATGGGCTGACTATGATGATGACGGCGACCTGGATATTTTCACGGCCAAGAATAATTATTTCGGCGGTAACAATTCATTTTTCGTTAACAATGGCAATCAAAATAATTGGTTGAAAGTAAATTTAAGGTATTGCGGATCGTGCATATTGAACTTTGGTGCATTGGGTGCAAAAATATACGTGTATGCCACCATCAATGGAAATCCTGTGATGCAAATGCGGGAGCTATCTTCTCAATCGGGCGGCGGACAGGGAGGCCAGAATGAGGCTGTGCAGTTTTTTGGACTTGGAGATGCAGCGCTTGTGGATTCGGTGGTGGTTAACTGGATGTTTAATTCCTGGGTACTTGAAAATGTGGATGTGAATTACACACTAACCATGGATTTATTTACTTCAATTGATGAAGTTAAGCAAGAGCAAACCATCTCTGCTTATCCAAATCCTGCAACAGATCAAATTACCTTTCAAATTTTAAATCCTGGAAATGATATTACCCACCTAAGCATTTTCGATGTGCAGGGAAGATTGGTAAATGAAATAAAATCCAATAATCGGGAGCTTATCTGGAACTTAACAGATAGCCAAGGAATCCGTGTCAATTCAGGAATGTATTTTTGTAAATATGCTAGCGGGCAAAAAGTTGGGAGTATTAAAATTGTGGTGAAATAGGATTTATCTAAATAAGGAGGTCTACAAATTAGTAATTGTAAATAACGAAAACATTAATCAAGGACTTATAAGCATTACAGACAACAATGATCACATTTTCATGAATTTGATTGAAAGTGCAAAATTCAATAAAGGCAAAAACAAATTGTACGAGGGCGTACCTGGAAACTTAGTTACTTTTGCTTGTAGACTTGCATTTGAGAAAGGATATGACGGAGTAGTTTCATTTATTGCAAAAACAAAATTGGTCAATCATTATAAAACAAGTTTAGGTGCGACAATATTCCATGGAGACCAAATGTTCATAGATACACCAGCAGTACTTAAATTGATTAGACAATACTTTAATAAATAACAAAATGAAGGCTAAAAAAGAAAAGAACAGTATTGACATTGAAGTTGTAAATCGTCCAATGACAATAGAAGAAAAACAATCTTTTAGTGAATTCTTAAAAACAAGAAAGAAAAAGAAAGTAAGAAAGTTTACGAAAGAAAGCACGACCACACAACATGCAATATGAAAAATTGGGCCGGAAGTGGTAAACTTGAATGGATTTGCAATAAACAAACTGCCCAACTTTTTATATTGCCGACCGTTATCAACAAGGCGAAGGCCACCGCACAGTTAAGCACTTATGGTTTTTGCCGACCTGCCTGCCGCAGGTAGGAACACATGCCGACATGAAAAACCAAAAGAGCTTAAATTGGGGCAAATGCACAAAAATTGAAATACGAAACATTTAAAGACTGATGGAAAAGCAAATCATATCAAAGAGTTTTATTTCAGAGGTTAAAAGGATTATTAATAATGCTCAGTCAAATGCGGTTAGATCTATTGACAGGGAGCGTGTTTTGATGTATTGGAATATTGGTAAGCAAATCGTAGAAGAGGAACAAAATGGACAAGATCGCGCCCAATATGGCGCTTTTGTTATCAAAAGACTCACCGAAGAACTCTTGATTGAATATGGAAGAGGATTTTCACAAAGACAATTAGAAACTTGTCGGCAGTTTTACTTCACATTTCCAATTGCGCACACACTGCGTGCGGAATTGAATTGGACACAATACAAGTTGCTTATACGAATTAGTGATGGCGATAAACAAACTTATTATATTGAAGAGGCTTGTAAAAACAATTGGTCTGCCCGACAATTAGAAAGGCAGATAAATAGCCAACTTTACGAACGATTACTATTGAGTACCGATAAGTCAAAGAAGACGATTTTTTGGCCTTCGCCTTCAACATTGGTGCGGATTACTTCTTTTTCCTGCGCCTGTGTTTGCAATGCGATAAAAAGTATTGCTAATGCAGGCAATAATGCTTTTATAAAATTGAATGTTTTCATCATGTTCATTTTAAAATTCAACCATTATACCAATTGTAGGCAAAACAGTGCCTGATGTTGTTTCAAGTTTTTTGAGCTGA
Source organism: uncultured Lentimicrobiaceae bacterium (assembly GCA_964593705.1). Classification (GTDB taxonomy): domain Bacteria; phylum Bacteroidota; class Bacteroidia; order Bacteroidales; family 4484-276; genus SABY01. The sequence goes on along the minus strand of CAZQIV010000011.1, from coordinate 61,989 downwards.
TATTGCTGTTCTGCAGGTGGCGCTTCAGGATTTGTGATGATAGGATTTCCTGCTGCATCAAGCTCGCGGATGTAAACCGGCGTACTCTCCGATTGGAAATTATACAGATTTTGAATATCCACATACACCATCAACGACCAGTTATCGAAGAAATATTGTTTATCAACCCGCACATCCAACTGGTGAAACGGCGACAATCTTAGGGTGTAAAACTGATCATAATTCAGATAAGGGCCGCCCTGGACATTCCAGGCTTCTACATTACTCGATTTTACCGGATCGAAGGGTGTGTAGGGCGTGCCACCAACATAGCGCCACTTGCCGCCAATGTTCCAGTTTTTTTTCAGCTTGCGCAATACTGTTAAGTTTAAAAGATGCTTGTTGTCCCAGGCTGCCGGGATGTACTCTCCGTTTTTATCTTCAAATTTGCTTCGTACAAAGGTGTAGGATAAGATGGTGTTGAACCCGAAAAAGTCGATATCGCGGGCATAAATCTCGAAACCATAAGCCTGCCCCTTGTCGGTTGAAACCACTGATTCATTTCCGAAAACGCCAAAGTCGGCACCTTTACTGGCAATACTCACCGAATCAAGCACGGAAAAAGGATAGTCGTTGTAAAACTTATAAAATCCTTCCACTGAAATCTTCGATTGTTCGTTGGGTAAGAGTTCGATACCAGCAACAATATGATTAACTTCAATATATTTAAGGCCATTTTCCTTGTTTACATAGGTTCCGTTGTTATCAGTAAATCCGAGTGTTGTGTAAGCAGGGCGCTGGTAATATCTGCCAACGTTACCGTTGAGAAACCATTTTTCGCTGAGGGCATAGGAGGCGGAAAATCGTGGCGACAACTGATCGAACATGTTCGACATGGTGGAGGAGTAGTCGTTGGCATCCATCCGTAAACCCAACGAAAGGGTCAATCTTTCCTTTAAAATAGTTTTGCTTACCTGGCCAAAGGCGCTCCAACTCCAAAGATTGAGATTCGCTATACGATTGAAATACCGGACATTTCCCTCGATAAATTGTTTTTGAAAAGTGCTGTTGGTAAAATTTGAAAACTGCAATCCGGCGCCATATTCGTAGTTCCAGCCATTTTTGATGCCGGTAAATTCGTAGCGCAGTTTATTTTCTGTTTCAGTGGAATTGTAATCGTAAGTTTTCAGTGAATCTTCTTCAAGGTTATCCTGGTACTTGTAGGACTTATTATTAAGCGCGTTCCGGCTCAACACTACCTGGTGAAATCCGTTGGTGGAAAAGTGTTTATAAACTACCCCAACAGTATAGCTCCATTGTTTGTTTTCGGGGAGATAACCCAAAATGTATTGTTGTCCTTCATCGGGATTTTCAATTCCGGTATTCAAGGAGTTGTTGTCGATGGCACCCAAACCAATAAATGTAAGTTGATTTTTTTTGTTGATATTCCACTTGTATTTAAACTGCAAATCGTTGTAAACCGGCAGAAAAGGCAAGCCGATTACATCAAAAAGAAATTGCAGGTATGAGCGGCGAACCGAAAAAATCAGGCCGGAATTTTTACTTATTGGCCCGTTTGCCGTAAAACCCAGGTCGGTAGCACCAAGTGTAGCCCTGTATCCCCATTTGTCTTTGTTGGGTTCAATCATTCTGAAATCTATTACCGAACTTAAAGCATTGCCCCGCTTGGCCGGAAAAGCTCCGGAGTAAAAATTTACCTCTCGGATAAAATCAACATTCAAAATGCCTACCGGGCCACCCGAAGCCCCTTGCGTTGAAAAGTGGTTGATGGTTGGTATCTCAACACCCTCCAGGAAAAATGAGTTTTCGTTTGGGCCACCACCTCGCACTATCACATCGTTTCGTTGTGCCGGCGTGGAGGCTACTCCCGGAAGTGTTTGCAGTACTTTTGATATATCACGGTTCGATCCGGGGTTGCGCTCAATTTCCGAAATATTTAAGCGCTTCAAGGAAACCGGACTTTCTTTATCCCTCGCGAAAGGCGATGTCCTCACTACGAATTCTTCAAGATTAATGCTGGTTTCGGTCATGGGTAGGTTGGTGAAAGCGGTTTTCGCGTTGGTTACCAAAAAATCTTCCGAAACATATTTTTCATATCCCACCGAGGTGGCCACCAATTGGGTAAAACCCGGTTCAATACCTGTAAAAATAAATTTCCCATCCAAATCAGAGGTGGTTCCGATGTTTGTCCCCAGGATAATAATATTGGTAAACGGAAGCGGTTCATTGTTTTTTGCATCAAACACCCGACCCTCGATTCGCCCCGATTGGGCACTGAGGCTGTTTAAAGCTGTCAGCAAAACAAAAATTATTGTTGCACTAATGATTTTCCACATTTTTTAAAAAATTAATACCCATTATTTTGTTTAATTATTGATAACAATAATTAAACAAAAATGTTTGGATTGTGGATTTTTTTTAATAAAAATAGTTTTTTAATTTAATGATTTACGATAGATTCTATTTGTATTCCTGTTAAATAGTACTATTTCATTCTTACCGAAAATTCAAATTTGTTGGCATTAAAAAATTGAAATAAATTTATGTGCCTGATATTAAAATAGCGACAGGCAGCGGGTAATTTCGTTTCCCTTTTTTCACTCTCAGTAGTAACCATCACATAATTTGACTGTTCGCCAAATACCCCTTCCCGTTCCATTATCTCAATAAGCAACGCAATAAGCCAGGGATCAGCCTGATCTTTTTCTGATTCGGGATCAATCAACTTTGGGAATTTACTTAATACTTTGGGTACAAGTTCAAGTTGTCGTGTTGAAGTTGAAAGGAAGTTATGTTTATAGCTAAATAGCCATTGAGCAAGTTCATCCTTTTTTCCACTCTTCGGAACAATTTCATCATAAACAATTTTGTGAGAAAGGATTTTCTTTTGGCTGAATAAGTCTTCAATATGAGCCCATAAATCGGGTATCATACGAAAGGGATAGAACCGATGCATTGTTATAAAAGCACTTGTATCAATACAGTATATTTCTCTCAAATCAGATTTCATTCATCAACCTGTTTACTCTCAATCCCAGTGCATGAGCAGCATCAGAATAGTTTATTCGATTTGCTCCGATTGCTTCAAAAATGATATTATAAAAAGCTTCACCCCGGGATGCTCTGCTTTTTACTTCAGGTAAAGCAAATCCTTTGGTTTTTTTAATTTTTTTATAACCGGCTTTTAGCTCCTCAAGTAAAGTGTAGAATTTTATGTCGGGTAGAAAACCATCTTCCTTCAGCCTTCGGAGGTAAACTTCGCGACTGATTTTTAATTTTCTGGCAAATCCTGCTATCTCATTCAGGTTTTCAGAAGGAATTATAGTATGGGATGGGGCAAGGAATTTTGCTGCAAAACTATTGCATGCCCATTCCTCTTTTTGACTTATTTCCACTTTGTCAACGAGGCACATACCGGATTGATGACGTAAAATGTGTGCCAGTTCATGAAACAGTGTAAAAATACGTCCGGTATAACTGTGGTTGCTGTTGGTTACGATAATGTAAGGTAAAGTATCAATCATACAGAAGCCTTGTAATTCGTTCATGGGCATAGAAAATTGAAAAACCAGGATTCCTAATTTTTCTTCGATAGCAGACCTCCAATGCTTGTAGGCTTCACTTTCAGATTTCCAGTTTAACTGATGGTCAATATCAATCCCTGTTAATGCTCTAATTTGAGCAATGATTTCGGCCTCATCACTTAGCAAGTCCAGATTTTCTATCCATACTAATTTCTTGCTCCAGTATTTTTCGCCTTCTATGACATTTGCCGTTTTTTGTAAATATGCTGATCTTCTTAATGTGAGTAATGCTTCTTTAGACAGGAAACGATCAACAGGAGAGAGGTTTCTAAAGTCTTTTGGTTTTTTAATTTTGGATGGAACCTCCGGTAAAAAGAAAACAGCAAGTTGACGCTTATAATACCTTGCCAGATTTTGCAATTTTCCGTAAGGGATGCCCTTGCCTGCATTTTCCCAATCCTTATAGCGGTCAGCATGGACAGATAGCTTTTCGGCTACTTCATCAATTTCGTAGCCTGCTTCCTGCCGTGCCCAAAGCAAAACATCCGGATTTATATTTACGCTAACTCTTGCCATTATTAAGCAAAGATAAATGATTTCTTAATTTCTACGGCTCGGCAGCCAGATTTATCTTTTCGTTTAACTTGTAATCCTTTCCAAAACCAATATCCTTCACCCTTGTTTTGCCGGTCATCAATTCGTGCAGCATGGTTTTGAAAAGCGATTCAAGGGCGGTTTTCTTTTTGGTGTGATGTTGAAATTTTTCATCTAAAGACTCAAAAGCTTTAGCAATAACAGATTGCTCAGCTATGATTGGTTTTGGAATTAAAAGCTTAGATAATATTGAGCCATTTACTCCACCTTTCAAACTACTGCCTTTTTGACTATCAATTTGATTCCAATATTCATTTGATTGAAAAAACTGAAAACATCCTACCAAACATAAAATCTGCGCTAATCAGCGAAATCTGCGGGAAACATTACCAAAAAGACCGACACTAAATTAATCAAAAAGTTTGCTCCACTCTCTTTGTTTTCTTTTTTTCCAGTCGCCTTTATGCCAGGCATAGCTTACAATTAACGGGAGTACGGAAGTAGCCTCGGCGTAAACCATTTGTTCGTAAACGGTGTCAACCTTACCCCACGAGGCAGCTTCTTTTAGTGTTGAGCTTGAGCAGGCGCCATCTCTCGAGTCGGCTACTGTAATTTGAACAGCATATTTGTGCATGGGAACTTCTTTGCCTAAAATCTCTGCACAAACCACGGTATCCTGTGCGAAGTTTTTGGGCACACCGCCGCCAATCATAAATAATCCGGAAGTGCCAGCAGCCATTTTAATTTTTGTGAGCTCCAGAAAATCTTTTACCGAATCGATCGATAGATGATTATCGGGTCTTTCCCATTGATGCTTTACCAGGCCGAAGCCAGCACTGCTGTCAGAAAATGCCGGGCAGAAAATAGGCACATTATGTTCATAAGCAGTTTGCACCAGCGAATCTTTTTTTACCGAATGTTTGGTAAGGTATTTTCCCATTTCGCGAATAAATTCCCGCGAGGAATAGGGGCGTGGGTCGAGATAGTCGGCAATTATTTTTGTGGTTTCATCGCAGGCCTGCAATTCTTCTTCATCGATAAAGGTGTCGTAAATCCTGTCGATATATTGTGCCCTGAGTTCTTTATCATCCACCATGGGCGTTCCACGATAGTGTTTGAACCCAAGCGCTTCAAAAAAATCCATGTCCACAATTGCAGCACCGGTGGCTACAATGGCATCAATCATATTATTTTTAATCATATCAACATACACCTGCATACAACCCCCGGCGCTTGTACTGCCTGCAAGGGTGAGCCAGTTGGTGCAATCATCATCTTTAATCATTCGCTGCAATATGTCGGCGGCATTGGCTGTGTCTCTTGAGGTAAACGACATTTTGCGCATGGAGTCGATAATGGGTGAGGCATCGAACGATTTGATATCGATATGCTCTATGGTTTCTTTAAGAAGTTCCTTTTTGCTCATGTTTGTAGATTTTTATGTTAGTATCCCGAAAACTTTCGGGAAGATGTTGATGTAGAAATAACTATGCTTTCGTTTCGATGAATTTGTACGACAATAATTTATAAATAAGTTTTGCAGCCAAAAAATCCGGGCCTTTGTTTGAATCAACGGGAGCCAGTTCAACCACATCAAAACCAACCACATTTTTTGTTTGTATAACTTTTTTTAAAAACTTTATGGTTTGATACCAAAGCAGGCCGCCGGGTTCAGGGGTTCCGGTTGATGGCATAATGGAAGGGTCGAAAGCATCAAGGTCGAAAGTGATAAAAACATTTTCGCTTAGGCGGCTGATGGCTTCATCCATCCAGGTATCATTATCCACAATGTCTTCGGCTAAAAAAATGTTTTCTTTTACAAGAAATGGTTTTTCGATGGTATCCATGCTGCGAATGCCAACCTGTACAAAAGGACAAATTTCGCTAATCCTCGACATTACCGAAGCATGGCTGTATGGTGTTCCTTCGTACTCAGGGCGTAAGTCGGTGTGGGCATCAATTTGCAGCACACTTAAGTTATCGAAATGTCTGGCAAAAGCCCTGATAAAGCCTGTGGTAATGGAGTGTTCGCCGCCAATGCCTACAATAAATTTTTTCTTTTCCAGAAATTTCAGGGTAGTGGCTTCCACTGCGTTCACCATTTTTTCGGGAGATGAGTTTTCGGTAACCGGGTCTGTGGTATGAATTCCAATATTTATAACTTCCGAATTTGTTTCGATGTCGTAGAGTTCCATATTTGCTGATGCTTCCAAAATGGCTTCCGGACCTTTGTCGGCACCTTTGCCCCAGGTACTGGTTTCATCGTAGGGGATGGGAATGATAACTACATGTGCTGAATCGAGGCGGGTTAAATCATCATCCAATCCTCCATAATTGTATTTATTTATCATCGAAAGTTATTTAATGTTGTTGGTACAAAAATAAAATAATATTTGGCAGAGGCTCACTAAAATAAGCTGGTAAGTACACACCGGAAATCCTTAAAATTCAAAATACTTAATTAAAAACCCTATCGTTAGGGAATGTGAAAAATGGGTTTATGGATATTTTGAAAGACAATTAATCCTATTGAAATGAAACCCAAAAGATAAAACAGAAATTTCACAACAAAGACTTTTCGTCTAATGAAGTAAAATAATTCAATAATTTTTCAGCTTAAATTGATTATTTTCGCCCCATATTTTTTACACGCATCAAAAATAAATATTGATGAAAAATTTTAACAAACTTAATACCCTGATTGGCTGGGGGGTTTGGCTTACTGCCACGCTAATTTACCTTTTCACAATTGAACCCACGGCAAGTTGGTGGGATTGTGGCGAATACATTGCCACTGCTTATAAACTTCAGGTTGGGCATCCCCCGGGAGCGCCATTTTTTCAAATTGTTGGCCGTATTTTCACCTTATTGGCTTTTGGCGATGTAAGCAAAGTGGCGCTGATGATTAATGTAATGTCTGCGCTTTCGAGCAGTTTCAGCATCTTGTTCCTGTTTTGGACTATAACCATACTTGCCCGCAAGGCTGCCTTGTTGGGTGGTGAAATGAATAACTCAAAAATGATCGCGATTTTTGGCAGCGGTATTGTTGGCGCTTTGGCCTATGCCGTGAGCGATTCGTTTTGGTTTTCGGCTGTTGAGGGCGAAGTTTACGCCATGTCATCATTTTTTACGGCATTTGTTGTTTGGGCAATTTTAAAATGGGAAGCCGTGGCCGATCAGCCCCACTCATCCCGATGGCTCATTCTTATAGCTTACATGGTTGGCCTTTCTATTGGCGTACACATGCTGAACCTGCTGGCCATCCCCGCCATTACTTTTGTATATTATTTTAAAAAGTTCAAACCTACTACCAAAGGGATGATTATCACCGGTGGTGTTTCGTTTATTGTTCTTGCCTTTATTATGTTCGGGATAATTCCTGAGGTAGTCAGCCTGTACTCGCATTCCGAACTGATTTTTGTAAACACACTCGGGCTTCCATTTAATTCGGGTACAATTTTCCTGACATTGTTGCTTGTTGCCACGATTTATTTCGCTATAAAAGCAACCAATGAATCGGGCAGTCTTGAAAAGAACCTGGCCATTGGTTTTGCCGGATTGCTGTATTTGTTGATATTAACCGAAAGTTCATCCGTGGGCAGCTTTTTTCTGCGTTTAATTATTGGAGTAGGAGTTGCTACCATGATTTATGTTTTCAGGGCCAGCAAAGCACAGCTTAATACGGTAGTTCTTAGCCTTGTTTTTGTATTAATAGGTTATTCCACATTTTTACTTATTGTAATCAGATCGAATACCAATACGCCAATTAACGAGAATGCTCCAAAAGATGCTGTTAGCCTACTCTCATATTTAAATCGTGAGCAGTATGGTGATTGGCCAATAGCTTACGGTCAGTATTATAATTCTCCTATTGCAGATTACGGTAACGGAAATCCGGTTTACCTGCGTGATGATAAAATGGGGAAGTACAGAGTAGCCGATGATCGCGAAAGCACAATTCCTATTTATGATTCAGAGTTTACTACTATTTTCCCACGTATGTGGACTAACCAAAAATCTATTCATGTTCGCGAATATAAAGAATGGGGCAAGGTTGAAGGTGTGGCAAAAAGACATGCTAAGCCAAATGGTGAAACAGAAACAATTGTTAAACCTACCTTTGGTGAAAACCTGACGTATTTTTTAAGATACCAGGTAGGTTTTATGTACTTCAGGTATTTTATGTGGAATTTTTCGGGACGGCAAAATGATATACAAGGACACGGTGAAATAGAAAACGGAAACTGGATAAGCGGTATTGATTATGTTGACTCGGGCAGGCTTGGAAATCAGAACGACCTCCCGACAAGCCGGCAAAACGCGGCAAATAATAAGTTTTACCTTTTACCCCTTTTATTGGGGCTGGCCGGGTTGTTTTTTCAACTCAATCGCGATTTTAAAAATACTATTGTTGTTGCCCTGCTATTTCTGCTTACAGGGCTTGCTATTGTAGTTTACCTTAACCAGTATCCCTATCAGCCCCGCGAACGGGATTATGCCTATGCCGGGTCGGGTTATGCTTTTGCTATATGGATTGGGCTGGGAGTTTTAGCCCTTTTCAATATGTTTAAAAAAGTGATGAATGCAAATCTTTCCGCGATTTTAGTTTCAGGGGCAACATTGGTTTTGGTGCCCGGAATTATGGCTTCGCAGGGTTGGGACGATCATAACAGGTCAGGTAAATACGCTGCCCGCGATTTTGCCATCAATTATCTTGAATCGTGCGAACCCAATGCAATCTTGTTTACTAATGGCGATAACGATACTTTCCCCTTGTGGTATGTTCAGGAAGTGGAAGGTGTGAGAACAGATGTGAGGGTAGTTAACTATATGCTTGCTTCGGGCGAGTGGTACATCCATCAAATGATGCGAAAAATTTATGACTCCGAAAAGCTGTCTTTTACACTCTCTTATGAAGATTATGAAAAAGGCTCGAACAATTATGTTCCGGTTATCGAAATGGAACAAATAAAAGGTGCGCAGGAGTTGAAAGATGTGGTTAATTTTATCGCGAGCGATAGTAAAAAAACGAAGTGGAGCTACGGAAGCACCGGAAAACTCAATTTTATCCCTACCAAAAATCTCAAAATGACTATCAACAAAAATGAGCTTATTGGTAAAGGTCTGGTGCCTGAGGATATGCAGGATAAAATTGTTGATGAAATAACATGGAAAGTTAAGCAAAACTATTTGTATAAAAACGATTTGATGCTTATCGACTTTATTGCTTCTAATAATTGGGAGCGTCCGGTTTATTTTACCAGCCCGGCTGCCATCGAAAAGGTACTGGATGTTGATGACTATTGCCATCTGGAAGGCGTGGTTTATCGATTCCTTCCCGTAAAGGCACCTCACCTTATCAAGGGCTTGGGCGGTATTGATACCGAAGAAACCTTCGACCTGCTTGTAAATAAAGCCAAATGGGGTAATTTGAATGAGCCCGGTGTTTACATCGATCCTGAAAGCCGGCGCAACTCGATTATGCCAAAACAGAATTATCTTCGCTTGGCCCAGGCACTTGCCGATGAGGATAAACCTGAAAAAGCTGTGGAAACGCTCGATGCTTTAAGAGCGTTTTTCCCGAACGAAAAAATTCCGTGGGATATCTACATGATACCGATGGTTGAAACCTATTACGATGCAAAAGCTTATGATAAAGGTAATGAAGCTTCGGATGTGATTAGCGAACGCTATGTTGAGGATTTGAGATATTATGCTTCGCTTGATAATAACTTAAAGCAATATTATCAGCAGGACATCCAGCAAGCCATGATGGTGCTTCAGCAAATGTCGTTGTTGGCCAACAGGGCCAAGCAAACCGATCAGGCTGCAAAAATTGATGAAAAGCTCGATGAATTGATGACCTATTTTTAAAAAGAAAAATAAATAGTGCATGTCCATAAAGTAGATGATTTTCAATATTCAAAAAAAATCCTCCCGCAGATTTCGCTGATTAGCGCAGATAAAATCTGCGCTAATCAGCGAAATCTGCGGGAAAAAAATACTAAAAAGACAGACTCTAATTAACGAAAGCATTGTTCGGTTTGTGGACAATGCTTTTTTTTTGCAAAAGAATTTTGAAGCATAAAATTATAAAATGAAAAAACTCTCTGATGTTTGGTTAAAGGCAAGTGTTGTAGGAAGTTTATGGGCAACATTTGAAATTGTTGTCGGGAGTTTTTTTCATAACCTTCGTGTTCCGATGGCCGGCACCATACTGGCCATGATAAGTGTTGTTGTGATGGTTGCATTTCATAGGCACTGGAAGCAAAAAGGTCTGCTATGGCGTGCCGGCTTAATTTGTGCCTTAATGAAATCCATTTCCCCGAGCGCCATTCTTTTGGGCCCCATGACAGGCATTATGGCCGAGGCGCTTCTCATGGAATTTTTCGTTCGACTTTTTGGGGCTAATATGCTGGGGTATATGATTGGTGGGTCGTTTGCTTTAATGAGCACCATTGCCCATAAAATTGTAAACCTCCTAATGATATACGGCTTCGACATTGTTACGATTTTGGTTAATCTTTATAAATATGCCACCGATCAAATCGGGTTTACCAATTTGAAACCCGAATACGCCATAATGATGTTGTTTGGCTTTTATGCCTTGCTCGGGATTGTTGCATCATTCATTGGATTTTTGGTTGGGAAAAAGAAAAGTAAGCCGGGCAATGAAAACCCTGATATGATAAAAACCCCGGAATACAATTCAGGTAGTTTTTTTCATCTTGAACCCAATCTAAATTATTCGGTAAAGCTGCTTTTCTTTCATGTTTTTGCTTTAATTGTCTGTTTGCTTATCATAAGTTATTCTTATGTTTATGGTTTAGTATTCATACTTTTTTATGTGTTATTTACAGTGTTCCATTACCGGCAGTCGTTAAAGCACTTGAAGCGGCCATTTTTTTGGTTCCAGGTTATTGTGCTTACATTTTTAGCCACGCTGTTTTATAATGGTTTCCATAAAGGAGATGTGTTTAACCACGAAGGATTGATTGCCGGTGTGCAGATGAATATCAGGGCTATTTTAATTTTGGTTGGATTTTCATCGGTGAGTATAGAAATGCGTAATCCGGTAATAAAAAATCTGCTTATGAAACGTGGCTTTTCCCAGCTTTATCTCTCGCTTGGCCTTGCGTTTTCGGTGCTGCCGTGGGTAATTAAAAATGCACCAAAACCCCTTGCAATCATTAAATCGCCTGCAAGAAGCATTTCCGGTATTCTTGACAATGCTAACCTGCTCCTGGAATTGTTTAAGAAGATAATATCAAAGCCACGGGTGGTGATCATAACCGGTGAAAAGCAGGGGGGTAAAACCACCTTTGCTTCCAAACTTATTGCAATTTTAAAAGAAAATGGTAAACGTGTTGGCGGGTTTATTGCACCGGGCGAGTTTGAAAATAATCGCCGGTCATCATTCAGTATATTGGATTTGGAATCAGAAGCATCAAAACCGCTTTGCAGCATCCATTTTGGTTCAGGCGAAAAGATTGGTCCATTTCGATTCAATCGCGATGGGCAGAATTTTGGATACAGCCTGCTGAGTCCAGGTAAAACCGCGGATAAGGACTTCGTGGTAGTTGATGAAGTTGGCCCACTTGAAATGAAGGGCGAAGGATGGGCTTCATCCATCGATCAACTCATTTTGGATTCAGGGTTTGTTTTTATCTGGATTGTTAGAAAATCGCTCGTTGAAGAAGTAATTAAAAAGTGGAGTATTATCGATTTGGAGCTGGTTGATATTAAAGTGCAAAGTGAAGAAGATGTTGCTCAGGCGCTTTTGAAATATTGATCGGTGGCAGTTATAAGTTTGAAATTTACAAATAAAAAAACCTCCGAAGTATTAGCCCCGGAGGTTTCCCCCTTTTTCCAAAGAAAAATTATTTCTATTCAAGAATTAATTTTTCGGTACTATGATATGTGTCCCCTTTTATTATTACCATAAAAAATCCTTTTGGATAAACTGATAAATCCATTTGTGTAGATCCTGTAAAATCATTTTCAATAATTACATGGCCGCTCATATCGCTTATTGTAATGTGATAGTTTGAATCGTTATTTTCCGCGTTAAATGTTACCATGCCTTTTGATGGGTTTGGATAAAGTGAAATAGCATTAGCGCTTGCTCCATATATTGATGCCGCTTTAATTGTTGTATTTTCTACTACCGAAAGGCCGTTTTCTGTAAATGTTCCATTTGCTTGCATGTATTCGCGGCTGTATGTTGCTTCAACCGGAGTTTCGGTTTGTGTGTAAGTATCGTAAATGCGGAATTCGATAATTTCACCTTCTTCCATGCCTTCGGTATTTGTAGTCATTGCTTCATCCCCGAATACTGTGATGGCAAAGTTTTGATTACCATCCATAACTTCTGTTATTCCTACACAAATACCTTGTTCGTTAAAAGCGCCAAGAAAGTCGCCTGTATTAAAATTGTCCAAAGCCGAACCCTCAAATGCAATGCTATGGCTTATTGTTGTTTGCTCAGGAGTTTCCCAGGGTGTATTGTTGGTAAACGAAGTTTCGTTTCCTGTAATACTGCTCTTCATTGCATCACAAGCATCAAATGTTAGTGTAGTATTTTGGCTAACTGCCACAAGGTATGCATTTCCAGGAGTTACTGCTGTAAGGTTGTAAATGTTAAGATCGGGCCAAATAATGCCGTTTCCACCAATTTCTTTCATCAATTGCAAAGTGCCGCCAAATTGATTTACAATATCATATTGACTGATATAGCATGATGAAAGAATGGGGATTATGTTCCAGCCTTCTGTTAATTCGATACTGGTGCTTGTGCTAAATTTTCCTGAAATGCTGATGGAATGTCCTTCGCTCATTTTTACTTTATAGCCTTTGGTGTTTGAAAAATTGCCAATTGTATTAATGCCTCCTTCGGGCCAGTAAATATTTGATAATGTTTGTGCAGTAATCAGATAATCAGCTATCGGAGCAAATACATTTTCAATGGCATCTTCATTTTCTATATATGATGAGAAACCGCTCCATCCTGCCGGGATATAGATAGTTTGAACACGATGAATGGTTAAATCGATTTGATCCATAACCGGGTTGTTGCAGTTTGCTGCCGGAAATGCAGTAATCGTTAATGTTAAGTTGCCATTGCTTATATCTTCGTTTCCCGGGAAATATTCAGGGTTCAATAATGTGGCATCGCTGAAATATCCATCACCGGAAGTCTCCCACAAAATTGTACTTTGATTGCAAACAGTTGGCATCGGAGTAAAGGATTCTTCTTCAGTTATGGTTACATCATCCCCTGCACATACCGTTGGGTTGGGAATAAAGCAAAGATCAAATGATTCTTCAGCAACGGTTGAACAAGGGGATATAGATTGCGCTAAAACAAAAATTGTGATACATCCCTGGGGATAGTCAACTGCGGGTGACGGATTGTAAGTATTGGTAGTGTTGCCATTGCTGCTGAATTGGCCGCCGCCGTTGGTTGTGTACCAAAAGATTGATGAATAATTTGTAGCAATAATTTCTAATTGTGCAGCCTCGTTGTAACATACTTCTGCCTGTGTAGTATTAGGTTGAATAAGCGGATTGGGAATAAAGCAAAGATCAAATGATTCTTCAGCAACGGTTGAACAAGGGGATATAGATTGCGCTAAAACAAAAATTGTGATACATCCCTGGGGATAGTCAACTGCGGGTGACGGATTGTAAGTATTGGTAGTGTTGCCATTGCTGCTGAATTGGCCGCCGCCGTTGGTTGTGTACCAAAAGATTGATGAATAATTTGTAGCAATAATTTCTAATTGTGCAACCTCGTTGTAACATACTTCGGTCTGTGTTGAATTATTTTGAACAAGCGGATTAGAAATAAAGCTTACTGTAATACAGTCAGAAACACTTTGATTTTCTCCGTAAAAACCATTTATACAAACTTCGGCTATTCCGTTTAAAATATCATTTGATCCGGGGATGTATAATGTTGTTTCTGATGAGGGCTCACTAAAAACACCGTCTCCGTTGGTTTCCCAGGCAAACGAATTACAAAACTGACTGCTTGCATTTAAATCAACACCTGTTTCACATGCCGTAACATCTGAACCTGCTGAAACGGAGGCCATTTGTGTAAAAGCTACAATCACCTCATCGCTGGCATCTGCTCCACAATTCGTGGCTGCAAAAGCGGTAACCGAAAGCACAACATCGTTGCCTGTTGCGTCATTTGTTCCGGGAGTGTATAATGGCGAAAGATTTGAAGGATCATCAAATTCACCATCACCTGTTGTTTCCCACAATATCGACTGGAAATCATCCGCTGTACAAGCAATTTCAAGTGCAGCGCCCGATGGGAATGTCAGGTTGTCTTCCACGGCTATCTCAACTGATGGCGCTCCAACTATCTCAATATAAAGTTCATCATTAATAGCCCCGGTACATGGATAAATAGAATAGGCCACAAGGGTTAAGGTGAAGTCTCCATTGCTCAAATCGTTAGCGCCTGGATAGTAAATTGGGTTTTCGGCAATCATATTACTAAAATTACCATCACCTGATGTTGTCCACATAAAATATGTATAATTTTCAACTGATCCGTTTAGTTGTAGATTCTGGTTTGTGCAAAGTACTGAACCCTCCCCGGCATCAACTTTTGGTGAGGGGTTTAAATTTATGATAATATTTTTTGATACAGGAAAAGTTTCGCAGGCCGACTCACCAAAAACATTTACTGTAACTAAGGTGCTGCCATTCAGTTTGTCCTGTTCACCGGCATAATATTTTGTGCTTGGGATTTGAGCATTTTCAAATGTTCCATCTCCCACGGTTGTCCACAACAGGCCTGAATAATTTTTTGGTATGCATGTTACCGGTATGGGAAGGTTATCGCATTTTGATTGTGAGGCAGGAGCAAATACCGTTGGGGCATCAATAATTTCTACATGAATTTGTGAGCAGGTTTCGTCAACACCTGGTAGAATAGCCGAGGCACAAATATTAAGTGTAAATTCACCCAACTGGAGGTCGATTGATCCCGGAAAATATTGAACTTCTTCAATGGTAGGATCATCAAAAGTTCCGTCTCCGTTACTGCTCCAATTAATGGTTGAATAATTATTAGCAACTGCATCAATAATAATGTTTTGTGCCCCACAAAACGAAAGTTCGGTCGGGACACCAATTGTTGGAATGGATTGAATGGTAATTTCAACATCATCTGAAGCATAAACATTGCATGCTGTCAATGGATTGGCAGTTGCAGTTAAATTGGTGTTGCCATTTAAAATGTCTGTTTCACCCGGAAAATAGGTTGGGCATGTTGAACATTGATTAGAAAAAGTGCCATCACCATTTGTTTCCCAATTTACAGAAGAAAAATTTTGTGCGCTTGATGAAAGCGGGGCACAACCCATTGGGCAAATTGTTATATCCTCGCCGGCTTCGATAACTGGATTTTCATTTACTTCAACAGTTAGTTCATGACTTGAGGTTAGCACTCCATCGGAAACAAGCAAGGTGAAAACTGTACTAATTTCAGGAATAAGAATAATTTCAGGGTTTGTGGACGACAGTCCTTCGGGTTGTGAGGACCAGATGTAGGTATAATTGCCGGTAGTCCCAACAAAGATATTGGCAGAAAGTGTAATTTCATTACCGAGGCATACGGGATTTGGGCTTGCGGAGGCAAAAGCATCAAATTCAACATTACAAACCAGGTTGGTTATTGCTGAAAGCCCAAGGGGAACCCAATGATCTGTGCCGTAATATGCAGAGCTGAAACTATAAACGTCAACATCATATTCTTTATGATTGCTCCATGAGTAAACTTTATAATACATTTGTTCGGCGTAAGCGAAACCATCTTTTTCGGGGGTACTTGCTTCATCTCCATTTACGGTGAATATGATATTTGCATCGCCAAGCCAAAAATCTGCACCGGCACATTTTAAATCACCGTTTTCATCGGTAAAAAACGCTCCAATATAATCACCGGCCTGAATTGGGATATCATTTATTCTTGGATTGGCATCAAGCATAATAATAATACCGTGGGGGTTGGATGATGTTGTAACATATTCCCATCCTGAAGGAATTCCGTTATTTTGAGCACCGGCGTAATTTGTAAATACTGATGCCATCATGCTGAGGATTATTGCGGCGAGTATGATATGTTTTGTTTTCATCACTTTGTTTTTTAAATACTAGTGAAACAAAAGTATCGTGGAGGCACACTTATATACAAGGATAATCTTGCAATCTCAATTTTGGAAAGTTGTAAATGTTGGAACGGGGGTTTTAAATGTTATTGGGATATCTTGGGTGTTCATGATAATAGTAGCCTCAATTTCTTTTTTTGCCGGGGGGTAGGATGCAATCAAGATATTTTTTTACAGATCGTAGTAAGAATCCCTGTGCGATTTTAATTTAAAATATTCATAAACAGAAAAAATGCAATATTTTCATTGATGGAATTTCAATATGGGAAAAATATTCACTAAATCCAATATTATATTTCTTAAAACACAATAACACAATAGTTTAAAGTGCCTGTATCAATATGGGAAATAGTGAATTAGCAATTATAGTGCCAATATGCAGTAGTTTACATATTTAATTTTCACAATCAGGAAAAGTGAAGTTTTTATCTTCAGACACTTTAATTAGGTAGGATTTGCCAGCCATTAGATTTTCAAGTGTGGCAATTCCTCCTGATGGATAAAATGTGTTGTCTCCATCAACCTCATTTATAATTATTAATGTTTGTCCTAATTGGTTAAAGATATTCTGGGCACTTACACTACAGGGTGTGAGAATTGGGAGAATATTCCATCCACTTGTCAGGGCAATGGTTTTATTCGTTGTTGCAAAACCTGATAAGGATAAAGATGTATCGGCATTTAGCACAAGCACGAAGCCCTTTCCAACTTCAAAATCCCCAAAAGTATTAATATCATATTCGGGCCAGTAAACCTGTAAAAAATGCTGTGAAAAAACGACTTTGCTTTCTATGGGCGAAATTACCTCCTCAAAAGTTTTATCATCTACATTAATATATGTTGAAAAACTTTGAATACCCTGTGTTAAAGAAATATTTTGCGTGTTAAGAATAGTCAAAACCATATTGTCGCTTGCAATGGTGGTGCAGGTACTCAAAGGCTGCGCAACAATACTTAGTGTTGCCGTATTGTTTAAGATGTCTGTTGTTCCGGGGAAATATTGCGGATTTAGTGTTGCCGGTAAATCAAAGGTACCATCGCCTGATGTACTCCACAAAACCGAAGCGTAATTTTCTCCGCCAGGTTGAGGGGTAAATGTTTCGCCTTGAATTATTGTAGCGTCAATACCTGCATCAATAGTAGGATTAGGGGTAATTATCAGTGTTATGAAATCATCTGCTGATGTTGTGCATGGCTCAAGAGGCAGCGCTGTAAGGCCAATAATAATCGATCCCAGGGCAAAATCATATTGTGGATCAGGAAAGTAAGTCGGATTTAGTATTGCATTATCATCAAATGTTCCACTTCCATTAATAGTAAACCAATTAACTGAAGCGTAGTTTGATGCCATGGCTTGCTCGAAATAATAATTATCTCCCTGGCAAATCGAAGCAGTATTAAGTCCAATTTCAACTTCTGGTTCGGGAAGTACATAAATTATTATGCTGTCAACAGCGGGCAGGTTGCAGGGATAATTAGCCATGGCTGTGAGATAGAGCTTAAATGATGGTGAATTAAAATCATTACTGCCCGGATAGTAAACCGGTGTTTGACTATAGATATTATTAAAATAACCATCGCCACCGGTTGACCAACTGAAGAGAGGAGAATTATTTACAAATCCTGTTGGATTTACTGTTCCACCGTTACACACCGGCAGGTCTTCTCCGGCATTAGCTGTGGGTACAGAAACCAAAATGATCTGAATATTTTTTGAAATTGACGACTCCTGACAAGGACCATTGCCAAAAGCGTAAACAGTAACAACTGTACCTCCGGCTTCTTTGTCGCTGATGCCAGGATAATAAACCGTACTTGCCATTTGAGGGTTTTCAAAAGTACCATCTCCACTGGTAGTCCATAATGTAGAGGAAGAATTAAAGGCTATACTGTTAAGATTCACATTGTTGTCTTCACAAACAGCTTTGTTATCAGGTGCATTAAGGGTAGGCCCGTTAAATGTTGATACCGAAACTTGCGCAAAGTTGGTTAATTCACATGGAGACAAGCTGCTGACGCCAGCAGTTAAAATAAATTCGTTGATGTTTAAATCCGAAGTGCCGGGAAAATACTGTGTAATCAATGCTTCAGGGTTGGAAAATGAGCCATCGCCCGATGTTGACCAAAAGACAGAGCTATACAAACTGGCTTCTGCTTCAACCATCATATCCTCTAATTCACAAAACTCGAGTGTTGCAGGGAGCGATACTTCGGAAACCGATTGTAAAAAAATTATCAGGTTACCTGAAACTTCCTGCTGACACGGGTTTATGGGAAAGGCGCTTACTGAAAGTTCGGCAATTTCAATTTCTTTATCCAGCATGCCCGGATGATAAATTGCTTGCAATGATCCCGGGTTTTGAAATGTGCCATCACCATTTGTTGACCATAGAATGCCGGAATAATTAGTTGCCTGAGCCGCCAATTGAGCGTTTTGGTTTTCACATACGGTAAAATCATCTCCCGGGAATATTTCAGGATTGTTTAAAACAGCTACAGGTAAATTATGAATAGAAGTATTGGTTCCGTCAAATACTTCGAGTGTGTAAATTGTGGATTCAAGCGGTGTGTGTGAGGTATTTTGAGATGTAGAGTTCAACCCGGCAGGGTTTGATGACCACTGATAGGAATAATTGCCCGTGGTTTCGATAAATATGTTTGCTGCCAGATCTATGGTTTGCCCCTTACAAATTGGGTTTTCGCTAACGGTAGCATAAGCATCAAACTCAATATTACAAACCACATCGATTGCCGAAGACAATCCCAGTGGAATCCATTTGTTGGTTTGGGAATATGATGGATCCCATGCAATGCTTGTTACATCATAGTCTTTTTGATTGTCCTGGTAATAAATTTTAAAATGCATGGTTTCTGCATAATTAAATCCATCTTTTTCGGGAGTTTCATTGTTATCCCCAAAAACGGTAAAAATTATATTTTCGGTACCATTCCAAAAATCAGCGCCACCACATTTTAATTCGCCAAAATCATCTTCATAAAATGCTCCTATGTAATCGCCAACATGTATCGGAATATCATTGATTCGGGGGTTTGCTTCCAAAACTATTATTACACCATGCGGATTCCCGGTACTTGGGACAAATTCCCATCCGGGAGGTAATCCGTCTTTTGTAGAATTGTCAAAAGATTCAATTCCATGATTTTCAAAATGCTGAGCATGTATCAATTGGAATGGAATAAAAAGCGCTATCGTCATTATTAAAATATTAACAAAATAGTGCATCATAACAAAGTAATAAAATGATTTCATGAGTGTAATAAATTTAGTTATAATTATTGGTGATAGTGTTTCTTTTGTTTATGGCAAATCCAACTTCAGTTAAATAAATCAAGTTGTTTTTGTGTAAAAAACTAATTGTGTAAAAATACATTTTTTTACAGTTTAAGATCAATTTATAATTATTGCAATGAATTTGAATAATAGCTATGTATTTTGAGGTTTTCTATTTTTGTTACTAAAATAAACCATGAATAGCAAACCAGAGGAAATAAGAATACTTATAATAAAAAGTAAGGAGTCATTTAGGGTTCCGAAGTTTTCAACAGGTGTATCAATCATCTCCTTGTTGTAAAAATAGTAAACCAAAACAGCTGCTGCATTGTTTACAAAGTGTGCAATAATGGGTAGCCAAAGCGAACCAGACCAAATCAATAAATAGCCGAATAAAGCCCCGAGCGCAAGCCGTGGAAGGAATCCGAAAAATTGCAAATGCATCATGCTGAATAGTATGGCAGTTATCCAAATAGCGAGGTGGGAGTTTTTAAACCAATTGTTTAAAATCCGGAGCAGGATGCCCCTAAAAAGTAATTCTTCGCCAATAGCTGCTAAAAAAGCCACCATAAATAAATTTAAAAACAAGCCGGAAAGTGTTTCAGTTTTTAAGAAGGCCTCGGTTAACCTGGCAGCGCTTTCTTCGCTATCCCGCATCCAGTTTTCCACCCCACTCAGCCAGCCGGGTAAGGTCATGGTTTGATTAATTTCTGCAAGCCGGTTGATGCCGGGTAATATGGTAAAAATTATAATTAAAGCAGAAATTAAAGATAAGTTATTTGGGAACTTTTCTAAGCTCAAATACTTACCAACTTGCCTTGAAACCAGCAACGAAAATGTAATGGAAGGTATGATAAACATGCCGATCTGGCTTACCACCTGAAAATATTTCATTAGGGCAATCTCCCCGGGACTATCCATATTTGAAGCTTCGGAAAGCAAATCAAGAATATCCGTTCCAAAAAAAGGCAAGCCAACCAATATTCCTATCAAAAAGGTGAATAATACAGAGATCAAAACCATCATAATTAACACCAGTAATTGTAAAAATGGTGATTTGTTAGCGAGAAGACTTTCGGTTTTGTACATATTTAATTTGAAGTTGCTGTTTGCAAAAATATATTTTTAGATGACCTTGACTATGGTTTGTCCTTAATTGTGAAATAAATGCAGCCTCGAAAGTTCTTAAACTTTATGTGGAATCTTGCAATTCATCACATTGTATTTCATGGCATTAAACTTGCTTTTTTCATTATTTTTTGCTATATTCCGCGAAACTTTTTTGTTAATCATAAGCACTTATCTATTAACTATAAAAACAAGTATTATGAAAGCACAAACCATTCAAACAACAATGCTGCTCATGCTTATTTTCGCTACATCAGTGGCGTTTGCACAGCAGCCAGGCAAATTACAGAAGTCCAATTCAAGCAAATTGGAGTCAACATCAAATCAGCAACATATCGACATGCAGTCGGCTTCTTCAGGCGGGCATGATGCCTATGTTCTTCGCGGCTTACGGGGAACAGCTTATTTTAATACTGAGTTTACCGAAGGGGTAATTGTACTCAGGGACGGAACTCAGATCGATGGAAAGCCATTACGCTACAACATCTACACACAGCAAATGCAATTTATCGAGGGCGGTGATACACTGGCCCTGGGTAAACCTGATGAAATAGAATACATTAGGATGGATGGCCATCTTTTTGTCTATACCAATTTCATCTGCAACAATGAGCACAGAAGCGGATATTTTGAATTGCTAAAAGAAGGTAATTGCCGCTTGCTTAAACGCTGGTCGGCTTTGTATCATGAGGTGGATAGCGATCAGGGAAGTTCAACTATGGACAATTGCTTTTACAGGGATTGCCAATATTTTTTGCAGTTTTTCATGAATCCGGCTTCACAGGTGCTCGACAAGAAAAAAGACTTTGTGAAAAGCTTTGCCAACAATGGTGATAACATAAAAGAATTTATGAAGAAAGGTAATTTAAAGCCCAGGAACGAAGAGGATTTGACGAGAATTATTGATTATTACAATAATCTGTAATAAATAAATTTAAGGCAATTTTAACTCGTAAAAAATTGGCCGATTGTGAACGCTTGTTGTTCCCAATCGGTCATTTTTTTTAGCTAAAGTGTTTTTTACAAATCCTCAATTGGATTTCTGTATGCCAATGGATTTTTCTTGAATTCGCTTACCGACATGCCTGTAATATTTTTAAACTGGGTAGAAAGGTATTGCACACTGCTATAACCCATCATGTACGCAATTTCGTTCAGGGTAAGCTCCCCGTATTGAATCAATTCCTTGGCCTTTTCAATTTTTTGTTTTATGATGTATTTTTCAAGCGTAATATTTTCATTTTTAGAAAACATAGATGACATGTATTGATACGAAAGATTGAACTTTTCGACCAGGTAATCAGAGTTTCTTACCATAGCATTAAAAGTTGTGTAGTGAACCAGGTCAATTATTGCACTTTTAATTTGTTCGATCAACTGTTTTTCTTTGTTCCGCAAAAGTTCGAAACCCTCATTTTCAAGAATATCAGCTATGTCATCTTCATTTAATCGATCAGGGTCGTAAGAAATTTTAGCTTCTCCAAGTTTTATGCTGTGCATTTTAATGTCATAATCGGCAAATATCCTTGTCACCAACTTTATACAGCATTGGCACGACATATTTCTTATTATTATTTTAATTGTTTGCAAAGCAGTAAATTAAAAATTCCAAAATTTTTTCATCTGCAAATGTAAATATTCTTCTCTCGTTGAAAACCTTTGATCGATAACTTTGCTCTATTAATAAAATATCGTTTATTAATGTCGTTGTTTGCCACTTTTAAATGTTCTGAATAAAAGACTTTTTGGGCGTTTGTGCAAAGCAATATTTAAAATAAAAAGAAGTTATGAAGTATCAAAATAAAAATTCAAAATTCAACATGAGATTATTTACTTCCGCTCTGATTTTAGCTTGTACAATTCTCTTCTCATTTTACTCCAAAGCCCAGGTTGCCATCGGCGAGTGGCGCGATCATCTTCCCTACACCCGATCAATTTCTGTTGCTGATGCCGGGAACATAATTTATAGCGCTACACAGTATAGCCTGTTCTATTTTGATAATGATGATAAAAGTATCAACAGGCTGTCGAAGGTTAACGGACTATCAGATATTGGGATAAGCACTATTTCATACAGTTACGAATACGATGCATTATTGATTGCATACACAAATACCAATATCGACCTCTTAAAAGATGGTGAAATCATTAATATCTCCGATATTAAAAGAAAACAAATACTCGGTAAGAAAACCATTAACAATATTTATTTTCAGGATAGCCTTGCCTACCTTGCCTGTGGTTTTGGAATTGTAGTACTGGATGTGAAAAACGAAGAGTTTCCCGAGCCTATTTATTATATTGGCCCTGACGGCAGCCAGATTGATGTTTTGGATGTAGCAATAGGAAAGGATACCCTCTATGCTGCAACCGAAGCCGGAATTTATAAAGCCCCGCTTAGCAGCCCAAATCTTGCTGATTTCAATGTTTGGGCTATCGATTCGCGTTTGCATCCCCAGGCAAAATTTAATGCAATTAATTATTATCACGACAAATTAATTGCAAACTATAGCACCCCGGAATACAATGGCGACACTGTGTTTATGTATGATTATTCCATCAATAAATGGGAAAAGTTTCCGGGTGTCAGTCCTTCCAAGAAGTTCAATATTCTTACTTCGCACGATCATTTGCTGATTGTAGGGCAGTATAAGGTGTTTATTTATAATAGTAGCTACGAACTGGTAGCAGCAATTTACAATTTGAATGGCAACTCAATAAATGCTAAAGATGCAACTTTGGATGAGAACGGCGCAAGATGGATAGCCGATTATACAGGAGGTCTTGTTAAAACGGAAGATAATTTTAACGGAGAATTTATTAGGCCAAACGGGCCTTATGCTGCCAATGTATTTGATATGTCGCTTCAAAACGAAGAACTCTGGGTTGCCGCCGGTGGCCGTACAAGTGGTTGGGGTAAAATTTATCTGCGGGATGGAGTTTATGCTTTTTCCAATGAATCATGGTTTTCCTATAATCGCACAAGCGGATATTCCGCATTCGATAGCATCAACGATTTTGTTTGCGTGGCCGTTGACCCCAATAAAACAGGCCATGCCTATGTTGGTACATGGATGCAAGGTGTAATGGAGTTTATGGATGGTGAAGTGGTAAATATTTTCAATGATAAAAACAGCTCGCTCCAAAAATGGCCTGACGGCGATTATGTGGCAGTGAGTGGGGTTGCTTTCGACAGTTACAACAACCTTTGGGTAGTCAATTCGGGAGCTGCCAATCCGCTTGCCGTAAAAACCGTTGATAACCAGTGGAAGTCTTTTTCATTGGGTTCCACCCTGAGTGGCACCGATGCCGGGAAAATGGTGATTGATAGTTACAATCAAAAATGGATTATGCTAAGAGCCGACAACAAGCTTGTTGTTTTTACTGATAATAACACCATTGATGACCCTACCGATGATATTACAAAAATATTAAGCAATGCCTCTGGAAACGGATCATTGCCGGGAATTAAAATTTACAGTATAGCCCAGGATCTTGACGGAGAAATTTGGCTGGGCAGCGATGAAGGTGTTGGCGTAATTTATTCGCCGGGAAAAGTTTTTACCGGCAAACCTGGAGATTATGATGCCCAAAGAATATTGGTAGAGGTAGGCGGCTACACCCAGTATCTTTTGGAATCTGAAGTTGTAATAGCAATCACCATCGATGGGGACAATCGAAAATGGGTTGGAACCGAACGCGCAGGAGTTTTCCTTTTGTCGGCTGACGGGACCGAAGAGATTGAACATTTTACCGAAGAAAACAGCCCACTGTATTCAAACCAGATTGTTGATATCGAAATTAATGGCGAAACCGGCGAAGTTTTCTTTGGAACTGACCGTGGAATTATTTCCTATAAAAGTACGGCAACCCAGCCAAAACCAACCATGGACAATGTTGTCGTTTATCCTAATCCTGTTAAAGAAGGCTATTCAGGGGACATCGCTATCAAAGGGCTTGTTGAATATCATGATATAAAAATAACCGATGTTGCTGGCAATTTAATTTATTATCCTGAAAAAAGACGGGGTGGTGAGGCAATATGGTCTGGTAAGAGCTTCGATGGTCGAAAAGCAAGTACAGGAGTTTACCTGGTTTTTGCTACTGATGATGAAGGCAACGAAAAAATTGTAACCAAAATCCTCTTTATCAATTAATAAAAAAAGTTCAACTAAATATTAGGAGAACCTGAAAATCTTCCTTAGCATTTTATCTTAATATGCTCCATTCAACCCGCGGGATCGTCCTTAAAACAGTTAAGTATTCGGAAAACAGCATTATTGCCAAAGTCTATACCGAACAATTTGGTTTAAGATCCTATATTATAAAAGGGCTTTCCGGAAAAAGTAATCAGGGTAAAAAAGCGTTGCTTCAGGGTTTGTCTTTGCTCAATATGGTGGTTTACGAAAAAACCACTGGTGGCCTTCAAAATATTAAAGAAATGGAAGCCGCGTATGCTTTTCGCTCCGTTCCCTTCGATATTAGCAAAAGCACAATCCTCATGTTTATGAATGAGGTTTTGTATAAATGCATTGGCGAAGAAGTGGCAGGCAAGCCCATGTTTCAATTTATTTTTGATCAACTCATCCAACTTGACGAAAGCACTGGCAACATTTCCGATTTTCATCTTCATTTTTTAATCATGTTTGCCAAATTCCTTGGCTTTATGCCACGTAATACTTACTCCGAAAAAAATCAATATTTTGATCTTCAGGAAGGGCGCTTCATTGCTGAAATTCCTTTTCATAATAATTTTATCGAAAAAAATTTAAGCCGCCAAATGAGCATTTTGCTGGATGGAAAAAATTTGATTTTTTCAGAAAAGCCCAAAGAGCGCAACGAACTGCTCCAAAAAATCATCTTGTATTATAGTTTGCACATTCCCTCGTTTGGCGACTTAAAATCGACCGGGGTATTAAAGCAGGTTTTTAATTAGGAAATCTAATAAAAATGATAATTTCGAAAAGTATTAAAATGATGTTGGTTTTATTGATGTTCTTCATGGTTTTTTCAGCTTGTTCTACATCAAAAACACCACAAAAACGAAAAGACTGCGATTGTCCAAAATGGAGTAAAAACAACACCGAGCTTTTGAATTATGACCAGGGAAGAGTATAAAAATATCCTTCAAAAATACATCCCCGAAAAATCATTCAACCTGGTTTATCAGTTGATAATAAAACATCGCGTGTATTTGTCGATTACTCGCGAGCGAAAAACCAAACACGGCGATTTCAGACCCTCATTAAATGGTAAACCGGCGCGGATTTCGGTTAACCACAATTTAAATAAGTATGCCTTCCTAATCACATTTTTACATGAATTAGCACACCAGATTACCTGGAATAAATACAAGCATAAAGTCAGGCCCCATGGTGAGGAATGGAAAAGCCATTTTTCTGAATTACTGCAAGCCTTCATTCAAAATGGAAGTTTCCCTGATGAAATTGCAGCAGACCTGGATAAGGATGCCACTGGCCTGTATTTTTCTACTGTTGCCGACACTTCGCTGGCACGTAAATTAAAAAACTATGATAAAAATAATGGCTTCGTCCTGCTTGAAGCACTGCCTGAAAATAGTACATTTATGGTTGCCAATGGTACTAAATATCAAAAGCTAAACAAACGTCGTAAAAACTATTTATGTTTAAACCTGCAAAATCAACGCCGGTATATTTTTAATCCCCTTGCCGAGGTTATTCCATTCGATAATGAATAAAATGCGCAGGAATCTTATTTTTGCAATTCGTAGAAAAATTTGGCATTACACATAATAAAACATAAATGAAATGAATAAAGACTACTATTGCGTAATTATGGCCGGAGGAGTTGGAGCCAGGTTTTGGCCAATGAGTCGGACAAATCATCCCAAACAATTCATCGATATTCTCGGTACCGGCGAAACCCTGGTTCAACAGACCTTTAAACGATTTACCAGAGTTTGCCCGCCAGAGAATATTTTTATTGTTACCAATAAAATTTATAAGGAATTGGTACAATTACAAATTCCTGAAATTCCTGAAAATAATATCGTACTTGAGCCGGCAATGCGCAACACTGCTCCATGCATTGCATTTGCCAATTACAAAATCAATGCAATTAACCCCGATGCTAAAATTGTTGTAGCCCCTTCCGATCACCTCATTTTAAATGAAGATGTGTTTATTGATGATATTGAAAAAGCTTTGCAGGCAGCTACCGAAAATAACTGGCTATTGACCCTGGGCATAAAACCCTCGCGCCCCGACACCGGCTACGGATACATTCAATACAATGAGCAGGAGAAATATGACAAGAATTCTAAAATTTCAAAAGTTAAAACTTTTACCGAAAAGCCTGATGCCGAACTGGCCGGGAAGTTCCTCGAAAGCGGAGATTTCCTGTGGAACGCCGGAATTTTCATCTGGTCGCTAAAAAGTATTATGGGCGCTTTTGACGAGCATCTCGATGATGTGAATGACCTTTTCAAGGAAGGTGTGGGGAAATACAATACGCCGGGAGAAAAAGAATTTATTGACGAAATTTATACCTCATGCCGCAAAATATCCATCGATTATGGAATCATGGAAAAGGCTTCCAACGTTTATGTTCAGGCTGCTGATTTTGGCTGGTCCGACCTTGGGACATGGGGCTCATTGTTTGATATCCGTCAGAAAGACGATAACAATAATGCCGCTGTAGGAAACAAGGTAATGCTTTACGAATCCAAAAATTGCATCATCAACATGCCAAAAGATAAACTGGTTGTTTTGCAAGGCCTCGATGGATATATCGTTGTGGAAGAAGAGGATGCATTACTGGTTTGTAAAAAAGAAGACGAACAACAAATACGAACTTTTGTAACTGATATTAAGAATCAGGAAGGGGAAAAATTTATTTAATTACAAAAACTACTAAATTAACTACCAATGAAAAAACTTACTTTCATCTTTGCGATTTTTGTCCTCGGGATGAGCTCGGCCACAAAGGCTGATGAGGGCATGTGGTTGCCAATCTTTATCGAACGACTCAACTATGTTGATATGGAAAAAATGGGGCTCCAGCTTACTCCCGAAGAAATATACAGCATTAATAATTCAAGCCTCAAGGATGCGATTATCATTTTTGGCGGAGGATGTACAGGCGAAATCGTATCGCCCGAAGGCTTGATATTTACCAACCACCACTGCGGTTATGGTGCTATCCAAAGTCATTCAACCGTTGAGCACGATTATCTTACCGATGGTTTTTGGGCAATGAACAAAAATGAAGAACTGCCAAACGAGCACTTATCCGCAAGGTTTCTTGTCAGGATTGAAGACGTTACCGAAAAAATACTCAGTGAATTGAATGATGAAATGACCGAAAACGAACGAAATAAAAAAGTTCGGGAAGTCTCAAAAAAACTTGGTGATGAAGCAGAAGAAGGGACGGATTATTCAGCCGGTGTAAGAGGTTTTTTTGCCGGAAACGAGTATTACCTGTTCGTTTATGAAATATTCTCTGATGTACGTTTGGTAGGTGCTCCTCCTTCATCTATCGGAAAATTTGGCGCTGATACAGATAACTGGATGTGGCCAAGACACACTGCCGATTTTTCCATCTTTAGAGTTTACACCGATGCCGATGGCAAACCAGCCGAATACGCTAAAGAAAATATACCTATGAAATCGAAGCATTATTTGCCTGTTTCGATCGATGGCGTTAAAAAAGGCGATTACGCGATGATAATGGGATATCCCGGTGGAACTGATCGCTATATGTCATCGTGGCAGGTTGATTTGGCTGTGGAAGAATCGAACATGACGATCGTTGACATCCGTGATAAAAAACTTAAAATTATGCGCGAGTTTATGGATGCTGTTGATAGTGTTAGAATCCGGTATGCTTCAAAATATGCACGTACTTCAAACTACTGGAAATATTATATAGGCCAAACAAAAGGATTGAAACGTTTAAAGGTTACCGAAAAAAAACAAGAACTTGAAAGCGGGTTTCAAAATTGGGTTAACGCTGACCAGGCAAGAAAAACAAAATATGGAGATGCGCTTCAATTGCGTGAGGAGGCCGTTGAAGAGTTAAAGGAGATAAATCTTGCGCAAATTTATTTGAATGAAGCCATTTCACGCGGTAGCGAAATTTTGATGTATGCCCACAGGTTTGATAAACTGAAAGAATTGCTTTCGCAAAAAGAAAAGGATGAAGCTGCCATTAACGAAGAAATAGAAAACTTGAGGCAGGAAGCAGTTGAGTATTTCAAAAATTATTACCTTCCTATTGATAAAGAAATAATGGCTGCCATGCTCCAAATGTATTATGAAAATGTTCCAAAAGTACAGCAACCTGCAATTCTTGAGGATATTAAAAATGGTAAAGGTGGATTTAATGGATATGCTGAAAAACTCTTTGATAAATCAATTTTTATTAGCCTTGAAAGTGTAAAAAGTTTTCTGGATAATCCAAAAGCTAAAAAAATTGAAAAAGATCCTGCGCTTGTACTTGTAAATGCTTTTATCGACATTCTCCCGGAAATCAGGCCGGTAGCCATGGCGGCAAATTCAAAACAAACAGAAGGCGAAAGATTATTTATTGCCGGCTTGCGCGAAATGAATCCGGATGTAAAATATTATCCTGATGCTAACTTTACCATGAGGCTTACCTATGGTCAGGTACTTGATTATTATCCCGCCGATGCTGTCCATTACGATTATACAACAACCCTTAAAGGTGTGATGGAAAAGGAAGATCCGGATAATAGGGAGTTTGTGGTTCCTGAAAAACTCAAAGAACTCTATGCCAGCAAAGATTATGGCAGGTACGGCCAGGATGGAGAGATGGTTGTAGGTTTTATCACAAACAATGATATTACAGGAGGAAACTCCGGCAGCCCTGTAATGAACGGGAAAGGCGAACTTATTGGTTTGGCTTTCGATGGCAACTGGGAAGCAATGAGTGGCGACATTGCCTTTGAACCTGAATTGCAGCGCACAATCTGTGTCGATGTTCGTTATGTTCTTTTTATCATTGATAAATTTGCCGGTGCTCAAAATATCATCGATGAATTGACCATAGTGAAAAGCAAGTAGTCTATAATTATTTTGGCAGGTTTAAGCCTGCTATTGAAAGATTATATTTTGAAAAGCCCGGGAACTAATAGTCTCCCGGGCTTTTATTTGGAAACCAATAATTAGCCTATGAGATCGCAATCTATACACAATCGTTTTTTACTTTCATAAGAATGGGTGAGACAGATCAGAAGCAACGCCCTCAAAAAATTAAGGAAGTCTAAAATACCAGAACCCCTCAACAATATTGTTACGGAATAGAATGGAAGAAATTTCGTTACCTTGATTATCTTTAATCTGAAAATTAAAATTCTTATGAAACTCTTTTATTCCATATTGATATTAGGCAGCTTATTTTCAAACGTAGTTTTCCCTCAAAATACAACCATACTTATTAATGAGTTTATGGCAGACAATACTGGTTTTATTGTTGATGAATCAGGAAAGTATGAAGATTGGATTGAAATTTACAATTATGGTGATGAGCCTGTTGATATTGGCGGACTGTATTTTACAGATAACATTAGCATTCCAAAAGCTTTTCGAATTCCACCAGGAAATGATTCAACAATAATTCCACCTAAATCTTTTTTACTCCTTTGGGCTGATGATGAATGGGAGGAAGGAATACTTCACATCGAATTTAAGCTTTCCAGAAAAGGGGAGCAGGTAGCAATTTTTGACTCAAAAGGCGAAATGATTATCGATAGTGTTTCTTTTAACTCACAATTGCCCAACAAATCATGGGGAAGGAAAACAGACAACATCACTGAATGGATGGAATTTGATGTGTCTACCCCCGGAAAGGCAAATAATTAAGGCATACCCTCGCTGAAATTTTTCTTAAAGCCTATTAAAATCAGCAATATTTTAAATGTAAATGTCATTTAATCAGTAGGTTAGTGTGAAAATTAGTAGTGAGGTTTGGGCAAAAAAAATGTCCTTTGCTCGGAATGAGGATGGAAATGTGAGCAAAGGACAAGTGCAATCAATTAATCCCTAAAAATCTGTTTGTCATTTAAAAAAAATTACCCTGTTAAAAAATAAATGACGTGTCAAAGATAAGCTTTTACCCTCCCGAAAAAACAGTTATAATCAGTTAACGGCACTTCTCGTAAAGTTAACGGTGGGTTTCACTGAATAAGCGTATTTTAACTATCCTTCAATTCCCCTGTTTAAAAAACCGATAAATGGTTTCATGGTTTGGAAAGTTTTCATCAATTCCATTAAAAACTCTTTACTCAGTATTTGTTCGTTGGTGAAAGACTGCCCTACAGTAAAACTCTTGTATTTTAATATGTCGATGTGTTTAAAATCTGCCGGAAAATCTTTTGGTGGGTTTTTAAGTTTCTCTCCACTGATTTTGCCAAACCGGTCAGCAAATTCAGTGTCTTCTATTATTTTAATGAAATCTTCAGGAAAATTATAAATTTCGTACCTGATGCTTTTTAACGCTTCAGATTCAGGTCTCCAAATTCCACCTCCAACAAATGAGTTGCCGGGCTCAATGTGCAAGTAATAACCAGCGTATTTGCTTTTTCGTCCTCCTTTACTAAAAACTGCTCCAAAAGCCGTTTTGTAAGGGTCTTTGTTTTTTGAAAATCTAACATCCCGATAAATTCTGAAAACACACTCCGATGGTTTTAACAAGGGGATATTGCTGTCAAAAGAAGAAACACCAGAAATTATTTTTCCAACAAAATCTTCGTGTTTGAGCTTTACGCTCTGATACCGTTCTTTATTTTCCTGAAACCATTCCCGGTTATTGTTTTCTTTTAGGTTTGATAAAAATTTAAGCAGCTCTTTCATTTTCGCCTATTTTGAACTATTCACATTGAAATTTAAAATTACCTTTGAAACAGTTATAATAAAATGAAGTTCAATTTATTGTGAAAAAGGACAATAAATCTTTAAAATATATTTGGTTAAAAGTTACCTTATTGCTTACCGGTAGCCTAACTGTAATGGCGGGTGCAATAATCACTGCTGCAATACCTGGCATTAAAGAACAGTTTGTTTTTTTGCCTAATGCTGAACTTTTAAGCAAATTGATTTTAACCATCCCATCGCTCTTTATTGCCATAATAGCGCCCTTTGCCGGAAAACTAATTGACAAAACAGGGCGGAAGAAAGTTTTGCTCTGGTCCTTGTTATTTTATGCTCTTGGTGGTACATCAGGCTTTTATCTTTCCAATATTTATTTGATTTTGTTTGGCCGTGCTATACTTGGGATTTCAGTTGCCGGCATTATGACCATTAATACAACACTTATTGGTGATTACTTTAAAGGAAAAGCCAGAAGTAAATTTATGGGATGGCAGGGTGCTTTCATGGGGTTTGGAGGAGTTGTTTTTGTTTCGTTAGGGGGAATATTAGCAGATATTTCTTATCACTGGCCTTTTTTGGTTTATGGTTTCTCAATAGTATTACTTTTTTTGGTATGGCAGTTTTTGTATGAGCCTGAGATAATGATGAATAAAGTTCACATATTGTTGAATCCAAAAAAGCAAATTAAGAACAAAAATTATTTACTACTCTATTTCACAGCCTTTTTGGGGATGTTGTTTTTTTACCTCATTCCAACGCAAGTTCCTTTTTTGCTTGGAGAAGCCGGTATTTTAAAAAGCTCAACTATTGGGTTTTCGATTAGTGCAGCAATTTTGGCGGGCGCAGTTATTTCGGTGATTTATGGAAGAATTAGGAACTTGTTTAGCTTTAATCAGATATTTATTGCAACTTTTTTTTTAATGGGTTCAGGTTACTTCTTAATATCGCTATCATCAGGTTATTGGGGAATATTAACGGGATTGATAATAGCTGGCTTTGGAACGGGATTGTTTATGCCTAATACAAACCTTTGGCTTATTACTATTGCCCCCTCCGAAAAAAGAGGACAAATGGTAGGGATATTAAATTTCGCTGTTTATTGTGGTCAATTTCTTTCGCCAATTATTATCTCACCACTTGTTTATTATTTCTCCATAAGCTTTTCATTTTTAATTTGCGGGTTGTTAATGCTTATTATGGCTGGTTATTTTTACTTTTTGAAATAATCATGAGATTAAACTATTTTTGCGCTTAGATTTTAAAAATCCTATTTTATGGCAAACGAAAAAAATAAATCAGATTTACATGATGGAAAATCCGAAGCGGCTTCGTCAGTAAATTTTATTGAAGCAATTATTAATGAGGAGCTAAAAGAGGGCAAAAATGATGGCCGGGTACATACACGGTTTCCCCCGGAGCCTAACGGCTATTTGCATATCGGCCATGCCAAATCCATTCTTTTGAATTATGGAATAGCTCAAAAATATAATGGCAAATTTAACCTTAGATTTGATGATACCAATCCTACCCGTGAAGAGCAGGAGTATGTTGATTCAATTTTAGATGATGTTAAATGGTTGGGCGCTGATTGGGAAGACCGGCTGTTTTTTGCTTCCGACTATTTTGATCAATTGTATAACTGGGCCGAAAAATTGATTGAAAAAGGTAAAGCTTATGTGGATGATCAAATTTCGGAAGAAATAGCATCGCAAAAAGGTTCGCCCACCAGACCCGGTGTCGAAAGTCCATTCAGAAATCGCTCGGTTGATGAAAATCTTGACTTGTTTCGCCGGATGAAAGCCGGTGAATTTGAGAATGGAGAGAAAGTTCTGCGAGCTAAAATTGATATGGCTCATCCAAACATGCATTTGCGCGATCCTTTGATGTATCGCATTATTCATGCAACGCATCACCGCACAGGCGATAAATGGTGTATTTATCCGATGTATGATTGGGCGCATGGCGAGTCCGATTTTTTGGAAGGCATTACCCACTCAATTTGCACCCTCGAATTTGAAGTTCACAGGCCGCTCTATAACTGGTTTGTCGATCAGATTATGGAAATGGATTATCGTCCCAGACAAATTGAGTTTGCCCGATTGAATATCACATATACTGTAATGAGTAAACGAAGATTGCTTGAGTTGGTTAACGAAAAGTACGTTCAGGGCTGGGATGATCCCAGAATGCCAACAATTTCAGGCTTGCGCCGTCGTGGATACACACCTGAATCGTTAAAATTATTTACCGAAAAAGTGGGTGTTGCCAAGCGCGATAACGTGATTGATGTAGCTTTACTTGAACACAGCATTCGGGAAGACTTGAATAAACGGGCTCCACGTGTTATGGTTGTGCTTGATCCTGTAAAAGTTATAATCACAAATTTCCCCGAGGATGAGGTGGATATGATGGAACTTGAAAATAATCCCGAAGATCCTGAATCAGACTCCAGGGAAGTGCCATTTTCGCGCGAGGTATTTATCGAAAGAGATGATTTTATGATTGATCCTCCTAAAAAGTTTTTCAGATTAGGACCCGGGAGAGAAGTTAGATTAAAGGGAGCGTTTATTGTAAAATGCGAAGACTTTAAGCTTGATGATGTAAGTGGTGAAATAGCTGAAATATATTGTACTTATGATCCGGAATCCAGAAGTGGAAAAGAAGGCAGTAAGCGCAAAGTAAAAGGAACTTTACATTGGGTTTCGGCTAAGCACGCTGTTGATGCAAATGTCAATTTGTTCGACAGGTTGTTTAAATCAGAGGATCCATCAGATGTGCCCGAAGGTGAAGACTACAAGAACAACCTTAATCCTGACTCGTTGAAAACACTTGAGCAATGTAAACTGGAACCAGGTTTAAAGTCAGCTAAACCTGGTGATAAATTCCAGTTCCAGCGTCTGGGGTATTTTTGTGTGGATAAAGAATCAAAAGAAGGCGACCTGATTTTTAACAGAACCGTTCCATTGAGGGATTCTTGGGGAAAACAAGCAAATAAATAAGGTACTACTGCGAATTTAGTTGAAAGTAAAATCTTAATTTAGAGTAGTAAAATAGATTTCTCAATCGCAAGCTCCTTCGAAATGACAGGTCTTTTGAGGTGTATTGGGGTGGCTGAAAGTGGGCGCGGAGCGCCCACTTTCAGCCACCCCTTGTAGAATTCTATCCTTGTCTTTTCGAACCGCCAACTGGCGGTGAGAAATCTATTTACAGTGATAGCTATTATTTACATCCACAAAAATGAAGTAGTCCCAAAAATAAAAAGGCAGGGGAAATTAAAATTGATGCTCCTTTACGGTGATAATCCTGATAAAGGCAATTAGGGCTACGAATGACCATGTGCCCTCAAGGATAATAAAGGGCAAAAAATTAATCAAAACCGAAGCATAACAAGCAAGGGTTGCACCTGCAAAATTTAGCAGGATGTAGCCCTTGTTTTCTTTTTTGATCCAGCCAAAAAGATTTAAAAAAAAGGCCAGCAGAAGTAAAGTAACGCCAATTGTGCCAAAAATATCTGAAATGCCCATTCCAAGGTATGTTTTAAATTATTCGAATCAGTTTCGTTTTACTGCAAACATTTCCCCAAACATTACATGTTCGTCATCAAGCGAAAATGAATAAGGAATATAAAACAAAGGAAGATCTTTTTCATCCCTAAATTTTATGTTGATTTCGATGGCATCGGTTGTATTATTTTCATCCAATTGAACCGTGGCCTCATAGGCGAGGGCATATCCCCGGGCATCGTGTCTGTCAACTTCAAAAATAAAATAATCCTCCAGCTCATCAATTATCTCCCCATTCGGGGGTACGTTTTTCAGGTCAACTTCCATTTCGCGGTGATGTGTTCTGCCTTTTACATCTGTTAAGGCTCCAAAAGGAAACAGCTCACCGGTTTCCATAAGCAAATCAGTGGCATAATTTTCACAATGAGAAAGCAGGTTTTGTACTTGTTCGGAAAGTTCCATCTTGATCGATTTTAAAATTTTATTAGCAGCGAAGATAATAAATCATGGTTTTCAAAAACATTATTTTTGTCTCATGAAATATTTGAAATTATTCTTTTTTATGTTTGTTGCACTTGTTGCTTGTAATCAAGCCGGAGAGCTTGCCAAACAGCAGCCTGAAGATATTATAGTTACAGTGGATACTTTGCTCAATAATTGGCATAAAGATGCTTCCGAAGCAAACTTTGATCAATACATGGCACTGATGGACAGCATCTTTGTTTTTATTGGTACTGATGCCAACGAAAACTGGACAAAACGCCAGTTTGCAGCTTTTTGTAAACCATATTTTGATAAGGGAAAAGCCTGGGATTTTCAAACTTTGGAAAGAAACGTCTATGTAAGCAAAAACGCTGATCTTGTTTGGTTTGATGAGTTGTTGGATACTTGGATGGGCGTTTGCAGAGGTTCAGGGGTATTTGAAAAGACAAAAAATGAATGGAAAATAAAACAGTATGTGTTATCGGTTTCAATACCAAACGAAGATGTAAGGGCTGTGATAGAAGCTAAAATGGCAACAGATTCTATTTTTATGATTAGATATAAAAAGTGACCCCACCGGGATTCGAACCCAGATCATCAGAACCGGAATCTGACATTCTATCCATTGAACTATGGGGCCAGCTTAAAAAGCGGATGCAAAAGTACATTATTTCGGGAGAAAAGGAATTGTAATATTTCTGAGTCCCTGAAAAAAAGGGGCAGGCTGCTGCAATCCTTCTCCCCAAACACCTGGATAAATCCGGTCATTTCGAGAGTTAACCCAAAGTTTTTGGGCATAATGAGGAAAAGACATTATAGAATAGATTCCTTTCCGCTGGTTGGTGGATTGAAAGATTTCTCCTGCCGCAGGTGCGGCATCGAAATGACAAAGCCCTAGGCTGTGAATGGGGTGGGTGAAAGTGGGCGCGAAGCGCCCACTTTCACCCACCCCCAAATTCCCCAAATCCATGTCACCTCGAAGGAGCGTGGCGACTGAGAGGTCTCTCTCTCAATGTGTACCCCCAACTCCATTCAAATACCTGTCATTAGTATCGAAGGGAGAAATCTATTTACAAATCTTCATTGGGCACATCGATATAGAATAAACATGGCATCAGTAAGCTTTTCCAGTAAATGCGTTGTAGGGCCATACATCCCTGTTACTCCCTAAACCCCTCCGGCTTTACAACAGTAAAAACCCTCGAAATATTGAAACCGAAATAAATGTCGCCATTAGTCCATTGTCCGGTACTCTCAGTTATAAAACTACTCTCGAAAATTGGGTTGGAGTTGGTGAGGAAAAGCTGGAAAACATGTCCTCCGGTTTCGACATCAAAACCAATCGAAAAAGAATTGTCATATTCCCGGGAAACAATCTGATCGGGGAATACATAGAAATATTCTGCATTAAGCGATATGCGGTTTGAAAGCTTTACACGGCCCCCAATACCGCTGGCGAAAATGTCGTTTTTATCGGCTGTGGTTTCCACAAGATTTTTATGGATAAGTGTGGGTGTAATTTGCAATGAAATAGCTGGGCTGAACTTCCGGGCAATCAATAGCTGATTTGTAAAAGCCAACCTTGAAGAGAAATAATTTTCACGTTCAGCATCGCTCCATTTCAACGAATTCAACGACAGGCTTCCAAAATAGGATAAGGAAACAGGCATATTTACAGCTCCTGAACTTTGACGCAGGACTTTGGCTTTTATGAATCCATCGTAAGTTTTTTTATAAGTACTCCGTCCTATTCCAACTGCCAGCCAATCGTTAATACCATAATCAAGCCCGAGGCGAATGGTGGCCTGGTCTAATCCCCAAAATTCGTAAGCACCAGTATTGACATATCCAAAATGATGCTGAATCATAAAAACAAGGGTTCCCTTTGCCGGGTTTTCTACTGATTGCCCCAATATTAACCTTGTGGCTTTAAAGGTGGCATAAGCATATTCAGTTGTTTCTTCATCTGAAGCAAAAAGATCCATCATATCATCCTGTGCCTTTACAGCAAAAAGGCTAAAAAACAGGAATAGAAAAACAAGTGATGATTTTCTGAATAGCTGAAAGTTTATATGTGTTTTCATTTGTTTATCTTTTTGCTTAGTTATTGGAAGCCCCGTCATCGAGCCATTTATTGATGAGCGTCAGATTGCAGTCATTGAGTTTTTCGCCGCCTTGAGGCATGGGAGAATATCCGCTAAGGTGATTTATTGATCCTCTGAAGCTGCCATTGTTTACAGAAGTCTGCAGGTCGTTGTAATTATCAAGAACAATTCCTCCCTGTTGGTTTACTGCATTATGACATGAATAGCAGCTATTTTGCAGGATTGGAATCACAGTCCCTGAATAGGTAATATTTGTTGTGTCGCAGGAAGTAGGATTGGGATAAAGATCTTCCTCGTTGTCGTAGTAGCATGAATTTAGGCTCCAAACCATCGTCAGGCTTATAACTAAAATTATGAAAATGTTTCTGAATCTAATTATTTGGTGTTCCATCATCTATCCATTTTTGAATTTGTGAAATGTTGCAATCAGATAATTTTGAGGCATTTTGAGGCATTGGCGAATAGTTGGGTTCGTGCCTGATAGAACCAAGTAATTGACCGCTTTGTGCAGTGAATGCTACATCGTCATAATTTTCAAAATTAAGTCCTGCTTCAGGCGTTGTCCCAACATGGCAGCTAATACAATGCTGGTGTAAAATTGGGAAGACTGTTGATTGATAAGTGACATTCAACGTGTCGCATGGTTCAGCACCTCCACCCGGATCGGGCATTTCGGTAGGATCATGTTTGCATCCAAAAACCATCAATAATATTAGCACTAAAAATGGCAGGATTTTTAAATTGTATATTTCCATAAGTGTGGTTTATGCTTTCGAAAATTTCGTTTTAATGCAGTAATGCCTGGTAATTTTAACCAAATACTTTTGCATAAATAGAAATTAATGGCCAAAGGGAGGTATTAAAAAATACTAAAGTGATGATAGAGATTAATTCCTGGATTATTAAACAGGCTTATTTGGATGGTAAAATGAAATATTATAGTATCGATAAGTTAAGGAAATAGTGACGATTGATCATCCGCTAATTAGTGCCTGTCCATAAAGTCAAGTATTTCTATCCGAGGCCAAAGAATCTCCCGCAGATTTCGCTGATTAGCGCTGATTTTTTTCTGCGAGAATCTGCGTTATCTGCGGGAAACATTACTAAAAAGACAGGCTTTAATTTGTGTCGGTCTTTAAAGTAAAACTCAGAGAGCACAGTTTTTCGAAGAATTTACAAGCGAAGCACTTTAGCATAGGCATTATCATAGTACTTTCGTAATTGACGCCAACCAAATATGTTTGAATTGTCTTCGATATTGTTTCTCAGGGCTATGCGTTCGCGACGCTCCAATTTAACAAACTCAAACATTTTTTCTGCTACGTCCTGAGCTACCTCGCCAGAAGGACGATTTCTCCGGTCGATAACCCATAAGCCTTTACTATCGCTGTCTTCCACATGGTTTTTTACGTAAGAGCCAAAGCCGGCAAGGTCGGTAGTTATTGAGGGCAGCCCACTGGCGCAACATTCAAGTGGTGTGTATCCCCACGGTTCGTAGTAGCTTGGGAAAATTCCCAGGTGGCAGCCCCTTACAAATTGTAAATAATCCATCCTGAACAAAGGATTTGCGGTAGAGATAAAATCAGGATGATAAACTACTTTTACCTTATCTTCACGATAGTTGAGCAGATGAGAGGTTTTAAGATAATTTATTATCGGATCGTTCTGTTCGTCAATCAAGTCGTGTGTAACAATCGAAGGCATGTGTCTGTCGCGCCAGCTTCCAATGTTTCGGCGCAGGCGTAAGGCCAGGTAATCATCCACGAGTTCGTTGAGGTAGGGTAATTCGTTGATATTATCGCGCGAAAGCATTTCGTTAAATAGTTTGTCTGCCAATACCTTCTGGATATCATCGCA
This sequence comes from uncultured Lentimicrobiaceae bacterium, assembly GCA_964593705.1. Taxonomy (GTDB): domain Bacteria; phylum Bacteroidota; class Bacteroidia; order Bacteroidales; family 4484-276; genus SABY01. The sequence goes on along the minus strand of CAZQIV010000011.1, from coordinate 22,444 downwards.
GTTACGTCTGATTTCTTCCAATTTGGCTCTCGATTCAAGCATACTTGAATTAATAGAGCGGAATGGGTTTTTGGTGATAAAAAACATGACGATGGTTTTGTCAATATTTGCTTCCTTCATCATCCAGTTGAGGCGGGCAAGTGCTTCAAGTGTGAGGTCGAAACCTTTATTGTAATATTCAAATCGTCCTGAAGTAAAAAAGTACAGGGTTTTATCCAGATCAAATGTATAATTGTGGAAAAAATGCCCCATCACAAACTCATTGATTTTCCCCTTGGTTTGTTTATGGATTTGCTGGAATTCGTGCATCACTTCAAAGCGCTTAATGTTTATTCCGTTTGGAAGTATGGCTTCGGGCTCCCGACCCAGCAAATATTTACATTCATTGGCTGTGATGTCGCTTACCGTGGAGAAAATATGTGCTCCATGCGAAGCTGCCCTTTCAATTTGAACAATATGCTTGATATTGAAATGGTTTGCTTCTTTTTGCCAGTCGTAGAATGGCAGATGGTCGTAAAACTCCGGATCGTTCATTGCCAGATAGCGGCCAAGCATAGTGGCGTGGGTAGTAAACACAATTTTTGTATTGATGTTGTGTCTTCTTAACTCAGGTATTGGAATGCCAGCCATCCATTCATGAAAATGAGCAATGAGTTGTTTTTTGTTGTTTTCGTTGTAAGAAAGCAATTTGATAAATTCCAACACCATAAATCCAAAAGAAACAACCTGATCTACCAGGGCTTCGTTACCTGGAAGCGTGATATTGTGATGTTCCCAGAAAATATATTTATGCTCGTGAATTTTTGGTAAAAGTGATTGCGGATTAAAGAGAACGGCTTTAGGGCGGCCATCAATAAGCCAGGTTCCATAATGTACATCATAACCCATGCTGTGCATTTGCCTCACTACTTCCTTAATGGGATCGGGATTTTCTTTTATCGCCTCCTCGTTGTATAAATCTTTATCATATTCAAAATTTGCAGCAGTCTGATCTGCAAAATAAGGCCCTATCAAAAGGTAATTTTCACCCCATTTTATTTTTGTTGCCGGAACCTTTGTTTGGATTACTGTATAAATACCGCCAACCTGGTTGCAGACCTCCCAGGCACATTCCATAAGAAGTGAATTTTTTACATCTTCAACCGAAAGATCCATCAATGGCTCAGTAGTTGGCTCTTCAATATTTGTTTCAGTTGGCTTATCAGATATAATATCTGGCTCTATTGGCTCATGTAATTTTTTTGTTTCCATCGATGTATCTTTTTTATCCACAGATTCAACCTCACTTTTTTCTTGTGGTTCTTCAACCTTATTATTTTTTGCTTTAACAAATTTCCAGTCCATACTTTCTTCAATTACGGGCATTTCGGGTTGCTCATCATTTCTAACAACATCAACTTCCGAAGCCTTGGGGTTGGAAATCACATTTTTTTTTGATGTTTCGCCTTTCGGTGCTTGTTTTACAGTGGTAACATTTTTCGTTTCTTCAACGGTGGCTTTTGTTGCTGATGGTTCTTTTATAGCAGCTTTGGGAGGCATGGGGGCTTTATCAACCGGTGCTTTTGCAATGGATTTTTTCTTTGATCCAGTTTCGGTTATTTTTGGAGTTGTAGTTTTTTTTGAATTTTTCTTTTGTGCCATAGTCCTGATCTTTTTGGTGTATGGGCTCAAAAGTATAAACAAATACCGAAATGCCCTATAAATGGCAGGACATTTAATTATTTTTAAAAATTGTTACAATCAATTGTAGAAGTTCGATGATTTAAAAAGTTAAGCAATAATTAGTGCATGTCCATAATGTCGATACTTTTCACTTGCCCCGTCCGTCAGCTGACGGACGGGGATAAATGAATTTAGCAATACCTCCCCCGCCTTTTCGCTATCAATGCCTTCGGCATTGATAGCGAAAAGGCGGGGACATTCATTACATCAATTTAATCCACACCCTAAAGGATAGCCTGTCCCGTTTAACGGGATGGCAATTGATGTTTCAACAAAACTTACTTTAAAGACCGACACTAATTAAAGAGGGTGGAGCATTAAATTTTCTTTCCTACAACAATTGTTGACAGGCCAATACGATGAAAGGTTGCCAGGTCGATAACTTTGAAAAGTGGAACCAGGTTGTTAAAAATCTTCACCTGACCTACCGGAACTTGTCGTTTTTTTAGAATGCTACCTGAGAAAAACCAACCAAATAATCCAACAAAATTGAAATATTGTTTTTTGATGATTGTAAAATTATTCATCATAATAATACGGGCAAGACTTGACTTTGTGTAACGGCGATAATGGCCTAAGCCTACATCGAATTGATTGTAGAGGTGCTGGCATGAGGGTACCAAAATAAGCAGGTGTCCATCTTTTTTCAGTAGTTTATAACAGTTTTTTATGGCATGAAAGTCATCCTCGATATGCTCTACAACGTTCAGGGCAAAAACGGTATCGAAGGTGTTAAAGATGTCCTTGTGTTTAGAATCAAAATCAGGATCGGTCAGGTTTATTTTTGCGATGCCAAGAAGGCTTTTTTTATCATCGAATTTGTTTTTAAGTCTTTGGCAATAGTTATCGCGAATATCGCTGAGCATAATTTTAGATTCATCTTCAAGAAAATATCTTGAGATGTTTCCGGCTCCGCTGCCAATTTCGAGAATATGACCTTTGCACCAGGGTTTAATGGTTTGGTACATCCAACGGTTGAAGCGGTTGGCCTGGCCAATTGCTTCAAGGGTTTCTTCTCCAATAGCATCAAATTCCTGAAATTCAAATTTCCGCATTTTCAGGATTTTAAAAGATCAATAAAATCATTTACTTTTAAAGATTGCTGATCTCCGGTATGCATGTTTTTTACCGAAAGTTCATTGTTTTCAATTTCATTTTTTCCTACAAGTACAACCCAGGGTATCTGTAGCTTATTGGCATAAGTCATTTGTTTCTTCATCTTCGCGGCCTCAGGATAAAGTTCTGCTCTAATGCCGTGATTCCTTATTTCCTGTAAAATATTGAGGCAATATTTTTCTTCCTCTTTTCCAAAATTCACAAAAAACACCTGTGTTGAAACATTGCCCGAATCAGTGAATAATTCAAGCTTCTCCATAACATCATAAATCCTGTCGGCGCCAAATGAAATTCCTACACCCGAAGTTCCGGGCATCCCGAAAATCCCTGTCAGATCATCGTAGCGACCGCCGCCACAAATACTACCAATTTGCATATCTAAAGCTTTAACTTCGATAATGGTTCCTGTGTAATAGTTCAGCCCGCGGGCAAGTGTCAGATCCAGCTCAACCAAATCATGAAGGCCTAAATATTTGATGTCATCAAAAACTTCTTTCATCTCGGCTATCCCTTTCATTCCTGTTTCGCTTGCCTGGAGTTGTTGTTCCAAAATGGCAAACTTTTCTGTGTCGCTTCCGGTCATCTCAAGAATAGGTTGCAGTTTTTCTATTGCATCTGCTGAAATTCCCTTTTCCATCAATTCATTATTTACCTTTTCGAGGCCAATCTTTTCAAGCTTGTCGATAGCCACGGTGATGTCGATAATTTTTTCAGCTTCCCCGATTATTTCGGCAATACCTGCCAGGATTTTCCTGTTATTCAGTTTCACGCTTACCCTGATTCCCAAAAGCTGAAAAACTTCGTTGATAATCTGTATTAGCTCCACTTCGCTAAGCAGTGAATCGCTGCCGATTACATCCACATCGCATTGGTAAAACTCGCGGTAACGCCCGGCCTGTGGACGATCGGCACGCCAAACGGGTTGTATCTGATAGCGTTTGAAGGGAAAAGTTATTTCGTTGCGATGTTGTACAACAAAACGAGCAAAAGGTACAGTTAGATCATAGCGTAATCCTTTTCCTGAAATTTTGTTGGACAATGATTTAGCATCTTTTTTCGTGTATTCTTCGTCAGAGACACTATTGAGAAAATCGCCGCTATTGAGGATTTTGAACAGCAGCTTATCTCCTTCTTCCCCATATTTACCCATCAGGGTTGATAAATTTTCGGTTGCCGGAGTTTCGATGGGCAAATAGCCGTAAAGTTGAAACACCCCTTTGATGGTGTCGAAAATAAAATTGCGTTTCACCATTACCTCCGGGGTAAAATCGCGTGTTCCTTTTGGGATGGATGGTTTTTGTGATGCCATGAAAAATTTATTTTTATCGTTTTTTTTTAACTTGATACTATGAAATATTTTTTACTTTTTGTCCCACTGCGAATTTCATGGAAAGGTATTGTCAAATACAACATATTTATTCTTTTTTTTTATGTACAATGATTTTGTATCCACAAAAATGGATGTAGAACCTTATTTTTTATTTGGATTACCTGACATAAATAACATGATGTATCCAATAACACCTGCAATGAGCGATGAAAACAAGATGCCGATTTTTGCAATTTCGATGCTGTTGGGGTCGGAGATAAAAGCCAGGTTATCAATAAATATCGACATGGTGAAACCAATACCGCCTAAAAATCCGGCACCAATAATATGTTTCCACTTGACTCCTGCCGGCAGAGAAGCAAGTTTGAGTTTTGTTGCAAGTAACGAAAAAAGTGCAATTCCAATAGGTTTTCCGAGCACCAGCCCGGTAAAAATCCCGATGGTAATAGGGCTGCCAATATCTGAGAATAAGGATGCTTTGAAAATTACGCCCGCGTTGGCAAAAGCAAACAATGGAATAATGAAGTATGCTACCCACGAGTGCAATGAGTGCTCAATGCGTAATAATGGCGAAACAGCATGTGTGCAATTGTCGCCAATGGTATAGATTGCAGTAATTAACTTTTTGTCTTTTTTCGGATCGAGTGATTCCTCGGGGTCGTTTTTAGCTTTTAAACGATTCAAAACCGATTCGTTGGAAGAAACACATTCGTCAAACGATCTTTTTGCTTTTCCCGGGATGGCCATTGCAATTAAAATTCCGGCAACAGTGGCATGTACTCCCGATTTGAGAAGTGCTATCCAAAGGAAAATTCCAATAAAAAGATAGATAGAAACCCGAAAAACCTTTAGCGCATTTAGAATCATCAAAATGGCGAACAATACACCGGCAAGAATTAAAGCTTCGTAATAAATTTTAGAACTGTAAAAAAGTGCAATCACTATCACCGCACCAATATCGTCAACAATGGCCAGCGCGGTAAGGAACAATTTGAGTGCAATCGGCACCCTGCTGCCCAGCAATGTCATCACCCCAAGAGCAAAAGCAATGTCAGTGGCCATCGGAATTCCCCATCCGTGTGATCCATCACCATCATGGTTGAAAAATATGTAAAAAAGTGCCGGTACAAGCATTCCTCCTATTGCAGCAAATGCCGGTAGTGATGCTGATTTCAAGCTCGACAGCTCACCGGTTTGGGTTTCGCGTTTTATTTCAAGGCCAACAAGAAAAAAGAAAATGGCCATCAACCCATCGTTAATCCATAATATTAAGGGTTTGCTAAGCTCGAAGCCTTCGAAGGCAAAAGTTAGTCTTTGTTGAAAAAAACCAAAATATGCCTCCGACATAAATGAATTGGCCATGAATAAAGCCAGGGCAGTAACTATCATCAATAGTATGCCACTAAAAGCCTCCATCTTGATGAACTTATTCAATGGATTGACAATTTCAAAAAGCAAGGACCTTTTCCTAAAGAATGTTGATATTTTCATTTGGATAAAAATTAGCCACTGCCTGTCCCGATTTTTCGGGAGATGCACGGATGAAATAGATTGACGTTTCAGTCATGCCAGTGGGAATTAAAATTATCATTATTAATTCATTACAATATTTTAAAGATTTATACTTACAAGATTGAGCAACTTTTCCATGTAGGCTTTTGTTTCTTTATCTCCTTCGGTGGGAGCCCAGGAGGCAAAGTTTTTAGCTGTCGCGGGATAATACGGGCCTTCTTTTATTTCATAAGCAACCGATCCTGCCTCCAGCGATATTAGTGTATGATAAACCCTTGCGGGGATTTCTACTCCATAATTTCCTTCACTTGGGTCAAGAATAAAGTGATCGGAAATATTGCCTTCATTATCAAAAGTAAAAACTACAAACCTACCACGCAAAGCAATAAAAACTTCAACACGATCAGGGTTTTCATGCTTGTGTGGCTGAATGTATGTACCCGGCTCCATTGCGTTTAGCATCCTACTGATGGGGTCGTCAAGTTGGGGATGAAAATTGTAATTCACCCTCAGCCTTGCCGAGTGTTTTGCTTTTTCGGATATTTGACTTGCGAAATCTTCGTTGATCCTGATCATGACTTTGTTATTTATAATTGCAAAACTATCAAAATAAAGTTTTGTTTATCAGGAGTTGCTTTGTTGTAAATTGAAATTAATGGTAATCAGGTTGCTTAAAATCTGCATCAACATTGGAGAGTAAATTAGCTTTCTGAAAAAAATACTTTTAAAGGGTCAATAAAATTTGTAAGAAATACTTTTTAATTTCCTCCATATTTGGTTTGGAAGGCAAGGGCGTACAATTTCATTTGTTTTATCATCGAAACCAAGCCATTGGAGCGGGTAGGGGAGAGGTGTTCTTTTAATCCTACCTGATCAACAAAACCAAGTTTTGCATGGATTATGGCATCAGGTGTTTGCCCCGACATAACCCGGATAAGTATATTCACTATGCCTTTGGTTATTACAGCATCGCTGTCGGCAGTAAAAAATATGACACCCTCTTTGTATTCGGCATGTAGCCATACATTCGATTGGCAGCCCGTGATCAGGTTTTGTTTTGTTTTAAATTTTTCATCAATCAAAGGCAGGTCTTTGCCCATTTCTATCAGGTAATTGTATTTTTCAAGCCAGTCTTCAAAATATTGAAATTCATCAATGATTTGTTCTTCTATTTCTTCAATCGTTTGTTTCATCATAGTAATCTTAAAAAAATGTTTTAATAAATCATTTGATCTTTTTTAAGAGATGCTTTCCTCTAAAAATTTCTACTCTCTAACCTCTAACTGCCGGGCTTTGCCCGGGCATCCTCGAAAAATTACGAAAATTAAAAATTTTCTATTTTTCGGGACTCTACCCTCTACAAAAGCATATCCCTGCTTTTTATTACAGCCTCTGTCAATTTATCTATCTCCTGTCGGGTGTTGTACATGGCAAAAGAAGCCCTGATAAACCCTGGGACACCGTAAAAATCAATCAGGGGCTGGGTACACAAATGTCCGGTTCTAACTGCAATGCCGAACTTATCGATAAGGGTGCCTGCATCATAAGAGTGAATTTTGTCCAAATTGAAAGATATCACGCCTGCTTTATTTTCGGATTCCCCGTAAATGCGAAGACCCTTTATTTCCGATAGTTTTTCAGTTCCGTATTTTAAAAGATCGTCTTCGTGTAGGGCAAGTATTTCAAGCCCGATCGCCTTAATGTAATTTATGGCTGCCTCAAGGCCAAGCGTTCCACCAACATTTGGCGTTCCGGCTTCAAATTTAAATGGCAACTCATTGTAGGTGGTTTTGCTAAAAGTAACAGTCGAAATCATTTCGCCACCTCCCTGGTAAGGAGGCATTTTATCCAAAATATCTTCCTTGCCATAAAGCACACCAATGCCCATTGGTGCATAAATTTTATGTCCTGAAAAACAATAGAAATCGCAATCAAGATATTGTACATCCACCGGCAGGTGGGCAACGGCCTGGGCTCCATCGATTAATGTGTATGCCCCGGCATCATGCGATTTTTTAATTATTTCTTTAACAGGATTAATTGTTCCCAACGAATTGGAAACGTGATTCAATGCCACAATTTTCGTTTTAGAGGAGAGTTTTTTGTTAAAATCTTCAAGGTCAAGCTCACCTTTTTCGGTAATATCACAAACTTTTAAATGTGCGCCTCTTTCTTTGCAAATCATTTGCCACGGAACAATATTAGAGTGGTGCTCCATGTGCGTAATTAACACCTCATTGCCGGGGTTTAATACTTTTCGTCCCAGCGTAGCAGCCACCAGATTTATCGATTCGGTGGTTCCTTTAGTAAAAATGATCTCACTTTTGCTGTTGGCATTAATAAACGATTTTATCGTTTCCCTCGCGTTTTCATAAGCCGAGGTAGCTTCCTGACTTAAAAAGTGAATGCCACGGTGGATGTTGCTGTTTTCCTTTTCGTAATAGGCCCTCATACGATCGAGTACCTGCACGGGTTTTTGATTGGTGGCGGCATTGTCAAAATACACCAAAGGTTTTTTGTAAATTATTTGGTGCAATACCGGGAAATCATTCCTGATTTTATCTATGTTGTATTTCAATGGTTCGATGTGTTTTTACGCTGTTTAAAAACAAGTGGCGCAAGTTACTAAAATCTTAAATTCTCTTTTAAATTTTCCAATCCTAACACCTATGTAAAGGGATTAGTATATTTGCAAGCTATTTACCTTATTGCTCCAATGAAAAAACTATTATATACATTATTTTTTCTTTTGATTTTTAGTATTGCAAAGCCCCAGGTGCAACAAAAAATTGACAGCCTCGAGGCTATCCTTCCATCAATGCAGGCAGAAGCGCGTTCGGAGGTATTATTGATGCTATCAGGATTGTACCAATCCGTTTCATTGGAGAAATCCCTTGAATATGACTTCGAAAATGTTGAAATACAAAAGAATCTGGGCAGGATAAAAGATTTATCAGGAATATTCAATAACATCGGTGTAACGTACTACCTGATGGGTGATTATGGAAAATCGCTTGATTATTTTGGACAATCTCTAACTTTGAGGGAGCAATTTTACGATACAGCGAATATTGTGAAAACACTCAATAATCTTGGTGTGATTTCACAAATTTCGGGCGATTTTCAAAAAGCCCTTGCCTATTTTAACAAATCATTGATGTTTAAAATCAAACTTAACGACACACTGTCCATAGCAAAAACCCTGAATAATATTGGGGTGCTTTACAAAGATGTTGACGAGTTTGATGATGCAGAGCGGTTTATTTCGCAGGCACTCGATTACTATAAGGCACTTGACAACCAGGCCGGAATTGCAGCAGCGCTGAATAATCTCGGGCAGGTGTTTGATGAGCGAAAAAGTATCGATACTGCTATGATTTATTATTTTCAATCGCTCGAAATAAAAAGACAATTACATGATGATCGCGGTATTGCCAATACCTTGAATAATCTCGGGGGGAACTCGATGGCCAAAGGGATGTATGGCGAAGCCGAAGACTATTTTATTGAAGCTGTTAAAATTCGCAAAACAATCGGCGATAATTTTGGACTTGCATCTTCGCTCAATAATATGGGTAGCCTCTATTTTAAAAAGGGGAAATATGGAGAGGCTGAAAAAATGTTTTTGGAAAGTAATACTATTGCTGAAAGCGAACACCTTATAGGAATAGAACAACGCAACTTCGATGGGATGTCAAAACTTTACGAAGCCAAAGGAGAGGTGGTAAAGGCTCTCCATTATCATAAAGAGTATTCCAAATATCGTGATTCAACTTTTCATATTGATCTGCAAGACCGGATTGCCGCATTAAAAGTGCAATATGAATCGGAAAAAAGTAAGCGCGAAAATACAGTGCTGCGACAAGAAAACGAAATACAGGAATTGAAGATTTCGAATGCTCAAAAAGAACGTGCCCAATTTATTACAATCATAATTTTTTTGTTTTTTGCCAGCGTCCTTGTTATTTTGTTCCTTCAATACCGAAACCACCGAAAGCTTAACAGCCAGTTGAAACAGCACAACCACGAACTCGAAATCAGGGTAAAAGAACGAACCCACGAACTGGAAGAGGCCAATGCTACCAAAGACCGCTTTTTTTCGATTATTGCCCACGATCTAAAAAGCCCTTTTAACGGATTGCTTGGCTTTGCCGATCTTTTATATAATGATTTTGATGAACTGAGTGATCAAGAGAAAAAACAGTTTTTGGGAATTATTAAGAATAGTGCAATAAACATTTACAAATTGCTGGAGAACCTGTTACAGTGGGCATCTTCTCAAACCGGCAGGATTAGTCTTAATCCCGAAAAACTTGACCTTGGCCTGCTAATCACCAATATCATTGAAGGCAATAACCTGGTTTATTCAAAAAAAAGAATCGAAACACAAATTGGGATAAAATCAGCCAAATTTGCTTTTGCTGATGAAGAAACCATTAATACTGTGCTCCGGAATCTGTTTTCAAATGCTATTAAATTTACTCCCAATGATGGGAAAATTGAATTTTTTGTTGATGATCATCATTCCGAAAGCGGTAAAAATGAAATTATTGTCAGGGTTAAAGATAGTGGCGTTGGAATTAAAAAAGAAGATATTATTAATTTGTTTGACTTAAAGAAAAAAATCAGGACAGCAGGCACTGAAAAGGAAATCGGGACCGGATTGGGGCTCATTCTTTGCAAAGAGTTTGTTGAGAAAAACGGGGGACAGTTATTCGTGGAAAGTGAACCCGGAAAAGGGAGTGTTTTTAGTTTTACTTTACCGTGTGGGTAAAAGTTGTTTTGGGGGTGTTAATTTTTTAAGTCCACAGTTCTCAGTTCTCAGTCCTCAGTCCGGATATTTATCGGTATTAGTTACAAGAAACAGCTTAGCGCCCACCTGCTGCCTATCCACAAAAATGGTAGCAGAACCTACTTTTTTTTAACCCTATAAATAAACTATCCGGGCTATCTTTGCCGCCGTTAACAATAACAAATCAGAAATTTTAGTACTCATGGAAGAAAAATTAGCCGCCTTCGGGCGATTGCTAAAAATAATGGACGACTTGCGTGCAGGATGCCCCTGGGATAAAGAGCAAACCCTCGAATCGCTCAGATATCTTACCATCGAAGAAACCTACGAACTTTCAGATGCCATTCTGGAGAAGGATATGGATGGAATTAAAAAAGAACTTGGCGACCTGATGCTACACCTGGTGTTTTACTCAAAAATAGGATCGGAAACCAACAATTTCGACATCAAAGATGTATTGGACAGTATAAGCGGAAAACTCATCAACCGTCACCCCCACATCTTTGGGGATGTAAAAGTGGCCAATGCACAGGATGTTTCAAACAATTGGGAAAAAATTAAGCTCACCGAAAAAGACCGTAAGTCGGTTTTGGATGGAGTACCAAAGTCGCTCCCCGCGATGGTTAAGGCATACAGGATGCAGGAAAAAGTTCGCGGTGTGGGTTTCGATTGGCAAAACCCATCACAGGTTTGGGAAAAAGTAAATGAAGAAATGACTGAGCTTCAGGATGAGGTAAAGCTTGGTGATGCCGAAAAAATGGAAGCGGAATTTGGAGATCTTTTATTTTCACTTGTCAATTATTCAAGGTTTATCGGGGTAAACCCCGAAGATGCCCTGGAGCGCACGAACAAGAAATTTATAAAGCGCTTTCAGTATATCGAAGAACAAGCACGGGAAAAAGACAGGCCTTTGACGGAATTATCACTTGAGCAAATGGATGCTTTTTGGGATGAAGCCAAGGGCAAGCAGTAGTTTGAAATGAGAACAACCATTAGAAAAATATATGATTTTAGATTAACGATTTTAGATTTAAGATGTTGGTGATAATCAGGAAAATCTAAAATCTCCTCCAAAGGAGTCCTTCGGACGATCCTAAATCCTTAATCTTAAATCAAAAAATCATCGACTTTATGGACAGGCACTGATTAAGGAAATACTTTTTGACTTTTGATTAAACAATTTCCCGTTTCCTGCATTTAATAATTCATAAATAAGAAAAGATAATTTTCATTGAATAGTATTTCAAATCATTTTAATTCAATTTTTTTTAAAATACGCAAGGGTTCAGGAAATCATTGCATGGAGAAATTTGTCCGGATGTTTTCGATTGTCCTTATATTTCTTAGCCTTCAGTCAACATCATCTTTTGGGCAGCAGCCCGATAATCAATACCTGCATTTCAATAAGAAATATGTTTTATCGTACTTAAACGATGCCGGCGATATTGCTACTTCGCCATTTCGTTGGGATAAAAAACAATGGATTGGATTTGCAGCTTTTACAGGTGCAACCCTTATTGTTTATTCTCAGGATGAGCTTATCAGGGATTTTTTTCAGCGAAACCGCACCGAAGCAAAAGACAAGATCACGAAAAATTTTCTTGACCCCCTGGATACCTATTACCTTGCCGGAATTTTAGGTGGAATGTATGTTTATGGTCTAATAGCAAAAAATCAGGAAACAGAAACTGCCGCCCTGCTCACCGGCAAAGCTGTAATATTGACTGGAGCATACACCTTTTTGTTTAAAAACTTATTTCAACGTGAGCGCCCTTACCAGTCCGATCCTGCAAATCCCAATTATTGGGGAGGTCCCTTTGATGGTTTTCACAACAATTCCTTTCCATCAGGGCATACCTCGGTGGTTTTTGCGGCGGCCACAGTTTTAAGTGCTTATTATAAAGATCGGCGTTGGGTGGGTATTACGGCCTTTTCGCTGGCCGGCCTTGTGGCAGTTTCGAGGAATTACGACGATAAACACTGGGCCAGCGATGTGGTGGCCGGGGCAGCTCTCGGCTATGCTATCGGAAGGCTGGTTTATAATAATCACGAAAAAAGAAAGCTCGCAATCCAACCCTATGGCTCAGTTTATGGGCAGGGAATTTCGGTGAGTTATACTTTTTGAGAGTAGAATGCAGCCCTCAGTCCCGAAAAAACAGAAATCTATGATTTCATATATTTTCGTGGATGCTCGACCGTAGGTCGGCATTGGCAGTCCTCAGTCCTCAGCCTTTAATTTCCGATAGGTATCAATGACATCCGACCGGCGGACAAATTACGCGAAGCAAATTACCATCAATAACGGCGAAGCCAAATCACGTGTAGCAAATGCCGAAAAAACATCCCGAAGGTTCGGGATATGATTTCATATTTTTTCGAGCCCAGGATTCAAGAATCCCGGATTTGCAACATCCCTGCCTCGCCTTAACAATAGCCAACACTGGCGGCAAGGCGGGCTCGAAAAGTAATATAAATTGTCCGAAGGACTCCTTTGGAGAAAATTTTCTACTTTTCGGGATGCCTATCAATTACGTCCGCTAACGGCGGACAAATGACAGCGAAGCAAAATCACGCGAAGCAAATGACAGCGAAGCAAAATCACGCGAAGCAAATTACCCTTTCCTGTATGCCACCTGTATAGTTTTCCGGCTGCGTTGTTCCAAATAAATTTCGCAATTACACAGGTGTTGTTTTACAATGTCTTCGTTGAAATGGCGGATGGTTAAAAGTTCAAGCCCGAGGTTGTACCTTATTTCAAATTCATCATTTAATTGGGAAATAATCTCCGAAATTTGCTCGCCCGGGTCGTTTATGCAAACCGTAAAACTAATGGCCGAATTTTGCATAAGGTTGATCCTGATATTTAAGAGATGAAAAACGCCAAAAAGGCGGTGGAGCTTGTCTTCGGTTACAAACGAGAAATCTTTGGCTGAAAATGAAATCAACATCTGTTTCTTTTTCAAAATTAAAAAAGGTAAAAGATTATCTGATTTTTCGCTTGAATGTATAATGGAGCCGGGTTCGTGGGGCTTGTAAAATGATTTGATTTCGAGGGGGATGTTTTTGTTTTGAAGGGGTTTTATGGTTTTGGGATGCAATACTTTGGCTCCGTAGAATGACAGCTCGATGGTTTCGCGATAACTAAGCCTTCCTATTTTCCGGGTATCATTAAAATAAACCGGATCGGCATTAAGCAGGCCATCCACATCTTTCCATACGGTAACGCTTTCGGCATCGAGGCAATATGCAAATATCGAAGCCGTAAAATCGGAGCCTTCGCGGCCAAGCGTTGTTCTTTTTCCTTCAGGTGTTCCGGCAATAAAACCCTGTGTAATCACAATATGGCCAGGGTTTTCGGAAAAGGTTTTTCTGATTTGTAAGTTTATCAATTCACCGGTTTTTTGCCAAATCACAGAAGCATTCCTAAAGTGATCGTTGGTTTTAATGAGCGTCGGAGCCGGGATAAGGATATTTTTCAGGCCTGTTTCGTCGAACCATGCGCTGATAATGGCCGTTGAAATCAATTCTCCATACGAAACAATCCTATCATAAAATTCATCAAAACCAAAGTCCGTATTAGAGCAATAGGCTCTTATATTCGAAATTAAACCATCCAAAAGTTGGTGAACAGGATTTTCAGCATCCTGAAAAAGTTCATCTAATATTTGCTGATGAAAATCCTTGATTACGGCGATTTTATTTTCAAGATCTGGTTTGTGATTGTAGGCCGAAAAAGCAACTTCTTCCAATGCGTTGGTTGTCTTTCCCATGGCCGAAAATACCACCACCAGTTCCTGCCTGGGGTACGAGCGAATGATTGAGGCTACATTTTTGATGGCTTCCGCACTTTTTACCGAAGCGCCGCCAAATTTGAATACTTTCATTATGTAATGGTTTATGCTGCAAAAGTACGGGAATTCAACGTGCGGTGAAGTATGATAGTATTCTCGAAATTCCAGAACTTCTGATCTGTAAATTACAAATCAATGAGTTACAATATTATTGTCGTAATTTAAGGTACTACTGCGAATTTAGTGGAAAGTAAAATATTAATCATGAGTAGTAAAATAGATTCCCGCCTTGCCGCCTGCAGGTGGCCTAACCAAAAGGCGAGGCAGGTCTCAGTCCCCGAATGGTCGGGGCAGGCTGCAAGCTCCTTCGAAATGACAGGGCTTTAGCGGGTTTGTTGGGGTGGATGAAAGTGGGCGCGAAGCGCCCACTTTCATCCACCCCTTGCAGAGTTATAGCCTTGTCTTTTCGAACCGCCAATTGGCGGTGAGAAATCTGCTTAAAGTGATAGCCATTATTTACATCCACAAAAATGGTAGTAGAACCAAATTTAATGTGTCATTAATTCGATTATTCTTTATTGCTTAGTTCTCTAAAGTCCCTCACTCCCTCAAGTCCCTCAAGTCTCTAAAGTCGCTTAGTTCGCTTAGTTCTCTCACCACTCATCACTCACCTCTCCCTTTTAGACGTTTCCATGTCCTGCGGACGATGGAAAGTCGGGGGATCTCTTCGTTCGCTAAAGTTCCTTTGTTCTCTTCGTTCGCTAAAGTCCCTTTGTTCTCTCCCCGCTCATCTCTCCACCACTCCATCTCTCCAATCTTCCTTCAAACTCTAAGGACTGTAAGGACTCTAAAGCCTCGAAGGACAATTCGCTGCCGGCCTTATTTTATCTTTCCTAACACTCCATTACGTCTCTCTCTCATTTCTCATTTCCACCTCACTTCCCCGGCGTTAACTAACCCAACCCGGGCGTTTATCAATTAGAACCCGGCGTTCATACATCTTCTTCATATTCCCCTTCCGCATGTTGTATCTTTATGGTTATAAAACCCATCAAAATAAATATTATGAAAAAACTTACAATTTTAACAACAATCATTTTAACAGCAAATCTGCTGTTTGCACAGATCAACCACATCGACACCTCTTTTTACAGTGAGGCGCTCCAGGAAACCAAGATGGTGGATATTTATTTTCCACCGGGATACGATGAAAACCCCGACACGTATTATTCCGTAATCTATTACCTGCATGGCTGGTTTGGTAGTCAGAACGGAATGAATGAAATGATGAGCTGGATGGAATCGCTGATAAATAATGGCATCATTGAACCGGTAATTATGGTTGGTGCCGACAACAGCCCCGATCCTTTTGATGGTTCGATGTATATGAATTCGATTATTTGGGGCGACTACGAGGATTATATGATAAACGACCTGACCAAATGGCTTGAATCTTCATTCCGGGCTTATCCTTCACGCGACCACAGGGCCTTATTGGGCATATCCATGGGAGGATATGGTACGTTCAGGTTTGGGATTTTGCATAAAGATAAGTTCAGGGTTTTGGCCGCAGCAGCCTCTCAGATACTAAATCTGACGGAAGTAGTATTGGATTCAACACGCCTGCATGTCCTCCAGCAAAATCAACCCGGGCCGCCTTTCTTTTACGATTACGATAATTCCGGTTCAGCTTCAACAACCATGTTTATGTTTCTGGTTTTTGGTGCTTTTGCCCCCAACCTGAATACCCCGCAAACCTATATCAATCCGCCAATCGTAGAGTTTCCCCTGGATGAAAACGGGGATTATATTGATACCATTTTGATGAAAGCAAAAATCAATAGCATCGACCATTTAATGCATCAATTATACCCTGAGGACAGTGTAGGGATATTTTTTGGTTGTGGAAGTGGAGATGAAAGCATTTATCCCTGCCATATCGCGTTTAAAGATTCCCTTGAAATGCTGGGGCTTCCCTACGAGTTTTACGACCATACCGGTGGGCATGTAATGCCGGCTGGGTTTAAGGAAAGGGCATTGATATTTATGGATTCCTTGTTATCACCGCCGGAAACTCTACCAAACTCATGCCTGCCCCAGGGAATCACTTTTAGCACGCAGGAACAAATCGATAATTTCCAGATAAACCATCCCAATTGTACAGAGATTGAAGGGGATGTTGAAATTGATGGAATTGACATAACTAACCTGAACGGTTTAAGTGTACTGACTTCCATTGGCGGCGAACTTTTGATACACACAGACTATGCCCTGACCTCACTCTTCGGGTTGGAGAATTTGGCTTCCATCGGTGGAGAACTTGAGATAGTGGACAACATTGCCCTGACCTCACTCTCTGGGTTGGAGAATCTGACTTCTATCGGAGGAAGTCTTACGATATATGCTAACACTGCCCTGCCCTCACTTTACGGATTGGAGGGTGTGGATTCAATCGGCGAAAGTCTATGGATAGAAACCAACGATGCCCTGGCCTCTTTGTCTGGATTGGATAGTCTGGCTTCTATTGGCGGCGTCCTTTCGATAGGCCAAAACTCTGCCCTGACCTCACTGACCGGATTAGAGTATCTGACCTCTATCGGTGGAGACGTGTGGATACAACAAAACGCTGCCCTGACCTCACTGACCGGATTAGAGAATCTGACCTCTATCGGTGGAGACCTGTGGATACAACAAAATGCTGCCCTGACCTCCCTGTCCGGATTGGAGGGTTTATCTTCCATCGGCGGAAACCTATATATCGGTGGCTTAGAAACAGGAAACCAAGCCCTGACTTCGCTATCCGGGCTTGAAAATATCGCTGCCGAATCCATTGTAAATTTATGTATTATTGAAAACAGTTTACTATCAACCTGTCATGTGCATAGTATTTGCGAATACCTGTCCAGCCCAACTGGTCTGATGGAAATTTACAACAACGCCCCCGGCTGCAACAGCCCCGATGAAGTACAAGACTCATGCGATGTAATACCATATGTGGAAAACAGAACGATCCATCATGGATTAAACATTTCACCAAATCCAATGAATGATTATGCTATGCTTAGTCTGCATCTATCAACTTCGGCAACGATTGAAATTTGCATTTATAATGTTACAGGCATTTGCACTAAAAACTGGAAATATAAAGCGGAATCGCCAGGCGAACATGCCTATTATTTAAACCTGGCCGAACTATCACGGGGAGTTTATTTCTGCAAAGTGCAATTAGGAGACCGGGTAATTGTAAGGAAAATAATTAAGCAATAAAGCACACACCCCTATTCAGGGTTTGACTTCAAGTCAAGCCCTGAATTCATTCAAATCACGCCCTGAATTTACATTCTAAATTTAGCCATTTACACCTAAAATTGAAATTTGGTCCATAATGTTTATCTTTAGCAAAAAATCGGAATTGAATATGCTTCGTACCATCATCATCGACGATGAAGCGCACATGCGCCAGACCCTTGAAAAAATGGTTGGCAGCTTTTGCCCAAATATTAAAATGGTGGCAACAGCCGATAGTGTGAAAAGCGGTGTGGAAAAAATCGGAAATCTCCATCCCGACCTGATCCTGCTCGACATTAAAATGAAAGATGGTACCGGTTTCGATTTGCTGAAACAACTGCAACCTGTCGATTTTAAGGTGATATTTATTACCGCCTACAACCAGTATGCCATCAAAGCTTTTAAATTCAGTGCCATCGACTATCTGCTAAAACCGGTTGACCCGGACGAGCTCACCGAAGCGGTAAACAAAGTGGAAAGTGTGATGCAAAAAGATTTCAACACCCAACTTGGCGCCCTCGAAGAGAACATTCTTTCGCAGGATAAGGCCAATAGGAAGATCATCCTTAAAACAATGGATAATGTTCATCTTGTAAAAACCCGCAACATCAATTATTGCGAATCCGAAGGAAGTTACTGCGCTATTCATTTATTGAACGGGAAAAAGATCCTTGTTTCAAACGTACTGAAGGATTATGATGAACTGTTAAAAGACGCAGGATTTTACAGGGTTCACAAATCATTCCTGATTAATATTCGCCACATCGAACGCTTTGAAAAGGCGGATGGAGGCTATGTGGTGCTTGAAAATGAAATAAAGGTTCCGGTGGCTTCGCGAAAGCGTGAAGAATTGATGGAGATGTTCGAAAGGCTTGCCGGGGCGTAGATTAACCGCAGAGTTACGCAAAGTACGGCACAAAGTCACGCAGAGTAAAATAAAAAGAAACATTGCGAAACATCGCGCTATACATTGCGGAACATTGCGCATAACATTGCGAGACATTGCGGTTAATAAAAGAGTAAAAAATAGCATTAAACTTTGAATTATGACAGAAAATCAGATTAGTTACAAAATCCTTACTGCTGCATATAAAGTACATACTGCTTTAGGCCCGGGACTTCTTGAAAGTTCTTATCAGGCCGTGCTGGCCTACGAATTGAAGAAAATCGGATTATTTGTAGAAAAGGAAAAAGCATTACCCCTGATTTATGAAGACGTGCATTTGGAAGTAGGATACCGGATTGACATTTTGGTGGAGTCGAAAGTGGTTATTGAATTAAAAGCTGTAGAGGCACTAAACGATATTCACCTGGCACAGATTTTAACTTACCTGAAACTTTCCGGGTGCAAATTAGGCATGTTACTAAATTTCAATGTCAAAAGTATGAAGGATGGAATTCGCAGGATAGCGAATAAATTATAAAAACCATTGAACTAACCGCAAAGTTACGCGAAGTACAACGCAGAGTTACGCAGAGGAAAATAAAAAAACATTGCGAAACATTGCGCATAACATCGCGGAACATCGCGGTAAAAAAGAAACCGCAGAGTTACGCGAAGTATGGCGCAAAGTAACGCAGAGAAAAGAATAAAAAACATTGCGAAACATTGCGAATAACATCGCGGAACATCGCGGTAAAAAAGAAACCGCAGAGTTACGCAGAGGAAAATAAAAAAACATTGCGAAACATTGCGCATAACATCGCGGAACATCGCGGTAAAAAAACTGAACCGCAGAGTTACGCGAAGTACAACGTAGAGTTACGCAGAGGAAAGGATAAAAAAAACATTGCGAAACATTGCGAATGACATTGCGGTAAAAAAACTGAACCGCAGAGTTGCGCGAAGTACAACGCAAAGTAACGCAGAGTAAAGATTAAAAAACATTGCGCATAACATTGCGAGACATTGCGGTAAAAAAACTGAACCGCAGAGTAACGCAGAGTTTAACGCAAAGTAACGCAGAGAAAAGGATAAGAAAAACATTGCGAAACATTGCGCATAACATCGCGGAACATCGCGGTAAAAAAGAAACCGCAGAGTTACGCAGAGTAAAACAAAAAAAAACATTGCGAAACATTGCGCATAACATCGCGGTAAAAAAGAAACCGCAGAGTTACGCGAAGTTCAACGCAAAGTAACGCAGAGAAAAGAATAAAAAACATTGCGAAACATTGCGAATAACATCGCGGAACATCGCGGTAAAAAAGAAACCGCAGAGTTACGCGAAGTTCAACGCAAAGTAACGCAGAGAAAAGAATAAAAAACATTGCGAAACATTGCGAATAACATCGCGGAACATCGCGGTAAAAAAGAAACCGCAGAGTTACGCAGAGTAAAACAAAAAAAAACATTGCGAAACATTGCGCATAACATCGCGGAACATTGCGGTAAAAAATAAAGAAAATGAGAAAATATTCAACAATAGTTTTATTGATTTTACTTAGCCCGGCCTTTGCTGCCGATCTTTTTGATTTTCAATCAGAGTATGATAGTCTTGCAATATTACTACCCCAAACCGAAGGAAAACACAGGGTGGATATTTTGTTTGAAATGGCCTACATGCTTGCCCCGTGGGAGCCTGAACAATGTAAACCCATGGCTGACGAAATTTTATCCATTTCCAATGAAATTGGATACCAGGCCGGAATAGGCAAAGGGTATCAAATAAAAGCCGAAATTTCATTTTACAATAACGATTATATCACGGCATTCGACTTTTACAACCAGGCTGCAGATGCGCTAAAAGGGACTGTCGAAACGAGGCTACTCGGTTTAACGCTGAGCCAAATCAGCGTGATCTATATGTACACAAATAATATAGAAAAGGCATTTACAATTGGCCCTCAAGTGATTTCAATTTATAAACAGAATCAACACCTGGAAGACCTTTCAATGACATATTATGCCATGGGGTTTTATCATAATAATTATACCCGGGATGCCAAAGCATCAATTGCAATTTTGAAAAAAGCCCTATCCCTTGCTGTTGAAGAGAAAATGAACAGCAGATGTATTGGTGCTGTTTTAATCTCTCTGGGCTATGCTTACGCCATTGGGGGCAAACAGGACTCTGCAAAAATAATTTTACATCAAGGATTGTCTTATTTCAATGATAGCCTTATACCCGACAGGGCACTGAAAACCGAAGCGCTTTACGATATTGGACTCATACTTGACAGATATATGAAATCGGATAGTGCAATATATTATTTTGATTTTGCCCTTAAAAGAGCAGAGGATATGTCTTTCATGTATTGTAAGTACAGGGCAAGTATGTTTAAAGCAGACTATTATTATCGAAAAAATGAAATTCAAAAAGCAATCGAAGGTTATGAATTTTCTGTCAAAAATGCGCTGAAAGTCAATGCAAGCGGTTTGGGATTTGAGGATGAAACTTACCGTAGAGCCCCGATGAATTTTTGGGATGTCTATAAAAGAACCATGACTCAAAGTATGTTGTTGATTGATGCAAAGGAGTGCCTGGCCAGATCTTATAAAAGACTTAGCCAGCTGATGGAAAGTACAGGGAATACAAGGAAGGGGCTCGAGTATTATAAACTTTATCATTCTTTTACCGATACACTTAACAAGGTAGCCTCCAACAAGCAGCTACTGGGTTTGGAAATTGCCTACGAATCCGAAAGAAAAAACCAGCAGATCGGCATGCTTGAGCAACAAACCGAATTGCAACAGTACCGTATCCGGCAAAACAGCATTTTCCTCTATGGCCTTATAGCACTCATCGTTTTATTGATTTTGTTTGCCACTTTGTTTTTCAGGCAAAACCGCATCAAAGCTAATCAGCAAAACATCCAACTCAAACAACGTCTTTTCAGGAGCCAGATGAACCCCCACTTCATTTTCAACTCCCTGGCCAGTATCCAGAACTCCATTATAAACGAAGACTCCATGAAGGCAAGTAAATACCTGGCCCGGTTTTCAAAACTGGTACGCAATATTCTTGATAGCTCGGCGGCGGAAACCATTACTTTAGAAGCGGAGATCAACACCATCGAAAATTATTTGACCCTGCAAAAAATCCGCTACCCCGAGATGATCGAATTTAATGTTTCGGTTGATGATGACATTGATGTGGAAGCTACATTAATTCCGCCCATGCTGGCACAGCCCTTTATCGAAAATGCCATCGAACACGGCCTCAAAGCCAAAGAAACCACCGGAATGATCGAGGTACGTTTTCTTCTTCAAAAACAAAACCTTATCCTTGAAATCGAAGACAATGGCATTGGCCGCCTACAGGCCCAGGAAAATTTAAAAGCAAAGGATTCCGGCCACAAATCCATGGCAACCGGGATCACGCGGCAGCGTATAAACGCAATGAACAAAAAGCTGAGAAAAAAAATCTCGTTGGATATTGTTGATCTGAAAAACGAAGCTGGTGAGGCAGCAGGAACGCGGGTGGTTTTCAGGATTCCATTCAGGGTTTCACTTCAAGTGAAGCCCTGAATTTTGATGTCAGATTTTAGATGTAAGATGTTTGATTTTAGATGTGGGCGTAACATCATACATCGGACATCCCCCTGATGAAAGATGTCAGATTTTAGATGTGGCCAACGCCACCACTCTAATATTCACCGCTCACTACTCACCTCTTTTTTCTGACGTTAGAAAGTCCTGCGGACGATTCTAAGTCGTATCATCCCGCCATCATCCCTAATTTTTCATATTTCAATCATTCAGTTTTTCAATCATTCAGTCATTCCCCCCTCACATCACTCCGTCTCTCCAGTCTCTTTGTTCGCTTAGTCTCTTTGTCCTCTCACCTCTCATCACTCCATCGCTCCATCGCTCCAACACTCCGTCGCTCAAGTCTCTTAGTTCTCTCCAGTCTCTTCGTTCGCTAAAGTCGCTTTAATCGCTTCGTTTTC